>NZ_QEOB01000027.1:0-102170 GCF_003096875.1 Paraburkholderia unamae
GTCCGAGTCGCCGGCGATGATCGCGTTCGCGGCCAGCATCACCGCCTTGAGACCCGAGCCGCACACCTTGTTGATCGTCATGGCGGGCACGGCCGTGGGCAGGCCCGCCTTGATCGACGCCTGGCGCGCCACGTTCTGGCCCGAGGCGGCCGTGAGCACCTGACCCATGATCACGTCGCTCACCTGCTCCGGCTTCACGCCCGCGCGCTCCAGCGCGGCCTTGATCACGATGGCGCCGAGATCGGGCGCCGCCACCTTCGCAAGCGAGCCGCCGAATTTGCCTACCGCCGTACGTGCGGCCGAAACGATCACAATGTCAGTCATTTCCAGATCCTTCGGGCGCCTTGATGGCGCGCAATGCGCCCCGCCCGTCAAGTTGATAACCCATTTCCCGCAGCAAGCGCGTCAATCCATTTCAATCGCGCTGCTGCACATAGCGCCCCGGCGCCGGCTCGATCTCGGGGAACTCCGCCGAACCGGCTTGCGCACGCGGCTTCACCTTCTTGCCGCCGAACTGGTCGAGCCATTCGGCCCAGGTCGGCCACCAGCTGCCGGGTTTTTCCTCGGCAACGGCAAACCAGTCGTCGGCCTCTTCGGGCAGATGCTTCGCATCGGCCTCGACGCTCCAGAAGCTGCGCTTGTTCTTCGACGCGGGGTTGATCACACCCGCGATATGGCCCGACGCGCCAAGCACGAATTTCAGCGGCCCCGAAAGCAGCGGCACCGAAGCGTAAGCGGTGCGCCACGGCACGATGTGATCTTCGCGCGAGCCGTAGATGAAAGTCGGCACGTCGATGCGCGAGAGATCCACTTCCTCGCCGCACACGGTGAGCGCACCAGGCTCGCGCAGCTTGTTTTCCAGATACGTATTGCGCAGATACCACGCGTACATCGGCCCCGGCAGGCTCGTCGAGTCGCTGTTCCAGAACAGCAGGTCGAACGGCGCGGGCGTGCGGCCCTTCAGGTAATTGTCGACGACGTAGTTCCAGACCAGATCGTTGGGCCGCAGGAACGAGAACGTGTTCGCGAACTCCACGCCGCGCATGAGACCCGGCGTGCCGCCATTCTTGCCGCCGATGGTCTGCTCACGCATCTGCACGTGGGCTTCGTCGACGAACACGTCGAGCACGCCCGTGTCGCCGAAGTCGAGCATTGCCGTGAGCAGCGTCATCGACGAAGCGGGATGCTCGCCGCGTGCCGCCGCAACGGCCAGCGCCGTGGCGAGGAGCGTGCCGCCCACGCAGAAGCCGAGCGTGTTGATCTGCTCGCGGCCGCTGATGCTGCGCGTCGTGTCGATGGCGGTGAGCACGCCCTCTTCGATGTAGTCGTCCCAGCCCTTATGGGTAATCGACGCGTCGCCGTTGTGCCACGAGACGAGGAACACCTGCTGCCCCTGCTCCAGCGCGTAGGCAACGAGCGAGTTCTCGGGTTGCAGATCGAGGATGTAATACTTGTTGATGCACGGCGGCACGATCAACAGCGGCCGCTCGCGCACGGTGGCCGTGGTCGGCTTGTACTGGATCAACTGGAAGAGTGCGTTCTCGAACACAACCGAGCCTTCAGTCGTGGCGAGATTGCGGCCCACCACGAAGCGCGATTCGTCGGTCTGCGAAATCTTCCCGCGCGACATGTCGCCCAGCAGGTTCATCACCCCCTGGCGCAGGCTCTCGCCGTGGGTTTCGAGCAAGGCGTTCTGCGCGTCGGGATTGAGCGCGAGGAAGTTGCTCGGCGAAGCCGCCGCCGTCCACTGCTGCACGGCGAAACGAATGCGTTCGCGCGTTTTCACATCGGTGTCGATCGCGTCGACGAGCTCATGCAGATAGCGCGCGTTGAGCAGATACCACGCGGCCGTGAAGGCATACGCGGGCGTCGCTTTCCAGGCGTCGGAGCTGAAGCGCCGGTCCTTGAGCTCGGGCGCCTTCGGCGTGGCGTCGGTGGCCTGGCGCAGCAAGTCCAGCGCGTCGCGCGAATACTCCGCTTGCAGATGCTGCAAGCGCGTGGGTTCGATCGATGCCGTGGGAAGCTTGAAGCCCTCGAACGGGTTCGCGCCGCCGAAGGGGTTCGCTGTGCCGAAAGGACCGCCTGCGCCGAAAGGACCGCCTGCGCCGAAAGGACTGCCCGCGCCGAAAGGACTGCCCGCGGCGAAAGGATTGCCTGCCGAGAAAGGATTGCCTGCGGCAAAGGGATTGGTCCCGGCAAACGGATTGGATGCGGCGAAGGGGTTGCCCGGCGCGCCGTTGCCACCCGGTGGCCACCAATTGCCGGCGAGGCCCGCGAGAGGCGCTTGCTGCGCGGCGCCGCCCGATTGCTGCGCAGCATTCAAGGCGCTCTTCCAGGCGTTCGTCCACGCGTCGAGATATTGCTGCATGCCGGCTGCGTCGGGAGCGAAAGGCTGATTGAAGCGCGTTGCACCATCAGTTGAAGCGCCCGTGCCCGGGGCAGTCTTGGAACGTTGAGATGCCGTCATGCCTGCTTTTGACCGATGTGTCCTGGTGGACTGGTTGAGAGGCAGGTGGTACGCACACGGGCGCTGTTGCGGCGCTCGTCACGACCTGTCCCGTGGGTGAGGGACATTCTTGCTCCCCATTGCAAAGCGTGTCAATGCTTGTGCCCGATTTTGCCGCACTGCGATATTTTTTTAATTATCGTTTTCCCGATGTAATCAGATGTTTAACTCGGGGATGAGATCGGTATGCGGTCCGGCGCACAAAAATCCGTCGTGACGGCAAGCGCTTGCAGTGCAATGAACGGGTTGGCGAAGGCATGCGGCAGGCATGGCGCCGTGCCAATTGCGAGATTAGATGCAGCGCAACATAAATGCGCGCAGCGACGGGCGTCGCCGCCCCACGAAAGGCAGCGACGCATGGCGAACATCCTGTCAGGGTTCGAGCCAGATCAGCGCGGCCATGCGGCCCGTGACGCGATCGCGCCGGTAGGAGTAAAAGCGCTCGCGCAGCGTGACCGTGCACTGGTCGCCGCCGCTCACATGGCGCACGCCCAGCGCGTCCAGGCGCAATCGCGCCAGGGCGACGAGGTCGGCAAGGTACTTGCCGGCGGCCTCGGGGCGCGCCACGAAGGCGGCTTCGGTCGCCGCGCGATGTGCGTCACGTTGTGCCGCGTCGACACTCTCCGCGTGGGTCATGAACGCGTCACGCACGTCTGCGCCGACTTCGAAGGCCGTGGGCCCGATCGCCGGCCCGAGGTACGCATGCAGGTCGGCGCTCGTGCCACCGGCGAGCGCCGCCACGCGTTGCGCGGTGCGCTCGATCACGCCCGCTGCCAACCCGCGCCAGCCCGCGTGCGCGGCGCCCACGGCGCGGCCCTCGCCATCGCACAGCAGGACGGGCATGCAGTCGGCCACCATCACCGTGCAGGCAATGCCGGGCTCGGCGGTCACACTGGCGTCGGCTTCGAGCGGCGCACCCGCACGCGCGGCGGCGAGCGCTTCGGCGGCGTCCACCACGACAGGCCCGTGGATCTGCTTGAGCCACGCCGCGGGCACGCCCGCATGAGCGAGCAGGCGCGCGCGGTTCGCCTCGACATCGTCGAGATCGTCGCCGGAGCCGCGGCCGAGGTTCAGGCCGCCGGGCAACTCGACGCCCTCGCTACCCTGCGCGCCCTCCCAGCGCCCGAACGGCGGCGCGCTCACGCCGCCGTTGCGCGTCGTCACGAGCGCGCGCACGCGCGGCGAAACCTGCCAGTCGGGGAACAGCAAATCGGCGGAAGTCAGTTCCGGGCAGGTCGTCATGCGGGCTTGTCCTCGTCGTGCCGATCGTCGTCGCTGTCTTCGTCGTCTTCATCGTCGTCGTCGTAATCGTCTTCGTCGCTGCCGATCACGTAGCCTTCGTCGGTGTAGGCGCTGTCGAACATTTCGTCATCGAAGCCATGTTCGTCCTCGTCTTCCTCGCTGCCGAAGCCGAGCGCCTCGATCAGCGCGTCCATGTCGTCCGGCGCGTCGGCGCGCCATTGCATCGCGCGGCCCGTCACCGGATGCACGAGGCCGAGACGCCACGCGTGCAGCGCCTGGCGCGCGAAACCGTCGGGCAGCGCCGCCACCGAGCGCTTGCCGCGCGCGTGGCCGTACACCGGATCGCCCAGCAACGGATGGCCGATGTGCGCGCAATGCACGCGGATCTGGTGCGTGCGGCCCGTTTCCAGGTCGCAATGAATCGCGCTCACGGGCTGGTTGTGCCAGAGCGTCTTGTCGATACGCCGGAAGTGCGTGCGCGCGGGCTTGCCCGCCGCACCCTTGACCACCGCCATGCGCGTGCGATCACGCGGATCGCGGCCAATGGGCGCGTCGATCGTGCCTTTGTCGGCCATGCTGCCCCAGACGAGCGCGAGATAGCGGCGCTTCACGGTGCGCGCCTGCAACTGGCGCACGAGGTCGGTTTGCGCCTCGAGCGTGCGCGCGACGACCATCAGCCCCGAAGTTTCCTTGTCCAGACGATGGACGATGCCCGCGCGCGGCAGGCCCGCCGCCGCTTCGCCGTAGCGATGCAGAAGGCCGTTCAGGAGCGTGCCGCTCCAGTTGCCGGCGGCCGGATGCACGACGAGCCCCGCGGGCTTGTTGATGACGACGATGGCGTCGTCCTCGTAGATGACGTCGAGCGGCACCGGCTCGGGCGTGAAGGCGAGCTGCTCGGGCAGGAGATCGGGCACGAGTTCGATGGTCGCGCCGAGCGGCACCGGCTGGCGCACCTTGGCGGGCTTGCCGTCCACGCGCACGCGCTGCTCCTCGATCCAGCCCTGGAGGCGGCTGCGTGAAAACTCCGGAAACACTTTCGCGAGCACCTTGTCGAGGCGGTCGCCGGCAAGCTCATCGGGCACCTGAACGAAGCGCGGGGCTTCGTCCCGGCGCGTACGCGGGGCGCCGCCCGCGAGCGGCGCGGCGGCCTCGCCGTTGAGGTCGTCATCGAAAGCCTCACTGGAGGCTGCGTCATCGGGCGCATCGCCCAGGCTATAATCGCTGGTGCTGTTTTGGGCGCCGGGAGCGCCGGCCCCCGGAATAACTGAACGGGTCATTGAGTCTGGGTCACCTGTGGACCTGAAGCTGGACTGGATAAATGCGAGCCTTGAACACGATTACGAAACTGGCCAAACAAGCAGTGGCCCGAAACGCAATGCGCGCGGCGCGAGCACAAACGCTCGGCAAGATCGGCAACATCGTTCGCCTTGCCGTGTGCGGCGCGGCGCTCGCTGTGGTCGCGGCCTGCCACGGCTTGCCGGAAAAGACCGACGAAACGGCGGCATGGAACAACAACAAATTATATACGGAGGCTCAGGACGCGCTCTCCGGTGGCGACTGGGGCAAGTGCGCGAAGTACTTCGAAGCACTCCAGGGCCGCGACCCGTTCGGCCATTTCGCCCAGCAGGCTCAGATCAATGTTGCCTACTGTAACTGGAAGGACAACGAGAACGACGCCGCCGACCAGGCGATCAACCGCTTCATCCAGCTGCACCCGGATCACCCGGACATCGCCTACGCGTACTATCTCAAGGGCATGATCCACTTCAACGACGACCTGGGTCTCTTTGGCCGCTTCTCGGGCCAGGACATGAGCGAGCGCGACCCGAAGTCGCTGCGCGAGTCGTATGACGCGTTCAACACCGTGGTCAGCAAGTATCCGCAAAGCAAGTACGCGCCGGACGCCGCGCAGCGCATGCGCTACATCGTGAACGCGCTCGCCTCGCACGAAGTGCACGCGGCCGACTACTACTATCGCCGCGGCGCCTATGTGGCGGCCATCAACCGCGCGCAGCTCGCCATTCAGGACTACAAGAGCGCGCCGGCCATTGAAGACGCCCTGCACATCATGATCCTGTCGTATCAGAAGCTCGATCAGCCGCAGCTCGCCGAAGACACGCGCCGCGTGCTCGCCGCGACCTTCCCGGACAGCCCGTACATCACCGGCCACGCCCGTCCCGGCAAGGAAAACAAGTCGTGGTGGCAGATCTGGTGATCGCCGCCGGCTCACGCTGAAGCACGCTGAAAAGCAAAACGCCACGGACATTCCGTGGCGTTTTTTTTGCCTCATCGGCAGCGCAGGCATGGAGCGCCTGCGCTGCGCGCGGGATCTCAGTCGCGTTCGAACAACGCGATCGACTCCACGTGCGACGTGTGCGGGAACATGTTGACGACGCCCGCACCCTTGAGCCGGTAGCCGGCCTCGTTCACGAGAACGCCCGCATCGCGCGCCAGCGTCGCCGGGCTGCACGACACGTAGACGATGCGCTTGGGCAGCGGCCCATTGCCGCTCTGCGCGATTTCCGCGAGCGCCTGCGAAACGGCGAACGCGCCTTCGCGCGGCGGGTCGACCAGGAACTTGTCGAAGTGACCGAGCGCGCGCATGTCGTCGGCGGTGACTTCGAACAGGTTGCGGCACGCGAACGACGTATGGCCGTCCACGCCGTTGGCGCGCGCATTTTCGAGCGCCCGGGCGGTCAGCGTGTCGCTGCCCTCGATACCCACCACTTCGCGCGCGAGACGCGCGAGCGGCAGCGTGAAGTTGCCGATGCCGCAGAACAGGTCGAGCACGCGATCGCCCGGCTCAGGCGCGAGCAGGCGCAGCGCCCGGCCGACCAGCACGCGGTTGATCTGGTGATTGACCTGCGTGAAGTCGGTCGGCTTGAACGGCATGCGGATGCCGAACTCCGGCAGCGTGTAGTCGAGTTCCTTGTCCAGCGGATAGAACGGGAACACCGTGTCCGGGCCTTTCGGCTGTAGCCAGAACTGCACGTTGTGCTCGTCGGCAAACGCGCGCAGCAGGTCTTCGTCGGCGGCCGTGAGCGGTTCGAGAATACGCAGCACGAGCGCCGTCACGCTGGAGCCGACCGCAAGCTCGATCTGCGGCATGCGATCGCGAATCGACAGCGCGGCCACAAGGTGCCGCAGCGGCACGAGCATCGCCGACACGTTCGGCGGCAGCACTTCGCAGCTCGTCATGTCGGCCACGTAGCTGCTCTTCTTCTCGTGGAAGCCGACCAGCACGCCGCCCTTCTTCGGCACGTCGCGCACCGTGAGGCGCGCGCGATAGCGGTAGCCCCACGACGGCCCGTGGATCGGCCGGAACATCGTCTCCGCGCGCACCTTCGAGAGGTGCGTGAGGTTGTCCTCCAGCACACGCTGCTTGACGGCGATCTGCGCGCGCACGTCGAGGTGCTGCATCGAGCAGCCGCCGCAGGTGCCGAAAAACGCGCACTGCGGCTTGGTGCGGATCGCGCTCTCGCGCAGCACGCTCACCACCTGCGCCTGCTCGAAAGTCGGCTTCTTGCGGTAGCTGAGGTAAGTCACGCGCTCGCCGGGCAGCGCGCCCTCGACGAAGATCACCTTGCCGGGCTCGCCCGTCTCGGTGACGGTACGGCCAACGCCGCGCGCGTCCATGTCGAGCGATTCGATCTCGAGAATGGGGGCATGAGCGACAGAGGCTTCGATGGCGGCGCGCTTTTCGGCGCGACGCTCGCGCTTGCTGCGCTTTTTCGCGGGCGCGGACGGCACGGCCCCGGCGTGAACGGGGTCGGCCTCAACGGGCGCGGTTTGAGGGTCGGGGGCAGCTTGAGACACCAGCGGATTCCTGACAGACGATGGATGAATATTGGGCGAAGGCGAGATTGTAGACGATGTCGCCGCCCTCGCCGCCGACGCGCCGTCGTTGCTCCGCGTGTTCCACGCGCATTGCGCGCTTGCGTCTCGTTTTCGAACTCCTCCGATCGTCCGTGCCGAACCGCGTCTCTACGATGGTTCCTGCCGCGTGACACCTTCGAGCCACGCGAAGGAATCGTCAACATGTCCGCCGTCCTCTACCTGCAAACATTCGCACTTTTGCTGCTCGCGCTTGGCGCGGCCACCGTCGCCGAGCCGCTCGTTTCGAAGCACGCCACATCGCATCGCCTGTTGCTGCTCGGCTTCGTCGGCCTCGCGGTTCCCGTCGCGCTGCTCGCCCTGCTGCTTTTCGGCCTGCGCGTCCTGCTCGATTAGACGCGTTCAGATTGACGCGCTTTCAGAATCGTCCCATAGATCGCCCCACCGGCGGCCGGAACGATAACAATCTCATTCACCTACGGAATCGAAGTGAGCAAGCTATCTCTTTGTGCGCTCGTGGCCGCGACGCTTGCGGGCCTCGCGGCATGCGCCCCGACCATCAAACCCGATCAGGTCATCGCCTCCATCCACCCCGGCATGACGCAGGGCGACGTCTACAAACGCATCGGGCCGCCCGATCGCGGCTATCAGACCAACGGTCTCGACTGCTTCCAGTACGACCTCGGCAAGTACGACCTCGACAGTTCCCGCAACGTGCCGTTCGCGGTGTACTTCGACCGCAATCACCTGGTGGCGGGCACCGCGCGCGCGGCGTGCCAGGGCCGCCGCATCTAACGCAAAAACGGCGGATAGCGCCGAACGCTACCCGCCGCCTGCCTCACAGGGCCCTCACCGCGAAGGTCCGTGCGACGCTTCAGCCTGTGAGCGACGTGTTGTAGGTCGTCCCGGCGATCACCACGTTGCTCAGCGCGATCGCATTGACGTTGTTCACGTAGATCGGCCCCGGCGTGGTGGCCGAAGCCGTGCCGGTGCACACCGGCGTGCCGAGGTTGCAGTTCGAGATGGTCACCCCCGTGATCGGCGAGACTGTCGGCGCCGGAGAGGCTCCGTTGTAGTCCGAAGCGACCGGCCCCTGCGCGACGATGGCCTGAAAGCACGACGCCGTGTTGCCGTTGAGCGTCACGTTGCTCGCGTTCACGTTGGAAATGTTCACGTTCTGGACAACAGGCGGGCTGATGCGCACGGCGTCGCCGGCTGGCGAATAGTCGCAGTCGAAGGTGATCAGGCCGCCCTGCGACGCCGACGGATTCGAGCCCGCCGTCGACGTCACGCCAAGCGGCACCGAAGCGTTGATCGGGCTGCCCGTCAGCATGTTGCTGGTGCCGTAGCCGCTGCCCGTGAGATTCACGCCGTTGGGCAGATCGACCGAATCGATATAGACGTCCTTCACGAAGCCGCCGCGACTCATGTTCGTCTTGATGCGGATGGCGATGTTGAGCGGATTGGTCTGCCAGTTCTGGTTGAGCATGTTGAGCTTGCGCGCGTAGATGCGCTGCACGCCCGCGCTCATCTCGCTGCCGAGCGTGATGCCGCCGTGACCGCTGTTCATCGTGCAGTTCTGGATCACGTGGTCCTGCGCGGGGCCGAATTCGGTGTCGAGCGCCTTGCCCGATTTGATCGCGATACAGTCGTCGCCCGTGTTGAAGGTCACGCTGTCGCACAGCACGTTCGTGCAGGCTTCCGGGTCGAAGCCGTCGTTGTTCGGCCCGATGCTGTCCGCGAACACGCCGCGGATCACGACGTTGGCACAATCGGTCGGGTGGTTCTGCCAGAACGGCGTGTTCTGCGTGTGGTAGCTCTCCATGAGCACGTTGGTGCAGCCGACGAATTCCACCATGCAAGGCCGCAGGTAATGGCCGACGCCGAAGATGCGCTGCGCCACCGGCACGCCGAGCTGCGACAACGCGGGCAGATAGTTCTGATCCTGATTCCAGGGCGCTTTCGTCGAGCCGGTGATGAGCGCGAGCAAGGTTGCGTTGGTGCTCGTGAGCGCCGCGTTGTTCGGGTTGGCGTAGGCCTGCGAAGGCGTGCTCGAGTTCACGCAGCCGTATTGCCCGTTCGAGCCTTTGTAGGTCCACCAGCAGGTGGACGCGCTGCCGCTGCCGCTGAACGGCGTCATGGCCTGGCCGTTGAGGATCGAGGTCTCGCCCTCGCCCGTGATGGCAATATTGGTTTGCTTGTAGGCGTATACGGGCGAGCCGAAGTTCAGGCAGTCGTTGCCCTGCCAGCGCGTGTAGTAGAGCTTGCCGTTCGCGCCGCAATCGACCGGGCCGCTCTTTGCGTAATCGGCCGGGTTCGGGCTGAAGTAGATCGTGCAGCCCGCGCTCAGATGGAAGTTCACATTCGAGAGCAGCACGATCGGACCGCCGCAATACCAGTTGCCGGCCGGCACGACCACGCGGCCGCCGCCCGCGAGGTTCGCCGTCTCGATGGCGAGGTTGAACGCCGAACAGGAGTCGTAGGCCGTGCCCGTGAGCGAGCCGTTCACCATCTGGTCCGCGCCGGGGCTGAACGGCTGGGTGTACGGGTTGACGCTCGCCTGCACCTGGGTCGTGAGCGCCTTCGCGCCGAAACTCGCCGCGTTGAAATCGGCCGCACGAAACATCGACTGGGTGAGGCTCGAAAGCGACGAGATGATGCGCGTAGCCGCGCCCGAAGTGCCCCAGATCGGGTCGTTCGCAACCGCGCCGCCGGTGCCGGTGCTCGCGGACGCGCCGCTGCTGCCGCTACCGCCACCGCAGCCGGGCAACGCGGCGAGCATCGTCGCGCCGGCCGACGCGCCCGCGAACGCCATGAATGTGCGGCGCTTGGGCGAGGCCGGCCCACCCTCCGCCTTGGGGTTGCCCTGCGTGATCTGCTTTGCCATTTGACGCTGTCTCCATGTTTGAAGTTGTTGTTCCGCTTGCATCCGGCTTCTCTATTGCCGGAAAGTCAGGCTCGTAGCGAACCTGTATGGCAACATCGTGAAGCACGGCATTTTTGTAATACAACAATGAGATTGTCAAGCTATCGAGAGCCACCAAACCATGAGGAGCATCGTCAAATCAGTGTTTACAAGGGCAAACCCCGATCCTCATCATCAATCGTTGCAATAAATTTGTAAAACAACACACGGCAAAAATCCAGGCTAGGGTAGACGCGCGACGAACGCCGCCGCGTCATGCAAGGAGCGGACGAATGAAACTGGTGAGCTGGAATGTGCAGTGGGGACGCGACGCCTCAGGCGTCGTCGATCTGGCGCGCACGGTGCGCGAGGCACAGCGCCTCGCCGACTTCGACGTGCTGTGCCTTCAGGAGATCACGCGCGGGTTTCACGCGTTGCCCGGCGGTCCCGGCGACGACCAGTTCGCCGAACTCGAAGCACTGCTGCCGGGCTATACGGTGATTGGTGCGATTGGCGCCGACTTGCCCGCACCCGGCAACGCGCAGCACGCGCCGCGGCGTCAGTTCGGCAATGCGCTCGCGACACGCCTGAGCGTCGCGCAGGTCTTTCGTCATGCGCTGCCATGGCCGGCCGATCCGGGCTCGCCGTCGATGCAGCGTGTCGCGCTCGAAGCCGTGCTCGACACGCCGGGCGGCGCGCTGCGCGTGCTGGTGACGCATCTGGAGTTCTATTCGCTGCGCCAGCGGCTCGCGCAGGTGGACGCGTTGCGGCGTGCCCAGGAGGAAGCCGCCGATCATGCGGCGCACCCCGCCCCGGCGGAAAACGACGTCGGCCCGTTCGCGCCAAGCGGGCGGCCCGTGAGCGCCATCGTCTGCGGCGACTTCAACAGCGCCTGGGGCAGCGAGGCGTATACGCGCATGCTGGAGCCGCTGGGCGGCAGCCCGGCGTTCATCGACGCCTGGACGGCGCTGCACCCCGGCGCGACGCCGCCGTACACGGCGGGCGTGTACGACACGGCGCAATGGTCGGACGGGCCGCTCACGTGCGACTTCGTGTTCGTCACCGAGGATTTGCGCTCACGCTTGCAGCGCTGTGAGATAGACGGAGCGACCGAGGCGTCGGATCATCAACCGATCGTGCTCGAACTGCGCTGAAGATCGCAGACCGGACGTTCGTGCTCAATCACGCACTCGCGCTATTGCACCCGCGCACGAGTGCACAACCGCACGATCAGGCCGCGAACGCCTTCAGATACTCGCCCCAATGCGGTGCGGTTTCCGCGCCGAGCGACTGCTTCACGAACTCGATTTCGTCCGCGTATTCGCGCTCACTGAACCCGCCGCGCATCATCTGGAACCGGCAATAAAGCAGATACGTGTTGACCACGTCGGTTTCGCAGTAGTTGCGAATCTCTTCGATTTTCCCTTCCTGGAACGCCGTCCACACCTGGCCGCCGTCCATGCCGAGCTTGCCCGGAAAGCCGCAAAGCTTCGCGAGCGCGTCGAGCGGCGCGTTCGCGCGCGGCTGGTACATCGCGAGCACGTCCATGAGGTCGGTGTGGCGCGTGTGATAGCGGCTGATGTAGTTGTTCCACTTGAAGTCGCGATCCTCTTCGCCCATTTCCCAGTAGCGCACCGCGCGAATGCCGTGCACGAGCGCCCGGTAGTTCAGCACCGGCAGGTCGAAGCCGCCGCCGTTCCAGGAAACGAGTTGCGGCGAATACTTTTCGATCGTGCGGTAGAACGAATCGATCAGGCGCGCTTCGCCGTCTTCGGGCGTGCCGAGCGAGCGCACGCGAAAGCCCTGCCCGTCGCGGAACACGCAAGAGATCGCGGCGATGCGTTGCAGGTGATGCGGCAGGAAATCGCTGCCGGTCTTCTCGCGGCGCGCGGCGAAGGCGTGCTCGGCCACTTCGGTGTCGGTGAGCGAGACGGGCAGATCGTCGAGACGGCGAATGCCGTCGACATCGGGAATGGTCTCGATGTCGAATACGAGTACGGGTACTGTCATTCAGGTGGACTGCGAGATGTTATAGAACGGCGTCCTTGCGCACGCCGTTCGAAGCGAAAAAGCGCTTGAGGCGCACCAGCGCTTCCTGCTGGATCTGCCGCACGCGCTCGCGGGTGAGGCCCATTTCGTCGGCCAGTTCTTCGAGCGTGGCGGGCTCGATATGGTTCAGCCCGAAGCGCCGCTCGATGACATGGCGATGCTTGTCGGATAGCCGGCCGAGCCACGCGCGCGTAAGCGTTTCCAGCTCGCGGTGCTGCACTTCGGCGTCCGGCGACTGGCTCTGGTCGTCGGACAGCAGGTCGAGCAGGCTGCTCGCGGGGTCGAGGTCGAGCGGCGCGTCGAGCGACGCCGTGTGCTCGTTGAGCGCGAGAATGTCGGTGACTTCCTCACTGGTCTTGCCGGTGAGATAGGCGATGTCGTCGATGCTCGCGTCGCGCCGCTCGGAAGCCGAATCGGTGTTGAGCGAGTTCTTTTCCAGATGGCGCTTCGCGCGCAGCACCTGGTTGAGCTCGCGGATCACGTGCACCGGCAGGCGCACGGTGCGTGCCTGGTTCATGATGGCGCGCTCGATGCTCTGGCGTATCCACCAGGTCGCATAGGTCGAAAAACGGAAGCCGCGCGTGGGATCGAATTTCTCGATTGCGTGCATGAGGCCGAGGTTGCCCTCCTCGATCAGGTCGAGCAGCGGCACGCCGCGATTGAGGTATCCCTTGGCAATGCTCACGACGAGGCGCAGATTGCGCTCGATCATGACCTGACGCGCCTCGAACTCGCCGGCCTTGGCAAGCCGCGAGTAGCGCTGCTCCTCCTCGACGGTGAGCAGCGGCTTCACACTGATCCGGTTCAGATAATGCTGGATGGTGTCGGCCGTGAGTTCGGCCTGAAGCATGGCGCGGAAGTCGTCGGCGTCGGGCGCGGGGGCCTCGGCGCCTTCGCCCGAGCCGCCCTCCTCGGTGGCGGACTCGCGCTCTTCACGCTCCTCGCGCTCCTCGAAATCGCGGCCGCCGTCGAGTTCGGGCGACGCGTCGTCGTCGCCCGACTGCGCGCCGTCCTCCACCGAAACCTGGGCGGCTTGGCTGTCAGACTCGGATTGCTGCAGACGGCGCTTCGATTTCGGCATGGTCGGCTCGCTTTTATTGCGGCGGCAAGTACTTCAGTGGGTCGACGGGCTTACCCTGACGGCGTACTTCGAAATGCAGCATCACCCGGTCCGAGTCGGTATTGCCCATTTCGGCGATCTTCTGACCTTTGGTGACCGCATCCCCTTCTTTTACCATCAAAGTCCGGTTGTGTGCGTACGCGGTCAAAAACGTCGCGTCATGCTTGATGATAATGAGATTGCCGTAACCGCGCAGCCCATTTCCGGCATAAACCACGCGTCCATCACCGGCCGCCTTGACAGGATCGCCCGCCGCGCCGCCGATATTGATGCCCTTGTTCTTCGAATCGTCGAAGCCGTTGAGCACCGGACCACGCACCGGCCATGCAAGCGCAAGACTTCCCGGCGCCGCGGCCATGTCGCCGGCGCTTGCCGGCGGCTGCTGCGGCTGCGCTGCATTCGCTGCCGAACCGTAGAGCGGCGGCTGCGCCGCCGAACCCGCTGCCGGTGCAACCGGCGCGCCCGGTGCCACGCCCACGCCCGGCACCGGCGCGGTCACGACGCCCGGCGTGCTGGCGCTTGCGTTCGCACCCGGCGGCACCACGCGCAACAACTGATCCACTTCAATCTGGTTCGGATTGGTGAGATTGTTCCACGTCGCGATGTCGCGATAATTCTGTCCGTTTTCGAGCGCAATCCTATAGAGAGTATCGCCCGGCTTCACCCGGTAATATCCCGGAGGCGGCGGGCCGAGCGGCACCGGTGGCTGCGCCGCCGTGCCGAGCGGCGCGGTGCGGTCCACGACGGGTGCCTGATCGAGTCGCGTGGCACATGCGGTCAGAAGACAAAGCGCGATGACCGAGGCGCCACGGGTGGCCACGGTCAGGTCGACATGCAGGCGGTTTCTTTGGATCGCGCGCAACATACTCATCGGATTCAGATCACTCCAGATTTTAAGGGGACAAAGAAAACGCGATCCAGGCGCGACTCCCGCCACTGTGCCGGTCCCGTACGCTCGACGAGCGTGAGAACCTGCATGGCTTCGCCGGCGCCTGCCGCCCCTTGCGTGCCTGACACGGCCACCGGCGCTACGAGCCGCCCGCCAATGGCGAGTTGCTCAAGCAGCGCCTGCGGCACGTCGAAGCCCGCGGCGGCGATCACGATCGCGTCAAACGGCGCCGCCGACGGCAAACCGAGCCGTCCGTCGCCGTAGTGCAAGCGGATATTCGGAATACGCAGCGGACGAAGATTCGTCTTCGCGCGCTCGTATAACGGCTTGATGCGTTCAATGGAATACACGTCGCGCGCAATCTGGCTCAGCACCGCGGCCTGATAGCCACAGCCGGTGCCGATTTCCAGCACGCGCTCCAGCACGCGGCCCGCGCCTGCCAGTTCGAGCATGCGCGCGACCACGGAAGGCTTCGAGATGGTCTGGTGATGACCGATCGGCAACGCCGCATCTTCGTACGCCTGGGTCGCAAGCCCGGGATCGACGAACATGTGGCGCGGCACGACCGCGAGCGCCTGAAGCACGCGCGCATCGGCAATGCCGTTTGCACGCAGGCGTTCGACCATGCGTTCGCGTACGCGTTCCGAAGTCAGCGCATGCGCGCCGTTGAGCGCAACGGCGGGCGCGCCCGCGCTGCCCGTAGTCGCGGCTCGCGACGGCGTGGCGCTCACGGCGGCCGGTGTGGATTTTTTCGCGCCGACCGGCGTAACGGCCGCCGGCTTCGCTGCCATCGGCTTCACGTTAGTCGGCTTTGTTGCATTGACCGGCTTCACGGGCGAAGCCTTGAACGGCGCGGGTGCCGTGGACTTCACAACGGGCTTCACCGCCTGGCCGACAGCGGCCTTCGCGGCGCCGCCACTGCCCACGCCCGCGAGCGGCGTGCGCGCGTCGCCGGGACACGTGTCGCGCCGGCGCGGCTCGCGCACCAGATCAGCAAGCCCAAGCGGAAAACGCTTCGTGCGCTCGCCCGTCATGAAGCACTGCCGCCCTTGCGCGCCCAGTCGTGCGTCGCGGGCAACATCTGCGTGTGCGTGAGGTCGAGTTGCAGCGGCGTGATCGACACGTGGCCGTTCGATACCGCGTGAAAGTCCGTGCCTTCGCTTGCGTCGAGCGCGCTGCCCGACGGCCCGATCCAGTAGATCGGCTCGCCGCGCGGGTTGGTCTGGCGGATCACGGGCTGCGAGGGATGACGCTTGCCGAGACGCGTGACGCGCCATTCGCCAAGCTCGTCATACGGCAAATTCGGGATGTTGACGTTGAGCAGCGGATGACCCGGCAGCGGGTTCGCGAGGTAGTGCGCCACGATCTCGGCCGCGACGCGCGCGGCGGAATCGAGGTGGACCCAGTCCTTGTCGACGAGCGAGAACGCAATGGCGGGCACGCCGAACATGATGCCTTCGGTCGCCGCGGCCACCGTGCCCGAGTACAGCGTGTCCTCGCCCATGTTCTGGCCGTTGTTGATGCCGGAGACCACGAGGTCGGGCTTCTGGTCGAGCATGCCCGTGAGCGCGATGTGCACCGAGTCGGTGGGCGTGCCGTTCACGTAGTAGAAGCCGGTCGTGGCCGAGCGCAGCACCGACAGCGGGCGCCACAGCGTGAGCGAGTTCGATGCGGCGCTGCAATTCTGCTCGGGCGCCATCACCGTGACTTCGCCGAGCGGCTTGAGCGCCTCATGGAGCGCAGCGAGGCCGGGGGCGAGATAACCGTCGTCGTTGCTGAGTAGTATTCGCATCGAGCGATTGTAACCGAGGAAAGAAGGCAGGCGAACGACAGCCGGAACGCGCTGCGCGGCGTTGGCCCGCTGGCTTTGCAGTGCCGCTTCCTGTGCCCCGTTCATGCGCCGAAGCGTGAAGCATTCGCGCACGCCATGCGCTCATGTGCGGCATGAAATAAATCGCACGATCGTTCGCATGCGTGCGGATTGCCGTACACTGTCCCGCTGGAGCGACTCCATCACCGAAGCAAAAGAATCGACGCAAACGAAACACAGACAGGAGACACGATGCGCGCAATCCGCTGCAACCAGTACGGCCCGCCCGACTCGCTCACGCTCGAAGACCTGCCCGACCTCGTGCCGGGTGCGGGCCAGGTGGTCATCGACGTGAAAGCCGCGGCCGTCAACTTTCCCGACGTGCTCATCATCGAGAACAAGTATCAGATGAAGCCGCCGCTGCCCTTCACGCCCGGCGCCGAACTCGCGGGTGTGGTGCGCGCCGTGGGCGAAGGCGTGAAGCTCGCGCCCGGCACGCGCGTGGTGGCCTATGTGGGCACCGGCGCGTTCGCCGGGCAGGCGATTGCCGACGCATCGGCCTGCGTGCCGCTGCCCGAGGGCGCCGACTTCGCGACGGCCGCCGCGTTCACGCTCGCCTACGGCACCTCGCATCACGCCGTGGTGGATCGCGCGGCGCTGCGCGCGGGCGAGACGATGCTCGTGCTCGGCGCGGCGGGCGGCGTGGGACTCGCGGCGGTGGAGATCGGCAAGGTGCTCGGCGCGCGCGTGATCGCCGCCGCGTCGAGCGAAGAAAAGCTCGAAGTGTGCCGCCGCTTCGGTGCGGACGCCACGATCAACTACAGCACCGAGGACTTGCGCGAGCGCATCAAGGCGCTCACCGACGGCAAAGGTCCCGATGTGATCTACGACCCGGTGGGCGGCGCGTATGCGGAACCGGCGTTCCGCAGCATCGGCTGGCGCGGGCGCTATCTCGTGGTGGGTTTCGCGAACGGCGAGATTCCGAAGCTGCCGTTCAATCTCGCGCTGCTCAAGGGTGCAAGCATCGTCGGCGTGTTCTGGGGCGATTTCGCGCGCCGCGAACCGCAGCACAATGCGGCCGCGTTCGCGCAGATGGTGGGCTGGATCGGCGAAGGCAAGCTCAAGCCCTATGTCTCGAAGCGCTACACGCTCGCCGACACGGCGCAGGCGCTCAAGGACATGGCTTCGCGCAAAGTGACGGGCAAGATCGTGATCGAGCCCTGATCGTTTCAGACAAAGCAGGCGGCAAAACAAAAACGGCTCGCGATGATGTGCGGGCCGTTTTGCATGATGAGGCGCGCGGTGCGCCCTGGCTTCATGCCCTCACCTCACGCTCAAAGCCTTTCGGTGTCGCCCGTCTTCGGCTGCCACTTCATGAGGCGCCGCTCGGCAAGCCCCACCAGCGCGTCGAGAATCAGCGCGAACGCGGTCAGCACGAGAATGCCCGCGAACACCGTGTTGATGTCGAAGGTGCCTTCGGCTTGCAGGATCAGATAGCCCACGCCGCTCGCCGAGCCGAGATACTCGCCCACCACCGAGCCGACGAACGCAAGCCCCACCGACGTATGCAGGCTCGAAAACACCCAGCTCGTCGCGCTCGGCAGATAAACGTGACGCAGCAGTTGCTTGCGGTTCGCGCCGAGCATGCGCGCGTTCGCGAGCACCACGGGACTCACTTCTTTCACGCCTTGGTAGACGTTGAAGAACACGATGAAGAACACGAGCGTGACGCCGAGCGCGACCTTCGACCAGATGCCGAGGCCGAACCACACGCCGAAGATCGGCGCGAGAATCACGCGCGGCATCGAGTTCGCGGCCTTGATGTAGGGGTCGAAAAGCGCGCTGGAAGTGGGCGCGAGCGCGAGCCACAAGCCGACGCCCAGGCCGCTCACGGTGCCGATCACGAAGGCGAGCACCGTTTCGACGAGCGTCACCCACAGGTGCAGCCAGATCTCCCCGGTCGTGAACCACTCCCAGATGCGCAAGAGCACCTTTTGCGGCTCGCCGAAGAAGAATGCGGCCTTGTTGGCGTCGTCGAAATAGAACGGCGGCAGTAGCGTCGGACTCGTGAACACGTACCACAGCGCGAAGCACGCGACGAGCAGCAGCCACTGCCACACGATGAGGTTGTCCCGGTTCGGGCGCAGCCGTTTCCACATGATGCCGGTCTCTTTACGGTTTATATCTCTGGATTGCGCCATGTTCATTTACCCCGCGGCAAGCTGCTGCTGATAGCCCTTGAGCACCTCGTCGCGCAGCACGCCCCAGATCTGCGCATGCAGCTCCACGAAGCGCGGCTGCGAGCGCACCTCCGCCACGTCGCGCGGGCGCGGCAGATCGATGGTGAATTCACCGATCGGGTGCGTGCCCGGCCCCGCCGACAGCACGACCACGCGATCCGACATCGCGATCGCTTCGTCCAGATCGTGCGTGATGAACAGCACCGCCTTGCGCTTCGCGGCCCACAGGTCGAGCAACTCGTTCTCCATGAGCTGGCGCGTCTGGATGTCGAGCGCCGAGAACGGCTCGTCCATCAAGATGATGTCGGGGTCGAGAATGAGCGTCTGCGCCATCGCCACGCGCTTTCTCATGCCGCCCGAAAGCTGGTGCGGATAGCGGTCGCCAAAGCCGCCGAGGCCTACGCGCTTGAGCCACTCCTCGGCCCGCGCGCGCGCCTCGCCGGCCGCGACGCCGCGAAACGTGAGACCCGCCATCACGTTGTCGAGCGCGCTGCGCCACGGCATCAGCGCGTCGGCCTGGAACATGTAGCCCGCGCGGCGGTTCAGCCCGTCCAAACGCTCGCCGAACACGCTCACGGAGCCCGACGACGGCGCGAGCAGCCCGGCGCCCACGTTGAGCAGCGTGGACTTGCCGCACCCCGTCGGGCCGACGACCGAGACGAATTCGCCGGGCGCGATATGCAGCGTCGCATTCGCGACGGCGGTGTAGCGTTGCGAACGGTCCTCGCGTGAAGCGAAGGTGCAGGTGATGTTGTCGAGCGCGAGAGCGGGTACGGTCATCGTCGTGAGGCGGAAGCAGGCAGCAGCGGGAAAACAGGATCGCGACGGCGGGCGAAGCGTGGCTCGCCCGCCGCGGGAATCAGCTCTTGACGGTCGCGAGCGACTTCTTCACGAAGTCGTTGGTCCACGTCTTCGAGAGATCGATGGGCTTGCCCTTGATGTTCGGGTCGAACTGCAAGGTCTTGAGCGCCGTGGCGGGGCCGCCGGCGGGCATCAGGCCGTCCGGCGACAGCGCCTCCTTCACGTGGTCCCACGCCGCGAGATAGAGCGCGCGGTCGCCGAGCAGATAGCTCTCGGGTACGGTGTCGATGAGTTGCGAGCCCGTTGCGCCCTGGAGCCACTTGAGCGCGCGCACCATCGCCGTGGTGAGCGCCTGCGTGGTGTTCGGATTCTTCGTGATGAAGCTTTCCGACGCATAGAGGCAGCCCGCCGGCATGTCGCCGCCGAACACCGAATGCGTGTCGGCGAGCGTGCGCGTATCCGCCACCACGCGAATGTCGCCCGCGCGGTCGAGCTTGGTCATGACCGGGTCGAGGTTCGCGAGCGCGTCGATCTGGCCCGACTGCAACGCGGCGATCGCACCCGCCCCCGCGCCCACGCCGATGAACGCGACATCGGCGGGCTTGAGCCCCGCCTTGGCGAGCACGAAGCTCGCCATGATCGAAGTGGACGAGCCCGGCGCGGTCACGCCGATCTTCTTGCCCTTCAGGTCAGCGACGCCCTTGAAGTTGGGCATCGACTTCTTCGAGACGGCCAGCACGATCTGCGGCGCGCGGCCTTGCAGCACGAACTCGCGGAACATCTGGTGCTGCGCTTGCAGCAGGATGGTGTGTTCGAACGCGCCGGACACGACATCGGCGCTGCCGCCCACCGCCGCTTTGAGCGCCTGCGAGCCGCCCGCGAAGTCGGAAATCTCGACCTCGAGGCCTTCGTCCTTGAAGAAGCCGCGCCGCTCGGCGATCGTGAGCGGCAGGTAGTAAAAGAGGTTCTTGCCGCCGACCGCAATCGCGACCTTCTTCGTTTCGAGCTTGTTTTGCTGGGCGAAGGCGAGCGGCGAGGCGCCGAGCGAGGCGGCCGCGAGCGCGGCCGTACCGGCGAGAAAGCTTCTGCGTTGCATGAGCGAGTCTCCAGTGCTTGTTGTGTTTTTTGTGCAAGCCTGGCGCACGCGGAGGGTTGGCGTAACGGCCGCCGCGCGTGCCTGGCTCGCGGCCGTGTTGCATCAAACTACCTGGACGTGAGTGGTCTCAGACGATTTGTTGTTCGCGCAACCGTGCGATGTGGTCTGCATCATAACCCAGCGACTGCAAGACTTCATCGGTATGTTCACCCAATGCCGGGCCGAGCCAGCGCGTGTCGCCGGGCGTAGCCGAGAGCTTGGGCGTGACCGCGGGCAGCGCCACGTCCACGCCCTCGCCTTCCTGCGCGCCCGGGGCCTGCCAGCGGAATTGCTGGATCATCTGGCGCGCGGCGAACTGCGGATCGGCGAACATGTCGGCTACGCTGTAGATGCGGCCCACGGGCACATCGGCGGCGTTGAGCACGTCGAGCGCTTCGTCGATGGTGCGCGTGGAGAGCCACGCCGCGATCGCGCCGTCGATCTCCGCCGTGCGCGGCACGCGGCCGTCGTTGTGAGCGAGTGCGGGATCGTTGGCGAGATCGGCGCGGTCGATGGCCGTCATGAGGCGCTTGAAAATGGGATCGCTGTTGCCGCCGATCACGATGCTGCCGTCGCGGCACGGATACGTGTTCGACGGCACGATGCCCGGCAGCGACGCGCCGGTGCGCTCGCGCACCATGCCGTACACGCCGTACTCGGGCACCACGCTTTCCATCATGTTGAACACGGCTTCGTAGAGCGCCACATCGACGATCTGGCCGCTGCCGCCGTTCATGTTGCGATGATGGAGCGCCATCATCGCGCCGATCACGCCGTGCAGCGCCGCGATCGAGTCGCCGATCGAAATGCCGATGCGCGGCGGCGGCAGGTCGGGATAGCCGGTGATGTGGCGCAGGCCGCCCATCGATTCGGCGATCGCACCGAAGCCCGGACGATCGCGATACGGGCCGGTCTGGCCGTAGCCCGAAAGGCGCACCATCACGAGGCCGGGATTCTCCTTCGAGAGCACGTCGTAACCGAGCCCGAGCTTTTCGAGCAGACCTGGCCGGAAGTTCTCGATGACGATGTCGGCTTCCTTCGCGAGCCGCCGCACGATCTCCTTGCCCTCTTCGGCCTTGAGATTCACCGTGACCGACTTCTTGTTGCGCGCCTGCACGGCCCACCAGAGCGACGTGCCGCCCGCTTCGGGGTAGAGCTTGCGCCATTTGCGCAGCGGATCGCCCCCCTTGGGGTCTTCGATCTTGATGACCTCGGCGCCGAACTCGCCGAGAAAGCGCGCCGCGAACGGGCCCGCGATCAGCGTGCCGAGTTCGAGGACTTTCACGCCCGCGAGCGGCCCCGCGCCTTTCGCGCCGGTGGCCTGAGGCTGGGATTCAAAGGAAGCGGCTGCTGCGCTCATGGTGTCTCCTTTCGTTCTGTTCGGCTTGCAGCGCCGCATGGCGAGCGCCGCTATCGAGGCGTGGCACGACGCTACATCGAGCGCCGGTCGAGCATGGCGCGAGCGATGGTGCCCGCGTCCACGTATTCGAGTTCGCCGCCCACCGGCACGCCGCGCGCGAGTCGCGTGACCGCAAGTCCGCGCGCCTTGAGCGTCTGGCCGAGATAATGGGCCGTCGCCTCGCCTTCGTTCGTGAAATTGGTTGCGAGCACCACTTCCTTGACGACGCCATCCGACGCACGCTTCACGAGCCGGTCGAAATGGATCTCTTTCGGGCCGATGCCGTCGAGCGGACTCAGATGGCCCATCAGCACGAAATACAGCCCGCGGTACGTCATGGTCTGTTCGAGCATGATCTGGTCGGCCGGCGTTTCGACGACGCACAAGAGCGTCGGATCACGCTCGTCGTCGAGACAGGTTTCGCACACCTGAGCTTCGGTGAAGGTATTGCACTTCTCGCAATGCTTGAGGTTCTCGGTCGCGAACAGGAGCGCGTTGCCGAGCTTTTCGGCGCCGTCGCGGTCGTGCTGCATCAGGTGATAAGCCATGCGTTGCGCCGACTTCGGCCCGACGCCGGGCAACACGCGCAGCGCCTCGACGAGCGCGGCGAGAGCGGAAGGTTGTTTCATGCGGATTCAGCGCGAGGCGCGCAACGAGGTTTGAAGCGGACCGTGCTTCCGGCGAACCGAGACTAGCGGACACAAGCCCACACCTGCGCCCGCGCGGCCGGACCGGTGCCGGCCGGGCGCGCGCAGCCGCACGGGCGGCAGGCCTGCCGCAACCACAAGCAGACCCGTCGCCCGTGCCGGCGCTTAGAAAGGCAGCTTGAAGCCAGGCGGAATCGGCAGACCGGCGGTCATGCCGCCCATCTTTTCCTGCGACGTGGCTTCGGCCTTGCGCACCGCGTCGTTGAACGCCGCGGCCACGAGGTCTTCGAGCATGTCCTTGTCGTCCGTGAGCAGGCTCGGATCGATCGACACGCGGCGCACGTCGTTGCGGCAGGTCATCGTGACCTTGACGAGACCGGCGCCCGCCTGACCCTCGACTTCGATCTGGGCAAGCTGCTCCTGCATCTTCTTCATGTTTTCCTGCATCTGCTGGGCTTGCTTCATGAGCCCTGCGAGTTGGCCTTTCAACATAGTCACTGCTCCTTCTGGATCATGGTCATTCGAATCACTGCGCTCGATGCACGCGGCGCTCGGCACTCGGCACGCCGCGCGGCGCAAATCAATGGGCGGCCTGAGCGCCGCCCGATGCGGCTTCCGGCGCGAGCGGCCGGATCGAGCCCGGCACGATGCTCGCGCCGAAGTCGCGAATCAGTTGTTGCACGAAAGGATCGGCGCCGATCTCACGCTCGGCGTCCCGTTGACGCTGGGCGCGATCGGCGGCGTCGAGCGCGGCTGCCGTGCGGCGCGCCGGACCGACTTCCACGCTCACTTCAACGGTCTTGCCAAGCCGCTCGGCAAGCGCCGTTTTGAGCTTCGCGACCTGCGAGACCTCCGCATACTGCGGCACCGGCACGCTCAGTTTGAGCAGCGTGCCATCGAGTGCCGTCAGTTCGCTGTTGAAGGCGAGCTGGTACGAGATGCCCTTGAGCGAGAGCGTCGCGGCGAGCGCGGGCCAGTCGCCCGCGAAGCCGATGGCGTCGAGCGGGATGCCCGGCGGCAGCTTGCTCACGTCGACCACGGCCGGCGACGGCGTGGGCGCCGCAGCGGCGGCGCGCGGCGCAGATGGTTCGTTGTCGTACGCGGGTACGAAGCCGTCGTCGGGCGGCGCGAAGTACGCGTCGTCGGCGCCGAGCGGCACATAGTCGTCCGGCGGAATGTCGTCCCACGGTGGCGCGCCCGCGGCGTCCTGCCGCGTGTTCGCATTGCGAGCCGGCTGGCGCGCCTGCGCGTCCTGCGCGGCGGCGGCACGGCGGGCCGGGTCGGGCGTCGGCACTTTCACTTGCGCACGCGGCGCGGCTTTCGGCGCGGGCGCCGGGGCTGCCGCGTCGGCTGCGACGCCGGCGCCGCGGTTCGCCGACACGCGCATGCCCTTGCTGCGCAGCACGTCGAGCGCCGCACCCGCGCCACCACGCGCGGACAACGGCGCGGCGGGCTCTTCGCGGGCCTCGGACTGCGGCGCGGCGGCGGGCGTCGGCTGTACGGCTTGCGGCTCGACTTCGGCGGCGGGCTCAGGCGTCTGAACTGCCGCTTGCGGCGCTTGAGGCGCTACAGCGGGAGCGGCTTCGGGTTGCGCCGCGCTCGCATCCCGCGCGGGTTCGCCTTCGTCTTCCCAAGGCGGCACGACGCGCGCTTCGGCGGCGGTTCCCGTGACCGGCGCGGCCGCCACCGGCGTTGCCGGTTCGCTCGTTGCTGCCGCAACGACGCTCGTTTTGACCGGTTCCGGATGTATCTCGGGCTGCACCTCGGGCTGCACCGGGGCCACACGCACAGGTGCCTGTGGTGTCTGAGGCGCTTGCACCGCTTCCGCCTTTTGCACAGCCGCCTGCCCTGCCGGCGCGGCGCTGCGCGCCGACGCCACCGCCGGTGCGGCCGCCCGCGCGCCCGCGACCGCCGCAGCGGGTTTCGAAGCCGGGGCGCTGCCCACGTTGCCCGCGTTCACGGACGGCTCGAACGCCAGCATGCGAAGCAGCGTCATCGTGAAGCCCGCATACTCGTCGGGCGCGAGGCCCAGTTCGTTGCGGCCGAGCGTGGCGATCTGATAGAACAGTTGAACCTGCTCCGGGCTCAGCGCCTCGGCAAAACGGCGGATATCGTCGGCTTCCGGCCACTCGTCGAGCACCGACGAGGGCGCGAACTGCGCCCAGCCGATACGGTGGAACAGGCTCGCGAGATCCTGCAAGGCGGTAGAGAACGACAGGCTGCGCAGCGCCATTTCGTCGGCGATGGCGAGCACGTTCGCGCCGTCGCCCGCCACGAGCGCGTCGATCAGGCGGATCAGATAGCTCTGGTCGAGCGCGCCGAGCATGCCGCGCACCGCTTCCTCGGTCACCTGGTTGGCCGAATAGGCGATGGCCTGGTCGGTGAGCGAAAGCGCGTCGCGCATCGAGCCGTCAGCGGCGCGCGCGAGCAGGCGCAGCGCCTGCTGCTCGAACTCGACCTTTTCCTCGCCGAGAATGTGCGTGAGGTGCTCGACGATGTTGCCCGCCGGCATCTGCTTCAAATTGAACTGAAGACAGCGCGAAAGCACCGTAACCGGAATCTTTTGCGGGTCGGTCGTCGCAAGAATGAACTTCACGTGCGGCGGCGGCTCCTCCAGCGTCTTCAGCATCGCGTTGAAGGCGTGGTTCGTGAGCATGTGCACTTCGTCGATCATGTAGACCTTGAAGCGCGCGTCGACCGGCGCGTAGACCGCGCGTTCCAGCAGCGCGGCCATTTCGTCCACGCCCCGGTTGCTCGCCGCATCCATCTCGACATAATCGACGAAGCGCCCTTCGTCGATTTCCCGGCACGCGCGGCACACGCCGCACGGCTTGGACGTCACGCCGGTTTCACAGTTGAGCGCCTTGGCGAAGATACGCGAGAGCGTCGTCTTACCCACGCCGCGCGTGCCCGTGAAGAGGTACGCGTGGTGCAGGCGGCCGCCGTCGAGTGCATGCGTGAGCGCGCGCACCACGTGCTCCTGTCCGACGAGCGAAGCGAAATCCTTCGGTCGCCACTTGCGTGCGAGAACTTGATAGGTCATCCGGAAATTGTATCAGCAACGCCCGCGCGTCCAGATGAATCGAAAGGCGGCGAATGCGCGCCGCGCGGCGGCCACGGAACAGGGCTTGCGGGCGATGGCGGGCAATGTGCGTGCGGCAAAAACAGCCGCGCTGAAGACGCGACAAATACCGCAAACGCAGCGACGAACGAAGAACCGCTCGCGCATTGAATTGCGCGGCGTCAACGTTGCAGATGGGGGAGAAACCGGAAGAAAAAAGCGAAAGGTGACGAGCCCGACCCTCGGCACTGGCGGAAAACGGCTGTGGCTGCTTCGTTCCCGACCTGACCAGGTTGACCGCCCCTCCATGCGAGGAGGCCCGTCACGGTGCATTCTAACATCGGTCGCGCCGCATTGCGACTGCTGCGGTGCGAAAAAACGCGTCGGACCGTCTGAAACGCCCGTGGCACACCCGTCGCGCGCCGCACAAAAACCCGAAAGCGCGCCCTCTTGCAACGGCCGGCCTCGCCACCAGATAGCGAGCAGGAACACACGCTGTCACGCGCAACGCTCACGTCAAACCTGTCGCGCCGCAGTCCGAATGCCCCGCCGAATGTGGCCTGCAAGACGGAAACCCTGCTTGCGGCATGAGTACTATCACCGTCGGCAGCGCATAGGGATTTAGGCTACACTGGCGTCGGCATTTGGCTGAGCCGCGCGGTTTGCACCTGTATAGCGAGTCATGCAGGCGTGTCATGCGGGTTCGGTCTGGTCGCTTCGGCGGCCCCGGATGAATTTTCAGTTTTGGTGTATCGTGGCGAGCAATTTAGTCAGCCTCGAATCGAAAGAGGTATTCATACAATGAGCGAACAAATCAAGCATATCAGCGACGCATCGTTCGAACAGGACGTCGTGAAATCCGACAAGCCCGTGCTGCTGGACTTCTGGGCCGAGTGGTGCGGCCCGTGCAAGATGATCGCGCCGATTCTCGATGAAGTCGCGAAGGATTACGGCGATCGTCTTCAGGTCGCGAAGATCAATGTCGACGAGCACCAGTCGACCCCGGTGAAGTTCGGCGTGCGCGGCATCCCCACGCTGATCCTCTTCAAGAACGGCGCCGTCGCGGCGCAAAAGGTCGGCGCGCTCTCGAAGTCGCAGCTCACCGCGTTCCTGGACAGCCACCTGTAACGCCTGACTCTGCCGCTCCGGCTTGCCTCGCGCCAGGCGGAGCACGCAAAGGTGCGTGTTGTCGCACGACAACACGCACGATAAAAACACGCCAAAACTTGCTGTCGGTCTGCACTGACGGTTTCTGGCGTGTGCTATGCTAGAATTCATAAAGCGTCTACCCGGCGCCCTATAAAAGTTCCAAGCTAAGTTTCAAGCAAAGTTTCGTCCTTGAGCGGTTCCGCTCACTTCTTTTCCCCCAGACTTCTTTTCGTCGCACTCCTCCCCGACGGGTTCTCCGTATGCATCTTTCCGAGCTCAAGTCTCTGCACGTGTCTGAATTGATCGAGATGGCCAATGGCCTCGAGATCGAAAATGCGAACCGCCTGCGTAAGCAGGAACTCATGTTCGCGATTCTCAAAAAGCGCGCCAAGACGGGCGAAACGATCTTCGGTGACGGCACGCTCGAAGTGCTCCCCGACGGCTTCGGCTTCCTGCGCTCGCCGGAAACCTCGTATCTCGCCAGCACGGACGATATCTATATCAGCCCGTCGCAGATCCGCCGCTTCAACCTGCACACCGGCGACACGATCGAAGGTGAAGTGCGCACGCCGAAGGACGGCGAACGCTACTTCGCGCTCGTGAAGGTGGACAAGGTCAACGGCCAGCCGCCGGAAGCCTCGAAGCACAAGATCATGTTCGAGAACCTCACGCCGCTGCACCCGAACAAGGTGCTGCTGCTCGAGCGCGAAATGCGCGGTGAGGAGAACGTGACGGGCCGCATCATCGACATGATCGCGCCTATCGGCAAGGGTCAGCGCGGCCTGCTGGTCGCTTCGCCCAAGTCCGGCAAGACCGTGATGCTTCAGCACATCGCGCACGCCATCAAGCAGAACCACCCCGACGTGGTGCTGTTCGTGCTGCTGATCGACGAGCGTCCTGAAGAAGTGACCGAAATGCAGCGTTCGGTGGCAGGCGAAGTGATTGCCTCGACCTTCGACGAACCGGCTGCGCGTCACGTGCAAGTCGCCGAAATGGTGATCGAGAAGGCCAAGCGCCTCGTCGAAATGAAGCACGACGTCGTGATTCTGCTCGACTCGATCACGCGTCTCGCACGCGCCTACAACACCGTTGTGCCCGCATCGGGCAAGGTGCTCACGGGCGGTGTGGATGCCAACGCGCTGCAACGCCCGAAGCGCTTCTTCGGTGCGGCACGTAACATCGAGGAAGGCGGTTCGCTCACCATCATCGGTACGGCGCTGATCGAAACCGGCAGCCGCATGGACGACGTGATCTACGAAGAGTTCAAGGGCACCGGCAACATGGAAGTGCACCTCGAGCGCCGTCTCGCGGAAAAGCGCGTCTACCCGTCGATCAACCTGAACAAGTCGGGCACGCGTCGCGAAGAACTGCTGATCAAGCCGGACATCCTCCAGAAGATCTGGGTGCTGCGCAAGTTCATCCACGACATGGACGAAGTCGAGGCCATGGAATTCCTGCTCGACAAGATCCGTCAAACGAAGAACAACTCCGAGTTCTTCGACATGATGCGCCGCGGCGGCTAAGGCCCTCGCCCGCTTGATGTGAAACAGGACGCCCGCAGATTGCGGGCGTTTTTCTTTTCCGGCACCGGGTTATTGCGCGCCCAAACCTGTACGTGCACGTTCACGTTGAACTATAATCCGCGGCAAGTCTTGTTCGCCTGAACGGCGAAAAAAGAGTTCACGATGCCCAAGGATTCCCCCACGCTGCTCACCGTGCGTGACGCCGCCGAGCGACTCAATGTCACGCCCCGCACGCTCAAGTATTACGAGGAGCGCGGGCTCGTCAGCCCAACGCGTAGCGAAGGCCGTTACCGGCTTTACGACGAGCACGATCTCGAACAGTTTTCGCGCATCCTGCGCTTGCGCGCGCTCGGCTTTTCGCTGCACGGCATCACCGAAATGCTCAAGCGCCCACTCGAACAGGCTGGCGAAGGCCGCCGGCGTTACTCGCAGGAATCGCTCGAGCAGATCGCCGGCGCGCTCGCGCAGCAGATCGAGACGCTCGACACGCGCATTGCGGCTGTGCGCCGCGAGCTAAAGGAAGCACAAACGGTGCGCGCCGAGCTTGCCGACGACCTCGACTATCTGCAACGCCGCCTCGCGGGCGAGCCGTCCGATCAACTGATCGAACAACGCCTCGCCGCCACGCGGCAGCGCAAGGCGGCGACCCAAACGGCGAAGACATCGAAAGCGCCGAAAGCGCTCGAGGCCGAGGCGCACGCCGGCAAAGAGCAGGACGGGACCGACGCCGCATGAACACCGCCCCGACCCGCGAGCCGATCTTCAGCGCGGTGCGCCTGCGTGGAGACTTGTTCCCGTGGGTGCTGGCGGTAGCGACCGGCCTCGACTACTACGACAACGCGATCTTCTCGTTCTTCACGAGCTATATCGCGGGCGGCATCAACGCGTCGCCGGATGAACTCGTCTGGTCGTCCAGCGCCTACGCCGTGTGCGCCGTGCTCGGCATCCTGCAACAGCAGTGGTGGGTGGAGCGCATGGGCTACCGGCGCTACGTGGGCGGCTGCCTGCTGCTCTACTCAGCGGGCGCGATTGCCGCCGCACTATGCGAGTCGTCGATCGAACTCGCCTTCGCGCGCGGCTTCCAGGGCTATTTCATCGGCCCGATGATGGGCACCTGCCGCATCCTCATCCAGATCAGCTTCACGCCGCAGCAACGGCCCGTCGCCACGCGCGCCTTCCTGATTCTCATCGTGCTTTCCAGCGCGCTCGCGCCGCTCGCGGGCGGCCTGCTTCTCGCGCATTTCGACTGGCGCGCCCTGTTCGCGTTTTCCGCGCCCGCGGGCGTGCTCTATGCCGTCCTCGCCCTGTTCGCGCTGCCCGATACGGGCCACGTGCTGCCCGAGGAGCGCGGCGAAGCGCACTTCTGGCCGTACATCATTTTCGCGTGCGCGCAGGGCGCACTCCAGATCGCCATGCAGCAGGTGCGCTTCGAACTCTTCAGCACCTCGCCGGAAATCATCCTGCTCACGCTCGCCGGGCTCGTCTCGCTGGCCTGGTTCGGCTGGCATCAATGGCATCATCCGAAGCCGCTCATGCGCCTGCACGCGTTGCGCGAGAAGCCGTTCCAGGTGGGCCTGCTGCTTTACATGATCTATTACTACCTGAGCACGGCGCTCAGCTACCTGGTCTCGCGTCTGCTCGAGGGCGGGCTGAACTACCCCGTCGAGAACGCCGGCCGCCTCACGGGCGTCACGTCGCTCATCTCGGCCTGCGCGCTCTTTCTCTACTTCCGCTACGCGAAGTTCATCACGCACAAGAAGTGGATCATCGTGCCCGGCTTCGCGCTTTCGGCCTTCATCTCGTTCTGGATGACGCGCCTGACACCGGACGCGAGCAGCGACTGGCTCCTGCTGCCCCTGCTGCTGCGCGGGCTCCTGCTGCTTTTCATCGTGCTGCCGGTCGCCAATCTCACGTTCCGCATCTTCGCGATTGAGGAATTCACGCACGGTTACCGCTTGAAAAACATCGTCCGGCAGTTGACGATATCGTTCGCCACCGCCACGGTTATCATCGTCGAGCAGCACCGGCTCGCGCTGCATCAAACGCGGCTCGCCGAATTCGTGAACCCGTTCAATCCGGTCTTTCAGAATACGTACGCCACGTTGACGCACGCATTCGAGGCCATGGGACGCTCGCCGTCCGAAGCGCACGGACTCGCGCTCGCGCAGGTGAGCCGCATGGTCGCGCAGCAGGCGAGTTTTTTGAGCTCGCTCGACGGGTTCTATTTCCTGATCGGCGTGGCGGTGTGCGGCGGGATCTTCGCCGCGTGGCAAAAGCAGATCGACTGAACGACATCCGAAAACGCACCAGCAGGCCCCCGACGCGATGCTTTCGAAACTCTCCCACTGGTTCGACGCGCGCCGCCGCGACAAGGCGCTGCGCACCTACGCGATCGACGACGCGCTGTGGCAGGCCACGCTCGCCGGCCTGCCGTTCCTCGCGCACCTCGACGCCGCCGACCTCGCGCGCCTGCGCGAACTCACGAGCCTTTTCATCGCGCAAAAGGAATTCTCGACCGCCCACGACCTCGAATTGACCGACCCGATGACCGTGGCGATCGCCGCCCAGGCCTCGTTGCCGGTGCTCAATCTTTCGCTCGACCTCTACAAGGGCTGGGTGGGCGTGGTCGTCTACCCCGGCGAATTCGTGATCCGCAAGACCGTGGAGGACGAAGACGGCGTGGTGCACGAGGTGGAACACGACGCGAGCGGCGAGGCCTGGGAGGGCGGCCCCGTGATCCTCTCGTGGGAAGATGCGCAGATGACCGATGGCAGCGACGCGTACAACGTTGTGATCCACGAATTCGCGCACAAGATCGACATGCTCAACGGCGATGCGGACGGCCATCCGCCCCTTTTTCGCAAATGGCACGCACCGCTCGACGCGCAAGCCTGGGCCGACGTGTTCGACAACGCCTACGACCAGTTCTGCGACAAGGTGGACGCCGTGCCGGAGCGCCGCTGGGCGCGCTTCGAGCGCGACTCGCTGATCGATCCCTATGCAACCGACCACCCGTCGGAGTTCTTCGCCGTGTGCAGCGAGGCCCTGTTCGTCAAGCCGAAGGCGTTCGAGGCCGAATATCCCGAGCTTTACCGGCTGCTCGCGCGCTATTACCGGCAGGACCCCGCGCGTGTGGGGGCGCTGGAAGGACAGCCCGCCTGAAAACACGGCGCGCGGGGCCGTAAATATTCGCCAACCGGCTGATTCTCTGGCATAATCGCGTTTTTTCGACCTTGGGCAAGTGGCTCGCGCGAACGGCTCTTCGGCATGGTGCCGCAGACAGACGTGGGTTGGCTACCGCCAGATTTAAGGAAAGACCATGAAAGAAGGCATTCACCCGAATTACCGCGAAGTCCTGTTCATCGACGTTTCGAACGACTTCAAGTTCGTGACCCGCTCGACCATCCAGACGCGCGAAACCGCCGAGTTCAACGGCAAGACCTACCCGCTCGCCAAGATCGAAGTGTCGTCGGAATCGCATCCGTTCTACACGGGCACGCAAAAGATCATGGACACGGCCGGCCGTGTCGAGAAGTTCAACAAGAAGTTCGGCGCACGCGCCTCGGGCAAGGCAGCGAAGTAATCGCTTCGCCGCACCGGCTTCTGGCCGGTCCCGTACAGAAGTACACGAGAAGGGCAGCGTACGCTGCCCTTTTTTGTTGTCCGCGCGACCCCGTTGCGACCCGCTTTCCGGCAGACGCGCAGCTTTGCCCGAGGCGGGCGCCGTGACGCGCGCGCGCCGGCCCGGCTAGAATGCCGGATTGCGCCGCGGCGTCACTCCGCAGGACTTATCCGTCTCCCCTCGTACTGCATGAAGCCAGCCATTCGACTGACCGCCTCCGCCACCAGCGCCTTGCCGCGCTGGCTGCTGCTGACCATCTGTATCGTCTTCGCGTCGTTTGGCCTCTTTGGCCGCGACCCGTGGAAGAACGAGGATGCGGCGGGCTTCGGCGTGATGTGGACGATGGCGGGCGGCACCTCGCACGACTGGCTGCTGCCCAATCTCGTCGGCAAGTACGTGACCGAGAACGGTCCGCTCGGCTACTGGCTGGGCGCCGCGTGCATCCGCCTGTTCGCGCCCTGGGTCGACGCGAGCAACGCCTCGCGCATCGCCACCGGCGTGCTGTTCTGCCTTGCCTGTGCGTTCGTCTGGTACAGCGCCTACCTGCTCGGCCGCCGCCCCGAGGTGCAGCCGTTCAAGTACGCGTTCGGCGGCGAGCCTGAACCGCGCGACTACGGCCGCACGCTCGCCGACGGCGCCCTGCTCATTCTGCTCGCGTGCTTCGGCCTCGCCGAGCGCGGCCACGAAACCACGCCGCAGCTCATGCAGTTCGTCGGCATCGCGATACTCCTGTACGGCGTCGTGCGCGCCATCGACAAGCCGGTCCAGGGCGCGCTCTGGTGGGGCCTCGCGCTCGGCATCGTGATGCTCGCAAGCGGCCCGGTGCTGGTGGGCGCGCTCCTCGTCGGCACGCTCGCCATGCTCGCGATCGCGCCCGAGACGCGCTCGCGCTGGCTTCTCGTAGCGGGCCTGCCCGTCGCGCTCGTGGTCGCGCTCTCGTGGCCGCTCCTCGCTCTGCACCTCTACCCCGACGACGCCGTCTGGTTCCTCAACCAGTGGGCGCGCACCAACGTCAACGCCTTCGCAGGGCCGCCGGGCGGCGTGCTGCGCTATGCCGCGAAGAACCTGCCGCTCTTCACGTGGCCTGCGTGGCCGCTGGCGATCTGGGCTTTCGTGAGCTGGGCGGGACTGCGCCGCAAACCGCACATCGCGATTCCGCTTTCGGTGATCGTGCCGCTGCTCATCCTCGTGATCGTGCAGAGCCACGAAACAAACCGCCTCTTCATGCTCGTGCTGCCCGCGCTTTCGGTGCTCGCGACCTTCGCGCTGCCCACGCTCAAGCGCGGCGCGATCAATGCGATCGACTGGTTCGCCGTGCTGAGCTTCACGATCCTCGGCACCTTCGTGTGGCTCGTGTGGCTCGCGGGCATGACGGGCTTTCCCGCGCCGCTCGCGCGCAATCTCGCGCGCCTCGCGCCCGGCTTCGTGCCGCAGTTCAAGATTCTCTCGTTTGTCTGCGCGGTAGCCGTGACCGTCTGCTGGATCGTGCTTGCGCAGTGGCGCATCGCGCGCCATCCGAAGGTGCTGTGGCGCAGCGTCGTGCTCTCGAGCGGCGGCACCACGCTCATGTGGGTGCTGCTCATGACGCTCTGGCTGCCGGTCGTGAACTACAGCCGGACCTACAAGGATGTCGCGCAGCAGATCGCCGCGCACCTGCCCGCCGACTATCAATGCATCTCGCCCGTGCGTCTCGGCGACGCGCAGATCGCCACCTTCGCCTACTTCGGCAAGATGCACTTCGCGTTCGACGAGGACTGCGACGTGATCCTGCGCCAGGACACCCAGGACTACGGCGAGCCGAGCGCGATGTCGAACTTCGAATGGAAGCTCGTGTGGGAAGGCCGCCGCGTTGCCGACCGCGACGAACGCTTCCGCCTCTACGTGCGCATCGACCGTCCGAAGACGCCGCTCAAGAAGCCGCACGTCTGGCTCAAGCGCCCCGACTGAGGCCGTGGCAACGACAACCCTCGTCGGCGACGTCCGGCGCATCGCGGCGCTCGCGTGGCCGGTGCTGGTCGGCCAGCTCGCGATCATCGCGTTCGGCGTGATCGACACGGCGATGGTCGGCCGTTATTCGGCGCTCGACCTCGCGGCGCTCGGCCTGGGCTCGTCGATCTACGTTTCGGTCTATATCGCCCTCACCGGCATTCTCAGCGCGCTCCAGCCAGTCGCGGCGCAGCTCTACGGTGCGCAGAAGGACACCGAGATCGGCCTCGAAGTGCGCCAGGCGTTCTGGCTCGCACTCGTGCTGATGGTGGCCGGCTTCGCGATCCTCTACTTTCCCGGCCCGCTGCTCGACCTCGCGCGCGCGCCCGAGGCGCTGCGCGAGCGCACGGTCGGCTATCTGCGGCTGCTGTCGTTCGGCTTGCCCGCCGCCCTCGCCTTTCGCATCTACAGTTCGCTCGCCAACGCCGTGGGACGGCCGCGCCTCGTCATGTTTCTCCAGGTCGGCGCGCTCGTGCTCAAGGTGCCGCTCAACACATGGCTCATTTTCGGCGGCCTGGGCGTGCCCGCGTTGGGCGGTCCGGGCTGCGCGCTCGCGAGCACGTCGATCAACTGGGCGCTCGCGCTATGCGCCGCCATCGCGCTCACGCGCGTGGACGTGTTCGCGCCGTTCGAAATCTTCAAGCACTTCTGCTGGCCCGAGTGGAAACGCCAGGCCGAACTGCTCAAGCTCGGCATTCCGATGGGGCTCTCGTACCTCATCGAGGTCACCTCGTACACGTTCATGGCGATCTTCATCGCGCGTCTGGGCACGACGACGCTCGCGGGGCACCAGATCGCCGGCAACGTCGGCGCGGTGCTCTACATGACGCCGCTTTCGATCGGCGTGGCGACCTCGACGCTCGTCGCCCAGGCGCTGGGCGGCGGCCGCCACGACGAAGCGCGCACGCTCGCCCGTCACGGCGTGGCGACGGCCGTGGCGATCGCCTGCTGCTACGGCGTGATCGTGTACATGCTGCGCCCGCTCATCATCGGTGGCTATACGCCCGACCCCGCCGTCGCGGTCGCTGCCATGCCGCTCGTGGCCATCGTCACGCTGTATCACGTGTTCGACGCCTTGCAGATCACCTCGGCCTTCGCGCTGCGCGCCTACAAGGTCGCGGTCGTGCCAACCCTCATCTATGCCGTCGCCTTGTGGGGCGTGGGTCTTGGCGGCGGTTATGCGCTGGGCTTCGACGTGAGCGGCACCGTGCCGGCCTGGGCCACGGGCGCACGCGGTTTCTGGATCGCCAATCTGGCCAGCCTTGCGATTGCCGGTGCGGGACTGCTGGTCTATCTCTCGCGCGTGAGTACGCGGTATTTGCGGACGGGCGCGTAGCGCAGGCAGCGTGACCGCCTGATGGCCCGGGTTCTCGCGTACCACACCCCGCTCTGTCGATGGTTGTTAACAGGTTAGGCGGTTAGTTGCGAATATGGCTCGCTCCGATCTTCGCCTTTCGCGCCGCCTCCACCGTTTGCGCCGCGTGATACGACGAACGCACGAGCGGCCCCGCGACCACCTCGCCAAACCCCGCCGCTCGCAACGCGTCGAATTCGTCGGGATGCACGTAGCGCTTGACCGTCAGATGAAAGCGCGACGGCGCGAGATACTGGCCGATCGTCAGCACTTCCACGCCGTGCTCGCGCAGGTCCTGCATCGTCGCGAGCAACGCCTCGTCGGTTGCGCCCAGCCCCACCATCAGCCCCGACTTCGTCACGAGCGCGCCATGGGCGGCTCATGAGCGGCCGCGCGCGCAGCCAGGGCGGCTTCGGCAAGACCGCCCCGCTCCCGGCGGGCGGCACGATCTTCACCGGAATGCGCGCGAGTTTCTCGCGACTGCGCAGGCCTTGCTGCCCGAGCGCCGTGCTCGACGAATGAGGCGTATCGGAAGTGGCGGCCGTCATGCTCAGCCTCCCTCGTCGAAGAAAGCCTTAAGCAGGCGATTGACCTCCTGCGCGGCCTCCATCTGCACCATATGCCCCTTGCCCGCGATCACCGCCACTCGCACCTGCGGAGGCAAGCCCTGCGCGTGGTGCACCGGAATGATCTGGTCGATCTCGCCCCAGACCACGAGCGCGCGCGGCGCGAGCGTAGCGAGGCGCTCGCGGAACACGCGCCGCTGCGCGCCGCCCTCGAACGCCTGCTCCGCGATCTTGCCAAGCGCCGCCTGCACGCCTTCGAGCCGCTTGTACTTCACGAGGTCCTCAACAAGCTGACGCGTGACGAGCGCGGGATCGGCGAACAGCTTCGTCACGTGCGGCTTGAGCGCGTTGCGATTGGCCGCCGATACGAAGCCCTCGATATACGCGCCGTCAATCTGGCTGCCGAGGCCCGCGCTCGAAATCAGCGAGAGCGAGGCCACACGTGCGGGCGCCTGTTCCGCCACGGCCATCGCGACCGCGCCGCCGAGCGAATGCCCGACCAGATGCGCCGTGGCAATTTTCTGCGCATCGAGAAACGCGATCACGCTTTGCGCAAGCTCGTCGAGGCTGCCGCTTTCCACGGCCTTGCCCGATTCGCCGTGACCCGGCAGATCGAGCGCCCAGACCGTGCGCTCCGCCGCCAGATCGGCATGGTTGAAAAGCCAGTTGTTGAGGTCGCCGCCAAAGCCGTGGATCAGCACCACCGGCACGCCCTCGCCTTCTCCGAGCTTCAGATAGCGCATCGTGCGCCCGCCGATCTGCGACTTCTCGGGCTGCGGACCCGCGTCGGCGTCGCCCGCCTGGGCGGGCACGAAATCGCGCTGAAATTCGGCCACGGCGGCGTCGATGTCCGCATCGGCGGCTTCTGCGTCGGCCACCACGCCCAGCAGCGCGCCCACGGGCAGCGTGTCGCCCTCCTGCGCGATCTGCCGCCGCAGCACGCCCTCGAACGCGCACTCCACGCGCGACGCGATCTTGTCGGACTCGACGTCGAGCAACTCGTCGCCCTTCGTGACCTGCTCGCCTAGCGACTTGAGCCAGCCGTTCACCTGGCCCTGCTCCATCGACAAGCCCCACTTGGGCATCGTGATCATGTGAATCGGCATGACTTCAGCTCCTTGCTGCACGCACCGCTTCGGCGATCTGGTCCGCCGAGGGGATGTAGAGGTCTTCGAGCGAGGCCGCGAACGGCACCGGCGTGTGCGGCGCGGTGACCATGCCCACGGGCGCCTTCAGGCTTTTGAACGCTTTCTGGCCGACCAGCGCCGCGATGTCCGTCGCCATCGAGCAGCGCGGATTCGCCTCGTCCACGACAACGACGCGGCCCGTGCGGCGCGCGCTTTCGAGGATCGTCTCCTCGTCGAGCGGCGAGGTCGTGCGCAGGTCGATCACATCGGCTTCGATGCCGTCTTTCGCCAGCTTCTGGGCGGCGTCGAGCGCGTAATGGACCATGCGCCCGTAGGTGACGATCGTGACATCGTCGCCGTCGCGCACGATGTTGGCTTCGCCGAACGGAATCGAATAGGATTCCTCCGGAACATCGCCCTCCATGGTGTAGAGCAACTTGTGCTCGCAGAAGATCACAGGGTCGTTGTCGCGAATCGCCTCGATCATGAGGCCCTTGGCGTCGTAAGGCGTGGCCGGGCACACGACCTTGAGCCCCGGAATATGCGTAAAGAGCGAAGTGAGCATCTGCGAGTGCTGCGCCGCCGCGCGCAGGCCCGCGCCATACATCGTGCGGATCACGACCGGCGTGACCGCCTTGCCGCCGAACATATAGCGGAACTTCGCGGCCTGGTTGAAGATCTGGTCGAAGCACACGCCCATGAAGTCGATGAACATCAGTTCCGCCACCGGCCGCAGACCGCAGGCCGCCGCGCCCACGGCGGTACCGATGAAGCCGCCTTCCGAGAGCGGCGTATCGAGCACGCGCCCCGGAAACTTGCCGTACAAGCCCTTCGTCACGCCGAGCACGCCGCCCCATGCGTCCTGCTCGCCGGGCGCGCCCGCGCCGCCCGCGTTGTCCTCGCCCATGACGATCACGCTCTCGTCGCGCCCCATCTCCTGTGCCAGCGCCTCGTTGATGGCCTGTGAATAGGTGATTTTCCGTGCCATTTTCGTCTCCTTGATCGGGAATCCTGTTGACCTGAGTGCGTCGCGCTCAGGGATACGACACGTACACGTCGGTGAGCAGCGCCTCGGCCGGCGGCAGCGGTGCGGCCTTGGCCTGCGCCACCGCGTCGTCGATCAGTTGCTTCACTTCGGCGTCCACCTTGCGCAGATCGTCGGCGCTTGCCAGTTCGGCGCGCACCACGCGCTCCTCGAAGCGCTTGAGGCAATCCTTTTCCTCGCGCAACTTCTGCACTTCGCCGGGCGCGCGATACGTCTGCGCATCGCCCTCGAAGTGGCCGAAATAGCGCGAGAGTTTCATTTCCACGAGCGTCGGGCCACCGCCGTTGCGCGCCCGCGCAATGGCTTCACCCAAGGCCTCGTACACGGCGAAGAAGTCGAAGCCGTCGACGATCACGCCCGGCATGCCGAAGCCGTTCGCGCGGTCCGCGATGTTGTCGGCCGCAACCGACCACGTGGACGACGTCGCCTCGGCATAGCCGTTGTTCTCCGCGACGAAGATCACCGGCAGGCGCCACACCGAAGCCAGATTCATCGACTCGAAGATGACGCCCTGATTCGACGCGCCGTCGCCGAAAAAGCACACGCCCACGCCGCCCGTCTTCTTCTGCCTGGCGGCAAGCGCCGCGCCGCAGGTGAGCGGGCCGCCCGCGCCCACGATGCCGTTCGCACCGAGCATGCCCTTCGAAAGATCGGCGATATGCATCGAGCCGCCCTTGCCGCGGCACGAGCCCGTGGCCCGGCCGTAGATCTCGGCCATCATCTCGTGCACGTCCACGCCCTTCGCAATGCAATGGCCGTGGCCACGGTGCGTGGTTGCAACGTAGTCCGAATCGTTCAGATGGCTCATCGTGCCGACCGCCGACGCCTCCTCACCCGCGTACAGGTGCACGAACCCCGGGATATCGCCGGTCGCGAACTCGACGTGCAAGCGCTCCTCGAATTCACGGATCGTGCGCATCGAGCGATACGCCTTGAGCAACTGCTCCCTGTTCAATTGCGTGTTGACTGACATGGTTGTCTCCTTGTCCTGTGTGTACGACGCTGGATATGCCTGCCGGAAATGCATCTGCTCCTAGTGAAAAGTGAAGCCGCCGTCGACGTTCACCGACTGGCCGGTGACGTTGTCCATCGTCGCGAAGAACAAGGCGAGCCGCCCCATGTCTTCCGGCGTTTGCGCGCGGCCCTGCGGAATAAGCGTGAGTTGATGACGCTGCCACGATTGCTCGACGCTTTCGCCTTCGTTCTTCCATTCGTCCGAAAGCCGGTCCCACATATAGGTGCGCACGATGCCCGGGCAAATCGCGTTCACGGTGATGCCTTCGCGCGCCACTTCCTTGGCGAGCGCGTTGGTGAAGCCGACCACCGCGAACTTCGAGGCGCTGTAATGCGCGAGATTCGGAAAGCCCTCCTTGCCCGCAATCGACGCGACGTTGATGATGCGCCCGTGCTTTTGCATGCGCAGATGCGGCAACGCCGCCTTGCAGCCGAGGAACACCCCCTTCGCGTTCACGCCCATCACGAAGTCCCAGTCCCGCTCGGTGAGTTCGGAGACCGGATGAATCGAGATCACGCCCGCGCAATTCACGAGGATGTCGAAGCCGCCGAGTTCGGAGAGCGCCTGCGACACCATCCCTTCGAGCTGGGCGGCCTGTGTGACATCGACCTTGCAGATGGCTGCGCGACGGCCAAGGGCGCGCACTTCTTCGGCCGTGGCGGCGAGCGGCTCTTCGAGCAGATCGGCGAGCAGCACGTCGGCTCCGGCCTGCGCGAGCGTGAGCGCAATGCCGCGGCCGATGCCGCGCGCGCCGCCGGTCACGATCGCGACCTGGCCTTTCAGGGGTGCGTCCATTCGGGTGTCTCCTTGTGGTGATACGGGTCGAGGATGCAGAGGAAGGCGCTAGACACGCGCCGCGGCTTCGCGCAACAACTGATGCGACGCCGCGTAACGCAGCGTGCGCGCGACATCCACGGTCAGCGGGCCGCGCCAGTCGAGCGTCACTTCGTAGCGGTCGCCGCGCGCGGGTTCGATCTCGCGTTCGCCGTCGAATGCGAGCGTGCCGTGACCGGCTTCGAGCGGCAGCGCGACGCCGACTTCGAGGCGCTGGCACGTGCGCATCGTCAGGCGTTCGATGCGGCCCGGCGCGATCGGTGCGAGCAACGGCACGCCCGCGCCCTCCGCGTCGCCGGCCTCCGCGAAAGTCATATGCAAGCCATGCGACGCGTCGCGCGCAACCGGCGCCCAGGCGCCGCCGATCGACGAGAGGCCGATACCGTCGGGCGGCGCGAAGGTGAGAAAAATTGCTTCGATATCCGAACTGTCTGAAATGGCGCGTGCGCCGATGAAGGGCTGGCGCGCAACGCAGATGTCGACTAACGCGATTTCCTCGCGCCCGCGCGACGGTCCCTCCACGCAACGCGCCACGAGCCGCTTGTTGCGCACGAGCGCCGCCTCGGCGGGCACGGCGCCGGTCGCGACGAGCGCGCCCGCGAGCCCCGCCACGGTGGCTTCGCGCAGTTCGGGAAACGCATTGTTGGTGCCGGTGGAGAGCGCGAGCAGCGGCGTCGCGCCGCAATGCGCCGCCACCGCGCGGTGCGTGCCGTCGCCGCCCAGCACCGCGATGAGCGCGACTTCCTCGCGCATCATGTGGGCGACACCGGCATGCGTATCGGCAACGCTTCCGCTCATGGGCAAATCGGCGAATTCGACTTCGGGCCAGGGTTCGCGCGCACCGATGGCCGCGTGAGTTTCGATGGCGCGCAGCAGCAAGGCGGCCACGCCGGTCTTGTCGCGCAGCGTGAGCACGCGCGAAACGCCGAGCGCGCCGAGGCCCGCGAGCAGGCGCACGACCATGTTCGCTTTCTCGGCGGTGGGAAAGACAGAGGCATGCGAGGTGAGGCGGCGGATGTCGCGACCCGACGCGGGGTTCGCGATCACGCCTACGGTCACGGGCGTCGTCACGGGTTGTGTCTCCTGGTCCGCACGGCCGCGGGGGTCCGCACGAACTCGTCTGGATGGCGGCGCGCCTTGGCGTGCACCGCTCTTGCCCGCAGTATCTGCAAGCGTCATGCCACTAACGCCCGCTAAACCGCTTGCCGACGCTCAAGCCCGCCTGGCGGGCTTGAGCGGTCCGCGCACCGTGTCCGGCCGTCGCCCCGTTTAATGCGCCCGGCGTCTCAACAACCGTCTCGCGCACGCGCGGCGCGTCGCAAAGTCCGTCCGCGCGAGCGGCGCAAGCGCGCCGCGGCCCCGTGCAGCCTGCCTGAGCGGCCGAGTCTGGCGCTTACGCAGGTGAGACGCCGCGCGCTGAGACGATCGTCTCAGGCGTCTCGCTTGCTGCGGTGCGGTGTGATCGCGCGCAAAGGATGTGCTAAAAAAGACTCCCGCCGAACGTTTTCCGGTCCGACGTTTCACCGTCCGCAGCCGTCTGGAACCGCTCATGCCCTACGCTCTTGCGTCTACCCGGCACGCCGAACGCGTGCGCGGCGCCGTGGAAGGCCGGCTCCCCGCGCCGTCCGACTCGCCGCGCCTCGTCTCGTCATGGCAGCGCTCGTTCGAGCGCTATCAGCTCGATCCCGGCTCCGTGATCGGGCCGCGCGTGCTGAGCGCGGCCGAGCTGCGTGAAATCCGCGATCGCGAGGAGTCCTTCCTGCGCGCCTCGGGCCAATGCCTCTCGCGCCTGCACGACATGGTGCGCGAGGCCGACTACTGCGTGATGCTCACCGACGGGCACGGCGTGACCATCGACTACCGCATCGACCGCGAGCGCCGCAACGACTTCAAGCACGCGGGGCTCTATATCGGCTCGTGCTGGTCGGAGAGCGAGGAAGGCACCTGCGGCATCGCGAACGTGCTCACCGATCTCGCGCCCATCACGGTTCACAAGACCGATCATTTCCGCGCCGCCTTCACCTCGCTCACGTGCAGCGCCGCGCCGATCTTCGCGCCGGGCGGCGAGCTGATCGGCGTGCTCGATGCCTCGGCCGTGCAGTCGCCCGACAATCGCGAGAGCCAGCGCATCGTCAACCAGCTCGTGCGCCAGAGCGCGACGCTGATCGAGGACGGCTATTTCCTGCACCGTCTCGCAAGCTGCTGGATTCTCTTCGGTCACCAGAACCGCAATTACGTGGAGGCGCAGCCCGAACTGCTGATCGCCTTCGACGAGAACGGCAACGTGATCGCCGCGAACCGGCGCGCGCGTGAATGCATCGCGGGGCTCGAAGGCCCGCGTCACATCGACGAGATTTTCGATTCGTCGCACGTGCAATTGCGCGACATCGGGCGCATCGAAGCCATCGCCGCGCTGCGGCTGCGCTCGAACGGCTCGATGCTCTACGCGCGCATACGCGCGCCGCTCGGGCGCGGCGCAGGCACGGCGGCGCATGGCGCGATGCCGCTGCGGCGCGAAAACCCCGCCGCTGAGCGGGAATACGACCGTAGCGCGCTCGGCCCCTTCCTGCGCAGCGCCGACGCGCGCGTGGCCGAAAACGCGCGCATCGCCCAGCGTGTGGCGGGCAAACGCCTGCCGATCCTGCTGCTCGGCGAAACGGGCGCGGGCAAGGAAGTCTTCGCACGCGCGATTCACGACGCGAGCGCGCGCCGCAACCGGCCGTTCATCGCCGTCAATTGCGGGGCGCTGCCCGAATCGCTGATCGAGAGCGAGCTGTTCGGCTACGCACCGGGCGCGTTCACGGGCGCGCGCCGCCACGGCGCGCGCGGCAAGATCGCCATGGCCGACGGCGGGACGCTCTTTCTCGACGAGATCGGCGACATGCCGCTCGCGCTCCAGACGCGCCTGCTGCGCGTGCTCGCCGAGGGCGAAGTGCTGCCGCTTGGCAGCGAAGCGCCGGTGCGCGTCGATATCGACGTGATCTGCGCGACGCACCGCGACCTCGCACTCATGGCGAGCGCGGGCGCGTTCCGCGAGGATCTCTACTACCGCCTGAGCGGCGCGGTGCTCACCCTGCCGCCGCTGCGCGAGCGCCGCGATATCGCAACGCTCATCGACACCGTGTTCGCCGAAGAAGCGCAGGCCGCCGCGCGCCCGCTCGCGCTCGACGCCACGCTCGCGGCTCGGCTCGCCGCCTTCGCGTGGCCCGGCAATCTGCGCCAGTTGCGCAACGCGATGCGCTACGCATGCGCCGTATGCGACACCGTGCTGGTCGAGGCGCGCCATCTGAGCGCGGATCTAGCGGCGCGCCTGCCCATGCCGGACGCTCGCGCGTGCGCGGCGTCGGCCCCGCCGCCAGCCATGTCCGCCGCCCATTCCACGCCGCTCATGCCTCTCGCCCCGCTCACGCCCGCCGACGAGCGCGAGCGCATCGTCGCGGCGCTCACAGCGCACCGCTGGCGCCCCAACGCCGCTGCGCAGGCGCTCGGCATCTCGCGCGCGACGCTGTACCGGCGCATCGCGAAGCTCGGCATCGTCGGGCCACACCGCGCCTGAGCCGCATGGCAGACACGGCGCCTGCACCACACAGGCGCGTGCGGTGTCGTTGTTCGCGCTTCGAAAATGCGTGTATTGCCTGTGGCTTCGCGTCGCGAAATTGCACAGAAGTATTAAATATTGTGCGGCGTGATTTACTTGCCACACATCGACCGGTATAAATCGAGCGCCCCCGATCCACGGATACGCCAACTGTCCTATTCTTGTACCGCAGCACCTGGGGCCCGTTCACGCTAATAACAGGCCCTGGACCGGATGCGTCTTCCGTTCCCGGCTAACTGAATCTGAATCGCCCTCAATGGAGTGATCGTCATGCTCAAGAAGCTGCTCATGCTGTTCCTCGCATTCGGTCTGTCGCTGTCCGCCGTGCTTGCCGCGGCCGTGGAAGTCAATACCGCCGACGAAACCGCGCTCGAATCCGTCAAGGGCATCGGCCCCGTGCACGCCAAGGCGATCATCGACGAACGCACGAAAAACGGCCCGTTCAAGGACGCCGACGACCTCGTGAACCGCGTCAAGGGCATTGGCCCGAAGTCGGTGCAGAATCTGGAGACGGCGGGCCTCACGATCAACGGCTCGGCAGCGCCGCCAGCAGGCAAGCCGGCCGCCTCGAAGAGCAGCAAGAGCGCCCCAACGGCGGCAACCGCAGCAACGACGGGGGCAACGGCAGGCGCGGCGCCGGCCGCCACGACGCCGAACCCGATGACGGCGCAGACGCCGGCGGCCACGACTACCGCATCGGACGCCACGGCGGCAAAATCGAAACACAAGAGCAAGAAGGACAAGACGGCTGCGGCCGCCAGCGCGCCTGAAGCGGGTTCGGCCGCCGCGGCGCCGGCCACGGCCTCGGACAGCAAGGCGAAAAAGCCGAAGAAGTCGAAAAAGAGCAAGGCGGCGTCGGACGCCGCCGCTTCCGGCGCGTAACGCGCGCCGGCACCTGACCTGCGGCTCGGCCTTTGCGCGCGCCGTCCGACTTACCGGCCGCGTCCCCCGACGCGGCCATCATTCAGAGAGATCGTCATGAGTCTGCTAGATACCCTCGGTTCCCTGCTCGGTTCGCAATCGCAACAGCAAGGCGGCGGCCAGGCGCAGCTTCTCGCCGCGGCCATGGAGTTCGTCAACAACCAGCCCGGCGGCCTGAGCGGCCTCATCCAGAAGTTCCAGCAAGGCGGCCTCGGTGACGTCGTGCAGTCGTGGGTCGGCAATGGCGAGAACCAGCCCGTCTCCGCCGATCAGATCCACAGCGTGCTCGGCTCGGACGCCGTTGCAGGCCTCGCGCAGAAGGTCGGCCTGCAACCCGACCAGGTGGGCGGCCTGCTCGCCCAGGTGCTGCCGCACGTGGTCAATGCCGGCACGCCCAATGGCGAAGTGCCCGCAGGCGGCCAGATCAACGCGGAAAGCGTGCTCGGCACGCTCGGCGGCCTCGCGTCGCTGTTCGGCGGCGGCAACAAGCAGGCCTGAGCGACGCTCACCGTGCCGGGTCGTCCCCGGCGCAGATAAAAAAAGGGCAACGGATCACTCCGTTGCCCTTTTTGCTTCACCACAGCACTACAGCGTGCCTGAACGCACCTTAATGCACGACGCGCTCGAACACGAGCTTACCGTCCTGGACGTCGACCGGAATCACATCCTTCGGCCCGAACTTGCCCGCGAGGATCAGCTTGGCGACCGGATTCTCGATCTCCTGCTGGATCGCGCGCTTGAGCGGCCGCGCCCCGAACAGCGGGTCGTAGCCGACCTTCGCGATCTGGCCGAGCGCTTCGTCGGACACCATCAACTCCATGTCGAGCTTCTCCAGACGCTCGCGCAGACGCTGCAACTGGATCTTCGCGATCGACTCGATGTTCGAACGATCGAGCGCATGGAACACCACGACCTCGTCGATCCGGTTCAGGAACTCAGGGCGGAACTGCTGCTTCACTTCGTTCCACACCGCGTCCTTCACGGCTTCCTGCGGCTCGCCCGCCATCGCCTGGATGAGGTGCGAACCGAGGTTCGACGTCATCACGATCACCGTGTTCTTGAAGTCCACGGTACGGCCCTGGCCATCGGTCATGCGGCCGTCGTCGAGCACTTGCAGCAGCACATTGAACACGTCCGGGTGCGCCTTCTCGACTTCGTCGAGCAGGATCACGCTATACGGCTTGCGGCGCACCGCCTCGGTCAGATAGCCGCCCTCTTCGTAGCCCACGTAGCCCGGCGGCGCGCCGATCAAACGCGCGACGCTGTGCTTCTCCATGAACTCGCTCATGTCGATGCGGATGAGATGATCTTCCGCGTCGAACAGGAAGCCCGCCAGCGCCTTGCACAACTCGGTCTTGCCCACACCCGTCGGCCCGAGGAACAGGAACGAGCCGTAGGGCCGGTTCGGGTCCGCGAGACCGGCGCGCGAACGGCGGATCGCATCGGCCACCGCGGTGATCGCCTCGTCCTGGCCCACCACGCGCTCATGCAGCTTGTCTTCGATGAGCAACAGCTTTTCGCGCTCGCCCTGCATCATGCGCGACACGGGAATGCCGGTGGAACGCGACACGACTTCCGCGATTTCCTCGGCGCCCACCTGCGTGCGCAGCAGACGATGGCGCGACGGGCTGCTCTGCTCGTTCGCTTCGGCCTGCGTGACCTGCTTGAGTTGCGTTTCGAGCTCCGGCAGCCTGCCGTACTGCAATTCCGCGACCTTTTCGAGCTTGCCTTCGCGCTGGAACTTCGTGATCTCGGCGCGCACGCGGTCGATCTCTTCCTTGATCTGCGCCCCGCCCTGCACCGCGGCCTTCTCGGCGGTCCAGATTTCTTCGAGGTCCTTATATTCGAGGCTCAGCCGATCGATTTCTTCCTCGATCAGTTGCAAACGCTTTTGCGACGCTTCGTCCTTCTCCTTCTTGACGGCCTCGCGCTCGATCTTCAACTGGATCAGGCGACGGTCGAGCTTGTCCATCTCTTCGGGCTTCGAATCGATTTCCATCTTGATCTTCGAAGCGGCTTCGTCGATCAGGTCGATGGCCTTGTCCGGCAGGAAGCGGTCGGTGATATAGCGATGCGAGAGCTCCGCCGCCGCGACGATCGCCGGGTCGGTGATTTCCACGCCGTGGTGCAGTTCGTACTTCTCCTTCAAACCGCGCAGGATCGCGATGGTCGCTTCGACCGACGGCTCATCGACCAGCACCTTCTGGAAGCGGCGTTCGAGCGCAGCATCCTTCTCGATGTACTTGCGATATTCGTCGAGCGTGGTCGCGCCGATGCAATGCAGTTCGCCGCGCGAAAGCGCCGGCTTGAGCATGTTGCCCGCGTCCATCGCGCCTTCGGCCTTGCCCGCGCCGACCATGGTGTGAATCTCGTCGATGAAGACGATGGTCTGGCCTTCGTCCTTCGCGATGTCGTTGAGCACGGACTTCAGGCGCTCTTCGAATTCGCCGCGATACTTCGCGCCCGCGAGCAGCGCCGCCATGTCGAGCGAAAGCACGCGCTTGCCCTTGAGCGTTTCCGGCACTTCGCCGTTGACGATACGCTGCGCGAGACCTTCGACGATCGCCGTCTTGCCCACGCCCGGCTCGCCGATCAGCACCGGGTTGTTCTTGGTGCGGCGTTGCAGGATCTGGATCGAGCGGCGGATTTCGTCGTCGCGGCCGATCACGGGGTCGAGCTTGCCCGCGCGGGCGCGCTCGGTCAGATCGACCGTGTACTTCTTGAGCGCTTCGCGCTGGCTCTCGGCGTCCTGGCTATGCACCTGCGCGCCGCCACGCACGGCGACGATCGCGGATTCGAGCGCCTTGCGCGTCAGGCCGTGCTGGCGCGCGAGGCGGCCCGCTTCGCCCTTGTCGTCGGCCACGGCGAGCAGGAACATTTCGCTCGCGATATACGTGTCGTTGAGCTTCTGCGCTTCCTTGTCCGCCTGGTTGAGCAGGCCCGCCAGCTCACGGCCGATCTGCACGTTGCCGTCGGTGCCCTGCACTTGCGGCAAGCGGTTGATGGCGTCGTTAAGCGCGTTCTGCAACGCCTGCACCTGCACCCCGGCGCGCGACATGAGCGAGCGCGCCGAGCCGTCCTGCTGCGCGACGAGCGCAGCCAGCAGGTGGGCGGGTTCGATGTACTGGTTATCGTGACCAACGGCGAGGCTTTGTGCGTCGGCGATGGCTTCCTGGAACTTGGTGGTGAGTTTGTCGATTCTCATTTAAAACGAGACCTCCAGATTTCTAGACTGTCACCAAATTTGAGGGGGGTCGCGCCGGTTTCAAGCGCTCTGGCGTCATTTTTTCCGATTTTTGGGATCGATGTGTGAAATGCCGCCAGCGGCAGCGCGGGCCGCAAGTCTGGAAATCAGGGAGGGAGGCACGGCGGCGGGCGCGTTCCGGCTGAGGCCGGATGGAGGGAACCGCGTGTGAGAGCGGGAGCGGGGGATGAAATACGTGTGCTGAAAAAAGGGGCGCCAGCGCCCCTCAATGCTCGCGCGAAGGCGCAGGGCGCGCCGGTTGCAGCCGCGGCATGAACTGGATCGGGGCGAGGCCGAGCAGCCCGGTAAGTTCGCCTGCCGGTTGCACGAGTTCGCCGATGGTATGGCGATCGAGCTCGGCCAGGAAAGCGTCGCGCGCCGCCGCCAGCGCGTGCTTGAGCCGGCACTGCGGCTCAATGACGCAGCTGCGGCGCTCGCCATGCTCGTCAGGAAAACAGCCGACCAGCGCGAAATCGCTCTCGGTCTGCCGCACCACCGCGCCGACGCTCAGGTCGAGCGACGCCTGCGCAAGGCGCAAGCCGCCGTTGCGCCCGCGAATCGTGTCGATCCAACCCAGTTCGCCCAGGCGCTGCACGACTTTCATCAGATGATTTTTCGAGACGCCATACGCGTCCGAGATCTCCTGAATCGTCGCCAGGCTGTCACGACGCAACGCGAGATACAGCATCACGCGTAACGAATAGTCGGTGTAGTCGGTCAGTCTCATGGCGATGGCGGCGCGGGTGACAGAAACCATACAATAACATGCAGATAGCATGCAGGTTTTGCCCGGACTGGGTATCATGCGCTTTTCGTCTTGCCTGGCACCCGGAATACCGTGCGGCCCAGCGCCGCATCGTGTCGGCGCACGGCCGCCGGCTACACTCCCGGCCACCTCAGGCAGAAACGCAGGCACCGCAATGACCCGCCCCGACGCAAGCAGCGCTTCCCCGCTGCACGCCCAGCCCACCGAAGAGAACATCCGCGAACTCGTCTACGCGTTCTACGACCGCGTGCGCGAAGACGCAATGCTCGGCCCGGTATTCGACGGCGTGCTGGCCGGTCGCTGGGACGAGCACCTGCCGAAGATGTGCCGCTTCTGGTCGAGTCTCGTGCTCGGCACCAAGACCTACCGCGGCAATGTGCAGCAGGCCCACGACCCCGTGCCCGGCGTCGAGCCGCAGCACTTCAGCCGCTGGCTTTATCTCTTTCTCGATACGGTGCAGGGGCGCTACGCGCCTGCGGCGGCGGTGCAGTTCATGGAACCCGCCCTGCGCATCGCGCAGAGTCTGCAACTGAGCCGCTTCGGCTGGGACTATACGATTCCGCCCGAGCAGCAGGCGCTGCTTGAGCGCGTGGCCCCGCGCCGCCGCCCCGCCGGGCACGATCTGCCTGACCGTCCGGCCGGCGAGCCGTTCCCGACCCGCATCATTGGCCGTTCGATGGACGTCGACGAAAGCGCCCCGGCGGAGTGAGCGCATCTGCCTTCGACTGAGGGAATGACTAGAATGACTGGGCGGTTAGTTGCATTAGATGGACCCAAGCGGGTGCCGATAATACGTTGCGCACTCCGCCTGGAGAAAACCGCCTACTTCGGCTCTCCGGATACATTCCCCGACACCACGCCCCACCTGGCCAGCGCCGCATCGTCGCTCTCGCGCGCATCGACCCAGCGCGCGCCCTGCTCCGTCTCTTCCTTCTTCCAGAACGGCGCCTCGGTCTTGAGATAGTCCATGACGAACTCGCAGGACGCGAAGGCGTCGCCGCGATGCTTCGAGGTGGTCGCGACCAGCACGATCTGATCGAGCGGCGCGAGTTTGCCCACCCGGTGCACGATCAGCACCTCGATGCCCGCCCAGCGCCGCTGTGCCGCAAGAGCGATCGCTTCCAGCGCCTTTTCGGTCATACCTGGATAGTGTTCGAGTTCGAGCGAGGCGATCGTGCTGCCGTCGTTCAGGTCGCGCACGGTGCCGACGAAGCACGCCACCGCGCCGATCGCCGGATTGCGCGCACGCAACTGCGCGACTTCGGTGCTGAGGTCGAAATCTTCCGTTTGTACGCGTACGGGCATGGCGAGTCTCCTGTGGCGCTCAGCCGCCCGTCACCGGCGGGAAGAACGCGACTTCACAGCCCTCGGTGATCCGCGTGCGCGGGTCGGTCATCACGTGGTTGCAGGCCATGCGCAGCGCGCGGCCTTCCGCCAGCGTTTCGGCCCACACGCCACCGCGCGCGCGCAGCCAGCCGCGCACGTCGCCGACCGTCACGATGCCGTCCGGCAGCGTGACCGTTTCGTCCGCGACACCCAGTGCCTCGCGCACGCTCGCAAAAAATTTCAACTGGATCTTCATCGGCTAAAGGCTCAGTACAGCAATTCGGTGAACGGAATGAAGCGCACGGTCTCGCCCGCGCTGATGGCGTGGTTCGGCGGATTGTCGATGAGGCCGTCGCCCCACACCGTGGAGGTCAGCACGGCCGAGCTCTGGTTCGAGAACAGGTCGAGACCGCCTGCCGGATTCACGCGCGCGCGCAGGAATTCGTTGCGGCGATCGCTCTTCGACTGGGTGAAGTCGGCGCGCAGGGAGAGCGCGCGCGGGCTCACGTGCGTTGCACCCGCGAGGCGCAGCAGGAACGGGCGCACGAACAGCAGGAAGGTGACGAAGCTCGACACCGGGTTGCCCGGCAGCCCGATGAAAAATGCCTCGCCGCCCGGCTTGCCGTCCGCACCCGCCTCCTGTGCACGACGCACCGCGCCGAACGCGAGCGGCTTGCCCGGCTTCATGGCGATCTGCCAGAGGTTGATGCGGCCTTCCGCTTCCACGGCGGGACGGACATGATCCTCCTCGCCCACCGACACGCCACCCGACGTGAGAATGAGATCGTGCGCGGCGGCGGCTTCGCGCAGCGTCGCGCGCGTGACGTCGAGCTGGTCCGGCACGATGCCATAGTCGGTCACGTCGCAATCGAGGTTGCGCAGCAGGCCCGTGAGCGTGAAGCGGTTCGAGTTGTAGATCGCGCCGGGCTTGAGCGGCTCGCCGGGCATGGTCAGCTCGTCGCCGGTGAAGAACACGGCAACCTTCACGCGGCGCACGACCGTGAGCGTGGCGCAGCCCACCGATGCGGCCAGTCCGAGCGCCGCCGGCGTGAGCCGCGTGCCCGCCGGCAGGATCACCGTGTTTTTGCGGATGTCCGCGCCCTGCGCCGTGATCCATTCGCCCGCCTTGGGCGTGTGCAGGAAGGTGACGGCGCCGTCGGCGGCTTCGGTCTGCTCCTGCATCACCACGGCGTCGGCGCCCGGCGGCACCGTCGCACCCGTGAAGATGCGCGCCGCCGTGCCCGCCGCAAGCGCCTCGGGCGCGTGGCCCGCGGGAATGCGCTGCGACACCGGCAAGTGGCGGCTGCCCTGCGCGAGGTCGGCCACGCGCACCGCGTAGCCGTCCATCGCGCTCGTGTTCATCGGCGGCACGTCGAGCGGCGAAACGACGTCGGCGGCCAGGACGCGGTTCAATGCGTCGAAGGTCGAGAGCGTTTCGGTACCCGCAAGCGGCTGCGCCGCCGCGAGCAGCGTGGCGAGAGCATCGGCGGTGGACAGCATGGGCGCGCGCGGCGCGGCGGATGACGGGGACGTAGGCGTGGACATCGAGCTTGTCTCGGAGTCGGCGGGTGGGCCGCCAGCAGCGGTTGGTCTGCCGTTATTGTAGCGGCGCGAGGGGCGCGCTGTGCCTTATGCCGTGGATCGGCTCCCCGGGAGCGCCGTGGATCGGCTGGGGTCTTGCAGCGCCCGGCTCTGGGGAGCGCGGGCGCGCGGCCTGGTGTGGCGGCCTTCGAGGGATCGGCGTGCCGGGGACAGACGCGGGTCGGGCCCCGGCAGCATCGATCAGTGCACCATCAATCCGCGGTATGCGCGGCGATGTAGTCCTTCACGCGCTTCGCATCGGCTGGCACGACTTCGAAGCGCTGCGGCAGCGCTTCCAGCCCGTCGAACGCCGCCGGACGTTCCGGCTCGCGGTCGAGCGCTTCGCGAATCGTCTCGCCGAACTTCACCGGCTGTGCGGTTTCCAGCACGATCATCGGCACACCCGGTTGCAGGTGCTCGCGCGCGACCTTCACGCCGTCGGCCGTGTGGGTGTCGATCATCGTCTTGTAACGCGTATAGACGTCGCGAATCGTCGCGATGCGGTCCTCGTGGCTGCTGCGGCCCGACACGAAGCCGAACTGCTGCACGCGCACGAAGTCGCCGCTCGCCGCGAGATCGAAACCGCCCTTCTCTTCCACGTCGCGGAACAATTGCGTCACGCGCGCCGGGTCGCGGCCGAGCAGGTCGTACACGAAGCGCTCAAAGTTCGACGCCTTCGAGATGTCCATGCTCGGGCTCGTCGTGTGGTACGTCTCAGCCGAAGCGCGCACGCGATAAATGCCCGTGCGGAAGAACTCGTCGAGCACGTCGTTCTCGTTCGTGGCGACCACGAGCTTTTCGATCGGCAGGCCCATCATGCGCGCGATATGGCCCGCGCACACGTTGCCGAAGTTGCCCGAGGGCACCGTGAACGACACGCGCTCGTCGTTGGACTTCGTCGCCGCGAAGTAACCGGCGAAGTAGTACACGACCTGGGCCACGACGCGCGCCCAGTTGATCGAATTGACCGTGCCGATCTTCTGCTGCGCCTTGAACGCGTGATCGTTCGACACGGCCTTGACGATGTCCTGGCAATCGTCGAACACGCCTTCCACGGCCAGGTTGAAGATGTTCGGGTCTTGCAGGCTGAACATCTGCGCCGTCTGGAACGCGCTCATCTTCTTGTGCGGCGAGAGCATGAATACGCGCACGCCCTTCTTGCCGCGCATGGCGTATTCGGCGGCGCTGCCGGTGTCGCCGGAAGTCGCGCCGAGAATGTTCAGCTCCTGGCCGGCCTTCGCAAGCGTGTACTCGAACAGGTTGCCGAGCAACTGCATCGCCATGTCCTTGAACGCGAGCGTCGGGCCGTTCGAGAGTTCGAGCAGCGAAAGCTGCGCGCCGTTTTCCTCGCCGAGCGTGGTGAGCGGCGTGATCTTGCTCGCGTCTTCGCCGTGGCGCACGTTGCGGTACGTGGCGGCCGTGTAGGTGCGGCGCGTGATGTCGCGCAGGTCCTCGGCGGGAATGTCGGCGGCGAACTTCGAAAGGATCTCGAACGCGAGATCCGCGTACGAGAGGCCGCGCCAGCGCGCGAGTTCTTCCTTGCCGATTTGCGGATACGCGGCCGGCAGATAGAGTCCGCCGTCGCGCGCGAGGCCGCCCAGCAGGATGTCGGAAAACGAATGATGCTCGCCGGCGCCCGCGCCGCGCGTAGATACGTAATTCATAGCCCTTGCCTTAGTTCAGTCCTTCCATGCGCAGCTTCGTGACCTGCGACTTCACCGTCGCGAGCTTCTCGATTTGCGCGATCGCCGCATTGACGTTCTTCTCGACCGTCTCGTGCGTGATCAGGATGATGTCGGTTTCCGCCTTGCCCTGCGCGTCGACCTGCTCCGCTTCCTTTTGCAGCAGCGCGTCGATCGAAATGCCGCTGTCGGCCAGGATGCGCGTGATGGCTGCCATCACGCCGGTCTGGTCGGCCACGCGCAGGCGCAGGTAGTAGCCGCTCGTGACTTCTTCGATCGGCAGGATCGGCGTGTTCGAGAGGCTGTCCGGCTGGAACGCCAGATGCGGCACGCGGTGCTCGGGGTCGGCCGTGTGCAGACGCGTGACGTCCACGAGGTCGGCGACCACGGCCGAGGCCGTCGGCTCGGCGCCCGCGCCCTTGCCGTAGTACAGCGTCGTGCCGACGGCGTCGCCGTGCACGACCACCGCGTTCATCGCGCCTTCCACGTTCGCGAGCAGGCGCTTGGCCGGGATCAGCGTCGGATGCGTGCGCAGCTCGATGCCCTTCTCCGTGCGGCGCGCGATGCCGAGCAGCTTGATGCGATAGCCCAGTTCTTCCGCGTACTTGATGTCGATGGCGTCGAGCTTGCTGATGCCTTCCACGTAAGCCTTGTCGAACTGCACGGGCACGCCGAACGCGATCGCGCTCATGATCGTGGCCTTGTGCGCGGCGTCCACGCCTTCGATGTCGAAGGTCGGATCGGCTTCGGCGTAGCCCAGCTCCTGCGCGGCCTTCAGTGCGGTCGCGAAGTCGAGCCCGCGCTCACGCATTTCCGAGAGGATGTAGTTCGTCGTGCCGTTGATGATGCCGGCGATGTACTGGATGCGGTTGGCCGTGAGACCTTCGCGCAGCGCCTTGATGATGGGGATGCCGCCCGCCACCGCCGCTTCGAACGCGACCATCACGCCCTTGGCGCGCGCCGCTTCGAAGATCTCGGTGCCGTGCACCGCCAGCAGCGCCTTGTTCGCCGTGACGACATGCTTGCCGTTGGCAATGGCGCGCAGCACGAGATCCTTGGCGAGCGTCGTGCCGCCGATCATTTCGGCGACGATCGAAATCGACGCGTCGTCGACCACGGCGTTGAAGTCGGTCGTCAGGTCGACGGTGCCCGCTTCGCTGCCGAGCGCCGCCGTGGCCTTGGCCGGGTTGCGCACGGCGATGCGCGCGACCTCGATGCCGCGGCCCGCGCGGCGTTTGATTTCTTCCTGGTTGCGGCGCAGTACCGTGAAGGTGCCGCTGCCCACCGTGCCGAAGCCCAAGAGACCTACTTTGATCGGATCCATGCAGCGTGTGTTCGTCCAAGTGTTTGAAAAGGGGATGCGTGTTGCTCGCTCAGGTGCGGCTCAGTTACGACTCAGGTGCCGTGCCGCTGGCGATAGCCGTCGAGGAAGCGCGCGATGCGGTTGATCGAGTCGGTCAGGTCGTCGACGTTCGGCAGGAACACCACGCGGAAGTGGTCCGGCTGCTTCCAGTTGAAGCCCGTGCCCTGCACGAGCAGCACGCGCTCCTGCAAGAGCAGGTCGAGAATGAACTGCTGGTCGTTCTCGATCGGATAAAGCTTCGGGTCGAGGCGCGGGAACATGTAGAGCGCCGCCTCCGGCTTCACGCAGGTCACGCCCGGGATGGCCGTGAGCATGTTGTACGCCAGCTCGCGCTGCCGGTAGAGGCGACCGCCCGGCTGGATCAGCTCGTTGATGCTCTGGTAGCCGCCCAGCGCCGTCTGGATCGCGTACTGGCCCGGCACGTTCGCGCACAGGCGCATCGACGCCAGGATGCCGAGACCTTCCGTGTAGTCTTTCGAGCGGCGCCGGTTCTCGCCCGTCATGCCCGAGAGGAACATCCAGCCCGCGCGATAGCCACAGGCACGATAGCTCTTCGAGAGGCTGTTGAGCGTGACGGTGATCACGTCTTCGGAGAGCGAGCCGAGCGCCGTGTGCGTCTTGCCGTCGTAGATGATCTTGTCGTAGACCTCATCGGCGAAGAGGATCAGGCCGTGCTCGCGCGCGATCGCCACCAGGCCGCGCAGCAGCTCGTCCGAGTAGAGCGCGCCGGTCGGGTTATTCGGGTTGATCACGACGATCGCGCGCGTGTTCGGCGAGATCTTCGAGCGGATGTCGTCCAGATCGGGCATCCACGCGTTCGATTCGTCGCAGATGTAATGCACGGGCGTGCCGCCCGAAAGGCTTACCGCCGCGGTCCAGAGCGGATAGTCGGGCGCGGGCAGCAGCACCTCGTCGCCGTCGTTCAGGAGCGCCTGCATGGCCATCACGATCAGCTCGGACGCACCGTTGCCGATATAGATGTCGTCGAGCTCGACGCCCTTGACGCCCTTTTGCTGCGCGTAATGCATGATCGCCTTGCGCGCGGCGAACACGCCCTTTGAATCCGAATAGCCCGAGGAGCCCGGCAGGTTCAGGATCATGTCCTGGATGACCTCGTCGGGCGCGTCGAAACCGAACGGCGCGAGATTGCCGATGTTCAGCTTGATGATGCGGTGGCCTTCTTCTTCGAGGCGCTTCGCATGCTCGAGTACCGGCCCGCGAATGTCGTAGCAGACGTTCTGTAGCTTGTTGGATTTGAGAATCGGTTTCACGGCGGGCTATCAGTAAAATGCGGTGAGATGCGAGTAAAAAGGGCTGAAACAGTTTGACCGCGCGGCTTGACCGGACGGCGGAGGCGCTTTGGCTGGCAAGACGGGCGGGCGTCGACGGGACGAAAGCGGCGCACCGTTGGTGCAGGAGGAGCACCGTGCGCAATGCGTGACCCGCCACGGCCGCCACGGCAGCTCGTGGCTGCTTTCGCCCGGCGCGCGGATGGGCGCGAGGCTCTCGACCTGTGGCCGCCGACGCAGCGGCAGCTAAAAAGCTATAATTTAGCGGATTTTGGCCAACTTCCGCAATGCGCAATCGGTCCGAACGTGAGTCTGATGGCGGCCCGCGACACCGGTCCCGATGCGGATCCCCACGCGGGTTCCGAACCCGCCAGGAATGAGGCAGCGACCGGCCGGCGTCGACACCGGCCATACGCGCCCCGGTTGCGCACCCGAACCGCCCCAACCCCGGAACTCCCGTTTTGAAACTACACCAGGACTCCAGCGGCGCACTCAATACCGTCACCGGCTACGGCGCCGACTATGTCGAAGTGAACCTCGAACGCCACACGGGCAGCATCATCATGATGCCCGACTCGCCGGTCACGCCCTGGCCGGTTCACGCGTTCGACGCCCTGACCCCCGAACTTTTCGACATGCTGCTCCCGCTCGCCCCCGAAGTGGTGGTGTTCGGCAGCGGCGACCGGCTGCGCTTTCCTCACCCGCGCCTGACGGCGGCGCTGGCCGCGAAACGCATCGGCGTCGAGGCGATGGACTTCAAGGCTGCCTGCCGCACCTACAACATCCTCATGGCCGAAGGCCGCCGCGTGGCGGTCGCCCTTCTGATCGAAAGCTGACCCGGCTTAAGCTTGCCATCAGGTCGCCGCGCGGCGACGTAGTACACTTGCGCGCCGCGTGCGCTCCCCGCTGGTGGATCCGTCTGTGCGCCTGCCGGCGCGCGCCGGGCATGACAGCGCGCGAGCGCACTACCCGAACCTCGACCGCAACGACTGCAACAAGAACAGGCTGAAACCCATGAACGATACGCCATCGAGGCTACCGCTCAACCGCAGCGCGATCCTGCTCCTGATCCTCGCCCTCGCCGTGATCTGGTTCGTGCCGCTCGGCTGGCGCCACCTGCTGCCGAGCGACGAAGGCCGCTACGCCGAAATGGCGCGCGAGATGTTCGCGACCGGCGACTGGATCACGCCGCGCTACAACGGCTACAAGTATTTCGAGAAGCCGCCGCTGCAAACCTGGATGAACGCGCTCACCTTCGCGTGGTTCGGCATCGGCGAATGGCAGGCGCGCCTCTATACGGCGCTCACCGGCTTCGCCGGCGTGCTGCTGGTCGGCTTCACCGGCGCGCGCGTGTTCAACGCCGCCACGGGCTTCTTCGCGGCGGTCGTGCTCGCCTGCGCGCCGTACTGGAACCTGATGGGCCACTTCAACACGCTCGACATGGGCCTGTCGTTCTGGATGGAGCTCACGCTGTGCGCGCTGCTGCTCGCGCAGCGCCCCAACCTGCCCAAAGGCAACGTGCGCCTGTGGATGTGGGTGTGCTGGGCGGCCATGGCGATGGCGGTGCTTTCCAAGGGCCTGGTCGGCCTGATCCTGCCGGGCGCGGTGCTCGTGCTCTACACGGGGATCTCGCGCGACTGGGGGCTCTGGAAGCGGCTCTATCTGGTGAGCGGCCTGATCGTGTTTTTCGCGATCGTCGCGCCGTGGTTCATCCTCGTGCAGCAGCGCAACCCCGAGTTCTTCAACTTCTTCTTTATCGTCCAGCAGTTCCAGCGCTACCTCACGCCTGCGCAGAACCGCCCCGGCCCGGTCTACTACTTCGTGCCCGTCATGCTGGTGGGCTTCCTGCCGTGGCTCTCCGTGAGCGTGCAGAGCGTGCGCCACGCGCTGCGCACGCCGCGTCAGCCCAATGGTTTCTCGCCCGTCACGCTGCTGCTCGTGTGGACGGTATTCATCTTCGTGTTCTTCAGCGCCTCGCACTCGAAGCTGATCTCCTACACGCTGCCGATCGCGCCGCCGCTCGCGCTCATCATCGGCATGTATCTGCCGCTCATGACGCGCGCGCAGTGGAGCCGCCATCTCGCGGGCTATGCGCTGCTCGCCGTCGCGCTCATGGCGGGCTCGTTCGTCCTCACCCGGCTTGGCGACTCGCGCAATCCGAACGCGCTTTACCGCGAGTTCCAGGTGTGGGTGTTTGCCGCAGCGGCGGTGGCTTTCGTCGGCACCATGATCGGCCTGCGCCTGAACCGCGCGAAGCGCACGCCCGACACCGGCGCGCGCGCGCCCGCGCTCGCGCTGGGCACCGCATGGCTGCTGCTCGCGACCATCGCGGGCACGGGCCACGATGTGTTCGGCACGCTCAGTTCGGGCGCACCGCTCGCGCCCGCCGTGCGCGCCGCCATCGCGAAGCTGCCGCCCGACACGCCGTTCTACTCGGTGGGCGTGCTCGACCACACGATGCCCTTCTACGTGCGTCACACGATGACGATGGTGGAAGTGACCGACGAGCTGGCCTTCGGCATCTCCGAAGAACCGCAAAAATGGGTGCCGACCGTCGCCGATTGGGAGGCGCGCTGGAAGTCCGAGCGCTACGCGCTCGCGCTGATCCCCGTACGGCGCTACGAGGAGCTCGCCGCGCAGGGCCTGCCGATGCAGGTGATCGCGCGCGACTCGCGCCGCGTGATCGTCGAGAAACCACAATCCTGAGCGCCGTGAGGCCCCGGTTAGCGCATGCGCGATAATCGGGGCGGCCCGCCCGGTGCGGCGGCCAAGGTGCGCCCCGGCGAAGCCTCGCCGATCCGCCCCTATAACCCGATAACCCGTTGAGACGCCCTTTCCGATGAATCCGATTTCCCTGATCTGCATCCTGGCCGGCGTCGGCCTGAATGCATGCGCGCAACTGTTGCTGAAAGCGGGTGTCAATGCCGTTGGACACTTCGAATTCAGCCGTGCGAACATCCTGCCCATCGGCTGGAAGCTCGCAACGCAAGTGCCGATTCTCGGCGGCCTCACCTGCTACGTGTTCAGCGTGGTCGTGTGGATCGTCGGGCTCTCGCGCGTGGACGTCTCGATCGCCTACCCGATGCTCTCGCTCGGCTACGTGGTCAACGCGTTCGCGGCGTGGTATCTGTTCGGCGAAGTGCTGAGCGTGCAGCGGCTCATCGGCATCGGCATCATCCTGATCGGCGTGTTCGTTCTGGCGCGCAGCTAAAGCGTCGCAGCGCGGTCCCACCGCTTGTTGCGCTGCATGTTGCGCCCATATAAGCAGTTCGTAAGGCATGCCGCGGCATGCTTGCGCCTGGCCCCACTTTCTGACGAGCAACGAGTAAAGCCTTCATGACCCAGTCATCTCCGCAGTCGTCCCTTCCTTTCCTGCCGTTCGTGCGTCCCGAGATCGACGAGGAAACCATCCAGGGCGTCGCCGACGTGCTGCGCTCGGGCTGGATCACGACCGGCCCGCAGAACCAGGCGTTCGAAGCGGCGCTCTCCGAGTATTGCGGCGGCCGCCCTGTGCGCACCTTCAACTCGGGCACGGCCACGCTCGAAATCGGCCTGCGCATCGCAGGCGTCGGCCCCGGCGACGAAGTCATCACCACGCCCGCTTCGTGGGTCGCCACGAGCAATGTGGTCTACGAAGTCGGCGCGACGCCCGTGTTCGCCGACATCGACCCCGTCACGCGCAACATCGACCTCGACAAGCTCGAAGCGGCCATCACGCCCCGAACGAAAGCCATCATCCCGGTGTTTCTCTCGGGCCTGCCCGTCGACATGGACCGGCTCTACGCCATCGCCCGCCAGCACAAGCTGCGCGTGATCGAGGACGCCGCGCAGGCCTTCGGCTCGACGTGGAACGGCAAGCGTATCGGCGCGATCGGCGACATCGTGTCGTTCAGCTTTCACGCCAACAAGAACCTCACGTCGATCGAAGGCGGCGCGCTGGTGCTCAACGACGAGGCCGAAGCCGTGCTGGCCCAGAAGTACCGCCTGCAAGGCATCACGCGCACGGGTTTCGACGGGATGGACTGCGATGTGCTCGGCGGCAAGTACAATCTCACGGATGTCGCGGCGCGCGTGGGGCTCGGCCAGCTCAAGCATATCGAGCGCTTCACCCGCCAGCGCCACGCGCTCGCGCGGGCCTACTTCGCGGGCTTCGAGGGCGGCGCGGCGGTCAAGCTCGGCGTGGGCCTGCCGCTCGCCGATTTCGCCAACAGCAACTGGCACATGTTCCAGATCACGCTGCCGCTCGAACAGCTCGCCATCGACCGCGCAGGCTTCATGGGCGAACTGAAGGCGCGCGGCATTGGCTCGGGCGTGCACTACCCGGCCATTCACCTGTTCACGCTCTACCGCGAGCGCGGCTTCAAGGCGGGCATGTTCCCGCACGCGGAGCGCTTCGGCGCGAGCACGGTCACCTTGCCGCTTTTCACGCAGCTGACCGAAGCCGACGTGGCGCGCGTGTGCCATGCGGTCAACGAGATTTGCGCGACGTTTGCAAAATAAGCAGTTTGCAAGGCCATCGGCAAAGCAAGTAAACAAACGGGCGACACCCATCGCCCGACTGCCCCTGCGGGCACGGGACGGGACTCGGCGCCACCGCGCCTGCGCCCGTCGACACCCATAACGGAATCGATGCACACATGACTCAAACGGAACAACGCACCTTGACACCGGAAACGCCGGAAGTCTCGGTCATCATTCCGGTCTACAACGAGGAAGCCGGCCTTCCCGCCCTGTTCGCACGCCTGTACCCGGCGCTGGACAAGCTCGGCACCTCGTACGAAGTGATCTTCATTAACGACGGCAGCCGCGACCGCTCCGCCGCGATGCTCGCCGAGCAGTTCCGGGCGCGGCCCGACGCGACACGCGCGATCCTGCTCAACGGCAACTACGGGCAGCACATGGCGATCCTCGCGGGCTTCGAGCAGGCGCGCGGCGAGATTGTCATCACGCTCGACGCCGACCTGCAAAACCCGCCCGAGGAAATCGGCAAGCTCGTCGAGAAAATGCGCGAGGGCTACGACTACGTCGGCACGATCCGCATGCAGCGCCAGGACAGCCTCTGGCGCCGCAAGGCCTCGCAGATGATGAACCGCCTGCGCGAGCGCATCACGCGCATCAAGATGACCGACCAGGGCTGCATGCTGCGCGCCTACAACCGCCGCATCGTCGACACGATCAACCGCTGCGGCGAAATCAACACGTTCATTCCCGCGCTCGCCTATACGTTCTCTCAGAACCCGGTCGAGGTCGATGTCGCGCACGAGGAGCGTTTCGCGGGCGAGTCGAAGTATTCGCTCTACAGCCTCATTCGCCTGAACTTCGACCTCGTGACGGGCTTCTCCGTCGTGCCGCTGCAATGGTTGTCGTTCATCGGCGTGATTCTTTCGCTCGGCTCGGCAGGCCTCTTCGTGCTGCTGCTGATTCGCCGCTTCATCATCGGCGCGGAAGTGCAAGGCGTGTTCACGCTGTTCGCCATTACGTTCTTCCTGCTTGGCGTGATCATCTTCGCGCTCGGTCTGCTCGGCGAGTACATCGGCCGCATCTACCAGCAGGTGCGCGCGCGCCCGCGCTATCTCATCCAGACGATTCTGGAAGAGCGCAACGGCCGCGCCGTGGTCGACACCCCGCGCCAGGATGTGGTGCAGGCCGCCGCGTACGCACAGCAATCCGCGCAAGCGTCGGGCACCGCAAACAATCCGGCCAACGAAGGAGCCCGCTCATGAAGCCGCGCGCCGTCGTCTTCGCGTATCACAACGTGGGCGTGCGCTGCCTCCAGGTGCTGCTGGCGGGCGGCGTGGATGTCGCGCTCGTCGTCACGCACGAGGACAGCCCGACGGAAAACATCTGGTTCGGCAGCGTGAAGTCGGTGGCCGAGGAGCATGGCATCAAGGTCGTCACGCCCTCGGACCCGAAAAGCGCCGAGCTGCGCGCGGCCGTTTCCGCGGCGCGCCCGGACTTCATCTTCTCGTTCTACTACCGGCACATGCTGCCTGTTGATCTGCTCGCGCTCGGCGCGCGCGGCGCGTACAACGTGCACGGCTCGCTCCTGCCGAAGTACCGCGGCCGTGTGCCGACGAACTGGGCCGTGCTCAACGGCGAGACCGAAACGGGCGCCACGCTGCACGAAATGGCCGCCAAGCCCGACGCGGGCGCCATCGTCGCGCAGACACCGGTGCCGATCCTCCCCGACGACACCGCCGCGCAGGTATTCGACAAAGTGACGGTCGCCGCCGAGCAGACGCTCTGGCGCGTGCTGCCCGCGCTGATCGCGGGCGAAGCGCCGCATCTGCCGAACGACCTCACGAAGGGCAGCTACTTCGGCGGGCGCAAGCCCGAAGACGGCCGCCTCGACTTCGGCCAGAGCGCACAGCAGGTGTACAACCTGATTCGCGCGGTCGCGCCCCCCTATCCGGGCGCGTTCACCGACGTCGGCCGCGAGCGTTTCGTGATCGCCCGCGCGCGCCTCGTGCGCCCCGGCTCCCCGGATGCCGAAAGGGTCCGCCCCCTCGCCGGATTGCCCGCCGGCATCCACGTAAGCGATAATGCGTTTTTCGCCCTTTGTGGCGACGGCCGCGCCATCGCGATCCATGAACTGCGGCATGCGCCGAGTCTGGCACATGGCGGTCAAGAGACCGTCATCACCCCCGCCGCGTTCTCCGAACTCATTTCATCTGTCCCCCGTCCATGACCAAAAAAGTCCTGATCCTGGGTGTGAACGGCTTTATCGGCCACCACCTCTCCAAGCGCATCCTCGAAAACACGAACTGGGAAGTGTTCGGCATGGACATGCAGACGGATCGCCTCGGCGACCTCGTCAAGCATGAGCGGATGCACTTCTTCGAAGGCGACATCACGATCAACAAGGAGTGGGTCGAGTACCACGTCAAGAAGTGCGACGTGATCCTGCCGCTCGTCGCCATCGCCACGCCCGCGACCTACGTGCAGCAACCGCTGCGCGTGTTCGAACTCGACTTCGAGGCGAACCTGCCGATCGTGCGTTCGGCCGTGAAGTACCGCAAGCACCTCGTCTTCCCGTCGACCTCCGAGGTCTACGGCATGTGCTCCGACGAGCAGTTCGACCCGGACGCCTCGGCGCTCACCTACGGCCCGATCAACAAGCCGCGCTGGATCTACGCGTGCTCCAAGCAGCTCATGGACCGCGTGATCTGGGGCTACGGCATGGAAGGCCTGAACTTCACGCTGTTCCGTCCGTTCAACTGGATCGGCCCGGGCCTCGACTCGATCTACACGCCGAAGGAAGGCTCGTCGCGCGTCGTGACGCAGTTCCTCGGCCACATCGTGCGCGGCGAGAACATCAGCCTCGTGGATGGCGGCGCGCAAAAGCGTGCGTTCACCGATATCGACGACGGCATCGAAGCGCTCATGAAGATCATCGAGAACAAGGACGGCGTCGCCACGGGCAAGATCTACAACATCGGCAACCCGACCAACAACTTCTCGGTGCGCGAACTCGCGCACAAGATGCTGGCGCTCGCCGCCGAATTCCCGGAATACGCGGAAATGGCGAAGAAGGTGCAGCTCGTCGAAACGTCGTCGGGCGCGTACTACGGTGCCGGCTACCAGGACGTGCAGAACCGCGTGCCGAAGATCGACAACACGAAGCAGGAACTGAACTGGGCGCCGAAGTCGACCTTCGACGAAGCGCTGCGCAAGATCTTCGAAGCGTACCGCGGGCATGTGGCCGAAGCCCGTGCGCTCGTCGAGCAACACTAAGCGTCAGACAAAGGTCCTCGCCACTTGGCCCGCATCGTCCTGAAAATCGACGTCGACACGCTGCGCGGCACGCGCGAAGGCGTGCCGAATCTCGCGCGTATCTTCGACCGCTACAAGGCGCGCGCCACGTTCCTGTTCAGCCTCGGCCCCGATCACACGGGCTGGGCGCTGCGCCGCGTATTCCGTCCCGGCTTTCTCAAGAAGGTCTCGCGCACGTCCGTGGTGGAGCATTACGGCGTGAAGCAGCTGATGTACGGCGTGCTGCTGCCGGGCCCGGATATCGGCGTGGAAGCGGCCTCGCAGATGCGCGCGATTCACGAAGCCGGCTTCGAATGCGGCATTCATACGTGGGATCACGTGTACTGGCAGGACAACGTGCGCACGCGTGACGCGCAATGGACCGCGCGCCAGATGCAAAAGAGCCACGACCGTTTCACGCGCATTTTCGGTACGCCGCCCGTCACGCACGGCGCGGCGGGCTGGCAAATGAACGAGGCCGCCTTCGAGCAGATCGACGCGTGGGGCATGAAGTACGCCTCGGACGGCCGCGGCCATTCGCCCTATCGGCCGGTGGTGGCGGGACGCACGCTGAACCATGTGCAGATGCCCACCACCTTGCCCACGCTCGACGAAGTGCTCGGCGTGGACGGCGTCGACATCGACACGGTCGCGGCGTGGATGCTCAAGCGCACCGAAAACAATCCGCACGACCAGGTCTTCACGCTGCACGCGGAGCTCGAAGGCCAGAAACTCGCGCCCGTGTTCGAGCAACTGCTCGCGGGCTGGCGCGCGCAAGGCCACACGTTTGCCACGATGGGCGACTACCATGCGACGCTGGACCCGGCTTCGCTGCCATCGTACCCTGTCACCTGGGGCGAGATCGCCGGCCGCTCCGGCCAGTTGATCGTGCAGCCCGACTGAATCCGCCGCCCGTGCGCCGCGAGACTTGCGCCGACGACTCACCGCCCACGCAAGCCCCCGCGCCCCGGGCAGCACGCCGTCCCGGCGAAACGGCGCCGCAGCGCAGCTGGCTGGACAGCGCGGCGGCAACGCCTGCCAATAACAAAGGGAGTGCCACGTGCCTGACGTGACCATCGCAGTCGACCAACCCGTTCCCGATTTCACCGCCCCCGCCACCGGCGGCGACTTCACGTTTTCGAGCCTGAAGGGCAAGAAGGTGGTGCTGTACTTCTATCCGAAAGACAACACCCCGGGCTGCACGACCGAAGGCTTGCAGTTCCGCGACCTCTATCCGAAGTTCAAGAAGGCCGGCGCGCAGATCGTGGGCGTGTCGCGCGACAGCGTGCGCTCGCACGATAACTTCAAGGCCAAGCTCGAACTGCCGTTTACCTTGGTATCGGATGCCGATGAAGCGCTGTGCACGCTCTTCGACGTCATCAAATTGAAGAAAATGTATGGCAAACAGGTACGGGGTATCGAACGCTCGACCTTCCTGATCGACGCCGACGGCGTACTGCGCCGCGAGTGGCGTGGAATCAAGGTGCCGGGCCATGTCGACGAAGTTCTGGAGGCTGTACAAGCGCTTTGAGGAGCGTTATATTGGGCTGCAATGAGTGCCTGTCCAACCATTTTTACGCCATGTTGCGGCGGTTACGCAGCCGGTCACGAGATGACCGGAAATGCGCATCCCGGGCAACGTGTCATCACCGAAGTGAAGCCGCTTGCCTCGTCATACGGGGCAGCGGCTTTTTTGTTTATGCATTGCTGTTCCCTTCCGCTTTTCTCCCCGTTCGTACCGGCTTTGCGACCCGGTGCGCGCAAACGTCAAGGAGCTGATCGAAAACCAGGCGAACCGGCATTTTCTGACCTGAGCGCGCACCTTGCGCGGTAACGACGGGCGCCTACCCGGCATCCGCACGCACCGACCGAAACACCGACCGAAAGCGCGCCTTACTGGGTAACCCCGCGACCACTCGACCCGAATATTTCGAGGGACACCATGCCTTTGCCTACTCCCCCCAGCAAGCTCGGCAACCTGCTGCCGCCCGAAGAATACAAGGCGCGTGCCCGCACGACGCGCAGCACGCGCAAGGCAGCGAGCGAAAACGACGCTGCCGATGCCGCCGACTACGGCCCCGCGAGCGTCGCCGAGCCGATGACCGAGGCCGCCAACGCCGCCACCACGCTGCGCACGGTCCCGTTCTCGGGCGCCAGCGCCGAACTGGCCGCGCTCGAACCCGTCGCGCCGGCGCCCGTGCGCAAGCGCGGCGGCGCCAAGCAGACCACCGCCGCCCTGTTGCAGCCGCGCGAGGCGCGCGAAGAACCGGCGCAAGCCCCCACCGCGCGCAGCGGCGGCAAACCCGCTTCGGCCAAAGCCACCGGCGCCGCCGCGGCGCCCGCCACACGCGGCGCCACGAAAAAACGTGTGCATCCCGAGGAGAGCGTCGAAGTCCAGAAGCTCTTCGTGCTCGACACGAACGTGCTGATGCACGACCCGACCTGCCTGTTCCGCTTCGAGGAACACGACGTCTATCTGCCGATGATGACGTTGGAGGAACTCGACAACCACAAGAAGGGCATGTCGGAAGTCGCGCGTAACGCGCGTCAGGTGAGCCGCACGCTCGACCAGCTGGTCGCGAACGCGGGCCCGATCTCCGAAGGCATTTCGCTTGCCCGCCTCGGCAGCCGCGAGGCGCTCGGCCGCCTGTACTTCCAGACCACGCTCACGCACATCGACCCGGTCGACGGCCTGCCGCAAGGCAAGGCCGACAACCAGATCCTCGGCGTCGTGCGCGCGCTGCAACGCGACCGGCCCGACCGCCTCGTCGTGCTGGTGTCGAAAGACATCAACATGCGCATCAAGGCCCACGCCCTGGGCCTGCCTGCCGAAGACTACTTCAACGACCAGGTTCTCGAAGACAAGGACCTGCTCTACTCGGGCGTGCGCGCGCTCCAGCAGGACTTCTGGTCGAAGCACGCGAAGGGCATGGAGTCCTGGCAGGACACCAAGACCGGCACGACGTATTACCGCGTGACCGGTCCCGAATGCCTGTCGATGCTCGTGAACGAGTTCGTTTATCTCGAACCGCAGAACGGCGAACCGGCGTTCCACGCGATCGTGCGCGAACTCAACGGCAAGACGGCGCTCCTGCAAACGCTGCGCGACTACGGCCACCACAAGAACAACGTGTGGGGCATCACGGCGCGCAACCGCGAGCAGAACTTCGCGCTGAACCTGCTGATGAACCCGGAGATCGACTTCGTCACGCTGCTCGGCCAGGCCGGCACGGGCAAGACGCTCGTCGCGCTCGCGGCGGGCCTCGCTCAAGTGCTCGACGAAAAGCGCTACAACGAGATCATCGTGACGCGCGCGACGGTGCCGGTCGGCGAAGACATCGGCTTCCTCCCGGGAACGGAAGAGGAAAAGATGCAGCCGTGGATGGGCGCGTTCGACGACAACCTGGAAGTGCTCCAGAAAACCGACGACGCCGCCGGCGAATGGGGCCGCGCCGCGACCCAGGAGCTGATCCGCTCGCGCCTGAAGGTCAAGAGCATGAACTTCATGCGCGGCCGTACGTTCGTGGACAAGTATCTGATCATCGACGAGGCGCAGAACCTCACGCCCAAGCAGATGAAGACGCTCGTCACGCGCGCGGGTCCGGGCACGAAGATCGTGTGTCTGGGCAACATCGCGCAGATCGACACGCCGTATCTGACCGAAGGCAGCTCGGGCCTCACCTACGTGGTGGACCGCTTCAAGGGCTGGGCGCACAGCGGCCACGTGACGCTGGCTCGCGGCGAACGCTCGCGGCTTGCCGATTACGCGTCGGACATTCTGTAATTTCATCGCCGGACGCCGCCTGTTGCGGGCGTCCGGACCGATCGCAAGGACCGTATCCGGGGGACCGGATACGGTCCTTTTTTCATGGCGGAGCGTCCCGCCGGAGCAACACCTGGCGCACGGACTTCAAGTAAGTTGTGAAGAATTCTTGCGAAAGCCCGGACGCGCGGGCTACCATCCGCCCATGACCCGTTTTTCCGACAGCGCACGTACCCCGTGCGCTTCGCCCGCTTCATGCGTCGACTCTGGCTTCCGCTTCTGATCGCTGTCCTGCTTGCCGCGTGTTCGAGCGCGCCGCAAAAGGTGACGCGCAGCGGTTCGTCGTCGGGCGAAAACGCGTGGCGCACCAAGCCGCCGGGCTTTCCCAATTTCGTCGATCACAGCGTGGGCCGCGAGGAAATCTCGATCCAGGCGATGGGCCTTGTCGGCATTCCGTATCGCTGGGGCGGCAATACGCCCGATAGCGGCTTCGATTGCAGCGGCCTCGTGAAATACGTGCTGGCGCGCTCGGCTTCCGTCGATCTGCCGCGCACCACGGCCGAAATGAGCACGCGCGGCGAAACGATCGAGCCCGACGAGATCGCGCCCGGTGACCTCGTCTTCTTCAATACGACCGGGCGGCCGCATTCGCACGTCGGGATCTATGTAGGCAAGCTGCGCTTCGTGAATGCGCCGTCCACGGGCGGCACGGTGCGGCTCGACTATCTGACCAACCCGTACTGGGCGAAACATTTCGACGGAATCCGCCGGATGGCGGCACCCAGGCGCGCGCCGTTCGATACGCCGACCTGGGAAGCCTCCGCGCCTGAGCAGCGTGCTCCGGGCGTGAGCGCGGCGCCGCCTGCCGCGGCCGCGATGGCGAGCGTCATGCCTGCGCCGCCACCCGCGCGAATCGTCTCCGCCAGCCAGCAAAATCGTGTGGTCGCGGCGCCTCAGCCTGCGTATGCGGCCGCGCCGCCAGGCGTGCCTGCATCGAGTGCGGCAACGGCAGCAGCAGCGGCAGCGCCCGCCGACGCCTTCGAACCGCCACCCGCCTCGCTTGGCGCGGCCCAAACGCAGTCGCGCGACGCGGGCGCGCTCGCGCCGGCCTATGTGACTAACCCCGTGACTAACCCCGCGGCCAACCCGGCCGCCGCTCCGGCAACCCGCGCCCCGCGCGACGCCATCGACGCCGCCGCTGACGCCTTCGAGCCGCCCCCGCCCACCGCAACCGCCGCCGCACGCCAGGCTGGCCAGGCCGGCTCCTCGCCGATCCAGACCGTCGCATCGCCGGCCGGCGGGGCGCAGATCATGCGCGCCTCGACGTCCGGTGCGGCCTTGCCCGCCCCGACCCAGTCAGGTGACGATCCGATCGCGCGCTTCGCCAACAGCGGCGAGTGAAGCGCGCTGCGGCGCCATGTCCCTGGCCGCGCAGCGAGTAATGTTTCCGGCGCACCGTGCCTCTGCTATCGTTTTGGTACCGTTTTTTATACTTTCGCGCAGCGAGGCGACGATGGATCTCGGACTCAACAAGAAGGTGGTTCTGGTGACGGGCGGCAGCAAGGGCATCGGTCTTGCCTGTGCGCGCGCCTTTGCGAAGGAAGGCGCGCGAGTGGCGATCGTCTCGCGCGATCCGGCCAATCTCGCGCGCGCCCGCGAACAGCTAGCGAGCGAAGGCCTGCACGTGCACCTCACGCGCGCCGACCTGCACGAAGCCCATAGCGCCGCCGATGTGGTCGAGGAAGTCTCCACGGCCGTGGGCCCCATCGACATCCTCATCAACAGCTCAGGGGCGGCGCGCCGCTACGATCCGGAATTGCTCGACGCGGACGCGTTCAAGGCCACGATGGAAGCGAAGTATTTCCCGTACATCTATCCGCAGCAGGAAGTGCTGCGCCGCATGGTGCAACGGGTCAAGGCGGGCGAGACCACGGAGCCCGGCGCGATCGTCAACATCATCGGCATGGGCGGCAAGTTCGCGAGCGACATCCACATTGCCGGCGGCGCGGCCAACGCCGCCTTGATGCTCGCGACCGTGGGCCTCGCGCACTACCACGCCCGCTACGGCATTCGCATCAACGCCATCAACCCGGGCGCCACGCTCACCGAACGCCTTCAGGAAGCCGTGCAGCTCGAAGCCCAGCGACAAGGCGTCGATTCGGCCCAGGCGCTCGCGAGCGGCGAGGCCAAGGTGCCGCTCGGCCGTTATGCCAAGCCGGAGGAAATCGCCGATGTCGCGCTTTTCCTCGCGAGCCGCCGCGCGAGCTACGTGACGGGCGCGCTCATTCCGATGGACGGAGCCAGCACGCCGATGATCTGAGCGCGGCCGCCGCGCGCCGGCGGGGCCTGGAAAGCACTGCGGCGCCCGAAGGCGCCGCAGGTTTTACATGAAGCGGTGACCGAGCCACCAGGCCGCCGCCGCCAGCGTGGCCGAGGCCGGTATGGTCAGCACCCAGGCCCAGACGATGTTGCCCGCCACGCCCCAGCGCACCGCGCTGAGCTTTTGCGTGGCGCCAACGCCGACGATCGCACCCGTGATCGTATGCGTGGTGGAAACGGGAATGCCCATCCACGAAGCCGTGAAGAGCGTGAGCGCCCCGCCCGCCTCCGCGCAGAAGCCGCCAACCGGCTTGAGCTTGGTGATCTTCTGCCCCATCGTGCGCACGATGCGCCAGCCGCCGAACAGCGTGCCGAGGCCCATCGACAGATAGCAGCCGCCGATCACCCAGATGGGCGGCGCGTCCGAGCCGACCGCCGAGTAGCCCGTTGCGATCAGCAGCATCCAGATGATGCCGATGGTTTTCTGCGCGTCGTTGCCGCCGTGGCCGAGGCTATAGAGGCTCGCAGAGAGCAGTTGCAAGCGCCGGAACCGCCGGTCCACCTTGCTTGGCGGCGTGCGGAAGTACAGCCACGACACCGTGAGCATGAAGAACGAGCCGAGCACGAAGCCGAGCAGCGGCGAGATGAAGATGAACGCCACGGTCTTCATGAGCCCGTCGAAATTCAGCGACGCCCAGCCCGACTTGGCGAGCGCCGCGCCCACGAGCCCGCCGATCAGCGCATGCGAGGAGCTCGACGGAATCCCGTAGTACCAGGTCAGCACGTTCCAGCCGATCGCGCCCATCAGCGCGCCGAACACCACGTAGTGGTCGACGATATCGGGATCGATCGTGCCCTTGCCCACCGTCTGCGCCACCTTCAGGTGGAACACGAAATAGGCGATCACGTTGAACATGGCGGCGAACGCCACCGCCTGCTGCGGCTTCAGAACGCCCGTGGACACGACCGTGGCGATGGAATTCGCCGCGTCGTGAAAGCCATTCATGAAGTCGAAGATGAGAGCGATGGCGACCAGCGTCGCGACCGCCCAGAGGGCGAGTTGTATCGATTGCATCGCAGTCCGCTCAGGCGTTCTCTAGCACGATGCCTTCGATGATGTTCGCGACATCCTCGCACTTGTCCGTGATCGCTTCGAGCAATTCATAGATCGCCTTCAGCTTGATCAGCGTCTTGACGTTGTCTTCCTCGCGGAACAGCTTGGAGATGGCACCGCGCAGCAGACGGTCGGCATCCGATTCGAGGCGGTCGATGTCCTCGCACGCTTGCAGGATCTCGCGCGCCTGCTTCATGTCCGAGAGCATCGCCACGGCCGACTGCACGCGCTTGGACGTGGCCGTCACCACGTGCGCGAGCTGGCTCGCCTCGGCGGTCACCGCCTGCACGTCGTAAAGCGAAATGGCGGTGGCGACGTCCTCCATGAGGTCGAGGCAATCGTCCATCGTCGTGATGAGCTTGTGAATCTCGTCGCGGTCGAGCGGCGTGATGAAGGTCTTGTGCAGCAGGTCGATCGCTTCGTGCGTGAGCTTGTCGGCGGCCTTCTCGGCGGCCTGCACGTTCTGCTTGTGGACCTCGGCGTCGGCGAGGTTGTCGATCAGGAGTTCGAGCTCGTGGCTCGCGGAAACGATGCACTTCGCGTGCGCATTGAAGATTTCGAAGAACTTGCCCTCGGTGGGCATGAATCGACCGAACATTGGTATCCCGGAAATTGGTCTCGGATTGCCGTCACGAAGCGGCAAAATAGGCGACAAAGCTAACCGTCATAAAACGGCCACATTGTATCGTCAGCAGAGTGCCGGCGCATGGATTGGCAGGCGCCGCAGCGGCTTTTGCGCCACTTTGGCGCAAGCCGCCGACCCCGCCGCCTTATTCGCTGTAGAAGTTTTGCGCGCCGGCAAAATTGTCGAACTTCGTGTATTGACCGTGGAACGTGAGCCGAACGGGTCCGATCGGACCGTTACGCTGCTTGCCGATAATGATTTCGGCAGTGCCTTTGTCGGGGCTATCAGGGTTGTAGACTTCGTCGCGATAAATGAACAGGATGACGTCCGCATCCTGTTCGATAGCGCCCGATTCGCGCAGGTCCGACATCACCGGACGCTTGTTAGGGCGCTGCTCCAGACCGCGGTTGAGCTGCGAGAGCGCGATCACGGGCACGTCCAGTTCCTTCGCAAGGCTCTTGAGCGAGCGCGAGATTTCCGAAATTTCGGTCGCCCGGTTCTCGCCCGTCGACGACCCGCTCATGAGTTGCAGGTAGTCGATGATGATGAGGCCGAGCTTGCCGCACTGGCGCGACAGGCGTCGCGCGCGCGAGCGCAGTTCCATCGGGTTCAGGCCGCCGGTTTCGTCGATGAAGATCTGCGCCTCGCTCATCTTCTGCACGGCGTGCGTGAGCTTCGGCCAATCCTCGTCGGTCAGACGGCCCGTACGCATGCGGTGTTGATCCAGCCGCCCCACCGACCCGAGCATACGCATGATGAGCTGCGTGCCCGGCATTTCCATGGAGAACACCGCCACCGGCAGGCCGTACTCCACGGCCACGTATTCGCCGACGTTCATCGAGAACGCGGTCTTGCCCATCGAGGGGCGCCCCGCCACGATGATCAGCTCGCCGCCGTGCATGCCCGAGGTCATGCGGTCGAGGTCCATGAAGCCCGTGGGCGTGCCCGTCACGTCGCTCGGGTTGGCCGTGTGATAAAGCGTGTCGATGCGCTCGACGACCTGGGTGAGCAGCGGCCCGATTTCGAGAAAGCCCTGCGTGCCGCGCGCGCCGTCCTCGGCGATGGAGAACACCTTCGACTCCGCCTCGTCGAGCAGCTGGCGCACTTCCTTGCCCTGCGGATTGAAGGCGTCGGCGGAAATCTCGTCGGCGACGGAAACGAGGCGGCGCAGCACCGCGCGGTCACGGACGATTTCCGCATAGCGGCGGATGTTCGCCGCGCTCGGCGTGTTCTGGGCGAGCGCATTCAGATACGCGAGGCCGCCCACGTCGTCGGCCTTGCCCGAGGTGCCGAGCGCCTCGTACACCGTCACCACGTCGGCCGGGCGCGTGGCCGCGATCAGCCGGCCGATATGCTCGAAGATGATGCGGTGATCGTAGCGGTAGAAGTCGCTTTGCGAGAGGAAGTCGGCAATCCGGTCCCAGGCGGCGTTATCCAGCAGGAGACCGCCGAGCACCGATTGCTCGGCTTCGATCGAATGCGGCGGGACCTTTAGCGAGTCGAGTTGGGGATCTTTCGGAGCGTTCATGGAGGGCAATTATCGGGCAAGGGGGTGCCTCGAACAAGCTGGAAAACTGGCAACAAGCGTCCAGGCGGCGCGCAACAAAAAAGGCAGAAGCCCTGCGGCTCCTGCCCTTTCTGAGTCTTGCGTCAAACCCGTGCGGCCCCAGCGAGCCGCACGTCGTGCTTAGGCGTGCTCGCCCAGCACCGACACCGTGACGTCGACGAGGACGTCGGTGTGCAGCGAAACCTGCACCGGGTGGTCGCCCACCATCTTCAGCGGGCCTTCCGGCAGACGCACTTGCGCCTTTTCCACTGCGAAGCCAACCTTGCCGAGTGCTGCGGCGATGTCGGCGTTCGTGACCGAACCGAACAGACGGCCGTCCACACCGGCCTTCTGGCCGATCTGGAGCGTCAGGCCGTTCAGCTTTTCGCCTTCGCCTTGTGCAGCTGCCAGCTTTTCAGCGGCGGCCTTTTCGAGTTCAGCGCGGCGAACTTCGAATTCAGCGATTGCGTCCTTCGTTGCGCGGCGTGCTTGCTTGTTCGGGATCAGGAAGTTACGTGCGTAACCGTCCTTCACCTTGACGATGTCGCCGAGGTTGCCCAGGTTGACGACTTTTTCCAGAAGAATGATCTGCATTCTATTGCTCCTTATCGCGTCGTCTTGTTAGGCCTTGTGCTGGTCGGTGTACGGCATCAGCGCGAGGAAACGCGCGCGCTTGATAGCCGTGTCCAGCTGACGCTGATAGTGGGCCTTCGTACCCGTCAGACGAGCCGGCGTGATCTTGCCGTTTTCGCCGATGAAGTCCTTCAGCGTGTCGAGGTCCTTGTAGTCGATCTGTTCGACGTTTGCAGCCGTGAAGCGGCAGAACTTCTTGCGCTTGAAGAGCGGGTTTTGTTGCTGACGACGCTTGTCGAATTTCTTACCAGTCGGGCGGGGCATGATTAGTCCTTTCCTGTGCCTTGCATTTCGGTGATGTGAAACACCAGGGTTCGCGCGTTGCGGTGCTTTTTCGCCAGAAAACCGGTGAAGAGCGCTTCCACGCCCATCTCGCAGCTTTCCACGAGACCGCAGGCCTTGCCGGCCGCCACCGCGGGCATCGTGAGTTCGACGAAGCGGGGAATGCCGGCTTCGACGACCTCAGTGCGGTGCTGCAACGTGACGCTTGCGATCGGAACGCCGGCGGGGGTGTACCGCACCGGTTCGCGTTCGACGACGCTAGCCGTGAGTTGCAGCCTGTTCACGCAGTTGGCTTAGGCAAATGAGCTCGAATCCTGATGGCTTGTGTAATTAAGCCTGCGCTTCGGTCGGCTGAGCAGCCGCCTTCTTGGCTTCTTCGCGCTGCACTTCCTTCATCATCGGCGACGGACCGGTTTCGGCCTTCTTCATCTTGACGATGAGGTGACGCAGAACAGCGTCGTTGAACTTGAACGCGTGTTCCAGTTCGTCGAGCGTGGTCTGGTCGCATTCGATGTTCATGCAGACGTAGTGAGCCTTCGCGAGTTTCTCGATCATGTAGGCCAGTTGACGACGGCCCCAGTCTTCGATGCGGTGGATCTGACCACCGTGCGAGGTGATCGTGCCCTTGTAGCGCTCGATCATGGCGGGCACTTGCTCGCTCTGATCGGGATGCACGATGAAGACGATTTCGTAATGACGCATATTCACTCCTTGTGGATTAAAGCCACCCGGGCGTCGGAACCGGTGCGGCAAGTGAGAAGCCGAAGATTGTAGCGCGGATGGGCTACGCACGCAAGGCAGATCATGCGTTTGCGCGATGATTCGGGCGTGTTTTCAATGACTTGCGCGGCTAGCCGCCAGCGGCCTCGCTCGCGCCCGCCGTCAGACGGGCGTCGAGCGCCGCGCGCAGGCCGTCCAGTGCGTCCGCGCCGGCGTCCGTCACGGCCCACCACGTCATGCCCGCCGCCTGCCAGCGCTGGAGCGCGTAGCCGTCGCTCGTGTGCGGCGGCGCGGCGCCCGACACGGCGGCGCCGCTCGCGCCGGGGGGGAACACATAGACGTCGATCACGTGCTTGCGATAGTGATAGACGAGCACCGCCACCCGCTCGCGCCCCACATAGTCGAGGCGGCCGCCCGCCAGCGCAAAACCCTGCTGCGCGAGATCGAACACGGGCGGCGCGTAGTCGATGCGGCCGTTGAACCACGGCTTCACGGTGTGACGGTCCGTCGAGATGACGTCGAGGTCGCGGCCCGAGATCTGGGCGCGCACATGGCTCGACACGAGGTCGTCGACGAAAGCGGCGTCCGTGGCCGGGCGGCGCAGATGCAGCGTGGCGATCACGGCCAGCGCGCAAAGGATCAACACGGCGCAACCGAACCACGCGAGCGTCGCCGCGCGCGGGCCTTGCAGAGGGCCTTGCATCGCACCCGGATAGCCGCGGCTGCCGGCCGCCGCCCCATCGCGCGGCCACCAGCCCCGCAGCCAGTCGCGCCACCCCGAATCGCGCGCACGAGAAGGCGCAGACGTCGCGGGCGCGGCGTCCGTGGCGGGCAACGCGGCGACGATGCGCGCCGCGAGCCCGGCGGGCGCGCGGTGATAGGGCGCGGTGCGAATCACGCGGGAAATGGCCTGCGCGTCGTCGGCGGCGCGGCGGCATTGCGCGCAGCCGGACAGATGCTCGCGCACGCGCCATTCGTCGGCGGCGGAAAGTTCTCGATCGACGCTCGCGTCGACCAGCGGGCGCGCTTCGTTACAGTTCATCGGGCGCCTCCGTGGTGTGGCTCTCGGGGCGCGGCCGACGGCGCAATGGCGCTCCGCCGTCGGCGGCCGGCTCCTCGCGGAACCGACCGCCGGTCCCCCGGCCGGATGGTCTCCTGGCTTGACTGCTTTCCCCTGCTCCTGACTTGTCGCCCGCGCAATCCTGGGCGCGACCGACCGAATCGTTTCCTGCTTCGCCAGCCGTCGCCCGGCCGCGCTCGTCCGCGCTCTGCCCGCGATAATCCGCCAGCAGTGTCGCGAGGCGCCGCCTGCCGCGCGCCAGGCGCGACATCACCGTGCCCACGGGCAGGTCGGCAATCGCCGCGATCTCGCGGTAGCCGAGTTCTTCCAGTTCGCGCAGCACCAGCACTTCCCGAAACTCCACCGGCAGGCGCTTGAGCGCGTCGTGCACGTGGCGCGAGTCCTCGGCGCGAATCGCGAGCGTCTCGGGATCGACGCCGCCGGTCTCCCAGCCTTCGAGCGGTGCGTCGTCGCGCAATTCGTCGAACGGCGCCACCTCTTCGGCGCCCGCGCGCCGCCGCCATTCGTCGTACCAGACGCGCCGCACGATCGCGAGCAGCCAAGGGCGCGCCTCATCGCCGCGAAAGGCGTCGAAGAAGCGAAACGCCCGCAGAAACGCCTCCTGGACAATGTCCTCGGCGTCGCGCGGATTGCGCGAAAGCCAGCGCGCGAGGTTGTAGGCCGCATCGAGATGCGGCAGCGCCAGCGCCTGAAAGCGGCGGCTGCGCCCTGCCTCGTCCTGCTCGTACGCGGCTTCGCCCACGTCGTCCCCTCGCGTCTTCGTCTGTCTCGCGCGACCTCGGCCGCCCTGCAAGCACTACCAACGCTGGGCCAAGTTTATTCCCGCCGTGTCCACACGAAAGCGAAAAATAAATCGGCAATGCGCGCCGATGCGCTGCCCGACGCCTTCACGCCTGGCCGGCTGCGCCTTCACTGCGCGCCGGTCCAATACCCCGGGCGCGCGTAGACCTCCTTGAGGTAGTCGATGAAATAGCGCACGCGGGCGGGCACATAACGCTGCTGCGGGTACACCGCGAGGATGTCGTACTCGGGCAGCGCGTACTCGTCGAGCACCGTTTCCAGTTCGCCGCGCGCGAGTTGCGCGTCGATTTCCCAGGTCGAGCGCCAGCCAAGGCCGAGGCCCTCGGTCACCCAGCGGTGCAGCAGCTCGCCGTCGTTGCAGTCGAGCGTGCCGCCCACGCGCACGGTCACGAGCTTGCCGTTGCGGCTGAAGTACCAGCCGCGGTTTTGTCCGCCTTGCAGGTTGAAGGCAAGACAATTGTGGCCCGGCAGGTCTTCGAGCGCCTGCGGGCGGCCGTGCTTGCGAAAGTACTCGGGCGTGCCGCACACCACGCGGCGGTTCGAAGCAAGCTTCACGGCCACGAAATTAGGATCCACCGCGCCGCCGATGCGGATCGACAGGTCGTAGCCTTCGCGCACGAGATCGACCACGCGGTCGGTGAGATTGAACGACACCTGAAGTTCGGGCTTGTCGGCGAGAAATTCGGGCGCGAGCGGCGCGACGTGCTTGCGCCCGAACGCGGCCGGCGCCGAGACGATCAGATGCCCGCTCACCACCTGCCGCCCGGCCGAAAGCTCGTTCTCGGCCTGATCCCAGTCAGCGAGCAACCCGCGGCAACGTTCGAGAAACGCCCCGCCCTCCTCGCTCACCACGAGCCGCCGCGTCGAGCGGTAGATGAGCTTCACGCCCAGGCGCTTTTCGAGCGCGTCGATGCGCCGCCCGAGTATGACCGGCGAGACGCCCTCCTCGAGCGCCGCCGCCGCGAGACTGCCCGCGTCCGCGACGCGCACGAAGGTTTCGATCTGCTTGAAGCGGTCCATTTCCTGTCTCCATGGTCCGGACGCGCGCCGCAAGCGCCGTCCCACCTGCATTCCATACTTTTTGTTTCGGAATAAACGACCTGGACTGATCTTATCAAACCTTTCCTGCGGCTCTAAAGTGGGCCTCAACCGCTTAGCCATTCCTTGCATACGCGACATTCAGGAGACAATCATGGCCAAAATGAGAGCCGTCGACGCCGCCGTTCTGGTGCTCGAAAAAGAAGGCATCGATACCGCTTTCGGCGTGCCGGGCGCAGCCATCAATCCGTTCTATTCGGCGATGAAGAAGTCCGGCGGCATCAGCCACGTGCTGGCACGCCACGTTGAAGGCGCCTCGCATATGGCCGAAGGCTATACGCGTGCCACGCCCGGCAACATCGGCGTGTGCGTCGGCACCTCGGGCCCCGCGGGCACCGACATGATCACGGGCCTGTATTCCGCGTCCGCCGACTCGATTCCGATTCTCGCGATCACGGGCCAGGCGCCGCGCGCCCGCCTCTACAAAGAAGACTTCCAGGCCGTCGACATCGAATCGATCGCCAAGCCCGTCACCAAGTGGGCCGTGACCGTGCGCGAGCCCGCGCTCGTGCCGCGCGTGTTCCAGCAGGCGTTCCACCTCATGCGCTCGGGCCGTCCGGGCCCGGTGCTGGTCGATCTGCCGATCGACGTGCAACTCGCCGAAATCGAATTCGACATCGACACCTATGAGCCGCTGCCGGTCTACAAGCCGCGCGCGAGCCGCAAGCAGATCGAAGCCGCGCTCGAACTGCTCAACGCGAGCGACAAGCCGTTGATCGTCTCGGGCGGCGGCGTGCTCAACGCGGCGGCCGAAGACCTGCTCGTGCAGTTCGCAGAAACGGTGGGCGTGCCCGTGATCCCGACGCTCATGTCGTGGGGCGCGATTGCCGACGACCACCCGCTCATGGCCGGCATGGTCGGCCTGCAAACCTCGCACCGCTACGGCAACGCCACGATGCTCGCCTCCGACTTCGTGCTCGGCATCGGCAACCGTTGGGCGAATCGCCATACGGGTAGCGTCGAGGTCTACACGAAGGGCCGCAAGTTCGTGCACGTCGACATCGAACCGACGCAGATCGGGCGCGTGTTCGGCCCGGATCTCGGCATCGTGTCGGACGCGAAGGCCGCGCTCGAACTCTTCGTCGAAGTCGCGCAGGAATGGAAGGCCGCGGGCAAGCTCAAGGACCGCAGCGCGTGGGTGGCCGATTGCCAGGAACGCAAGCGCACCCTGCACCGCAAGACGCACTTCGAAAACACGCCGATCAAGCCGCAGCGCGTGTACGAAGAGATGAACAAGGCGTTTGGCCGCGACACCTGCTACGTGAGCACGATCGGTCTTTCGCAGATCGCGGGCGCGCAGTTCCTGCACGTGTACAAGGCGCGCAACTGGATCAACTGCGGCCAGGCAGGCCCGCTCGGCTGGACGATTCCGGCGGCGCTCGGCGTGCGCGCAGCCGACCCGACGCGGCCCATCGTGGCGCTTTCCGGCGACTACGACTTCCAGTTCATGATCGAAGAACTGGCCGTGGGTGCGCAGTTCAAGATGCCGTATGTGCACGTGGTCGTGAACAACTCGTACCTCGGCCTGATCCGCCAGGCGCAGCGCCAGTTCGACATGGACTTCTGCGTGCAGCTCGCGTTCGAGAACATCAACGCACCCGAGTTGGAAGGGTATGGCGTCGATCACGTGGCGGTGGCCGAAGGGCTCGGCTGCAAGGCGCTGCGCGTGTTCAAGCCGGAAGAAATCGCACCGGCCCTGAAGCAGGCTCAGGCGCTTGCCGCCGAGCACAGCGTGCCGGTCGTCGTCGAGGTGATTCTGGAGCGCGTGACCAATATCTCGATGGGCACCGAAATCGACTCGATCAACGAGTTCGAGGAACTTGCAGAAAAGCCCGAGCACGCACCGACGGCGGTCGCTCTGCAATCCTGACGATTTAGCGTGATTGCCTTGCTCCGCTTTTCGCACTCAGCCCTGACGTGCGAAAAGCGGCCTCTCACCCACTCATTGCCCCGAGAGACACACCCATGCCGAAATTTGCCGCGAATCTCACCATGCTGTTCAACGAAGTGCCCTTCCTCGACCGCTTTGCCGCGGCGGCGCAAGCGGGCTTCGACGCCGTGGAGTTCCTGTTCCCGTATCCGTTCAAGGCGGCCGATCTGGCCGAGCGCCTGGAAGCGAACGGCTTGAAGCTCGTGCTCCACAATCTGCCCGCCGGCAACTGGGAAGCGGGCGAACGCGGCATTGCCTGCCTGCCCGATCGTCGTGGCGAGTTCCAGGAAGGCGTGGGCCGCGCGATCGACTATGCAAAGGCGCTGAAGGTGCCGCAACTCAATTGTCTCGTCGGCATCCCGACGGCGGGCATTGACCGCGAAACGGCACTCGCCACGATCGTCGAGAACCTGCGCTACGCCGCCGGCGAACTCAAGCGCGAAGGCATCCGTCTGCTGGTCGAGCCGTGCAACGCGTACGACATTCCCGGCTTCGCGCTGAACCGCTCGGCCGAAGCGCTCGACGTGATCGAGAAGACCGGCTCGGACAACCTGTTCCTGCAATACGACATCTATCACATGCAGCGCATGGAAGGCGAACTCGCCGCGACGATCAAGAAGCACTTCGCGAAGATCGCCCATATCCAGCTCGCCGACAATCCTGGCCGCAACGAACCCGGCACGGGCGAAATCAACTACCCGTTCCTGTTCGACCTGCTCGACACGCTCGGCTATGACGGTCACATCGGCTGCGAGTACAAGCCGCGCACGACGACCGTCGAAGGCCTCGCCTGGCTGCGCAGCGCGAAGCAACGCACCGCCGAACTCGCGTGATTCACGCGACACCCCCGAATTCGCTTTAACGGAGACACACAAGATGGCAAAGATTGGCTTTATCGGACTCGGCATCATGGGCGCGCACATGGCGCGCAACCTCATCAAGGGCGGTCACACGCTCGCCGTGAACGGCAAGTTCCCCGTGCCCGACGACCTGCGCGCGCAAACCGAGGTCGTCGCCGATTCGACGGCCGTCGCGAAGGTGTCGGACATCGTCATCGTGATGGTGCCGGACACGCCTGATGTCGCCAACGTCCTGTTCGCCGACGACGGCGTGGCCAAGGGTCTTTCGGCTGGCAAGCTCGTGATCGACATGAGCTCGATCTCGCCGCTCGAAACGCAACAGTTCGCGAAGCAGATCAACGCACTCGGCTGCGACTATCTCGACGCGCCGGTCTCGGGCGGCGAAGTCGGCGCACGCGAAGCCACGCTCACGATCATGGTGGGCGGCCCGCAGAAGGCGTTCGAGCGGGCCTTGCCGCTGTTCGAGCTGATGGGCAAGAACATCTCGCTCATCGGCGACAACGGCGCGGGCCAGACCTGCAAGGTGGCGAACCAGATCATCGTCGCGCTGAATATCGAGGCCGTGGCCGAAGCGCTGCTGTTCGCGGCGCGCTCGGGCGCCGACCCCGAGCGCGTGCGCAAGGCGCTCATGGGCGGCTTTGCTTCGTCGCGCATTCTCGAAGTGCACGGCGAACGCATGACGAAGCGCACCTTCGACCCTGGCTTCCGGATCGAGCTGCACCAGAAGGACCTGAACCTCGCCATCGACGGCGCACGCAAGCTCGGTCTCGCCCTGCCGCACACGGCCAGCGCGCAGCAACTCTTCAGCGTGTGCGCGGCGAACGGCGGCAAAGCGTGGGACCACTCGGCGATGATCCGCGCGCTCGAGATCATGGCGAACTTCGAGATCGCGCAGCCGCAAGCGCAAGTGAAGGCGGCCTGAGCCAGCGTCAGCAGCAGCATGAAGGCGGTTCGCGCGACGCGACGCGCGAGCTGCCCGCAGGACCGGATCACGCATACCGGCTCGCGCGCCATCACTACGGCGCACGAGCCTCCCGTGGGGCGCTTCGCGGCGGCGGCAACCGCCGCGAGGCAAATCGGTGCCGCTCTGGGCTGAGGGCGGCCAGTGGGGTCCGAAAGCGGCGCCCGGTGACGACGGGGAAGCCTTGGTCGGTCAGACGTCGTCATCGGGTGTCCGCGCGTCGGATGCCCTTTTTGTTTTGCTCCTGCACTTCCCCCACGTTTCACACTCTTTGACGCGGCTCCGATGGACGCCTTCACGACCGCGTTTCTAGAATCGTGCTTTCATCCGGCTGTCATGCAGACGGGTCAAGGTGGACGCGAACGCGTGAACACCCAGTCATTTCCAGCACGTGAGGAGTGTGATCGATGGGCATCGTCAATTTCATCAAGGAAGCCGGCGAAAAGCTGTTCGGTGCGGTCGCAACGCCCGCCGCCGCACAACCGGCCGCGGCACCGGCCAACGCCGCTGCCAATCTCGCCGCGCTGAACCAGAAGGCCGGCGACGCGATCGCGGCCTATATCCGCTCGCAGGGTCTCGACGCCGACAACCTCGGCGTGGTCTACGACGGCGTCTCGCACACCGTGACGGTCACCGGCAACGCCGCCGACCAGCCGACGAAAGAGAAGATTCTCGTCGCGGCAGGCAATGTGCAGAACGTCGACAAGGTCGACGACCAGATGACCGTGACGAATCCGGCCGCCCAGGCGCAGCACCACACGGTGGTGTCCGGCGACAACCTCTGGAAGATCGCCGAGAAGTACTACGGCAGCGGCGCGAGGAACGACGCGATCTTCCAGGCGAACACGCCGATGCTCAAGAGCCCGGACAAGATCTATCCCGGCCAGGTGCTTGTGATTCCGCCGCTCCGGTAAGCACACCCGGGCACGGCCGCAAACGAAACGGGCCTGGCGAAGATACGTCAGGCCCGTTTTCTTTCACGCGAGATTTCGTGCTGCTTCGCGCTTTTAACGCGCTTTTAACGCGCTTTTACATCAGAACGTATCGAATACGTGCTGCAACGACGCCTTGTCGGTCATGCCGGCGGCAAGCGCGAGCAGCAGCAGCACACGCGACTTGTACGGGCTGAGCGTGCCGGAGGAAACAAAGCCGAGCGCATCGTCCTTCGCCGCGCCGTTATGCATGACATGGCCGGAGCCCACGCGTGAGGCGCGCACCACGGGCACGCCCTTGCTCGCAGCCTCGGCCAGCGCCTGCTGCAACGCGCCGTGAATCGAGCCGTTGCCGGTGCCCGCCACAACGAGACCGTCCACCCCCGCGGCCACGAGCGCTTCGACGGCCGCGCGCGAGACGCCCGCGTAACTCGTCACGATCTCGACCTGCGGCCATGGCACGCTTGCGCTGAACGGCGCATCGACCGTATGCGGGCGCAGCGCGCGGCGCTGGAATTCCACCCGGCCGTCCTGCACCCAGCCCAGCGCGCCGATTTCCGGCGACTGGAACGCGTCCACCGCATAGGTGCTGAACTTCGCGACGTCGCGCGCGCAGTGAATGCGGTTGTTGAACGCCACGAGCACGCCCTGCCCCGCCGCCGCCTTGCTCGCGGCGAGCGTAACGGCGTTGAGCAGATTGAGCGGACCGTCGGCCGAGAGCGCCGTGGCCGGCCGCATCGCCGCCGTCAGCACACAAGGCTTCGCGCTCTTCACCGTGAGTTGCAGCAGGTACGCCGTTTCTTCGAGCGTGTCGGTGCCGTGCGTGATCACCACGCCGTCGATGTCGTCGCTCGCGAGCAGTTCGTTCACGCGCTGCGCGAGCGTGCTCCATAGCGCGAGCGACATGTCCTTGCTGTCGATGCTCGCGACCTGCTCGGCGTGAATCCGCGCGACGGCGTCGAGACCCGGCACGGCCGCCAGCAGTTGCGCGACGCCGATCACGCCCGCCTGGTAGCCGGCGGTGTTCGCGGCGTCGGCCGCGGAGCCCGCAATGGTGCCGCCCGTGGCGAGCACGGCGATGCACGGGAGCGGCCGGCCCGCCGCCGCCGATGAGGAAGTCGAAACGGAAGTATTCATGGCGGCGATTTTAAGCGATCCGCCGCCGCCCGGAAAATCCGTCCGTCTTTAACCCACTTCGCGCAGCTGGCTCGCGATCTGCTGCTCGGAGAGCTGCGGCGCGAACATCTCGATGAGCCGGTACGCGTACTGGCGCAGAAACGCGCCCTTGCGCAGACCGACGCGCGTCGTGCTCGCCTCAAACAGATGCTCCGTGTCGAGCGCGACGAGTTCGGTGTCGCGCTTCGGGTCGTAGGCCATTGCCGCGACCACGCCCACGCCCATGCCCAGTTCGACGTAGGTCTTGATCACGTCGGCGTCGATGGCGGTGAGCACCACGTCGGGCACCACGCCGACCTTGGCGAACGCCTGGTCGATATGCGAGCGGCCCGTGAAGTCCTGGTCATAGGTGATGATCGGATACTCGGCCACGTCTTCGAGCGTGAGGTTCTCGCGGCCCACGAGCGGGTGCGTCTTCGGCACCACAACCACGTGATGCCACGAATAGCACGGGAACGTCACGATGTCCGGGAAGCGATCGAGCGCCTCGGTCGAAATGCCGATGTCGGCCTCGCCATTGATGATCATCTGCGCAATCTGCTGCGGGTTGCCCTGGCGCAGCGCGAGATGAACCTTCGGAAACACCTCGCGGAACTGGTGCACGACCTTCGGCAGCGCGTAGCGCGCCTGCGTGTGGGTCGTCGCCACCACGAGGTGGCCGCTGTCCTGGTCCGCGAACTGGCGCGCCACGCGGCGCAGGTTTTCTGCGTCGAGCAGCATGCGCTCGATCAGTTGATGTACCGCCTTGCCCGGCTCCGTGAGACCGGTCAGACGCTTGCCGCGGCGGATAAAGATATCCACGCCGAGCTCGTCCTCGAGATCCTTGATCTGCTTGGAAACACCCGACTGCGACGTGTACAGCACGTTCGCCACTTCGGTCAGGTTCATGTTCTGCCGCACGGCTTCGCGCACGAAACGCAACTGCTGAAAATTCATGGTCTTCTCTCCGATACTGCTGACCGATTATTCGTTTTAGTCGATGCAAGCACTGTAACGCTCATTGCGCGTGCTTTACGCCGCTTTCTATACCTTCATTGCGCGGGGAATACGCGCAGCCCGCGCGGCACCGCCGTCACGCCCTCGCCCACCGCCAGGCCGAGCGCGCGCCACGACTCGCGGTCGAGCTCGGCTTCCAGCGCACCGCCCGTGCGGCTTTCCAGCTCCACGCGCACCGAGCCGCCAAGCGTCACGACGCGGCGCACATCCACGACGATGCCGTCGCGATGGTCGCTCGCCTCGCGATGCAGCACGAGGTCGTGCGGCCGCACGTAGGCGAGCGCCGGACCTTCGAAGCTTGCGTGCACCGAGATCGGCTGCGCGGCGCCGTCGGCCACGAAGCCGCGCCCGTCCACGCGCCCGCGCAGCCGGTTCGCCGCGCCGAGGAATTCGTAGACGAAAGCGGTTTGCGGATGATCGTAGACGTCCTGCGGACTGCCCACCTGCTCCACATGCCCGTGATTCATCACGACGATGCGGTCGGCCACTTCGAGCGCCTCTTCCTGGTCGTGCGTCACGAAGATCGTCGAGATGTGCAGGTCGTCGTGCAGGCGGCGCAGCCACGAGCGCAGTTCCTTGCGCACCTTGGCGTCCAGCGCGCCGAACGGCTCGTCGAGCAGCAGCACCTTCGGCTCCACGGCGAGCGCGCGAGCGAGTGCGATACGTTGACGCTGGCCGCCCGAAAGCTCGGACGGATAGCGCTGCGCGAGCCAGTCGAGCTGCACGAGCTTGAGCAGCTCGTGCACCTTTTCACGAATCACGGCTTCCGAGGGCCGCTCGTTGCGCGGCTTCACGCGCAGGCCGAACGCCACGTTCTCGAACACCGTCATGTGGCGAAAGAGCGCGTAATGCTGAAACACGAAGCCGACCTGACGCTCACGCGCCCCCACTTCGCCCACGTCCTGACCTTGCAGCACGACCTGGCCCGCGTCGGCGTACTCGAGACCCGCGATGACGCGCAGCAGCGTGGTCTTGCCACAACCGGAGGGGCCGAGCAATGCGACGAGTTCGCCCGGCGGAAAGTCGAGCGAGACGTTGTCGAGGGCGGTGAAATCGCCGAAGCGCTTTTGCAGATTGCTGACGGTGATGCCCATGTTACTGCTCTCCCACTTGAATCGGTTGACGCGCGGCGCGCGGCGCGGCGGCGGCGGCTTGCGAGGGTTGCTGCGAAGCTTGTGCGTACGCGGCCGCAGGCGGCCCGGCGTGCGCGGGAACGTCGTCCGCGCCGCGCAGCTCGGCCGACAGGCGGCGCTCAGCGAGCAGCTTCAGGCCCAGCGTCACGAGCGCGAGCAACGCGAGCAGCGAGGCCACGGCGAACGCCGCCGCGAAGTTGTATTCGTTGTAGAGGATTTCCACATGCAGCGGCATCGTGTCGGTCTGGCCGCGAATATGGCCCGACACCACCGAAACCGCGCCGAACTCGCCCATCGCGCGCGCATTGCAAAGAATCACGCCGTACAGCAAGCCCCAGCGGATATTGGGCAGCGTCACGCGGCGGAACATCTGCCAGCCCGAGGCGCCCAGCACGTGCGCGGCCTCTTCCTCGTCGTTGCCTTGCGCCTGCATCAGCGGAATCAGTTCGCGCGCGACGAACGGGAACGTCACGAAGATCGTCGCGAGCACGATGCCGGGCACGGCGAAGATGATCTGCACGTTATGGTCTTCGAGCCACGGCCCGAGCCAGCCCTGCGCGCCGAACAGCAGCACGTAGATGAGGCCCGAGATCACGGGCGACACCGAGAACGGCAGGTCGATCAGCGTGGTGAGCAGCGCCTTGCCGCGAAACTCGAACTTCGCGATCGCCCACGAGGCAGCGAGGCCGAACGCCAGATTGAGCGGCACGGCGATCGCGGCGGTGATCAGCGTGAGCTTGATCGCCGCGAGCGCGTCGGGGTCGGCGAGCGACTCGAAATAGAAACCGATGCCCTTCGAGAGCGCCTGCCAGAACACGGCGACGAGCGGCACCACCAGAAACAGCGCGAGAAACACGAGCGAAACGCCGGTCAGGAGCCAGCGCACCCACGGCGCTTCGGTGACGGGATCCGGCCGCCGGACGCTTCGTTGTTGCGGCAGCGTGCTCATTGCGCACCTCCGGCAATCGTTGCGCCCGCAACCGCATTCGGCGCGCTGCCTGCCGACACACCCCGGCTCGTGCGGCGTTGCAGATACCACTGCAACGAATTGATGAGGAGCAGCATGACGAACGAGACGCAAAGCATGACCACGGCGAGCGCCGTGGCGCCTGCGTAGTCGTATTGTTCGAGCTTCGTGATGATGAGCAGCGACGTGATCTCCGACTTCATCGGCACATTGCCGGCGATGAAGATGACCGATCCGTACTCGCCCAGCGCGCGCGCGAACGCGAGCGCGAAGCCGGTGAGGAGCGCCGGCAGCACCGAGGGCAGCACCACGCGGCGGAACGTGAGCCAGCGCGAGGCGCCCAGGCACGCGGCGGCCTCTTCCTGCTCGCGCTCGAAGTCCTCGAGCACAGGCTGCACCGTGCGCACGACAAACGGCAAGCCGATGAACGTCAGCGCGACGAGCACGCCGAGCGGCGTGAACGCGACCTTCAAGCCGAGCGGTTGCAGGTACTGGCCGATCCAGCCATTGCCCGCATACACTGCGGCCAGCGAAATGCCAGCCACGGAGGTGGGCAGCGCGAACGGCAGGTCGACGAGCGCGTCGATCACGCGCTTGAACGGGAACGTGTAGCGCACCAGCACCCACGCGAGCAGGAAACCGAACGCCGCGTTGATCAGCGCCGCGCCGAGCGCCGCCGTGAACGTGAGCCGGTACGACGCGATCACGCGCGGCGACCACACGGCACGCACGAACTGGCTCCAGTCGAGCGTGGCCGTCTTGAGGAAGGTGGCGGCAAGCGGAATGAGCACCACGAGGCTCAGGTAAGCCACCGTGATGCCGAGCGTTATGCCGAAGCCCGGCAGCGCGCTGGGCTTGCGTAATCGAAACGTCGATTGAAACGTCGTCATGCTCATCGTCCAGACATGGGTTGCGCGCTTCCTGTGCTCCGGAGCGGCGCCGAAAAGCGCGCCCTTGGGCGCGCTTCATTGTTATGCGGTCGGATTGTTGCCGGATCCCGACCGGTACTGCATTCGATGCTGTCTGCCTAACTGCGTGCCTAACTGCGTGCCTTACTGCGGCTGGTAGATCGAGTCGAACACGCCGCCATCTGCGAAATGCGTCTTCTGCGCGTTGGTCCAGCCGCCGAACGTGTCGTCCACCGTATAGAGCTTCAGCTTCGGAAACTTCGCGGTGAGCGCAGCCGGCACCTTGTTCGAACGCGGACGGTAGAAGTTCTTCGCCGCGATCTCCTGGCCCTCTTCGCTATAGAGGAACTGCAAGTACGCTTCGGCCTGCTTGCGCGTGCCCTTCTTGTCGACGACCTTGTCCACCACGGCGACCGGCGGCTCAGCCAGAATGCTCACCGAAGGCACCACGATCTCGAACTTCTCCGGGCCGAACTCCTTGAGCGAGAGGAACGCTTCGTTTTCCCATGCGATCAGCACGTCGCCGATATCGCGCTGCACGAAGCTCGTCGTCGCGCCGCGCGCGCCCGAATCGAGCACGCCCGCATTCTTGTAGAGCTTCGTGACGAACTCCTTCGCCTTCTGCTCGTTGCCGCCCGGCTGGTGCAGCGCATACGCCCACGCCGCGAGATAGTTCCAGCGCGCGCCACCCGAGGTCTTCGGATTCGGCGTGACGATCGACACGCCCGGCTTGGTCAGGTCGTCCCAGTCCTTGATGTGCTTGGGGTTGCCCTTGCGCACGAGGAACACGATGGTCGACGTGTACGGCGACGCGTTGTCGGGCAGGCGCTTTTGCCAGTCCTTCGCGACGATGCCCTTGTTGGCGAGCGCGTCGATGTCCCAGGCGAGCGCCAGCGTCACGACATCGGCTTGCAGGCCGTCAAGCACCGAGCGCGCCTGCGCGCCCGAGCCGCCGTGCGACTGCTTGATGGTGAGCGTTTCGCCCGTTTTGGCCTTCCACTGCTTGATGAAGGCCTCGTTGATGTCCTGGTACAGCTCGCGGGTCGGATCGTAGGAGACGTTGAGCAGCGACGTATCCGCGTGAGCCGTTGCGGGCGCCATCGCCGCGATGCCTGCGAACGACGCCGCGAGAGGCGCCACGCCGATCACCAGTTTTGCCGCCAGCGTCTTCAGCCAGCCCCCGCGCCCCGTATTGGTCGTGCCCATCTATCTGTTCTCCGTTCTCGTGTGTGGTTTTCAGCTATCGATGGAGGCCAGTCTAGCGATCCGCTTACATCATTAAAAATAATGTTTCTTCATTCTTTAATACGCAAAAGTGGTAAGGACAGAGGAAGTCGCTGTCACAGCACGATTTCGTCCGTGTCAACGCGGGAAAACGGCGTCATGGCAACGCCCGGATGACGAACTTCAAGTAACACTTGAAAAGCGGCGAATACTGTATAAAAATACAGTTACCTGTTCAAACATACAGTGGCGCCATGACCAAACTCACCGCACGACAGCAGCAGGTTTTCGATCTGGTTCGCCGGGCGATCGAGCGCACGGGCTTCCCGCCCACACGCGCCGAAATCGCGGCGGAACTCGGCTTCAGCTCGGCCAACTCGGCCGAGGAGCACCTGCGCGCACTGGCGCGCAAGGGCGTGATCGAACTGGCTGCGGGCGCCTCGCGCGGCATCCGCCTCATGCCGGGGCCCGACGACCTGCCGCACCAGTTCACGCTGCCGCACGCCAGCATCATGCAGCTCTCGCTGCCGCTCGTCGGCCGGGTCGCGGCGGGCAGCCCGATCCTCGCGCAGGAGCACATCTCGCAGAACTACATGTGCGACCCGGCGCTCTTCTCGAGCCGGCCGGACTATCTCCTGAAGGTGCGCGGCCTCTCCATGCGCGACGCCGGCATATTCGACGGCGACCTGCTCGCCGTGCAGAAGAAAAGCGAGGCGAAGGACGGCCAGATCATCGTGGCGCGTCTGGGCGACGACGTCACCGTCAAACGCCTGAAGCGCCGCCCGAACGGCGTCGAGCTGATCGCCGAGAACCCCGACTACGAGAACATTTTCGTCGAGGCCGGCAGCGCGGATTTCGCGCTGGAAGGCATTGCAGTCGGCCTGATTCGCCCTACCGAATTCTGATAAATCCGCTTGCGCGCCCTGCGCGCATTCTCTGGAGAGAGCCATGGAACGCCTTGCCCGCTTGCTGCCCTTCCGTCAATTCGGCCGTCTGCGCCACCTGCGTGGAGTCGCCTCGTGCGCGGTTCGCGAAGTGCGCGCCACAACTGCCGCACTGAACGGCTCGCTCTTCGAAGACACCCCCGAGATGGTGGCGGCCAGTGCGGCCGACCTGCCCGCGCTGCCCTCGGCGCAACCGGCGTTCGCGCGCGTCTCGCTCAACAGCACGATCAACACCGAGCAGCCCATGCGCCGGGCGCCCGTGCGCGTCTACCAAGGCCCGTCGCGGCTCATCCTGGTCGGTACGGTGGACGCCGTATGCCGCGCAATCGACCGCTGCATCGCCGAGCAGCAAAGCGATCTGCCTGGGGCGCTCGCGAAATAAGCGCTCACCCGGCGCCACAATGCAATAAGCGGCAACAAGGGGCCACAAGCGGCACCAAGGCCTTTCTGACGTAAAAAGGGGCAGTGTCGGGGATCGTTTTCGCCGGATTGCGGTCAACACCGTGTTTGAACGATTTGTCCGAATTTGATGACGGAATCCCTGACGCCCCCACGTAAATCCCGAGACTGGAAGAAGCCCGTCGCCATCACGGTCGCGGTTGCCGTGTTTGTGGCCGCGCTCGGCTACGCCTACGCGTCGCCCTATATCGCGGTGAATCGCATGAAGGCTGCTGCCGACGCGCGCGACGCCGCCACGCTCAATCAGTACGTCGATTACCCGGCGCTGCGCGTGAGCCTCAAGCAGCAGGTTGGCGAAATGCTGCGAGAGCGCATTCATGCGGAGCACAGCAGCAATCCGCTGCTGATTCTCGGCGCCGTGATCGGTGCGGCGCTGATCGGGCCGCTCGTGGATGCCTATGCCACGCCGGAGGGCGTCGCCGCGCTACTGAGCGGCATGCCGCCCACGGGCAAGCCCGGCGAGCGTCCTCACGCGCCGCCGCCGCAGGAGGCGGGTTCGCAGTCGGCCCCCGCTTCCGCAGCCGCCCCGGCCTCCCCACCCGCCCAGGCGGCTTCAGGCAATCCCGCGCCCGAAGCGCGGCCGGTCACCACGGCGGGTTATCGCAGCCTCAACGAGTTCGCGCTCACGTGGGATCGCAGCGCCACGGGCGAGCACTATGCCGCCATCTTGCAGCGTCATGGACTCTTCTCGTGGAAGCTCGCGTCGGTCGAGTTGAACGAGGGCAACGCCCCGAACCCGAACTGACCTGAACCACGGACCGGCACGCATGTGATGCGCCGCCGGGCCGGTTCGCGCCTGGCGGGCCCGCCGATCTCCCGATCGTCCGGGCCCGTGCTCGCGCTTTCCAGGTTTTCCGCGCGCTAGGCTGCGGCGGCTTGCTGCTTTTCCTCGGCGGCCGACGAGCACGCCACCAGAATGCTGCACGACACGCGGTCGAGCAGCGGCGTATTGCCCGCGCCCATCCACCAGCGCGAGAGCCCGGTGCGGCAGCGATGTCCCACGACCACGAGGTCGACCTGGAGCTCGTTGGCCAGGTTCGCAATTTCGTCGATCGGATGCCCGAACGCGAAATGCCCCTGGGCGTGCACGCCACGCTCGGTCAGCCAGTCAACGCCCTCCTGAAGGATTTCGCGGGCCGTTTCCTCAAAGCGGCCGCAGGCCACATCGGTGAGCAGGCCGGCGCTCTGGGCAATGGTCGAGCGCATGTCGACGACCGAGAGCAAGTGCGTTTCCGCTTGCAGATCGAGCGCAAGATCGGCGCCGCAACGCAATGCCTTGCGGCCTTCGCGCGAGCCGTCGTAACACAGCAGGATTTTTTTGTAGCTCGCCATATCGCTTCTCCCCGCCCGCGTGATTTGCAGGCTGTGCGATTCTCATGATGGTGCGCCGCAATTGCGCACGCAAGGGCTGGAAAACGCCAGGACGCCATCGTTAAGCGCCAGGCGTGCGGTACGTCACGCATGAATCTTGCGCGCCGCCAATGATTGCCGCGACAAGCATTCATGGCAAGCAGCGTTGAACCGGGCATCAGAGCGCCGCCCACCCGACTCAGGGCAATGCACTAGAATAGGCCGCCTCGTTTCGTGCGATATTTTTCTTGCGCATTTCGTTCGCTCTTGCGCCCGATTCGCGCGACGCTCGTCCGACTCACGCACATCGACACACGCTCAACCGGTCCATGCCCGCACCCGCCATCGAATTCGAGCAGGTCATCAAACACTACGGAGACAGGACGGTCGTCAACGGTCTGTCATTCGACGTCGTCCCCGGCGAATGTTTCGGGCTGCTCGGCCCGAACGGCGCGGGGAAGACCACCACGCTGCGCATGCTGCTCGGCATCGTGTCTCCCGATGCGGGGCGCATCAGCCTGTGCGGCGAGCCCGTGCCGGCGCGCGCGCGCCACGCCCGCCGGCGCGTGGGCGTCGTGCCGCAGTTCGACAACCTCGACCCCGACTTCACCGTGCGCGAGAACCTCGTCGTGTTCGGCCGCTACTTCGGCTTGTCCGCGCGCGAAACGAAAGCGCTCGTTGCGCCGCTGCTCGAATTCGCACGCCTCGAAAGCAAGGCCGACGCGCGCGTGGGCGAACTCTCCGGCGGCATGCGCCGTCGCCTCACGCTCGCGCGCGCGCTCGTCAACGACCCCGACGTGCTCGTGATGGACGAGCCCACCACGGGCCTCGACCCGCAGGCGCGCCATCTGATCTGGGAGCGCCTGCGCTCGCTGCTCGCGCGCGGCAAGACGATTCTGCTCACCACGCATTTCATGGAGGAAGCCGAGCGGCTCTGCAATCGCGTGTGCGTGATCGAGGAAGGCCGCAAGATCGCCGAGGGCGCGCCCAAGGCGCTGATCGAATCGGAGATCGGCTGCGACGTGATCGAGGTGTATGGCCCGGACCCGGCCGCGCTGCGCGACGAACTCGCGGAGGACGCAAAGCGCACGGAGATCAGCGGCGAGACACTGTTCTGCTACGTCGACGACCCCGCGCCCGTGCATGCGAAACTGCGCCATCGGTCGGACCTGCGCTACCTGCACCGGCCCGCGAATCTCGAAGACGTGTTCCTGCGGCTCACGGGCCGCGAGATGCAGGACTGAAGCGGCCGCTCAAGAAAAAACCATGCAGACACGCACCAACGACCCGACGCCCGCACGCCCCGACCACGCACTTGTCCGCGAGCCGCGCGCGGCGCTGCCCTCGAACGCCACGCACTGGATGGCCGTGTGGCGACGCAACTATCTCGTGTGGCGCAAGCTCGCGATCGCCTCGATGTTCGGCAATCTCGCCGACCCGATGATCTACCTGTTCGGTCTCGGCTTCGGTCTCGGGCTGATGGTCGGGCACGTGGACGGCGTCTCGTACATCGCGTTTCTCGCGGCGGGCACGGTGTCGTCTTCGGTGATGATGTCGGCGAGCTTCGAATCGATGTACTCGGGCTTCTCGCGCATGCACGTGCAACGCACGTGGGAAGCGATCATGCATACGCCGCTGTCACTCGGCGACGTGGTGCTGGGCGAGGTCATGTGGGCCGCGAGCAAGTCGATGCTCTCCGGTGCGGCGATCATGCTGGTGGCGGGGCTGCTCGGCTACGCGAGCTTTCCTTCGATGCTGCTCGCGCTGCCCGTGATCGCGCTCGCGGGCCTGGCGTTCGCGAGCTGCGCGATGATCGTGACGGCGCTCGCGCCGTCCTACGACTTCTTCATGTTCTATCAAACACTGGTGCTCACGCCCATGCTGCTGCTTTCGGGCGTGTTCTTTCCGATCGCCCAGTTGCCCGCCGCCGCGCAGCACATCACGTTGATGCTGCCGCTCGCGCACGCCGTGGCGCTGATCCGCCCCGCCATGCTCGACCGGCCTGTCGAGCAGGCCGGCCTGCACTTGCTCGTGCTCGTGATCTACGTGGTGGTGCCGTTCGCGATTGCCTCGGTGCTGTTCCGCCGGCGCATGATGCGTTGAAGCCCTACTGAACGACGCCGCGCGACACCTCGCGACATCGAACAACACACCACGCGGCGCTCAGTCTTCGTCGTCGCCCCAGGGAATATCGACGTCCGAAATAAACGCGACCGTCGCGAACGGACCGCCTTCCTGGCGGCCGATTTTGCCGTCGGCGCGATGCCACTCCACGCGGAACATCGTCGATTGCGTCTGGGCGAGCAGACGCACCGTGCGGATCTCTTCAGGGTCCGAGTCTTCCACCGGGCCGTCGAGCGACACCAGCAGCGACTGCGGCCAGAGGCCGTCGGCCGGATCGTAGATGCGATCGCCGTCGGGGATCGACGTGTGCGCCTCGACGCCAATGGTCGCCGACGCCTCGACGATCATCTTGCCGAGCGCGCGCAGCACCGCCGTCGCGCGCGCCGAATTGGCCTGGCGAATGGCGAGATCGCCGCGCGTGAGCGCCTGTTCGAGCTTCGGATTGGTTTTTTGCTGTGCCATGCTGGTTTTCGGGCCGAGGCCCGCTCCTTGGCGAACGGCGAACCGTCCGCGTATTACCTTGAATGCCCGCGCCCCGATGAATAGCGCTTGCCTGCCATGCCGCGCGGGTCGCGCTAGAACCCCAGAGCCACGGTCGCGAGCCCCCCGACGATCCCGAACAAGACGACCGTCGTACCGACGATCGCGAGCATGCGCGGCCGGAACGAGCCCGCCAGCATCGCGAACGACGGCACGCTCACGGGCGGCAACGTCATCAGGAGCGCGCCGGCCGGGCCCACGCCCATGCCGAGTGCGAGCATCGCCTGGATGATGGGCACTTCCCCGGCCGTGGGAATCACGAACAACATGCCGACAAAAGCGAACGTGATGATCCAGCCAAGACTGCTCGTGACTTCCGGACCGATATGCGGAAAGAGCCACGCACGCGCGGCGCCGAGCAGCAGCACGAGCACGATGTACTCGGGCACGAGCCGCACGGCCATGCGCGTAAAGATGCGCAGCCAGCGCACGAAGACATTACCGCCTTCGGCCTGCTGCTGGGCGAGCTGCGCGAGACGGTCGTCGGCGGAGCGGGCTTCTTCGGGCGTGACGAGCCGGTTGCAGAGCCAGCCAAGGCCGAACACCATCAACAGGCCCAGCGTGAGGCGCAGCGCACTCCACTGCCAGCCGAGCACGAAGCCCATGAAAACGAGCGTGGCGGGATTGAGCACGGAGTTGCCGAGCCAGAATGCGATCGCCCCGCCCGCCGATGCATTGCGCGCGCGCAGGCCCACGACCACGGGCGCGGCGCAGCAGGTGCACATCATGCCGGGCACGGCGAGCAGCCCGCCCGCCGCGACGCTGCCGAAGCCGCGCCGGCCGAGCACGCGCGCGACCCACTGCACGGGCAACAGCGCCTGCACGGCGGAGCCGAGCAGCAAGCCGAGCACCATGGCCTGCCAGATCGCCTTGCCATAGGCGAAGGCGTAATCGAGCGCGGCGGCGAACGACGGCTCGGGCGCGGTGGACGCGCCCCCCATCAGGATCGATTTGCCGATGGAATGCGTTTCCTCGGCCGTGAATGCGCGGTGATAGTACGGAAACCACTTCACGTAGAAGAGTCCGGCCACCGCCAGCAGAATGAAAATGGGCCAGCCGTACGACGGGGGCGATTGAGCGGGACGTGCGCTCGTCATTGTGAAGTTTCTCCGAATTCAGACTGGGTCCAGGCTACCGGCCGGGGCGCACGCCCGCACAGCGCGCGACGCGTGATAGCGCCCCGGGCGGCGCATGCTGGATCGTAGTGTATGCCTTGCTAATCGCCAACGACTTTGGTGCAAAGCCGTCGGCGGAGCGCCTTCGGCGGGGCGAACCCGGCGCGGCCCGCGAAGACGCCAGGCGCCGGGCCCCGCGCGCGCGTTCAGGGGGCCGGATTCGGCTGCTGCTCGTGAAGCGCGTCGATCTGCGCGAGCAGTTCGGGCGAGAGCTTCACGTCGGCGCTACCGATATTTTCCTTCAACTGATCGAGCGAGGTCGCGCCGATCAGGTTGCTCGTGACGAACGGCCGGCTGTTGACGAACGCCAGCGCAAATTGCGCGGGCGTGTAGCCGTGTTCCCTCGCCAGCGCCACATAGCGCGAGGTCGCGGCCACCGCTTCAGGCTTGCTGTAGCGCTTGAAGCGCTCGAACTTCGTGATGCGCGCGCCTTCCGGCCGTGCCCCGCCCTCGTACTTGCCCGAGAGCCAGCCGAATGCGAGCGGCGAATAGGCGAGCAGCCCCACGCCCTCGCGGTGCGTGAACTCCGACAGGCCGCTCTCGAACGTGCGGTTGAGCAGGCTATACGGATTCTGGATGCTCACGATGCGCGGCAGCCCGAGCTTTTCGGCGGCGCGCAGGAATTGCGCCACGCCCCACGGCGTTTCATTCGACACGCCGATATGGCGAATCTTGCCTGCCTTCACGAAGTCCGCGAGCACGCTGAGCGTTTCCTCGATCGGCACCGTATAGGCGTCGTCGATATACGGATAGACGTTGCGGCCGAACGTCATCGTGCTGCGGTCGGGCCAGTGCAGTTGATACAGATCGACGTAGTCGGTCTGGAGACGCTTGAGGCTGCCATCGAGCGCTTCGGACAGGTTCTTGCGATCGAACTGGTTTTGCGGCCCGCGAATGTGCTGCGGATTGTGCGGCTGGCGCGCCGGTCCGGTCATCTTCGTGGCGAGCACGAAGCTTTCGCGCTTCGCGCGGTGCCGGGCGAGCCACGTCCCGATGAAGCGCTCGGTCTGGCCCTGCGTCTCGGGGCGCGGCGGCACGGGGTACATCTCAGCGGCGTCGATGAGCGTGACGCCGCGATCGAGCGCGTAGTCGATCTGCTCGTGCGCCTCGTGCTCCGTGTTCTGCTCGCCCCACGTCATCGTGCCGAGCCCGATCAGGCTCACCTTGAGGCCGGTATCGCCGAGTGTGCGGTGTTCCATCGAAAGGTTGTCCATCAGTGCGGTTGGGGAAACGGCGAAACTACCACGGCGCCGGAAATTTTTCAGGAGATGCCGAATTCGCTGCATGTCCCGGGTCGCCGGCATCTCGCGCAGCTTCGCGGGCGGGATGGCGGCCCGCCACGGCGCCGCTCGCGCAAAGACATGCCAGAATCCGCACAGGCGCCCACGAGGAGAATTCGGCATGGAAAACCGACGCAGCTATGAGTACATGGGGTTCAACATGACAGCCGGCGTGGACGGCGACCACGAAGCCGGCTTTTTCGTCTCGACGCAGACGATCCACAGCCTCACCGGCAGCGAGAGCGGCGTCGTGCCCGTGGACGGCATCGCCGCCGGCCGCTTCCCCACCCAGGACAACGCGTTCGACGCCGCGTTCGACCGCATGCGCGAGGCGATCGACCAGCGCGTGCGCGCCGCCTCCTGAACAACGCCCCTCAAGGCGGCGGACCCAGGCGGGACAAAAACGGACCCAAAACGCAAAAAGCCGGACGTCTTGACGACATCCGGCTTTCCCGCCGCCTGGGGGCAGGCGGCGCGGCGACTTCAGCGTGACTTACTGACCGAAGTAGACCGATTGCGAGGCCGCGGCCTTCACGTGGCTGCCCGACTGCGAAGCCGAGCCGGCGACGCCGCCGTAAGCCGTCTGGCCGCCTTGTTCCTGCGCGCGCTCGACAGCGACGGTCTGGGCGCTCTGGCCACGCTGCGAAGCGGGTGCGCCGACGTCCGGGCGATAGAACGGTGCCGGGCCGTAGCCGCTGGCGAACGCCGGAGCGGCAACAGAAGCGGTGGCTGCGACCAGCAGCGCTGCGATCAGTTTGGTCTTCATGGTGGACTCCAATATCAGGTTCAATTGCGGATCGGGATGGCGCCGCGCCTGGGAGGTCTCAACCCATGAGCTGCGTCAACGGAACCTAGTGTATACACCTACTATTGGAAAATAATCGCGATAATCCGAATTTACTATTCTGCATTCGGAAACAATCGCGTCAGTCAATCCTGACGGGGCTGAGCGACGAACAGACCCTAAAAGCAGCGTCCAAAAAATTTGCGCGACGCACAAAACGGACGCCGAATTACATAACGACGGCAGGGTCTTTCGGACACGGAACGCCCTCTGGAAGCGCTTCCGGCTCTGCAACCGGCAAATTGGCGCAGCGCGCAAAGGGCCGCAATGGCGTGCCGCACATGCGGTAAAATGCAAGGTTGTTCCACGTTCGCAGCCACTTATCGCCATGTCCGCCAACCGTCAAGCCAGCCCCCGCCGCGTATCCGTCGCGCCCATGATGGACTGGACGGACCGTCACTGCCGCTCACTGCACCGCTTCATCTCGCAGCACACGTGGCTCTATACGGAAATGGTGACGACCGGTGCCCTGCTCCACGGCGACGTGCCGCGCCACCTCGCCTTTACGCCCGCGGAAGCGCCGGTTGCGCTCCAGCTTGGCGGCAGCGAGCCCGCTGACCTCGCGCGCGCAGCGAAGCTCGGCGAACAGTGGGGTTACGACGAAATCAACCTGAATTGCGGCTGCCCTTCCGAGCGCGTGCAGCGCGGCGCGTTCGGCGCGTGCCTGATGAAGGAGCCGCAGCTCGTGGCGGACTGCGTGAAGGCGATGCGCGACGTCGTCTCGGTGCCGGTCACGGTCAAGCACCGCATTGGCGTCGACGCCGTCGAGGATTATGCGTTCGTGCGGGATTTCGTCGGCACGATTGCCGATGCGGGCTGCGAGGTATTCATCGTGCACGCGCGCAATGCGATCCTGAAGGGACTGAGCCCGAAGGAAAACCGTGAGATTCCGCCGCTCAAGTACGACTACGCGTACCAGCTCAAGCGCGACTTTCCGCATCTCGAGATCATCATCAACGGCGGCATCAAGACGCTCGATGAAGTGGAGCAGCATCTGCAACACGTCGATGGCGTGATGCTCGGCCGCGAGGCGTACCACAACCCCTATGTGCTCGCCGACGTCGACGCGCGCTTCTACGGCGCAACCGATGCCCCGCTCACGCGCGAAGAGGTGGAAGCGAAGCTCATCGAATACTGCGCGAGCGAAATCGCGCGCGGCCAGTTCCTGGGTGCGATTACGCGCCATGCGCTGGGGCTTTATCGCGGCGTGGCCGGTGCGCGCGGCTGGCGACGCGTGCTGTCGGATAGCCGCGAGCTGGCCAAGGCCGACCTGGCTATCTTCGACGCTGCCCGCCAGCATCTACGCGTTCCGGATGAAATTTTTGAATAAAGGGCTAGGCAACCCGGCAATGGTGTGTATATAATCTTGCTTCTTGATTGACGCCGCTCACAAAGCAGCGCCGGTTAGGAAAAACAGCGGTGGCTGTAGCTCAGTTGGTAGAGTCCAGGATTGTGATTCCTGTCGTCGTGGGTTCGAGTCCCATCAGCCACCCCAAGAATTCTTTATAAAACAGGCACTTCGGTGCCTGTTTTATTTTCAGGATGCGAAATTCGGAACGGAAATCAGAATTTCGGAATTGAGCCCGCACATTGTTGCGGGCTTTTTTGCGTCTGGATTGACCTGTCTATTCATGTTCTTGCGCCCTCTCGGAAGGAGGCACTGTGGGCAAAAAGCTAGACGCCGCTCGGCGCGAACTGGATCTCGCGAGGTCTGCTTTGGCAAAGATGGAAACGGCCAGTGACGTCGAAGAATTCGACCTTCAGTGGAAGGAGGTCCTGGGCAGGTTGACAAGGCTCTGGAATAAAACGCAGGCCTCACTCAAAGGCGATCCGCGGTTCACGAATGCGCCGCAAGTAAAGGCCGTCCAATCGGATCTGAAGAGCGACCCGCTCGTTCAATATCTAGCGCGAGCCCGCGATGCCGACGAGCACAGGAGCGAGGACATAACCGGAAAAATCGAAGCGGGAGTGCGTTTCGAGTTCGACACGCCGAAAGGCAAGCTCTTCATGCGTGCGCCCAATATCACCCTGGACGACGGCACTGAGCTGAAGGCTACAGTCAGAGGTGCTTCCCGCGAGTATTTCGCCCCAGCAGAAGTCTATGCCGTGACGGTAAATCATCGAGGGAAAGCTTATGCCCCGCCAAACTCCCACGCGGGGCGCGCGCTCGAAGACATGAGGCCAATCACTCTCGCTCGCCTTGGAATCGAATACTATGAACGCTTCCTGGAGAGTATGGCGCGAGACGGATGGGACGTCGACGTGAAGTGAGTCGAAGCCGGAAGAGCGGACAGGTTAATAGCCTATCCGGGGTTCGACTCCCGTCTCTCCGCCACAGTATTTAAAAGGCCTCCAGCGCAGAGGCCTTTTTGTTTTGGGTGACTCGCGCGCCAACCGCGAACCCTTGTCGCGCCTGAAATGCGGCGTTTACCGGCCCTATTCGCCTCATAGGTTGCGCCGATTGCGAATCCATGAACGCGCATGAGCGAACCGATGCCTCGGGACGTGTTGACGTCAGCAAAGGTGAAGGTGCTGACAAATACTTGCGGTGATACAAATCACATCTGCCGACACGCGCACTGCACCCTTGGTTCAGCAGCCTGGGTGCCAAAGATCTCAGTGCGAGACCACAGCCGAAAGCTCTTTTTTAGCGCCCGCGCGCGGGCGGCGCGATGGCCAGTTGCGCTTGCAAGCGCTGGATTTCAGCGTCGGCCGCCTGCACGTTCGCGAGTTGCGGCTTCGCGGCCCCGCTCAGGGCGGTGAGACCGTAAGCGATGTCGTCGATGATGATCGTGCTCATTTTCGGACATTCACAACGTTTGGTGCTTATTTGAAAAAACCCCGCCCCTCTTGCGAGGGAGCGGGGTTTGAGAGACTACTGCGCTACTTGTCTACTAACACTTAGACGCTGAAGTGCTGGCCTGCGCTGATGGTCGCGTGCACGGCACCGCTGCTGAAGGTAGCGCCGCTTGCCGAAGCACCGGTCAGCTCGATCACAACATCGTTCGCGCCAAGTGCCGAGTGAGCAGCTGCCGCGTTCGTGTTGTTGACCGCTTCCACCACATACGTGTTGCCAGCGTACTGGAACGTCGTGATAAGACCGGTGTTCGCATTCAGCTCGATCACCCCATTGACAACCGTGGTGTGATGCGTGCCGATGGACTGCTGGTCGAGCACGAGAGCTTGCTTGACCGCCAGATCCAGTGCCTGCGACAACGACGTCGCCGAAGAGACGTTCACCAGCGAATCCGCCAGGTTGCCCGTGTTCGAAGCCAGATACTCGTTCGTCGCATTGCCGAACGTCACGTTCACTTGAGCGGCATCCGCCAAGACAGCGTTGACCGTCGTCAGAGCAAAGTTGCCAGTCGACGTTGCACCCGTCACGTCACCCGTCACGCTCAGGTTCAGCTGCCCGTCAAACGAGTGATTTGCCGAACCGAGATTCACCGTCGAGCTGCCGCCGAGCCACACGTTGTCCGTCACGGTATTGGCACCGCTGAGCGTCACGGTATCACCGTGGCCGAGCGCGGTAGTCAGCGTCCCGCTCGTGCTGTTGTACGTGCCACCAAGGTTCACGAGAGCCGTGTTATCGCTTGCGATGGTGATGGTGTCACCAGCGCCCGCTGCCTGGATCACGTGCGACGAACCAGAGAGGTTCAGCGAGATCACGTCAGCCGCACCGTTTGCGGTGAGCGAAACCGCACCGACTGCTGCTGCCGTCGACGAACCAACGGTGATCGTATCGGCCGCGCCGTTCGCCGTGATCGCGTCGCCACCCGTCGCACCGAGGATCGTCAGGCCAGCTTGCGAAGCCGTCAACGTCAGCGTGCCGCTCACGTGGCTTGCGTCGAACGACTTGAGCGCCGTATCGGTGAGGCTGTCGATTTCGAGCGAACCCGTACCCGTAGCCGTGATGCTTGCAACGGTGTTGGTTGCGTCGACGAACGACTTGATCACGTCCGAACCGGTCGTGCTCGTCTGGATCGCCAGTGCGTTGTCGCCGCTCACCGTCAGGCTACCGATGGTGTTAGCTGCGTCAAACACGAGGCTCAGGCTGTCCGAACCCGACGTACCGAGTTGAGCCGTCGAGACAGCAACGTTGGTCAGATCGGCTGCGCCAACTGCACCGATTTCCAGAACAGCCGATGCGGCCAGATTCGCCAACGAGACCGAAGTCGCCGAGCCAACCGACGTCGTGTTCAGGACGGAACGCGCATAGCCGGTCTCGTCGTACGAGAGCGTCTTGGCGCCAACCGTTGCCACGTCGTTGAGGTTGGTGTCGGTCGCGACGGTGTTGGTCAGGACGATCGTGTTGCCCGCTGCCGTCGTACCGAAGCCTGCGACGCCCGTCACGCCGACCAGTTCGGTCACCGACGTGTCATGCAGCGTGTTGCCTTCTGCCGAAACGACGTACGTGTTGCCGCCTGCGACGAACGCGAGCACCGTGTCAGTACCACTGTATGCAATAGATGCGATCGCTTGCGCTGCTGCGATCAGATCCGTTGCACTGAACTCGCTGATGTTGTGCGTACCGGCGCCACTGAAGGTCACGATGCCATTGGAAATCGTGTATGCCAGGCCAGCGATCGACGCGTTCTGCAATGCGGCGTTAGCCACGACGTTCACAGTGGTGCTCGACGAAACGACGGTCAGGCGGTCGGTCGTCTTCGCGCTCGAGGTGATCTCGAAGCCCTTCACGCCACCGGTCGAACCATTGAACGTCGCGACGGTGTTTTCGCCGACAACCAGCGTGTCCACTGCCGAAGCCGATGCCGTGAGGTCCACGGTTTCCGAGCCGGCGCCGTAGGCGTTCGTCAGACCGGCAACCCAGCTACCACCTGCGCCGATGGTGATGACGCCGCCACCCGTGCCCGTGGTGATCACGTCGCTGTGCGCCGCATCCGCGCCGCCAGCAACGGTCAGCAGACCAGCGCCGCCCGTGACGGTCGAGCCGTTCGACGAGAGTTCCACGCCGCTCAGGTTGACTGCACCCGTAGCTGCCGA
>NZ_QEOB01000028.1:0-101753 GCF_003096875.1 Paraburkholderia unamae
CTCGGCATGGAACTGCATGCCAAGTACACGCTGTTCTGCGAAGGCTGCCGCGGGCATCTGGGCCGTCAGCTGAACGAGAAGTTCAAGCTCGGCCGTGACTCGGACCCGCAGGTCTACGGTATCGGCATCAAGGAACTGTGGGAGATCGATCCCTCCAAGCACAAGCCCGGCCTCGTGATCCACACGGCCGGCTGGCCGCTTGAGTCCGATACCTACGGCGGCTCGTTCCTGTATCACATCGACAACAACCAGGTGATGGTGGGTTTTGTCGTCGGTCTCGCATACCAGAACCCGTACCTCTCGCCGTTCGAGGAATTCCAGCGCTACAAGACGCACCCGGAAATCCGCAAGTACCTCGAAGGCGGCAAGCGCGTCTCGTATGGCGCGCGTGCGATCACGGCGGGCGGCCTGATGTCGCTGCCGAAGCTCGTGTTCCCCGGCGGCGCGCTCGTGGGCGACGATGCGGGCTTCCTGAACGCCTCGCGCATCAAGGGCAGCCACGCGGCGATCAAGACCGGCATGCTGGCCGCCGATGCGGCATTCGAAGCCGTGCAGGCGGGCCGTCAGAGCGACGAACTCACGCAGTACCCCGAAGGTTTCAAGCAGTCGTGGCTCTACACGGAGCTCTACAAGGCGCGCAACTTCAAGCAGTGGATGAGCAAGGGCCTGTACCTAGGCACGTTTATGGTCGGCATCGAGCAGAAGCTGCTGGGCGGAAACGTGCCGTGGACGCTGCATCACCAGCATCGCGATCACGAGATGCTGAAGCCGGCCTCGCAGTGCAAGCCGATCGAGTATCCGAAACCTGACGGCAAGCTCACGTTCGACCGGCTTTCCTCCGTGTTCATCTCCAACACGAACCACGAGGAAAACCAGCCCGCGCACCTGACGCTCAAGGACGCGAACGTGCCCGTGAACGTGAACCTGCGCAGCTACGCGGGCCCGGAATCGCGCTTCTGCCCGGCGGCGGTCTACGAGTTCGTGAAGGAAGACGACGGCGGCGATCGCCTCCAGATCAACGCGCAGAACTGCGTGCACTGCAAGACCTGCGACATCAAGGACCCGACGCAGAACATCGTGTGGGTCACGCCGGAAGGCGGTGGCGGCCCGAACTATCCGAACATGTAGCAAGCAGGCAAGCGCAGTTCAAGAGGGAAGCACAACCTGGTCGTACAACGCGCTCCGTGCGCGTGAATGACGAATTGACAAAAGATGAGTTCGGAGAATCGCAATGAATAGCAAAACTGGCCGTCGTGGGCCGTTGAGCGGGCTGACGGTGCTCGAAGCGGGTGGCGTAGGTCCTGCTCCATTTTGCGCCATGTTGATGGCGGATCTGGGCGCGGACGTTATCCGCATCGATAGAAAGGATTCCTCTGAAAGCGGTTTGCCTGTGGATCGCCGTTACGAGATCATGTTTCGCAACCGGCGCTCGCTTGTGCTGGACCTCAAGCGCCCCGAGGCCGCCGATATCTTCATGCGGCTCGTGCGGCGGTCGGACATTTTGATCGAGGGCTTTCGCCCTGGCGTCATGGAGCGCCTTGGGCTTGGTCCCGATGTCTGCATGGCGCACAATCCGAAGCTGATTTACGGACGCATGACGGGCTGGGGCCAAACGGGCCCCATGGCGCAAGCGCCTGGCCACGACATCAACTACATCGCCTTGACGGGCGCGCTGCATGCGATAGGCCAGAAGAACGGCGTGCCGGAAGTCCCGTTGAATCTCGTGGGCGACTTCGGCGGTGGCGCGATGTATCTGGCGTTCGGTGTCATGTGCGCGCTGCATGAGGCGCGCATATCGGGCAAGGGGCAGATTGTCGATGCGGGCATGATCGACGGCGCGACGTCCCTCATGACCATGATCTATGGGCTGTTTGCGGCCGGCTACTGGACCGATGAACGCGGCTCGAACCGGCTCGACTCGGGGGCGCCGTTCTATGGCGTCTATGAGACGAAGGACGGGCGCTACGTGGCCTTGGGATCCAATGAGGCACGGTTTTACAAAGCGACGCTGAACGTGCTGGGGCTCGACGTCGAACGACTGCCGGATCAGCACGACAAAACAAGCTGGCCTGCACTGAAGGCGCTTTTCTCGGAGGTATTCAAAACCCGCACGCGTGACGAATGGTGTGCCGCGTTCGACGGCACCGATACCTGCTTTTCACCCGTGCTGTCGCTGGCAGAGGCGCCCAACGATCCTCAGCAGATCGCGCGCGGCAATTTCGTGGAATGCGGGGGCGTCATGCAACCCGCCCCCGCGCCGAAATTCAGCCGCACAACGGCGGATTGTCCGACGCCTGCTCCGGGCGTCGGCGAGCATACCGTCGAAATTCTGAGGGAGAGCGGGTTGAGTGACGACGAGATCGAGCGTCTGCGGACAGCGAGTGTGATTTGAGGTGCTGGTTGCGCACGCAAGCGATGCGGACGTCCCGGCTGCCTGAGCAGCCGGGACCTCCGGAGTTGGCTCACTCGTCGTTATCGCTGCTTGCTTCGCTTTGGTTCGAGGCTTCGTTGCGCTCGAGCGTTGCGACCAGTTGCTTGCCGCCGTTGAGTATGTGGCGGAACATCAGCGAGCGGGCCGACTCGGCGTCCTGCACGCGAATGGCGTTCACGATGATGGGGTGGTAGTCCACCGCACCCTGGAGTTGCCCTTCGATGCTCGCATAGAAGCGATTGGGCAATTGCCGCGTGAGATTGCCGAGCAACTGCGCGAGGCGCGGAGATTGCGCCGAAAGATTGATCTTGCGGTGAAACAGATGCCCGAGGCGCGCCGCGAGCGCATGTTCGCCGTTGGCCACGGCCTGCTGGTGTTGCTCGTCAAGGTCCTGTAGCACGGCGATGTCCTCGCTCGTCATGACGACGGCGGCGCGCGCGGCAAGCTCCGCGCCGATCGTGGCCTGCGCCCAGAACAGATCCAGCAGGTCGTCGGCGCGCAGTCCCACCACGACGAAACCGCGACGGGGAATCAGCCGGACGATCGACTCGCTTTGCAGCAGGAGCAGTCCCTCGCGGACCGGGGTGGAACTCACACCAAGTTCGCTCGCGATTGCATCGATGCGCAGAAATTCGCCGGGGCTGAGTTTGCCCGATATGATTTGCTCGCGCAGATGCATCGCGACTGCTTCGGAAAGTTGCAGCCGGCCCGCGCCGCCCTTGAGGGGTTGCGCACCCTGTGACCCCATGTCGGGATCGGTATCCATTCCGCTTTTTTTGTCCATCGCTGCCGTGCGTGCCATGGCTCTTTTTCTCTCAGTACGATTCAAGTCGCAAAAATAATGCCCGTTTGCATAATATATCATATTGCGAACCAGGCGATCCGCGTTTGTCTGGTCGGCTGGATCGGCCTTCAGCGGGTATTTTGACCTTAAGTCGGGTGAAACAAGGGTGGTTCGCCATCACTTAAATAATGCATAATATAGTATCGATAGAGCATCGGCCGCACTGTCGATGCGGTGGCTCGTCAACTCTATGGGAGAAGGTCCATATGTCAGATAACGCAGTGCTTGCCATTCAACGGATTTCGGATCGAATCGAGATTTCCGATGCGATGTGCCGTTACGCGCGTGGCGTCGACCGGGGCGATTGGGACGCCCTGCGCAGCGCCTATCATTCCGATGCCTACGACGATCATGGCGAATACAAGGGGGGAATCGACGGTCTGGTCGAATGGCTCGATCTGCGCTTTGCCGGCGTGGACAACTCGATCCACTTTCTCGGCAACTGTCTGATCGAGTTCGCGGGGCCAGACGTAGCGCTGGTCGAGACATACTTCGCGAGTCGGCGCCTGCGCAAGCCGGTTGCGGGCGAGCGGGAAGATCTGGGTCCGCAGGACCAGTTGTGCCGTCAGGCCTGGGGGCGCTATGTCGACCGCTTCGAGCGTCGCGACGGCGAGTGGAAGGTCGCGCATCGCGTGGTGGTGGTCGATGCGGCGTTCACGTCGGTGGCGGAGGGCGGCATGCGCAGCGCGCCGCTCACGTGGGGAACGCGCGACAAGACGGACGCGCTCTACGCCGCGAAGCAGGCGCTCTTTGGCGCGTCCGGCGGCTAGCTGGCTCGCCGGGCGTTCGCGAGGTGACGTTCGAGGAAGGCGGCGGTCGCGTGGCCAAACACGTCGTTGTCGTCGCCGGCGACCATATGCCCGGCCGCTTCGATATTGACGTACTCGGCGTGGGGGCACAGGTCGAGAAACTCGGCAACGCCTTCATCCGTGACCACATCCGAACTCGCGCCACGCACCAGCAGGGTCGGTGCCCGCAGCCGTCGTGCGGCGCGCGAGAGGCGGGCGTGGCGCAATGCCAGGTCGGCTTCGCGTGTCGCCAGAAATTGCGGATCCCAGTGCCAGAAATAACGCCCGCTTGCACTCTTGCGAACGTTTTTCGCCAGGCCTGCGTTGTGACGGGGCCGCTTCCCGTCGGCGCGATATTGGGCCACCGCATCGGCGACTTCGTCGAGCGAGGCGAATCCCTCGGGCTTCTGTTTCATGAACGCCTGGATGCGCTCGAAACCCGTGCGCGTCGTTTTGGGCACGACGTCGACGAGGACCAGGGCGCTCGCATCCAGTGCACCTTCGCCCACGGCCGCAAGGCCGGTGTTGCCGCCTAGCGAGGCGCCGATGATCGCGGGGTGCGGGTCGCCGAGCGCATCGACCACGCACGCGAGATCGCGAACGAAAGCATCCTGGCTGTAGTCTGCGTCCGCTGCCCAGGCCGAATCTCCGTGCCCCCGTGCGTCGAAGGCGACGACCCGGTAGCCGTGCCCGGCGAGTTCCTGTCCGGTGCCACGCCACGAGTGGCGGGTTTGCCCGCCGCCATGGAGCAGGACCACAAGTGGGGCGGACTCCGCGCCCCATACATCGCCGGCAATGCGTACGCTGTTTGCGCCGGTCCAGACATGCATGGGCTCAGGAGTGCCCGGCAGTCGGGTGCGTGCGATATCGAAAGGATTTTGAAGGTTTTGCATCGCTCAGTATGCTATGCAGGCCGGAAACTATGACCGACTTAGCGAAAATAATGCATGAAATTGATCGTGAGATTTCCGGGTTGGCATCGCTAACTTCGTCTCGCATCGACTGTTTCAGGCGGTATTCAGTGTTTACCCGGAAGGAACTCGCTGAGTAAGCGCCTATAATTATACATTATGCAGAAGTTAAGGTGCACTTCTGAATCCTGAATGGCGCGACGTGCGGTGATCCTGCAAGCGCACGTGGAATGTCGCATATTCAGCCTTGAGCCGATAAGGAGGAGACGTTGATATGAGCAGTAAGCCGCTGGCAGGCGTCAGAGTGCTGGAAGTCGGAGCCTATATTTCCGCCCCCTATGCGGGCATGTTGTTGTCCGCGCTGGGTGCGGATGTCGTGAAGATCGAACCGCTCGACGGCGAGGCCTTCCGCCGGGGCATCGGCAACGCCAGCCACTACTTTGTCCAGTACAACGCAGGCAAGAGAAGCGTGGCCGTGGATCTCAAGTCGCCCGAAGGCGTGAGGCTCATCAAGACGCTGCTTCCCCAGTTCGATGTGCTAACGGAGAACATGCGCCCCGGCAAGATGGAGAAGCTCGGCCTGGGTGTGGAGGTTTGCCGCGAGATCAATCCGCGTCTCGTCTATGCGTCGGTGTCGGGGTTCGGCAGCGGGGGGCCGCTCTCGGACCGGCCGGCTTATGACACCATCGGTCAGAGCTACGGCGGCTTCTACCACATGATGAACGACGAGGGGCATGCGCGTTTGACTGGCACTTGCCTGGCAGACCTGATTACCGGCGTGAGCGCGACCATGGGCATACTCGCGGCGCTGCTGGGGCGTGAGCGTTCGCGCGAGGGCACGGGTGCGCTGGTCGAGACTTCGCTGCTCGAAGCTATCTCGCTGCTGACGATCGACGCGATCACGCAGCGCTCGGAAACCAGCCAGGATCCGACACGCGAGTCGCGGCACCCGCAAGCGCAGAACTTCTGCCTGAACACGGCGTCGGGCGGCGCCGTTACGCTGCATCTCTCGGGTTCCGAGAAGTTCTGGGCGGCGCTCACGCGTGCGATCGAGCGTCCCGATCTGTTCGACGATCCGCGTTTTCGGCGTTACTCCGACCGCGTGGTTCCGGAGAACTATCGGGCGCTGGTCGCGATTCTGGAGGAGGCTTTCGCCACGCGCTCGCGCGACGAATGGGAGCGTCGCCTTGCCGAAGCCGATGTCCCTTATGCGCCGGTGTTGAGCTTGAGCGAGCTTGCTGCGCATCCGCAGGTCCGTTGGCTGGAGTTGATGGGCGCGTCGCCGGACGGGCAGACACTCGTGCGACCGCCATGGCGCTTCGACGGACAGCGCCCGCAGCGGGGCGAACCGACGGCGCATGTCGGCGAGCACACGCGCCAGGTGCTTCGCGAGATTCTGTCCGAATCCGAAGTCGAAGCGCTGATCGCGAACGGTACGGTGGCGAGCGCGGGTTAGTGCAGCATTGCCGGCCGCGTGCCGGCTCTCAGCCTCGATCCGCAACGGGTCGAGGCTGATTGGCGTTTACCGCCCAGGCGCGTTCATGAATGCGCGGGGAGGGACGAGCCCGAAGCGAAGGCAAGATTGCCGCCGTCCACGTTCATGATCAGGCCGTGCACCGAGGATGCCTGCGGCGAAGCGAGAAACGCGATGGCGTGCGCCTGTTCCTCCGGCTGCGCGGCGTGGCCCAACGGAATGCGGCGTTCCCGTTCGACGAACATCGCCGGGTTGCGTTCGCGGTCCGCCTTGAACAGATCGGTCCACGTCATGCCCGGGCACACGGCATTGACGCGAATGTTGTAACGGCCCCAGTCGATGGCGAGGGCCTTCGTGAGGCCCACCACGCCATGCTTCGACGCCACGTAGGCCGCGCCGTTGGGAATCGCGACGAGGCCGGCAAGCGAGGCGACATTGACGATCGCGCCACGCCGGCGCGGGATCATCGATGCGCGCGCAACGGCATGCGCCCAGTAAAAGCAGCCGTCGAGATTGATCGACATCGCGCGGCGCCAGGTCTGCGGCGTGAGCTCGTGCGCGGCGTGGCGCATCATGATGCCGGCGTTATTGACCAGCACGTCGATGTGACCATGAGTGGCCACGACCTTCTCGACCTGAGCGCTCACGTTCGCTTCGTCGCTCGCGTCCGCGGGCAGGCCTTGTGCGCTGCCGCCCTCGCTTCTGACCATGCTGACGGCTTCCTCGAGTGCGTCGCCGTCCAGGTCGTTGACGAACACATGCGCGCCTTCGCGCGCGAACTGCTGGGCGGCGGCGAGCCCGATTCCTCGTGCCGCGCCGGTGACTACGACGATTTGATCCTTGAAACGCATCATTGCGGGAGTTCCTCACAGTAAGTCGATCTACAGGAATACGCGTTTGCTCGTTGACAAGCCGCGCGCATAATGCATAATATATTTACATGTGCCGCGTGACTACGAAAATCGTCTTGAGAGTCGTCGTTGCGCCGGGTTCACCGTTTTAGGGAGTGCGATCAATGAAGGTACTGGTGGCGGTAAAGCGGGTGGTGGACTTCAACGTGAAAGTCCGCGTGAAGAGCGACGGCAGCGCGGTGGATCTCGCCAGCGTGAAGATGAGCATGAACCCGTTCGACGAGATCGCCGTGGAGGAGGCCGTGCGCCTGCGCGAGGCCGGCGTGGTTTCGGAAGTGCTTGCCGTGAGCTGCGGGTCGGCCGCGAGTCAGGAAACCTTGCGCACGGCGCTCGCCATGGGCGCGGACCGCGCGCTCCTCGTGGAGTCGGGCGACAGCGTGGAGCCGCTCGCGGTGGCGAAGCTGCTGAAGGCCGTGTGCGACCGGGAGCAGCCGCAACTGGTCATTCTGGGCAAGCAGGCGATCGACGACGACTGCAATCAGACCGGCCAGATGCTGGCGGCGCTGGCGGACCTTCCGCAGGCCACATTCGCTTCGGCGCTCAAGGTCGAAGGCGGCGCACTTGTCGTCACGCGCGAGATCGACGGCGGGCTCGAGACGCTCTCGCTGGATTTGCCTGCCGTCGTCACGACCGATCTGCGTCTGAACGAGCCGCGCTATGTCACTTTGCCGAGCATCATGAAGGCGAAGAAAAAGCCTCTGGATGTCGTGACGCCCGCGGATCTCGGCGTCGATATTTCCCCTCGGTTGACCACGCTGCACTATGCCGAGCCCGCACGGCGCGGTGGCGGGGTGCGCGTGCCGGACGTCGCCGCGCTGATCGACAAACTCAAAAACGAAGCGAAAGTTCTGGAGGGCTGAGCGTCATGAGTATTCTGGTTATCGCCGAGCACGACGGCGCTGCATTGAAACCCGTTACGTTGAACGTGATTCGCGCGGCATGCGCATGCGGGCCAGACGTGCATGTGATCGTGGCTGGCGCGGACTGTGCGGCTGTCGCCGGGCAGGCTGCGAAGGTGACGGGTGTCGCCAAGGTGCTGCTGGCAGATGGCGAGGCATTGCGCGAATCGCTGCCGGAAAGCGTTGCCGCGCAGGTGGTCGATCTCGCGAGAGACTACAGCCACATTCTTGCGCCGGCCAGCGCGTTCGGCAAAAGCGTGGCGCCTCGCCTCGCCGCGTTGCTCGATGTCGCGCAGATTTCCGAAATCACCAAGGTGGTGAGCCCCGACACGTTCGAGCGTCCCATGTACGCGGGGAACGTGATCGCGACGGTGCGCAGCGCCGATCCCATCAAGGTGATGACCGTGCGCGCAACGGCGTTCGAGGCGCAGGCTGAGGGCAACGCGACTGCGCCGATCGAGGCGCTGCCGCCAGGCGCGGGGTTCGGCCGCACTCGCTTCGTGAGCCGCGCCACCACGAAGCTCGACCGGCCGGAACTCGCGGCCGCGAAGATCGTGGTGTCGGGCGGGCGCGGTCTTGGCAGCGGGGAAAACTACGCGAGCGTGCTCGAGCCGCTTGCGGGCAAACTGGGCGCGGCATTGGGCGCGAGCCGCGCCGCCGTCGACGCGGGTTATGTGACCAACGACTATCAGGTGGGACAGACGGGCAAGATCGTCGCGCCGCAACTCTATGTGGCCGTGGGCATCTCCGGTGCGATCCAGCACCTGGCCGGCATGAAGGACAGCAAGGTCATCGTTGCGATCAACAAGGATCCCGAGGCGCCGATTTTTTCGGTTGCCGACTACGGGCTCGTGGCGGATCTCTTCGAAGCCGTGCCGGAACTGGCGGCGGCGCTCTAGTCGCGCGCATTGCCTCACGATGAATCAACGGGAGCGGGCCTTGGAATCCAGATCGGAATCACTCGCCGACTATACCGGTGGGCTTCAGTTGTCGGAGTCCGTCGCTTCGCATCTGCGCGAGCAGATCTTTTCGGGGAAGCTCGCCAAAGGCGAATTCCTCCGCATCGAGGCGATAGCGAGGGCGCTTGGCATCAGCACGACACCGGTTCGCGAAGGCTTGCTGAAGCTTCAGAGCGAATCCTTTGTCCGCCTGCTGCCGCGCAGGGGCTTCGTCGTCAACAGCTTCAGCAAGGACGACGTGCGTGACATCTTCTGGGCGCAGGCGACCGTGGGCGCGGAACTCGCGGCGCGCGCGGCGCTGATGATGCCCGCGGACGAAGTCGATCGTCTGGAGGCGCTGGAGGACGAGCATCGCGCCGCGATTGCGGCGAACGAGGGCGCCAGGGTCACGCGGCTAGGGCACGCGTTTCACCGGCAGATCAATCTCGCCGCGCAATCGCCGCGTCTGGCCTTGTTGCAGGGGAGCCTCGTCAAGCAACTGCCGAATCGCTTCTATACGCGCATCGAAGGTCAGTTGAACGAGGCGGTGGAAAGTCATCCCGTCATCATCGCGGCGATTCGCGCGCGCGACGCCAATGCCGCGCGCGCGAGCATGTACAGCCATGTGCTGAGCGGCGGCGAGCATCTCATTTCGATGCTCGACCGGCAGAACGCGTGGGACGCCGGGCAGGAGCCGGGAAATGTCCTGGCTATACAATTCAAATAATATATTATACATTTGACGTGTAAGTGACTCGACGTAGCATGAAAGCGAGTCGTGAAAGTGGCTTGACGTGGGCTCGGAGGGTAATCAATGACTTATCGCGAAGATGGGGAAAGCCAGGCGGCGTCCTGGCTTGCGCCAGGATTGAGGGGGGCGATCGTGCCGGTCACCGGTGCGGCTTCCGGTATCGGGCTTGCCATCTGTAAGCGTCTGCGTGAAGCCGGCGCAACGCCGCTGCTCCTCGATTTCGACGAGCGACACCTCGCTGCCGCAGCGCGGGAGGTCTATGCGTCGGAGGGTGTCGCCCCGGATTTCGCGTATCTGCTCGACGTCACGGATTCGAAGGCGGTCGATGCTTGTCTGGAGCGGATCAAGCGCGAGCACGGCCCGGTGACTCACGCGGTCGCGAACGCCGGCATCAGCCATGCCGCGCACGTGCTGGAATTGCAGGACGACGACTGGCGGCGCGTGATCGATGTGAATCTCAATGGCGTGCTCTATTTTTGTCGCGCCGTCGCACGCCAGCTGGCGGCGGCGAAGGCGGGCAGCATCGTCACGCTGGCGTCGATTGCGGGGATGTGCGCGAGGGAGCGCCGCGCTGCCTACGCGTCCTCGAAGGCGGCGGTGATCAATCTCACGCGTGCGCTTGCCATCGACCTCGGCGAATACGGTGTGCGCGTGAACGGCGTTGCGCCCGGCATCATCCAGACGCCCATCCAGCAGATGAGCGAGGAGGCGCTGAACCAGCGCGTTCAGGGGCGAGCGCCGCTGGCGCGCGCGGGGCGCCCGGCGGAAGTTGCGGATGTCGTGTTGTTCCTGCTCTCCGATATGGCGAGCTATGTGACGGGCGAAACCATCGTCGTCGATGGTGGTGTGACCGCGAAATATATGTAGAAGCGACCGGGCCAGCCCCGGGCAAGGCGACGCCGAAGGGCGGATTTCGGCGTTTTGCACAAATCATGCATTGTGTATAATGCAAAAAACATGACGAAGGAGGCAGCATGCAGTTCATGCGTTCCATACTGTTCGTTCCCGGACATCGCGAAGGGTGGGCAGAAAAGGCCGTGGCGGCGGGAGCGGACGGGGTCATTCTCGATCTCGAAGATTCCGTCCCGCTCGACCTCAAGGAGGAGGCGCGGCGCGTGGTCGCCGCATCCATTCGCACGCTTGCGAAGGGCAGCCGCAAGGTGGGCGTGTATGTCCGTCTGAATGCGCTGGAGACCGGCATGTCCGGCGACGACATTGCGAGCGTCGCGATCGAGGGCCTCGACGGCTTCGTGCTTCCCAAGACGTATGGCGCACGCGACATCGTGGCATTCGACGCGCTGGTGACCTACTTCGAGCGCCGCAATGGCGTGAAGGCGGGCTCCATCGAATTCCTGCTCTCGCTGGAAACCGCGCAGGCCTACGCCGAATGCGAGCAGATGATCGCGGCTTCCCCACGGGTGGCGACGCTTTTCGCGGGCACCGCCAAGGATGCCGATGTGTCCCGCTCGCTCGGTTTCCAGTTCACGCCGGACGGTCTCGAAACCGTGTATTTGCGCAGCCGCGCCGTGCTCGCCACGCGCGCCGCCGGCCTTCAGTTTCCCATCGTCGGCGTCTTCCAGGATCTGAAGGATCCGGAAGGGGCGCGCCGCTTCTCCGAGCAAAACCGTCAGTTGGGGTTCCGCGGCCAGGTGCTGATTCACCCGTCGCATATCGCCGTGGCCAATGAGGTTTTCTCGCCTTCGGCGCAAGACGTCATTTTCTACTCGGGCATGGTCGAAGCGTTCGAGCAGGCCGAAGCGAAGGGGATTGCCGCCGTGGTGTACGAAGGGCAGCACATCGACTACGCGCATATCAAAACCGCACGCGAAGTCCTCGCGCTGCACAAGGCGCTCACCGAACGCGCGCATTGATCCGTCTCTCAACGTTTAAGGAAAGCACCATGGCAGGCCTCTATTACGAACAGCTCGAACCCGGTCTCGTTGTCGAGCATGCAATTCGCAGAACCGTGACGGAGATGGACAACACGCTCTATTCCGCGCTCACGTACAACTGCGCGCCGCTGCATATCGACGCCGAGTACAGCAAGGACAGCATCTTCGGCCAGCGCATCGTGAACAGCATGTTCCTGCTCGGCCTCGTGACCGGCGTCACGGTGATCGATACGACGATCGGCACCACGCTCGGCAATCTCGGCTTCGAAGAGATCAAGTTTCCGAAGCCCGTGTTTCATGGCGACACCATTCGCGTGACCACGGAAATCCTCGATCGCCGCGAGTCGAAAAAGCGCGAGGACTCCGGCATCGTGTTCTTCAAGCACGTGGCCTATAACCAGCGCGACGAAATCGTGTGCGAAATGAAGCGCGCCGGTTTGATGCTCAAGCGCGCCTGGGTCGAAAGCCAACGCAAGCAGGCCTGAGCCATGGCGAGCCGCAATAGTTTCGGGAAAACGCAGGCCGCCGTCTGGCGGCCGGGAGCCGAACATCTGAAACGCAGCAGACTCGCTTCGGCCATGAAGCAGTGGGGCTTCGAGACTATCGAGGACTTTCACCGCGCCTCGGTCGAGCGTCCTGAATGGTTCTGGGCCGCGGCAGCCGAGAACCTTGGCATTCCGCTGCGCGGCGATACGAAGTCGGTGCGCGACGAATCGGAAGGCCGTGTGTTTCCGCGCTGGTTTTCCGGTGCGACGCTGAACATCGTGGAAAGCTGCGTCGACCGGCATGCGCTCAATCCGGCTCAGGCGCAACGCGAGGCCGTGGTCTACGAAGGCGATTCCGGACAGCGGCGCAGCCTCACTTTCGCCGCACTTAAGCGCGAAGTCGACCGGTTCGCGGCCGGCCTCGAGCGTCTTGGCGTGGGCAAGGGCGATCGCGTGGCGCTGTTCATGCCGCCCGTGCCCGAGGCCGCGGTGGCCGTCATGGGCTGCGCGAAGATCGGCGCGATCGTGGTGCCGGCGTTCTCCGGCTACGGCAGCGAATCGCTGGCGACGCGCCTGCAAGCCGCGCAGGCGAGCGTGCTCGTCACCGTCGATACGACGACCCGCCGGGGCAAGCCGATCGCAATGAAGTCCATCGCCGACGGCGCCGTGGAGATGTCGCCCACGGTTCGCCACGTCGTGGTGATCCGCTCGACCGGCGTGCCGGTCGCGATGCAGTCAGGACGCGATCACTGGTGGGAAGACGTCGCGGCTCCACTCACGCGCGAAGCCGCCGCGCCGCAGGCGCTCGATCCCAATCATCCCCTCTTCATCATCTATACGTCGGGCACGACAGGCGCGCCCAAGGGCATTGTTCACTCGCATCTGGGCTATCTGCTGAAGTCCACCATCGACTTCGGCTACGCGTTCGATTTGCAGGAAGACGATGTGCTGGGCTGGATCTGCGATATGGGATGGATGCTCGGTCCGCTGATGATCGTAGCCGGCTTGCACTGCGGCACGACGATCGTGATGACCGAAGGGCTTCCCGACTATCCCGCGGTCGACCGGCTCTGGCGTCTTGTCGAGCGCAATCGCGTGACGGTGTTCGGCATTTCGCCCACGGCGGCGCGCGGCTTGCGGGCCATCACGGCAGGCGCGCGGCCGCAAGCGGAACTCGGCACGTTGCGGGCGTTCGCGTCCACGGGCGAAGCCTGGGATGAGCCGACGTGGCACTGGCTGTTCGAGACAGTCGGCGCTTCGCGTCTGCCGATCCTCAACTACACGGGGGGCACGGAAACCGGCGGCGGCATTCTCTCGTGCTACACGATCACGCCGCAATCGCCCGCGTCGTTCAGCGGTCCGCTGCCCGGCATGGACGTGGACGTGTTCGGCGGCGAAGGCGCACCCACGGCGGAGATCGGCGAGCTCGTGATGCTCAACACGTGGCCGGGCATGGCGCATGGCTTCTGGCGCGATAACGACCGCTATCTGGAGACGTACTGGTCGCGCTGGGACAACGTGTGGGTGCACGGCGATCTCGCCAGTGTGGACGCCAGCGGTTACTGGCATATCCACGGCCGTTCCGACGACACGCTCAAGATCGGCGGTCGCCGTGTCGGTCCGGCGGAGATCGAGTCGGCGCTGGTCGCGCAGCCCGACGTGGCCGAGGCCGCCGTGATCGGCGTGCCCGATGAGATCAAGGGCCAGCAGGTCGTTGCCTTCGTGGTCGGCCGGCCCGGCGCACCCGAGCCTTCACCCGGGGAACTGGTCGCGGCCGTCACGCGCAAGCTCGGCAAGGCAATGGCCCCCGCCGAGGTGGTGGTGGTGCAGGGTCTGCCGAAAACGAAGAACGGCAAGATCATGCGGCGCGCGATCCGGGCCCGCTATCTCGGGCAGCCGGTGGGCGACATGTCGGCGCACGACGCGCTGACGCCGCTTGAATACATTTCCGCGCGTTAGTGATCACAGCGCATTGAATTTAAACAGCATAATCAGGAATCCATATGACTACCGATAGTAACGACCTGCAAATGATCCGCGAATCGGCGCGTGCGCTGGCTTCGCGCTTCGACCTCGACTACTGGCGCGAGCACGACACGCAGGGCAAGTATCCCAGCGACTTCATTCAGGCATTTGCCGAAGGCGGCTGGCTGGGTTCGATGATTCCTGAGGAGTACGGTGGAATGGGCCTCGGCCTGACGGCCGCCGCCACGATGTTGCAGGAGGCCGCGTATTTTGGCGGCTCGAACGGCGCCTCGGCCATTCACTTCTATATTTTCCCGCCGGGCCCGGTGATTCGCCACGCGTCGGAAGCGCTCAAGCGCAAGTATCTGCCGGACATCGCTTCGGGCAAGAGCCTCATGTGCTTCGGCGTGACCGAGCCGACGGCGGGCGTGGATACCTCGCGCATCACGACGCGCGCCGAGCGCCGCGATGGCCGCTGGGTCATCAACGGCCAGAAGGTGTGGATCACGAATGCGCAGAACGCCGACCGCATCCTGCTGCTCGCGCGCACTTCGCCGCGCAACGACGAGCGCCCGTACGACGGCATGACGCTGTTCTTCACGAAGATGGACCGCAAGGCGATCACGGCCACGCCGATCGAGAAGCTGGCGCGCAACGCCATCGACACCAACGAGCTGTTCATCGAGAACCTCGAAGTGGGCGATGACGAAGTGGTTGGCGAAGTCGGCAAGGGCTTCAAGTATCTGCTCGATGGCCTGAACCCCGAGCGCATCGTCGTGGCATGGGAGCAGATCGGCCTTGGCCGCCGCGCGCTCGATCTCGCCGTGGACTATGCGAACACGCGCGTCGTGTTCAACCGCCCGATCGGCAAGAACCAGGCCGTGGCGCACCCGCTCGCGGATTCGTGGATGCGCCTCCAGGCGTCGCAGATGATGGCCGAGCAGGCCGCGCATTTGTACGACGCGGAAAAGCCCTGCGGCCCCGAGGCCAACGCCGCGAAGTTCCTCGCCACCGAAGCGGCCTTCGAGGTGTGCGACCGCGCGATGCAAACGCACGGCGGCTTCTGCTACGCACGCGAGTATCACATCGAGCGCCTGTGGCGTGAGGCGCGTTTGCTGAAGATCGCCCCGGTCTCGCAGGAGATGGTGCTGAACTACGTGTCGGAAAAGGTGCTTGGCCTGCCCAAGTCCTATTGAGGAGCGATGCGATGAGAGAAGCCGTCATCTGTGAACCGGTTCGCACGCCCGTAGGCCGCTATGGCGGCGTGTTCCGCGACATTCCGGCCGTGCAGCTCGCCGAAACGGTGCTGCGCGAGCTGGTGCGCCGCACCTTCCTGCACGAAGGCGATATCGACGACGTGATTTTCGGCCAGTGCTATCCGAACGGCGAGGCGCCCGCGATCGGCCGCGTGGCCGCGCTCGACGCCGGGCTCGGCGTGCGCATTCCGGGCCTCCAGATCGACCGGCGCTGCGGCTCCGGCTTGCAGGCCGTGATCGACGCGGCAATGCGCGTGCAAACGGGCGTGGCCGATCTCGTGATCGCGGGCGGCGCGGAAAGCATGAGCCAGGCGGAGCACTACGTGCTGGGCTCGCGCTTTGGCGTGCGCGGCGATTCCACGCCGTTCTGGGATCGCATTGCGCGCGGGCGCATCACCTCGGGCGGCCGGTTCCATCCCGTGCCGGGGGGCATGCTCGAAACGGCGGAGAACCTGCGGCGGGACTATCGCATTTCACGCGGGGCGCAGGACGAACTTGCCATGCGTTCGCACGAACGCGCGGTGCGTGCGCAGCAGGAAGGACGCTTCGCGGACGAGATCGTGCCGGTGCCGGTCGCGAGCCGCAAGGGCGTGCAGCAGGTGACGGTGGACGAACACCCGCGCGCCGACGTGACGATGGAAAGCCTGAGCGCGCTGAAGGCCGTGCGCCGCAGCGTCGACGAGGAATCGACCGTGACCGCCGGCAACGCGAGCGGGCAGAACGACGGCGCGGCGGCGTGCATCGTGACGACGCCCGAGAAAGCGGCGTCGCTCGGCCTCAAGCCGTTCGGCCGCCTCGTGAGCTGGGCGGCAGTGGGCGTGGAGCCCGAACGCATGGGCATCGGTCCGGTGCCCGCGGTTCAGGCCGTGCTGCGTCGCAGCGGCCTCGCGCTCAAGGACTTGGATCTCATTGAGTTGAACGAAGCGTTTGCCGCCCAGGTGCTCGCCTGCACCGCGGGTCTGAACTTCGAGCCAGGTGATTTCGAGCGCCTCAATGTGAACGGCTCGGGCATTTCGCTCGGCCACCCGGTTGGCGCGACGGGCGTGCGCATTCTCTCGACGATGCTGCGCGAACTCGACCGGCGCAAGGGCCGTTACGCCCTTGAAACGATGTGCATCGGCGGCGGCCAGGGGCTCGCGGCCGTGTTCGAGCGCGTTGCGTAATCAATCAAGACTGGAGACATCACTCATGCTGGAACGATACAAGCAATTTCCGATGCGCTTCGAGCGTCACGAAGACGGCGTGCTCGAAATGATCTTCGACGGCCCCAACCTCAACGCGGTCGACGAGCGCGTGCATGCCGAACTGCCCAAGGTATGGCCCGTGATCGATGCCGACCCCGAAACGCGCGTCGTGCTGGTGCGCGGCGAGGGCCGCGCTTTCTCGGCGGGAGGCAGCTTCGACCTGATCGACGCGCAGATCGAGAGCTACGCCGTGCGCATGCGTGTGTACCGCGAAACGCGCGATCTGGTGTCCAACATGATCAACTGCAACAAGCCCATCGTCTCGGCCATTCATGGGCCGGCGGTCGGCGCGGGCCTGATCGTCGCGATGATGGCCGATATCTCGATCGCCGCGCGCACGGCGAAGATCGTCGACGGGCACACGCGCCTTGGCGTGGCGGCAGGCGATCACGCGTCGATGGTCTGGCCGCTGCTGTGCGGCATGTCGAAGGCGAAGTACTACCTGCTGACCTGCGAGGCGATGTCGGGCGAGGAGGCCGAGCGCATCAACCTGGTCTCGCGCTGCGTGGACGACGACAAGCTGCTCGACACCGCACGCGACGTGGCGCACCGACTCGCACACGGCGCGCAGGAAGCCATCGCGCTGACCAAGTACTCGCTCAACGGCTGGTATCGCCAGCAGATGCCGCTGTTCGACGCTTCGCTCGCCCTCGAATTCCTCGGCTTCGGCGGCCCCGAAGTGAAGGAAGGCGTGCGCTCGCACCGCGAGCGCCGTGCGCCGAAGTTTGTCTGAGCCCATTCAGGAGATCCGACGCCGTGTCCACCGTGTCCACTGAATCCACTGAGTCCGTCTCGCTCGAAGAGGCCCTCTTTCGTCCGCGAGGGGTCGCCATCATCGGCGCCTCGAACGATCCGGCCAAGCTCTCGGGCCGCCCGCTCGACTATCTGCTGCGTCTTGGCTATCGCGGCACGATCGTGCCGGTCAATCCGAGGCGCGCCGAAGTGCAGGGCGTGCGCAGCTATCGCTCGCTCGCCGACGCACCGGGCCCCGTCGATCTCGCCATCGTCGTCGTGCCTTCCACTTCCGTGGTGCAGGCCCTGCGCGATTGCGCGGACGGCGGCGTGAAGGCGGCCATCGTGTTCGCCTCCGGTTTCGCCGAAATGGGCGGGGAGGGCACGGCGCTTCAGGATGAGATCGAAGCGCTCTGTAGCAGCACCGGTCTGCGCGTGATCGGCCCGAACTGCCTCGGCACCTTCGCGTTGCCGAGCCGCACGTTCGCGACGTTCTCTTCGGCCTTCGACGAGCAGATCGACATGCCCGACGACCCCATTGCGCTGGCCAGCCAGAGCGGCGCGGTCGGCACGTTCATCTTCGCCTCGATGGCCGCGCTCGGCGTGGGCGTGCGCTACTACGCCAACACCGGCAACGAAGCCGATGTCTGCGTGGCCGAAGTGCTCGGGCGCTTCGCGCGTGCCGACGACGTGTCGATCCTCATGGGGTATCTCGAAGACGCGAGGCGCCTGCCGCTGCTTGCCGAAGCCGCCGCGACCGCGCAGGCGCGCGGCAAGCCGCTGCTGCTGCTCAAGTCGGGCGCGACGCCGGAAGGCGCTCGGGCCGTCGGCTTCCACACGGGCTCGCAGCCGGGTTCGGACGACGAGTTCAACGCGATCGTCGAGCGTTACGGCGCGATCCGCGTGGAGAGCATGGAAGCGGCGGCGGATACCGCCATGCTGTTCCGGCAAGGCCGGCGCGCCACAGGACATCGCATTGCCATCGTCACGTCGAGCGGCGGCGCTTCGGCGCTCACCACCGACGCCGCGGTGCAGGCCGGTCTAGCCGTCGACGCGCTTTCGCCCGATGTGCGCGAAGCGATTCGCCCGATGCTGCCGGCCTACGGTTCGGTGGCGAATCCCGTCGATCTCACGGGCGCGCTGCTGACCGATCCTTCGCTGATTCACCGCGTGCTGGAGCGTGTGGTGGCCGACGCGCGCGTCGACATGATCCTGATCGTGCTCGGCAACGCCGACCGTGGCGGCGAGGCGCTCGTCGAAGGCATCGCGGCCGCATGCGCAGCCACGCACAAGCCGTTCGCGGTGGCGTGGTCGGGCAGCACGGGCCGCCCGCGCCAATGGCTGCAACAACGCCGCATTCCCACCTATGCGGAACCGCAGCGCGCCGTGCGCGCGCTCAAACGTCTCGCCGATTTCAGTCTCAACGCGCGCAAGGCGTGAATGGCCTTGTGTCGCGATTGCGGAGTCCTGAACCATGTATCAGTTGCTTTACGGCATGCGCGTTGTCGAATGCGCGTCTTTCATTGCCGCCCCTTCCTGCGCGCTCCATTTGCAGCAACTCGGCGCGCAGGTCATTCGTATCGACCCGATTGGCGGCGGCCCGGATTTTGGGCGCTGGCCGGTAGCGGAGAGCGGCAGCAGTTTCTATTGGGAAGGCCTCAACAAGGGCAAGAAGTCGATTGCGATCGACCTCTCGCGGCCTGAGGGGCGCGAACTGGCTACGCGGCTCATCACCGGGCCCGGCGAGGAAGGCGGACTTTTCGTGACGAACTTCCCGCAGCGCGGATTCCTCGCTCACGACGCGTTGCGCGAACGGCGCGACGACCTCGTGACGGTGCGCGTGATGGGCTGGAGCGACGGCGAGCCGGCCGTGGACTACACGGTCAATGCCGCGATTGGCGTACCGGCCATGACGGGCGCCGCGGAGAACGGCGAGAAGCCCGTGAATCACGTGCTGCCCGCGTGGGATCTGATGACGGGCGCCTATGCGGCTTTCGCGCTGCTCGCGGCCGAACGTCATCGTCGCGCGACCGGGCAAGGCCAGGAAGTCCTGGTGCCGCTCTCGGACATGGCGATCGCCTCGTTGGGCCACATGGGGCAGATCGCGGAAGTGATGACGGGCGGCGACCGCCCGCGCATGGGCAATGCACTCTTTGGCGCGTTCGGCCGCGATTTCGTGACCGCCGACGGCCAGCGCCTCATGATCGTCGCGATCACCGCGCGGCAGTGGTCGGGCCTCGTTGCCGTGCTGGAGCTCGAATCGGCCGTGGCACAACTCGAAGCGTCGCTTCAGGTGTCGTTCGCGCGCGACGAAGGGCTGCGCTTTCACCATCGCGAACTGCTCTTTCCGATATTCGAGCGCGCCATTGCAGGCCGCACGCTTGCCGACCTCAAGGACAAGTTCGCAGCGAAGGGCGTCTGCTGGTCGCCGTATCGCACGTTGCAATCCGCGCTTGCCGACGAGCCGCGCTTCTCGACCGACGCGCCGCTGTTTCAGACGCTCGATCATCCGAGCGGCCATCGCTATCCCGCTCCCGGCTCCGCCGCCACGTTCCGTGGCGTGCAGCGCGAGGCGCAGGTGCGCGCGCCGCATCTCGGTGAGCACACGGACGAGGTGCTCGCGCAAGTGCTCTCGCTGAGCGCCTCGCAGATCGGCGAACTGCACGATGCGGGCATCGTCGCCAGCCGCCGCGTCTAGCACACCCAAAACCCAGCATCGAATCCAGGACGGAATCATTCATGGCTTCCCCATCCCAAACTCTCATTGAACATCTGGAAGGTGTCGTTCCGGCCGCTCGCAAGTATGGCGAGGCGGCGCGCTGCGCCGTCGAAGCGCTCTGCTGCGTGGATGGCCGGCCCGACGCCGAACGGCTGCACCGCCATCAGCGCGCCGTGCACGGACTCGCCTGGGTCGCCACGACTGTTGCGGCCATCGCGAGCGCAGCCGGTTGGGCGCAGCGCCTAAGCGCGCAAGGCCGTCTCGGCGAGGTCGAGGCGCGGGCGTTGCAGATCGGCGTGGCCGAATATCTCGCGCAACTCGCGTCGGGCATTCCGATGACGCAAAACGAGATCTTTCGCCCGCAGGAACTCCAGCTCGAACAGGCGGCACTCGAACTTTCGACACAGCTCGACGTGAGAGCGATCGTTGCCTTGGGCGCTTCGCCCGAAGCCCGCCATGCGCTCATCGAATGCTATCGCGAAGGTGGTTCGGTATCCGAAACGGTATTCGACGAAGAACTGGACCTGATTCGCGAGCAGTTCCGCCGCTTTGCCGAACGGGAAATTACGCCGCACGCACAAGGCTGGCACCTTGCCGACTCGCTCATTCCCGACGCTGTGGTCGCGAAACTCGCGGAACTGGGCACGTTCGGCGTTTGCATTCCCGCCGAATTCGGCGGTTTGGGGCTCGGCAAGCATGCCATGTGCATTGTGACGGAGGAGTTGAGCCGCGCGTGGATTGCGGCGGGCTCGCTCGGCACGCGCTCGGAGATCGCGGGCGAACTGATCGCCAGCGCGGGCACGCCCGAGCAAAAGGCCCACTGGCTGCCGAAGATCGCGTCGGGCGAAGTGCTGCCCACGGCGGTGTTCACGGAACCCGATACGGGCTCGGATCTGGCTTCGCTGCGCACCCGCGCGACGCGCATGGCCGACGGCGGCTGGCGCATCGAAGGCAACAAGACCTGGATCACGCACGCCGCGCGCAGCGATCTGATGACCGTGCTCGCGCGCTCGGAACCCGACGTGCGCGGCTATGCGGGACTGTCGATGTTCCTCGCGCCGAAGCGCCGTGGAACGGACGCCGAACCCTTCCCCACGCCCGGCATGAGCGGCGGCGAGATTCCCGTGCTCGGCTATCGCGGCATGAAGGAATACGAAATTGCGTTCGAAGGCTTCGAAGTGCAGGAAGACGCCGTGCTGGGCGGCACGCGCGGGCAAGGTTTCCGGCAGCTCATGCAGACCTTCGAAGGCGCGCGCATTCAGACCGCGGCGCGTGCCGTGGGCGTGGCCTGGCGCGGCTTCGATCTCGCATGGCGCTACGCGGGCGAACGCAAGCAGTTTGGGCGGCCCATCGTCGAATTCCCGCGCGTGGCCGACAAGCTCGCGATGATGATCGCCGAAATCGTCATGGCGCGCGAATTGACCTATTTCGCAGCGACAGAAAAAGAGAAGGGCCGTCGTTGCGATATCGAAGCGGGCATGGCGAAGCTGCTGGCGGCGCGCGTTGCGTGGAGCAATGCCGACACCGGCTTGCAGATTCACGGTGGCAACGGCTACGCGCTCGAATTCGAAATCAGCCGCGTGCTGTGCGACGCACGTATTTTGAACATCTTCGAAGGCGCGGCCGAAATTCAGGCGCAGGTGATTGGTCGCGGCCTCATTGGCAAAGGAACAGGCAAATGAATCTGGATCTGGAAAACAAGGTGGCGATCGTGACCGGCTCGGCGCGCGGACTGGGCGCCGCAACGGCGCGCCGCCTCGCGATCGAGGGCGCGAAGGTCGTGATCACCGACATCATGCGCGAGCGCGCTGAGGCGACGGCGGCGTCCTTGCGCGCCGAGGGGTTGAGCGCGCACTGCGTAGTCGGCGACATCACGCGCGCGGAGGACGTCCAGCGGCTCGTGGACGAGACCCTGGCCACCTTCGGCGCCGTGCATATCCTCGTCAACAACGCAGGCGCGCCGCGCGACAAATACCTCGTGAAGATGAGCGAGGACGACTGGGACTTCGTCATGAACGTCATGCTCAAGGGCGCGTTTCTCGCTTCGAAGGCGGTCATGCCTCACATGATCGAACAGGGCTGGGGGCGGGTGATCAACATCAGCTCGCGCGCGCATTTCGGCAACCCGACCCAGGCGAACTATTCGACCGCTAAGGCGGGGCTGATCGGTCTGGCCAAATCGCTCGCCATCGAGGAAGGGCGCTACGGCATCACCGCCAACTGCGTCGCGCCGGGATTCATGGAAACGGAGATGATCCGCGCGCTCGATACCTACGAGGTCATCAAGGAACGTGCGGTGAAGATGCAGTCCATCAAGCGCCCGGGAAGCCCCGACGATGTCGCCGACGCCGTCGCCTTTCTCGCCAGCGAACGCGCGAGCTTCATCACCGGTGAAGTCTTGCACGTGACCGGTGGCCGCTTCGGCTGACACCCGCGCATTTCACCCATGCGGGCGCGATGCGTTTTCTGGCTGTCGCGCCCGCCTCATGGAGGCGCAGTGACACCATGGATGTAAGCACTTCCTCGCTCGACCAGAAGCCGCGGGAACGCCCGTTTCGCGAGTCGCTGCTCGCCATGATCGGCATTTCGTTTGTCATCATGCTCGTGGGCCTCGATCAAACGGTGGTGGGCACGACCTTGCCCACCATCGTCGCGGAACTGAAGGGATTCGATCTCTATGCGTGGGTCGCGACCGCGTATCTCCTTAGCTCCGTCGTCACGGTTCCGATCTTCGGGCGCCTTGGCGACTCCTACGGCCGCAAGCCGTTCCTTATTGCATCGATTGTCGTGTTCACCGCCGCGTCCGCGCTGTGCGGCATGGCCGGAAACATGCTCTATCTCGTGCTCGCGCGCGCCTTGCAGGGCGTGGGCGGCGGCATGCTGATCGGCACGGTCTTCGCGTGCATTCCTGACTTGTTTCCGGACCCGGTGGTGCGGCTGCGCTGGCAGGCCATGGCCAGTTCCGCCTTCGGCATCGCGAATGCAGTGGGCCCCACGCTCGGCGGCGTGATGACCGAATATCTCGGCTGGCGCTCGACCTTCGACGTCAACGTGCCGATCGGCCTCGTTTCGCTGATCTTCGTCTGCAAGTATCTGCCGCATTTGCGGCGCGAGGAACGCGCCGGGGCGGGTCGCATCGACTGGCTCGGGGCCGTGCTGCTTGCGCTGCTGCTGGGGACGCTGCAATTGCTTGTGGAGAGGTTGCCGCAGGCCGGGCTCGGCGGCTCGACGCTGCTCCTGCTCGTCCTGGCCGCAATGGCCGGTACGGTGCTCTGGAAATGGGAGCAGAGACACGGCAACCCGCTCGTGCCCCTCGACATGTTCGGCAATCGCACGCTCGGCATGCTGTTCGCGCTTGCCACGCTTGCTGGTTTCGCGATGTTCTCGCTTCTTTTCTATGCGCCGCTCATGTTCCAGGGCGGCTTTGGCATGTCGCCGAAAGACGCCGGCATTGCGATTACGCCGCTCGTCGTCGCGAGCACGATAGGCAGCATCCTGAATGGGCGGATCATGCCGCGCTTGCGCAAGCCGAATGCCATGCTGCATCTCGGCTTCGCGATGTTCGCGTGCGCATGCCTTGGCGTCGTGCTGGCGACGCGCTCAACGCCGCCATGGCTGTTGATGCTGGCGATGGCCGTGGGCGGCCTGGGGCTCGGCTTCGTGCTGCCGAACCTGACGATCTTCGTCCAGCAAATGGCGGGACCCGCACGCCTCGGTATTGCGACGGCACTCGTGCAGTCCCTGCGCATGGTGGGCGCGATGCTGGGGACCGCCATGACCGGCACGCTCGTCAACCAGCTTTATGTGTCGGCGATACGCCGCAAGCTCGAAGCCGATCACGCGATGGCGTGGCACGAACGGCTATCCGATCCGCGTGCGCTGATCGACCCGCTCGTGCAGAACACCATCGTGGGCGAAATGACGAAGAGCGGGCATAACGGTGCGCTTCTGATCGAGTTCAGCAGGTCGGCGCTCGTCGCCGCGATTCATATCGGCCTGATTCCGACTGTATTGGCGGCGGCTTATGCGTTGTGGCGAAGCCGTAGTTTGCCCTCGTTCGAACTGGAGAGACGGCGCTGAGGATTACCGGTTCGGAACCCAGCGCGATATCGCGCGCCGGTCGAATGGCCTTGTTTCAAAGCGTATTTGCAGGAAGGTGCAAAGAAGTGGCTGGTCAATATTCAATCAAACTATATTGGAGACAGCATGAGCAAGGAAACATCGATTACCGCGACGCGTGATGTCGAAGCGCGCTCGCCACTCGAGCCGGGCCTCGAACGCGGTGCGCAGATCGCCGACACCGGCCAGGCCTGGTACGCACTCGGCATCCTGGCGCTCGCCTATGCGCTGGCGTATATCGACCGTCAATTGTTGAATCTCATTGTCGACCCGATCAAACGCTCTCTGCTGCTTTCCGATACCGACTTCAGCTTTATTCAGGGCACCGCGTTCGTATCGGCCTATTTGATCGCCATTCCGTTCGTCGGGCGTCTCGCCGACGTTGCCAACCGGCGCAACGTGCTGGTGGCCGCGATTGCTATCTGGAGCCTTTGTACGGCGCTTTGCGGCATGGCGCATTCGTACAGTGCGCTGTTCTGGGCGCGCTTCGGCGTGGGCGTGAGCGAGGCTTGCGTGTTTCCCATTGGCTGCTCGCTCATTACCGACTACTTCTCCCAGCGCCGTGCACCGCGCGCGGTGAGCGTTTTCATGGCAAGCCAGTGGTTCGGCGCAGGTTTCTCGCTTGTAGCGGGCGGCTGGGTGATCGCGTCCGCCGCGGGGCTGCGCGATATTATTCCGCCGCTCGCCACGCTTGAGCCGTGGCAAATGGCCTTCATTGTCGTCGGCTTGCCGGGCGTGGCGTTCAGTCTCCTCGTGCTTGCGACGGTGCGAGAGCCTGCGCGGCGTTCGCTGTTGCGCGGTGCGGCGGACGAGCGCGCGTTTTCGATACGCGAGACGTTCCGCTTTCTGTGGCAAAGGCGTGGCTTCTATCTGCGCGTGTGGGGGGCAGTCAGCATGCAAGGCATCGTCGTGCTCGGCATGCCGGCCTGGTTGCCCGCGTTTCTGATCCGCTTTCATGGCGTTTCGCCGGCCGTCGTCGGATACCGGCTCGGCGCCATCGCGGTGATCTGCGGGGCCACCGGCGTGCTGGCGGGCCCGTGGCTTTCGAGGTTGCTGGAACGGCGCGGGTTTCGCGAAACCGATGTGCGCGTGGTGATCATCGGCATGCTCGGGATGGGCGCCTGTTGCGTGGCGATTCCCTTTGCGCCGGGTGCGTTCGGCGCATTCTGCGCCATTGGCGGCGCGATTTTCTCGTTTGGCATTCCTATCGGCCTGCTGGTCGTGATCCTGCAATTCCCGACGCCGAACCGTCTGCGGGGCATTACCGCCGCGTTTCATACCGCGTTTTCCCAACTGGTTGGCTACGGGCTCGGACCAACCGCGATCGCGATGATTACCGACAAGGTATTCGGTAACCCGCGCATGGTGGGCTATTCCATTGCGATCGTGTGCGGAGTGGCGTCGCTCGTTGGTGTCGTGATTCTGTTGACGCTGTTGCCGCGCTATCGACGCATGCTGGCGGAATCGGCGGTGAAGTAACGGGCGTATCACGCGGGTTAATGAATGCGGGCTGGCGTCTCGTGTCGCGAATCACGGACCGGTGACGCCAGTCTCGCCACCATTCGCAGAATGCAAGGAGTGTGGTCATGAATGAACAGCTTGAAGCGAAGTTGCAGCGCCTGCTGGACGAACAGTCCATACGCGAGTTGCTTGCCCGATATTGCCGGGGTGTGGATCGTTGCGACACCGAACTGATCGCCAGCTGCTTTCATCCCGATGCCTGCGACGATCACGGCAACTGGCTCGCACGTGGCGACGGCGTGGCGGGGCATATCGTCGGACTCGTCAAGCCTGGCGCTGCCCGGGCGATGCATTTCATGGGCAACGTCCTCATCGAAATCGAAGGGGATATCGCCTATTCGGAAGCCTATGTGCTCGCATACCGTTCCTTCGAGCGCGACGGCCAGGCCTGTACGCGCACGCGGGCGCTGCGTTTCGTGGATCGTCACGAGCGTCGGGAAGGCGTCTGGCGTATTAGCGAGCGCGTGGCCGTGGACGAGTGGAACCGCCTCGACGCGATTATCGAGCATCAGGACGGGACACATCTGTTCCGGTATTCGAGCAAGGACAGGCGAGACCCCGTCTATGCGATTCGCGCGGGGCGGGTGGCGAGGGAGCGGCTCGATTAAGGAGGTGCGCGGGCGGGCGCGATGAGCGCCCGCTTTATCAGTGCGACAGGCGTGCGGGAAGCGGGCGTATCAAGCCGCGCGGCCGGCGGTCACGCCGCCGTCCACCATATAGACCGCGCCGGTGCAGAAGCTGGACTCGTCGCTAGCGAGGAAAAGCATCAATTGCGCGACTTCTTCCACGGTCCCTTGCCGCTGGAGCGGAATCAGCCGCGCCTTGGTCTGCACCTTGTTGGCCGTGGAGTGCGCGCCGGCTTCCAGGTCTCGCACCATGGGGGTGTCGACCGTGGCGGGATTCACGCTGTTGACACGGATGCCGTGCGCGGCGCCTTCCATCGCCGCGGCGCGCATGAGGCCCACCACGGCATGCTTGGAGGCGACGTAGGCGACCATGTTCGGCGTCGCGCGCACCGACGACGTCGAGGCCGTGACGACGATGCTGCCGCCCGATGGCTGCATCGCTCTCATCACGTGTTTGAGGCCGAGCCATGTCCCTCGCACGTTGACCGCCACGACTTTGTCGAAGGTCTCGGCGCTGTAGTCGACCAGCGGTTTGAGGTCGCCGGCGATGCCCGCGTTGAGCAAGGCAGCGTCGATCCGGCCGAAGCGTTCGACGGTGGCGTTCACGGCGTTGGCGCAAGACGCTTCATCAGAGATATCCGCGCTCACGAAAGCGGCGCAGGTGCCGAGCTCTTGCGCGAGCGAGCGAAGCGGGTCCTCGAGGACATCGACAAGCATGACCTGGGCGCCTTCTTGCACGAACAGACGTGCCGCCGCCGCGCCGATCCCGCGCGCGGCGCCTGTGATCAAAACGGTTTTGCCACCGAGTCTTGCCATTGTTTCTCCGTTGCAATCAAGTGAATCGCTGCGGGCGGCTTGCCGAAAGCGGCCGCCCCGGCCGCATCGAACTGGCCAACGCGCGGCAGGGGCGACGTCAATTCGGATAGCGTTTAGAACTTGTGTCGAATCGCGAGGCGAACCATGACCTGGCGATCGGTGCTGGAAGGCGTGACGCCGTTGATCGAAGCGACGGCCGACTTGCCGGTCGAATCGGTGCCGCTTGCTTTCTGGAAGGTGGCGGTGGCGTAGAGGTCGGTGCGCTTCGAGAGGAAGTAGTCCATGCCGATCGCCCCCTGGTTGTAGGTTGCGCTTTCCATGCCGGCTGCGCCGCTATTGTGCGTGTAGACGTACGACGCGGCGGCCAGCAGAGCAGGGGTGATCTGATATTTGAAGCTCAGTTCGCCCGTGTTGAAGGTGGCCGTGCCGCTAATGCCACCCGCGGGCACAGGGCCGGACGACCTGTCGCCGAGCGCCATGAATTTTGCGTTGGTGTAAACGGCGCCCAGCGTGGCGGCGCCCAGCCCGTAGGCTACGCCGGCCGCGATCACTTGCTGGGTGTGCGCCGAGGAATAAGCGGAGATAATCGGCGAACTCCCGAAGTTGGAACCCGGCACGCCGTCCACGGTCGCGGCGACGGTGCCCCCGGCGCCATAGAACGACGTATTCGGATTGCGCACATTGAGGTAGCCGACGCCGAGTTGCAGCGGGCCGTTCACGTAACCTGCGCCGAGTGACCAGATCTGGTTGTGGGTGACATTGCCCGCCGTGCCGCCCAGCGCATAAACACCGCCGAACTTCAGACCCGCAAAATCGACGCTCGTGTACTTGATGGCGTTGTTGGTGCGCGCCGTGTTGTTCAGATTGTCGATGTCGCTAGGGTGGGCCACGTAGGTGCCGCCCCACTGTTCGCCGGCGCCAAGCGGACCGACATAGTCGACGACGGAGTCGTATTGACGGCCCATGGTCACGGTGCCGTAATGGCTCGACAAGCCGACGTAGGCCTGCCGCCCGAACATGAGGCCGCCTTGGCCCAGTTTGCCCGTATTGACGTCGAAGCCGTTTTCGATGGTCGCGATTGCCGACAGCCCGCCGCCGAGATCCTCGACGGCGCGCAAGCCGAAGCGGCTGCCCTGCAACACGCCGCTCGCGAGGTAATACTGCCGATTGCCGCCCGCGTTGTTATTGAAGTTCAAGCCTTCATCGACAATGCCATAAAGCGTGACGCTGCTCTGCGCAAGCGCGACTCCGCTCGTCATGCCGAGAACCAGTCCTGCATAAAGCGACTTCTTCATGAATCAATCTCCAGTATTTATAGGTTTAAATCGAACGCGAGGTGATCTTGTTTTGGGCGATCGCGGCCGACGCGGGGGGCGATAATACAATTAGTAATACGAAATAAGAAAATCGTTCTTCGAGCCATCGGGTCCGGTTGCCGATAGCAGACCGGATGTCGTCAGGTCATCAACTGAGACGGCAATCCGGTCGGGGTTGAAGCGTGGGGATTTTCGTGAAAATTACTTGAGCGGATCGTGTGCCGTCTCTTTCAGCGAGAGGATGATCGGCAAGGAGACGAGAGCCGCGAAAATGACGTAATAGCTTGGCGAAAGATGCGAGCCCGTAATTTTGATCAAGGCTTCCGAAATCAGCGAGCCGAATCCGCCGAAGATCGCGGTGGCGAGGCCGAACGCCAGCGAAACGCTTCCGGAGCGCAGGCGGGTGGGAAACATCTCCGCCATCGTCGCCGGGAAGATGCCGGCAAAGACGCCCACGAGCGCGCCGACCGCCATGACGGCGACCACGAGCCAGGGTGTGGCTGCACCGCCAAGGAAGAACGCGAACAACGGGTAGGGCACGACAATAAACGCAATGCTGGACGCGACAAGCAGCGGTTTGCGGCCGATGGCGTCGGATATCATCGCCGAGACGATGATCGAGGTGGCCATGGTAAGCAATCCGATGGTGTTCACCCAGAGCGCGACGCTGCTCGGAATGTGTGCGTGCGAGGCGAGGAAAGCGGGAAGATAGGAGAGGAAAACGTAGTACGACGCAATCCAGATCATCGTCATGCCAATCGAGCGGAAGCATGCCAGCCAGACGGATTGCGTATTGGTAGCGGCCTTGTCGGGATGCGTGCGTTCGATGCTCTGGTGTTCGAGAAACGCGGGCGTTTCGTCGATCTTCGCGCGCAGGTAAAAGCCGATCGGGGCGATGACGGCGCCGCCGATGATGAACAGGATGCGCCAGCCGTACGATTCGAGCGCGTCGTGGCTCAACACGGTGGAGAGCAGTGCGGCGACGCCCGATCCGAACACCGTGCCGGCCACGCCGCTGGCTTGCTGAAGGCAGGCGTAGAGCGCGCGGCGCCTGGCTGGCGCCCACTCGATCAGAAACGTGATGGCGTTGCCCGCTTCGCCGCCGGCGGAAAAGCCTTGTAGAAGCCGGCAAATCACGAGGCAGATGGGCGCCGCAATGCCGATTTGCTCGTAGGTCGGCATGAGCCCGATGAGGAGGGTGCCGAGGCCCATCATCGGCATGGCGATCATCAGCGCCCACTTGCGACCGCGCGCATCACCGAGGCGTCCGAAGAAAATCGCCCCGAGCGGACGTGCGATGAGCCCGACGCCGAATACCGCGAACGTGCTGATCAAGGCCATCGACCGGTCCTGAGTCGGGAAAAACTGGTGGGCGATCACAGTCGCGAAGTATGCATAACTCGCGAAGTCGATCCACTCCAGTGCGTTCCCAAGCACGGTGAAAAAGATGGCCTTCTTGTTCATGCTCACTGCGCCATCTGCTGTCATTACCTGTGTCGACATCTCGTCTCCATTTCGTTTTGGTGATTCTTAAGATCTCGGCGTGGCTGCCGTTCGCGCGTGGCCCAGCAAATCGGCCATGTTCGGCAAGGAGTGCGCTGACTTCGTGCGTGAGTTGTCTGGGCCGCGCATCTGCAATAGGGTTACGCCACCATCGAAGAAAGCATAATGCATTATTTGAATTCGATCATTGGCGTTTACGCTAGCGTCTAGTGCTTCGATGCATCATGGCATGTGCATTGTTGCAGTGCAACCAGGTTCGACGCGGACGGGCGCTCGTCAAGCCAGACGGCCTTTCTGCTGGTGATTGGGTGAAAAATTGGGCCGCGGCAGCGGGAAGCAGGCGTTGTAGATGTCGAATCCGGCCTGCATCGAAGGATTGGCTTTTTACTCGCGCATAATATATTATGCATACAAGCAACGTTTGAACCGATTCCGTCAGATTCTACCGGTTGTTCCATAACAAGGAGGAAGTGAGACATGGATGACGAAAGCCAAACGCTGGAGCGCGCCGTCGCGAAGTTTGTGGTCGATTTCAGTCCCCGCGATATCGGCGAGGCCGGGCTCGCGGCCATGAAACGGCTCGTCAAGGATCAGTTCGCGATCCAGATCGGGTCGTCGCAACTGCCGTGGTCGAAGCAGGTCCGCACTTTCCGCAACCCGCGCGCCGGCGGAGCAACGATCGTCGCGGAGGGATTCAAGGCCACGCCGGCCGATGCGGCTTATCTGAACGCGGCCTACGGTCACGGATTCGAGTACGACGACTTTGCGGGCAACGCGCATCCGGGCTGCTGCGTCGTGCCGGCGGCGTTTGCCATCGGGGAGGAAATCGGCGCGAACCTGGAGCAGGTCGCCACGGCGCTCATCGTGGGCTATGAGACGTATGTGCGAATCGGCCGCCTCGCGTCGCCGGATCTGCTCAATGCGGGCTGGCAGCCGCATTCGGTGCTGGCGAACTTCGGCGCCGCGGCCGTCGCGGCGAAGCTATACGGGCTCGATGAAGAGCAGACGCTGCACGCCCTCGCCATTGCGTTGAGCCATGCGAGCGGCACGACCGAGTACGCATCGACAGGCGGTTCGGTCAAGCGTGCGCATGCGGGCATGGCGGTGCGCAACGGTATCGAGTCCGTGGATCTCGCGCGTGCGGGCATTACCGGGCCGCTGCGTTTCCTCACGGGCGACCGGGGGTTTTATCGGACGTTTGTTCGCAAGTCGGTGGGCGCGGAGGCGATCGACGATTTCCGCACGGACGCGCCCTTGCAGCTTCTCCAGATGTCGTTCAAGGCCTACTGCTGCTGCGCCGCCAATCACGCCTATATTGAGGTGTTGGCCAATGTTCGCGAGCGCGCGCACGAGATTACCGGCATCGACGCAAATATTCAGACCATGACCGACGCGATTGTCGGCACGCGCAACGCGCACATTTACGGGCCGCGCAATATCGAAGAGCTGCAATACGCGTTGCCGGTGCAGATGGCGCTTTCGGTGCTGGGCAAGGGCAACGGCTATCGGACCCATCGTGACTTCCTCGAGGGACGGCTCGCGTTGACCGCCGACTCGGATGTGATCGAATTTGCCCGCAAGATTCGCCTGCATGTGTCCGAAGCGCTCGATCGCGAGTACCCGCGCCACTTCGTCGCTGACGCGACGGTCCATTTCAAGGACGGATCATCGGTGCATCTGTTCCAGGAGCGTGCGACGGGCAGCGTGTTGAGGCCTTATCCGCCCGAGCAGTTTCAGGCCAAGCTCGATGAATTGACGAACGAGATCATTGGCAAGCCTCAAGCGGACAAACTGTTCGGCCTGGTCGACGCCTGGGAGCCGACGCAGCCGGTGGGCGACATTGCCGCGCTATTGCAGCGCTAACGAAGACCGCGCGGAGCAACGCGCGGATCTGGTCCGCCGAACCATGCGGCGGCAAGCAATCGGAAACAGAGGGACGACTCATGCAGAGTGTTATCGAGCAGTTGTTTGGTGTGGCGGGGAAAAGCGTGCTGGTCACGGGTGGCAGTCGAGGTATCGGCAAGGCGATTGCCGAGGCCTTCGTCAAGGCGGGTGCGCGCGTGTATATCTGTTCGCGCGACGCGGAAAAATGCGACGCGGCGGCGAGGGATCTTCAGCAATTCGGCACGTGCGTGTCGCTCCCGTGCAATATTGCCTCCGCCGAAGACCGGCAGAGGCTGGTGCGGCAGTTGAAGGAGCATGAAACGGCGCTCAACGTGCTGATCAACAACGCCGGCGCGATCTGGGCGGCGCCACTGGAGGAGTATCCGGAGTCGGGCTGGGACAAGGTTTTCGATCTGAACGTGAAGGGGACGTTTTTTCTCGTCAAGGATCTCGTTGCGCTTCTGAGCGCGGGCGGCAGCGCGGAAGATCCGGCGCGCATCATCAATGTCGGCTCGATCGACGGCTTCCATGTTCCCGGCCACGAAACCTATGCGTATTCGAGCTCGAAGGCGGCGCTTCACCATTTGACTCGCCACTTCGCATCCCAGTTGGCGGCGCGGCATGTTACGGCGAACATCATTGCCCCGGGGGTGTTTCCGAGCAAGATGCTCGCGGCGACGCTGGAGACCAAGGGCATGGACGCGATGGTCGAGCCGGTTCCGCTCAAACGCCTCACTGGCGATTCGGACATGGCCGGCGCCGCGATCTATCTTGCTTCGAAGGCGGGCGCGTATGTCACCGGAGCGGTCATTCCGGTGGACGGCGGGATGGCGACCACGCTGTAGGCTCCCGCGCCACTCGGAGCAAAATGCCGCAGTCGCCCCAACTTCGTGCCGAACCATATAAGATGCATTAAAAATGAATCTTTTCATGGAGCGGCCATGAACGTCTATCGAATCGAAGAGCCCGCCCCGAAGTCACGGGGCGGTTTCGCGCTGTGGGCGCTGGGGTTCCGGCCGTTCTACCTGGGTGGCGCGCTGTTCGGCATCGCGGCCGTGCTCGCGTGGATGGCTGCTTATTCCGGTCATCCGCTGCCTGGCTTCAGTTCGTATCTGCCCGGCGTGTTCTGGCACGTTCACGAGATGATTTTCGGCTTTGGCGCGGCGATCGTGGCGGGCTTTCTGCTCACCGCCGTGCGCGCCTGGACCTCCATCACGCCCGCGCAGGGGAAATCCCTCGCCGGGCTGTGGTTGCTGTGGCTCGCCGGGCGCGTTGCCGTCGCGTATGGCTCGCCGCCTGTCGCGGCCGTGGTCGACAGCCTGTTCCTGCCGGTGTGTGCGCTCGTGCTGCTGCGCGTGCTGATCCACGCGAAAAACCGTCACAACATCTTCCTGCCCGTTGCACTCGGCCTGCTTGCCGCGCTGAACGTCACGTTTCATCTCTCGATGCTGGAAGGGCGCGCGGACCTGGCGCTGCACAGCGCCTACCTCGCCGTGGGCATGCTCGTGCTCTTCATCACGATCATCGGCGGCCGTATCATTCCTTCATTCACTGCCAACGCCGTGCCGGGTTACGCGTTTCGCCGCTGGGACGCGATCGAGCGCGCGGTGATGCCCGTGAGCGCGCTGGCGTTCGTGCTCGACGCCGCGCTCGGCTCCGGCGTGCTGGTCGCGCTGGTCGCCTGTGCGGCGGCGTGTGCGCAGGGCGCGCGCCTTTGGGGCTGGCGGCCGTGGCGGGTCGGCAACCGGCCGATTCTCTCCATCCTGCACATCGCCTATGCCTGGATACCCGTAGGCTTCGCGCTGCTCGCGCTATCCGCCCTGGGGCTCGTCGCGCATACGCTCGCCATCCACGCGTTCACAGTGGGCGCGATTGGCTGCGCGATCATGGCGATGATCACGCGCACGGCGCGCGGACACACGGGGCGCAAGCTCGTGGCGGGCGGTATCGAGGTGGGCTGTTACGGATTGCTCGTGCTCGCCGCGCTCATCCGCGTGATCGGGCCCTGGCTCGCGCCGCAGTGGCTCACGTTCTGGATCGAAGCCTCGGGCGCCTGCTGGGTTGTCGCCTTCATGGCGTACTGCTATCGCTACGCGGGCTGGCTCATGACGCCACGCGCGGATGGTAAGGAAGGCTGAGTTTTCAGGTTCGCTATCCGCAGAATGAAAAGCCCGCGAGCAAGGCAAACAGTGTGGACGGCTTCAACCAGTTCGCGAACGTCCACACTGTGATCACCCCGATGCCAAGCACGATCGCGGTGATACTGGCGAACCGCCCGACACGATGCGCTTGCATGCTCATGCCGCCTGCAAAGCCGTACTGTTCATACGCGCAACACGCTGATCGTCGATCGGCAGATGCAGCACGCCGGCAATCACGCCGAGCGCGATCGATCCATACCACAGCAAGTCATACGAATGCGTGGCGTCGAACACCACGCCGCCCAGCCACACGCCGAAAAAGCTGCCGAGTTGATGCCCGAAAAACACGAAGCCGAATAGCGTCGTGATATAGCGCACGCCGAACACCTGAGAGACGACACCGTTCGTGAGCGGCACCGTGCCAAGCCAGATGAGGCCCATCACAAACGAGAAGACATAGAGGCTCACGGGCGTGAGCGGCAGCGCGATGAAAAGCGCCATGGCGCCCGCCCGCACGAAATAGATCGCGGAAAGCAGATACTTGCGCCGCAGGAAGCCGCCCGCGTAGCCGCACAGGAACGTGCCCGCCGTGTTGGCGAGGGCGATGGTCGCGAGCGCGATGCCGGCTTCGCGCGCGCCGAGGCCGCGATCGAGCAGCCACGCGGGCAGATGCGCGGTGATAAAGGCAAGCTGGAATCCGCACGCGAAAAAGCCGAGATTGAGCAGCCAGAAGCCGCGATGCGAGAGCGCTTCCGTGATGGCGGCGCGCATCGGTTGTGCGTCACTCGGCGCGTCATCGAGCACGGCGCTTCGTGCGTTGTCCGCATGGGCCGCGCCGTGTGGATGCGGCGTGGGCGTGTCGCGCAGCCAGTGCGCGAGCGGCGCGGTGGCGGCCACGATGGCGGCGAGCACGACGATGGCCGCGGCCCAGCCGAAATGGCCGATCATGTCCTGCGCGAGCGGCACCATGCAGAATTGCCCGAGCCCGCCTATCGTGCCCGCGACGCCGAGCGCCCAGCCGCGCTGCTCCGCCGGATAGAGGCGTGAAAGCGCGCCGTAGACCGCGCCGAATGCGGTGCCCGACAACGCGATGCCAACCATGAGCCCCACGCCGAGCGTATAGAGCCCCGTTGTCGTCGCATGCGCCATCACGAGCAAGCCGAGCGCATAGAGCACCGCGCCCACGAGAATCACGCGCGCCGAGCCGAAGCGGTCGGCGATCATGCCCGTGAGCGGCTGGGCGACGCCCCACAGCAGGTTCTGCAACGCGAGCGCAAGCCCAAACACTTCGCGCGACCAGCCGCGATCGAGCGTGACGGGCAGCAGGAACAACCCCTGCACGTTGCGCGCGCCAAGCGCCGCGCCCATCACGATGCCGCCTGCAATCACGGGCAGCCAGCGGGTTTGCCACTGCCGGGTTTGCTGCTGCCGGGTTTGCTGCTGCATCGGCTCGCGTGTTTGGCCTGTTTCGACCGGTACGCTCATGTTCGCTTCCTGGCGCGTGCGCCGCGTGTGTCGTGTAAGGGGCGTGCAGAAGGCGCACCCAGGCGCATTCGCCGCGAGGCCATTTAAGCTCGTGCGGCGCTGGTGCTCAAGCGAGTATTTGGCGCGGTTCGCATGCGTACAACGCATGCGAACCGGTTTGAGGTGATCAGGACAGGCCTGGCTCGCCGGGCGCGGCAGCGCCGCATTCTTCGCAGATCCAGTCGATCACCGCACGCACGTCGTCGCGCGGGACGTCGTCCGCCTGATCGAGGAAGTAGGCATAACCGGACGCGCGGCTCGCGCCGTTTTTGCCGATGGTGGCGAGCCGCCCGTCCGCGAGCATCGGCTCGACGAGCGCGTGGCGGCCGAGTGCCAGGCCACGGCCCGCGAGCGCGGCCTGGACCACCTGGTCATACTGATTGAAGCGCAGTACGCCACGCGGCCGCGCGTCGGCAAGGCCCAGCGCGCCGAGATGATCGGCCCAGCGCAGCATCGGCCGCCTGGGCCCGTCGAATTCGAGCAGGACGTGCCGGGCGAGCGTCGCCGCGTCCAGCTTCGCGATGCGCAGCGACGGGTGCGCGACCGGCACGATGGCTTCATCGAACAGCCGTATCGACGCCGGTGAGGCGCTGCGCGCGCTCGCGTAGCGAATGGCGAGGTCGATGCCTTCGGCGCGCAGGTCGAGCACCTTGTCCGTGGCCGCCACGCGCAGATCGATGTCGGGATGTCGTTGCTGGAGCGCGCCCAGGCGCGGCAGCAGCCAAAGCGCAGCCACGCCGATGCTGGCCGTGATCGTTACGGGCTGGCGCGCCGCGCCCTGCGTGAGCGCCTCCAGCGCTTCCTGTAGCTGCTGGACGGCACTGTCGGCGGTGCGGAACAGCCGCTCGCCCTCCGGCGTGAAGGCGATGGAGCGATAGCCGCGATGAAACAGGCTCAGGTCCAGGGTCTCTTCGAGCGCTGCGATCTGGCGGCTCACGGCCGATTGCGTGAGACAGAGGTCCTGAGCCGCGAGCGTGATGCTCATGCGCCGCCCGACCGCGACGAAGCCGCGTATCAGGTCGAGCGAAGCGAGCCGGACGAGCGGGACTGCCATGCGTGCTCCTCATGCGAAGAATGCAGGAAGATTGATTGAGCGAGCGGGCGCAGTCAAGTGAAATGGCGTATCGCACTTTACTGGCGCGGGGAGATGTCGCATGAGCGAGGCGGATACGTATCACGATACGAGGCAGCAAGAGAGACGCGAACCGGAGCCGTTCACGGCGATTGCGGCCGACGGTTACCCCATCCGTGGATTCGCGTGGCGCCACGGCGTGCCGCGTCCCGTCGTCATCGTGAACGCAGCGACGTCGGTGCGCTGCCGGTACTACTTTCGCTTTGCCGCCTGGCTGCATGAGCACGGCTACGATGCGATCGTCTACGACTACCGTGGCATCGGCGAGTCGCGTCCGGCCGATCTCGCGCGGTTTTCGGCAAGCTGGCTCGACTGGGGCGAGCGCGACTTCGAGGCGGTGCTGCGCTACGTGGGCGAGGGGTTTCCGGGGCAGCCCGTCGATGTCGTCGCGCATAGCATTGGCGGGTTCGTCGTGGGGCTCGCTGCTTCGAATGGGCATATTCGAAGGGTGTTCACGGTGGGGGCGCAATACGCGCACTGGCGCGACTATGCGACACGCAGCAAGCCCGCGATGCTGTGGAAGTGGCACGTCGTCATGCCGGTGCTCGCCGCGCTGTGCGGCTATTTCCCTGCGCGGCGGCTCGGCTGGATGGAGGACACGCCGCGCGGTGTGGCGCTTTCATGGAGCCGCAGCGAGCGCAATTTCGAGGACACATACCGGCGCAGGCCAATCGCGCGCGCACGCGAGCAGCGCGACGCGCTCGTTCGACGCTTCGCGGCCATGCGCGTGCCGCTGCTCGCCGTGAGCACGACCGACGACGCGTTCGGCACCGTGCCGGCCATCGAACGGCTCCTGCGTTACTTCGTGCATAGCAGGGTTGCGCATCTCCGCATCGCGCCCGCCGATATCGGCGTGGAGCGCATCGGCCATTTCGCGTTCTTTCACAGCCGTTTCGAGGCGAGCCTTTGGCCGGTTGCGTTGCATTGGCTCGTCAATGGCGCGATTGCGCCGGGCGCGCCGGGGCGCATCGTGTCGTCGCGCAGCGGGCTCGACGAGACCGAGGGCGAGTCGTGCGTGCCGCTACGGCGCGCTCATGAGCCTACGACAAAACCGGCCTGAAAAAGCTGCGCTCGTAACTCACGATGCAACGCGTATCGACCGCGTAGCGAAACGCCGCCTGGCATTCGGCGTCTTTCATCGAATCGGCGCGATACGTTTCATAGGCCGCGAGGCTCGGAAACGAAAACAGCGCGAGCGCGATATTGTTGGCGCCCTCGGAAGGCAGGAAGTAGCCATGATGCGTGCCGCCGAACTTCTCCACGAGCGGAATCCACATCTTCGCGTAGGTTTCGAATTCTTCGAGACGGTATGGATCGATCACGTAACGCAGATAGCAGGTAATCATGGTCTGTTCTTCGAGTGGTTGGAAAACGGGCCCTGTACTGTGTTGCAAGGCGTGGCGCGCGTCAAGGGCCATGAGGCCATGAGGCGCTTAGTCCTGCGCCATCTCCAGAAGCTTCGCCACCGTATTCATGTTGCGCGCCGTGCCGTTCTTTGCTGCCGCGATCTTTAGCTTCGAGCGGCCAATGCCGTCCTTGTAATGCACATAGATTTCCCGCACGCCTCGCGCCATTTCTTCGGACTGCTTGCCAGTCGCGCTGTCGAGTGCGTCGGCGGGCGGCGGGGTGTCAAGAAAGATCGCGACGGTGCGATCGGGCGCGGCGGCCGCAAATGGGTTGCTCTCCAGCACGCCGGCAAGCTCGGCGCCCGAGCGCACCAGCACGCCGACGGGCTCGCCCGCATAGGCGTCGAGGCTTTGTTCGAGTTTCTTCTTTACGGCGGCTTCACCAAGCCGGCTTTCGAACACGACATTGCCGCTCGCGATATAGGTGCGCACGCGCGTGAATCCGAGCGCTTCGCACATCGCGCGAAGCTCCGGCATGGGCAGTTTTCCGGTGCCGCCGACATTCACGGCGCGTAGCAGGGCGATGTAAACAGGCATGGATGGGAACCAGGAGTGACAGCGTGCGCCCGTTCAGGGAAAAACCGGCGCGGCGAAAGAAAAGTGGCGGAATTCCAGCGGCGACATGTCGAACGCCCGCTTGAACGCACGATTGAAGTCGGACGCGCTGGCGAATCCCAGCCCATACGCAATTTCGACAACAGGCTTGTTCGGGAAGCCGCGCAAATCTTCGGCGGCCTGGGCGAGCCGCCGGTTGCGGATATAGGCCGCGAGGCCGCCCTCGTACTCGAACATGCGATAGAGCGTCGGGCGCGAAAGCGGCGAAGCGACCAGCACGCGCTCGGGCGAGAGCCCGGCTTCGTGCAGGTTCTCGTCGATGAAGCGGCGCGCGCTCGCAAACGCCGCGGCCCGAGCGGCGGCGCGCGCGTTGCCGTGCAGGCGTGCCTGCTGACCGAACGCCGCGGCAATGAGCAGCGTGCAGGTGCGGATCGCATCGTGCCCCTCGGCGGCGCTCATGCGCGGCAGCGCGCGGCAAAGATGCGCGAGGTGCCCCGGAATCAGGCGGGCGAGGGGCGTGTGATCGTGGAGCAGCTTGCCGTGCACCGCTTCGGGTTCCGGCAGCACCGTCTCGATGAGCGCGCGCGGCGCGAACAGGGCGAGCACGCGGCAGTCCGTGCGCGACATGTGCATGGGTTGCGCAAGATCGAGGGCGATGATGCTGGGCTGCGTTTGCGTGGCTATGCGCTTTGGATAGAGGCCCGTGGAGGTTTCGAGCGTGCCTTCCATCACCACGTGGAAGACGTAGTTGCGCAAAGCGTCGGTGGAAATACGCGCGGCCGTGCGCGTCTGGCTCACGGCGTCGGTGCGGCAGTCCATGAAGGTCAGGTCGCCGCTGCGGTAGCTTTCGATGGTGCCGTAAAAGCCGCGCGCGATTTGCGCGCGCGTAACCGGCACGTCGAGGAAATGGGAAAGACGATCGCGCCACGCGAGCAGTTGCCGCAGCGGCGCTTCGCGGTTCGTGCTGAACCGGTCTTGGACACAGTATGGTGGCGCTGTTGCGCCGGCAGGGAAATCCGTCGTCAAGATTTCGGCAAGCGTGTCAGGGTGGGTGGGAGCCAGGTACTTTCTCGCCGGAGTATGGCGAGTTAATCGGGGCGCGGCAAGTCCGGTGCCGGGCGTTCGTGAACGGCGATCATCGCAGGCCGCCGCCGCGCGTTGATCGCCATGAAGATCGCCATCAACACGATGAAGGCGGCGAACAGCAGCGCGCTGTTGACGATCACGTGCGCATAGCCGAGCTGGCTGACGTCGATGAATGGATAGGGGTAGAAGTCAGTCTCGCTGCCGCGCCAGAGCGTGACGACGAGATAGCCGAGCGGGTAGACGAGCCAGGCGAGGCATTCGCGCGCGCAGAGCGCGAAACGCGGCACGAACATCAGCCAGTATGCGGCGCACAGCAACGGAATGAGGCTGTGCAGGCTTTCGTTGAGCAGGCCGCGATACCCGTGCGGCGTCCATATGTGGCGCAGCAGCAAGTTGTAAGCAATGCCGACGAATACGATGTACACCGTGATCGCGCTCACGGCCGCCGGCCTGGCAAGCAAGCGCCCCGGCCACGTGCGCACGCGCAGCGCGACGCAGGAGAACGTGAGCGCGACCAGCAGCACCGTGAGATTGGTGAGGTACGCGGCGAGCCGGCCGATGGCCTCCAGCGTGTCGAAGCCGCGCGATTCCATGCGATGGATCGTGATGTCGGTCTGCACGCCGAGCGCGACCCACGCGAGCAGCGCGATGGCGCCCGCCATGGCCATGGCCTGGAGGCCAGGTGGCTGCGCGGCGGCGGCGGACAGGGGGCGTTCGGACATCCACGGATGGTAGCGCACAAAGCTGCGGCGCGTTGGACGCCGCCGGCTATTTCCCGCCTGCGCGCTGCGAAGCCGAAACGAGGTACAAACGCACGAGTTCGCGAAGCTCGGCGAGCAACATGGCGCGCGCCGCCGGCTCTTCGTTTGCGGCGCCGGTCACGCCCTTGAGCATGTGAATCAGCACGACGGCCATGACCTTGGCCCTGGCCGGCTTGAGGCCCGCAATCGCGCTGCCCAGGATGCCGGCGACGCCTGCGCGCATGACTTCGCGAAAGCGCTGGCGCTGCTCGCTGCCGCCGCTGCGCGCATCGATGAGCGCGCTCGCATAGCTGCGTTGCGACTGCAACAGCAGCACGAAGTCGACGAGCGCATCGGCAACCGCTTCCAGCGTCATTTCCGGCACCTGCTGCTGGAGGTCGGTCAGACCGTTGCTTGCTTGCTGCGCGTAACGCTGCAACAGCGCCTCGGCCAGCGCCTCCTTGGTGGGAAAGAAGCGATACAGCGAGCCGATGGCCGTTGCGGAGCGCGCCGCGATTTCGGTCATGGTGGCCGCGTCATAGCCCTTTTCGCTGAAAACAGCGACGGCCGCGTCCATGATCGCCGCCACGCGCTGACGACCTCTTTCCCGCTTGGGCTCGGTGGCGCGCGCGGGTTCCGTGGAGGAGGAAGGTGAACGCATGCGGGTACCTGAAAATGCGAGGATTTGAGAGGAATTCCTCGCATATTACCATGCGTGAATCATGGGGCGTTATCCGGTGAAAGTGGCGTGTTTTGATGCTTGAAAGGATAGATGAATTGACTTATGCGAGGGTGTTCTCTACTATTGTTTGAGAGGGTATCCTCGCATTTCAGCGGGGCGCGTGCCCAGCGGACATCACAACATCGCTGTGCGCGGATCTAGCGCGCTTCCCGCTTCCACGCTTGACTTGAGGTAACGACATGCATGCCATCTGGCTCTTTTTCGCCGGAGTGTTTTTCTGCAATGCGCTTCCCCATCTGGCTTCCGGCCTTCAGGGGCTGCCGTTTCCCACGCCGTTCGCGCGGCCGCGGGGCAGGGGCGATTCGTCGCCGGTTGTGAACGTCGTGTGGGGATTTGTGAATCTCGTGATCGCGCTGGTGTTCGCCATGCGCGATCCTGCCCGGATCGGGACGGTCGAAGGCGCGCTGGCCGCGCTGGCGGGCGGGCTCGCGATCGGGCTCTTTCTGGCCGCGCACTTCGGCAAGGTGCAGCGCGAGAAGCGTGCGGAATGAGCGCCGACGATTTTTTTCGCAGAGTCGCGAAAAAACAGTTGCAAGACCTAGGTGAAAACCCTATACTTCACTCGTCTCCTCCATGTCTCCTCCTGATATGGATTCGGCCCGCCCACTTAGGCGGGCTTTTTCTTTTCCGGCTCCCGATCGCGTGGGCCACCACGCATCCCATCGTCAGTCCCTCACGAACGCATATTCGCACTTGCGGGCGCTTGCGCGCGTGCCGCTGCCGGATGTCGCATCCAGTTGGACGTTGACCGTATACCTATAGGGCGTGCTCCCGCTCGTGCGCCCCTTGGCGGAGGCCGGAGCGTTAGCGAGACCTTGCGCGATGAGCGTGGCCGACCCGTCGGGCTCGATGCTGCCGTCCAGCGTGAGCCAGCCGCCTGTTTCCCTCACGCCGTGCTCACCGTGCAGCACGCTTTCCTGAATCTCGACAGGGAACCGGTACGTGTAGCCTCTTGCGCCTTGCGCGCTTGCCGGGCAGGTGAGCGTCACGTTCCAGCCGCCGTCGAAGGTCCCTTCGGCATGGGCGGACGGCGCGCCGGCGAGGCTTGCGCAGGCAGTGGCGCATCGCGCGATCAACGTCAATTTGCTTACGCCCATCGAGGCTCCTTCGCTTGGGATCTGGCGCCATTGTGAGGGCAAGTGGCGTGCCGGTGTGGACGGCGTCGCACAGTGCGCCTTGCTGCCGCCGGATTCATTGTCATGATACGCAACTAACGGCCAATCCCGCGCGACGTACGCCAATTTGGCGAGCGCGTTCGCCAGGTATCCGTGCTTACCGCTGATCAAACCGCCTCCAGGATGGCGTGCGGCCGGATCGCGGATGCGGCAACGCGTCTCTGGTCCGGCGTGTGGCGAGGGCTATATTGGTTCTATCGCTCACTGCTCAACGCTGCCCATCATGGCCAAGAAGATCCCGCTCTATCCGAAGCATCCCGAACGTGTTTGCTGGGGCTGCGACCGTTATTGCCAGGCCGGATCGCTTAGTTGCGGCAACGGATCGGACCGCACGCCGCATCCCATCGAAATGCTCGGCGAAGACTGGCTCGAATACGGCGACTGGGGCTTCGACGCGCAAACCGACACAACGGCCGCTGCGCAGTCCACTCCCCGCTAATCTTCCCTCCGATGCGCCCGCTTGGCGGGCGTGCCGTCATTGGCGCGCGAGGTTGCGCTTCAGGGCCGCGCAACCGGCATCCATGAGCGGTTCGACCGCACTGGCACGCTCATCGGGCTTGAAATCGCTGATCCAGACCACCCGGCATTGCTGCGGCGTCTGCGCCACGACCTGCACCGTCGCGTGATGATGCTCGAAGCGCCCGCCGACCACCGTATAGGCGATGCGCATGTGCGCATCATCCACGGCGATCATGCGTTCCTCGATCACGGTGCCGTCGGCGAACGTCACCCATCGCAGCTCGTTTTCCGTGCGCACATCGATCAGCACGCCAGCGAACACGCGAGCGACGTTGGCGGGGTCGCGCAATGCGGCCCATGCGTCTTCAGCGGCGGTTTCCACGGGAATGTCGCGGTAAAGGGTAGCCATCGCACGTGTCTCCTCGGGTTGGTGTGACGCGTGCATCGTGCGCGCGTGCCGGGCACCGGTCCTGGGAAATATTGACGTCGATTGCAGCCGTGACAGCGGTTAGCGCCGTTGGCCCGACAACGCGTCGCCGCCGGGAGCCGCCGTCAATGCGCGTGCCGGTGATGGACGTCGGGGTAATGCGCGTGGCTGTGCGTGATCGGCGCGTGACGGTGCCCGTGCGTGTGCGGTTCCGTGCCATCCCATGCGAAGTCGTGCTCGTGCTGGTGGTGCTCGTCGTGCCGGTGCGCATGCGTGTGCTCGAGCGGCTCGTGCGTATGTGCGTGTTCGTGGCGCTCGCGCACGTGCAGCCAGACGCCGAATGCCATCAGCGCAAGCGCAAGCCAGAAGGTGAGCGCCGGCCGCTCGGGCCACAGCACCAGTGAGAGCGCCACGCCGAACAGCGGGGCGACGGAGAAGTACGCGCCGGTGCGCGCCGTGCCGAGATGGCGCAGCGCGACGACGAACAACACGAGGCTCACGCCGTACCCCGCGAAACCCACGGCCATCGCGCCGCCGCTCACGTGCCAGGCGGGCCAGTGCGCGCCTGCCAGAAGCGCGACGCCGATATTCACGGGCCCGGCCACGAGGCCTTTCGTACAGGCGACGACCATCGCATCGTTGGTCGAGACCTTGCGGGTGAGATTGTTGTCGATGGCCCAGCACAGGCACGCCGCCGCCACGAGCAGCGCGCCGGGAGCGACGTCCGCATGCGCGCCCGGCCACGAAAGCAGCACGCCGCCCGCGACGATCGCCGCCATGCCGAGCGCGATCTGCCCGTCGAAGTTCTCGCGAAAGCAGACCCAGGCGATGACCGCCGTCAGCACGCCTTCCAGGTTCAGCAGCAGCGCGCTCGTGGCGGCGGGCGCGGTGTTCAGGCCGAGCATGAGGAGCGCTGGCGCGGCCACGCCGCCCGCCGCGATCGCGCCGGCGAGCCAGGGCAGCTCGGCAACGCGCAATGGGTCGTGCACGGCGGCGCGGGTTGCGCGTGCCGCGAAGCGCCGCAGCAACAGCACGATCGCGAGCCCCGAGCCGCTGCCGAGATAGAACAGCCCCGCGAGCATGAACGGCGAGACGCTGCCGAGCAGCGCCTTGGCCAGCGGCGTCGTAATGCCGAACAGGGCGGCCGCGAGCAGGGCTGTGAGGATGGTGTGTCGATGGGACTTCATGGGTGGCTCGAAGCGCAATAGCGACGATTACGACGGTAACGACGAAAAAAGCGTAGGAGACCCGGCGCGGGCGCGCAAGCGCCGGGCTTCGAGCCGCGCTAGCGCGCTTACTGGCGCAGCAACGCCATCATCGCACCGAAGCCGACGAATACGCCGCCCGTCACGCGGTTGAACGCGCGGGCCACGCGGCGGCTCTTGAGCGTGGCACCGATGCGCGCGCCGAAGCCCGCGTACACGAGATACCAGCTCACTTCGCAAACGGCGAAAGTCGCGACGAGCACGCCGAACTGGGGCAGCACGGGGCGGCTCGCGTCGATGAACTGCGGCAGGAGCGCCGCTGCGAAGAGGATCGCCTTCGGGTTGCTGGCGCCCACGAAAAAGCCGTTGCGATAAAGCGCCAGCGGCGAGCGCATGGGGCGCGCGGCGTCTTGCATCGCCGCGGTTGTTGCGTTCGACACCACATCGGCAGTGGACTCGGGCACGGGGGCGCCCCACGCCTTGACGCCCAGATACACGAGATAGGCGGCGCCGATGAAACGCAGCGCGTTGAACATGGCCGGCCACGCTTGCAGGAACACGCCGAGCCCGGCGGCGGAGACGGCCAGCATCAGGACAAGCGCGGAAAGGCAGCCGGCCATGGTCGCGCTCGAACGGCGCAGTCCGTACTGCGCGCCGTGCGACATGATGAGCAACATATTCGGACCGGGGATGGCGCAGACGACGAAGACGGTGACGAGAAAGAGCCACCAAGTATGCAGACTCATTGCAGCAGCCAGGAATAAGAGACAGGGGAAGCCGCGATTATGCCAGTGGCGGGCACGGGCCTGGGTCCGGCGCTTGGGGAAGCAGCGGCTGAACGGTGGGGAGGCGGGTAAAGAAAAGCCCGCAACCGAAGCGGGCTTGAACCATGCCAGGGAGACATGGAGGAGACGAATTCAGTATAGTCAAACGATTGACGCGTCGCAACAAATCAACGGTCTCTGTATCGTTAATCATTGTCAGATTAATGAGTTGGTGGTTGCCGCTGTCATTGCGCAGGCACACAATGAAGCGGCGCGCTCGCTGGATCGGATGTGCGGCGCACGGGAGGCGAGCCATCGCCTCGTCAGCCCGCAAGCCGGGTTCAACTGGAGGGGTCAAATGGGCATTCTGGACAAGGTGGGTGAAATCGCCGGCGCAGTGGCGGCTGTCGAAGGGGCTGAGAAGCTCGATCCGAACGCGGGCTTCCTGACGAAAGCGGCTGCGGCGGTCGCGGGCTTCGAAGGCGCGAAAGAGGTGGAGCAACTCGTCGAGAAGAAGGAAGACGAAAAGCCCGCCGACGACAACACCGCGCAACCTGCGGACGGATCGGATCAGCAGGCGTGAGCGCCTCGCTGCCCGTTTGACGGATTCTCCAGGGAGTTCGTCAGGCGCTTTGGTTCGTGTCCGGATGGTAATGCGTGACCAATACAAGAGCCGCGGCTGAAATCAGCCGCGGCTTTTTCGTTTGCGCGCTTCGCGAACCGTCCGGTTCCCCGAGCGAGCCGCTATTCCCTTGCGAGCGGCGCAGCGCGATAAACGCAGCCGAGCGCGATCAGCGCGAGCGTGAACCCGAGCGCGACGGCGCACACGCCGCTCCAGCGCGCCCAAGCCCACGCCGCGCCCGCCACGAGCGCCCCGGCCGCGCCGCCGATAAAGAACATCCCCACGAAAATCGCGTTCAACCGGCCTCGCGCGGCGGGGTTGAGCAGGTTGACCGCGCGCCGCCCGAGCGTCTGGTCGGCGATGACGCCCGCGTCGAGCGCCGCGGCGCCGGCCACGAGCAGGCCGAGCGCGAGCGTGGGATGCGCGGCGGGAGAAAATCCGCCCCAACCGGCGCCCGCCACGCCCAGCAGCAGTACGGCGGCGAGCATGGTCGCGTGAGCGGCGTACTGGGTGGCGCGTTCCGCGTTGCGATCGCCGAGCCGGCCCGCCACGGGCGTGACGATCGCGCCGCTCGCCCCGGCCAGCGCGAACGCCGCAATGCCGCTCATGCCGAGCGAAAACGGCGGCTGGGCGAGGCGCAGGGCGATCGCCGTCCAGAACGCCGAGAACGCGCCGAGCGCCAGCGCCGCGAGAAACGCGCTGCGCCGCAGGACGGGCTCGGTGCGCAGGAGCGTCCAGAGTGAATAAAGCAGGTCGGCGTAGCGCGCGGTGACGGCCGGCGTGCGGCGCGGCATGCGCAGCACGAGGACGAGGGCAAGCAGGGCGTCCGCGCCCGCTTCGATGCCGTAGAACGCGCGCCAGCCGAGCGACCCGGCAATCAGGCTCGCGAGCGGCCGCGACAGCAGAATGCCCAGCATCAGGCCGCTCATCACGTTGCCCACCGCCCGCCCGCGCTGGCTTTCGGGCGCCATGGACGCGGCCATCGGCACGAGCATCTGGATCACGCTCGACGTCGCGCCCGCGAAAAACACGGCGGCGAGAAAAAGCGCTCCCGAGTGGGCGAGCGCCGCAAGTGCGAGAAACGCTGCGCAGGCCATGAGCGTGCGGAAGATCAACCGGCGGTTTTCCAGCAGGTCGCACAGCGGCACGAGCAGCAGCAAGCCCGCCGCGTACCCCAACTGCGGCAGCATGGCAACCGCGCCGACGAAGCCGGGCGGCAGGTTCAGCGTATGGCTCACCAGCCCCGCGAGCGGTTGCGCCGCCGACAGATTCACGACGATCACGCCGACGGCCGCCGCGAAGAAAAGCGTCATCGGCAGCGTGAGCGTGGCTTGGGTGGCGGGGCTGGCGGATACATCGGTGCGTGTCAAAACGCGCGTGCAGGTCTCGGCGGGCTGCTCCATCGAAGGGCTCCGGATTGTGGCGTTCCGGTTATCGTAGGCAGCGTCACGTTATGCGACAATTGAATTATCGCGATAATCTTTATGCGGAGTTGTTTTGAACACGCGAGATCTGGAAGCGTTTGTGGCGGTGGTCGAGAGCGGGTCGCTCGTGCGGGCTTCGGAGAAGCTGTTCCTCACGCAGCCGGGCCTCACGCGCCGCGTGCAGAACCTGGAGACGACGCTCGGCATCGAACTGCTCGACCGGCAGAGCAAACCGCTCAAGCCCACGGCCGCCGGCAACGAGGTGTATGGCCTCGCGCGCACGGTCCTGAGCGCGGTGGACGATCTGCTGGCCGTGGCCTCGCCGGAAAGCGAACCGGCGGGCGAGCTCAAGCTCGGCGTGCCGCCGTTTCTCTCGGAACTGGCGCTCGAGCAGCCCGTGGACCAGTTGCGCAGCGAGTATCCGAAGCTCACGTTGCGCGTGCGTGCGGGCTGGTCGCCGGGGCTGCTCGACGAAGTCGCGCGTGCGCGGCTCGACGCCGCCGTCGTGCTGCTGCCCGCCGCGCTCGGACCGCCCGAAGGCGTCGTGGCGACGCAACTGGGCTACACGCCGACCCTCGTGGTCGTGGCGCGCTCGTTCGGCTTGCCCGAGGAACCCACGACGCTCGCCGCGCTCGCGCATCATCCGTGGGTGCTCAATCAGGACGGCTGCGGGATGCGCTCGGCGCTGAGCCGCGCGATGGGCATGGCGGGCCTGCCGTTCAACGTCGCGGTGGAGGCGTTCGGCTCGGAGTTGCAGCTTTCGCTGGTCGCGCGCGGCATGGGCATCGGCCTTGCCGCTCCGCAGGCGCTCGCGCGCAGCCCGCTGCGCGAGCAGTTGCAGGTCGTCGATGCGACCGACTTCCGCTCGGGGCTCAACGTGTGGCTCGTGCACGGGGCGCTGCCGGGGCGCCTCGTGCGGCCCGTCGCGCTCATTCGCGACGCGCTGGCGGCGAAGCTCGTCCCGGCCGAGGCGGCGTGACGCTCAGGCGTGCGCGTTCGCGCTGCCTGCGCCGGTGTCGCCCGATTCGCGGCCAATCGCGTCCAGCTCGGCCAGCACCGCGTCCGTGAGATCGAGCCGGGCGGCCGCCACGTTCTCGCGCAGGTGCGCGAGCGTTGACGTGCCCGGAATCAGCAGGATATTGGGCGAGCGGCGCAGCAGCCAGGCGAGCGCAAGCGCCATCGGCGTGACTTCGAGGCGTGCGGCCAGCGACGATAGCGCCGACGACTGGATTGGCGAGAAACCGCCCAGCGGAAAGAACGGCACGTAGGCGATGCACTGCGCGGCCAGCGCGTCGATGAGCGCGTCGTCGGCGCGGTGAACGAGGTTGTAGTGGTTCTGCACGCACACGATCGGCACGATGCGCTGCGCCGCCGCGATCTGCGCGGCCGTGGCGTTCGAGATGCCGACGTTGCGCACGAGTCCGCGTTCGCGCAAGCGGGCCAGGGTCTCGACCTGCTTTTCGACCGGCCCCTCGGCGGGCTTGTGCACGTCGCCCATGATGCGCAGGTTCACCACGTCGAGCGCATCGAGCCCGAGGTTGCGCAGGTTGTCCTGCACGGCGCGCTCGATGTCGGCGGGTTCGAGCGCGGGCAGCCACGCGCCCTTGTCGTCGCGCACGGCGCCCACTTTCGTGACGATCGTGAGGTTCTCCGCGTACGGATGCAGCGCCTCGCGGATGATCTGGTTCGTCACGTGCGGGCCGTAGAAGTCGCTCGTGTCGATGTGGTCCACGCCCAGCGTCATGGCTTCGCGCAGCACCGCAACGGCCTGCGCGCGGTCCCTGGGCGGCCCGAACACGCCGGGACCGGCCAGTTGCATGGCGCCGTAGCCCATGCGGTTCACCTGGCGGCCGGCCAGTTCGTACGTGGGGGCGGGTTTGCGGTTCGGCATTGCGTTCTCCTGGTTGGCGAATCGACGAATGACCGCAGTATGGGCGCGTTCGAATTGTCCGATAATCCCATCTGATTCGAACAGGCTGTGCGAAATATTGCACAGTGCGGCCGACGGGCGCGTGTAACGGGAGCAGGTGACTGATGGCGATGGAAATGAACGATCTGGCCGCTTTCGTTTCGGTGGCTCGGGCGGGCGGGTTTCGCGACGCCGCGCGCGCAGGCGGCGTCTCGGCGTCGAGCTTGAGCACGGCCGTGCGGCGGCTCGAGGCGAAGCTCGGCTTGCGGCTGCTGAATCGCACCACGCGCAGCGTGGCGCCGACCGAGGCGGGGCAGCGGCTGCTCGAATCGATCACGCCGCTTTTTAGCGAGATGGAAGCCGCGCTCGACGTGCTCAACGGCTATCGCGAGAAGCCGGCCGGCACGCTCAAGCTCAACGTGCCTGCGAGCGCGGCGCGCACCATCCTGCCGGGCGTGCTCGCGCCGTTTCACCGAGCCTATCCCGAGATTCGCGTGGAAGTGGTGGTGGAGGACGGCTTCGTCGACGTGCTGGCGATCGGCTGCGACGCGGGCATCCGCTACGACGAGCGGCTGGAGCAGGACATGATCGCGATTCCCATCGGCCCGCGCGTGGAGCGCATCGCGACCGGCGCCTCGCCCGCGTATCTCGCGGCGCGCGGGCGGCCCGAGCATCCGCGCGAGCTGCTCGGGCACGCGTGCCTGCGCGTGCAGTTCGCGGGCGGCGCGATGCCGCTCTGGTATTTCGAGCGCGACGGCGAGATGCTGCGGCTCGATCCGCCCTCGCCGCTCGTGGTGCGCCCGGGCGCGGCGCTCGACTTGCTGATAGGCATGGCGGTCGACGGCGTCGGCATCGTGCACCTGTACGAGGAGATGCTGGCGCCGTATTTCGAGCGTGGCGCGCTCGTGCCCTTGTTCGAAACCTGGGCGGTGTCGTTTCCGGGGCCGTTTCTCTACTATCCGGGACGGCGGCACCTGCCCGCGCCGTTGCGCGCGTTCGTGGATTTCGTCAAGGCGAATGCGCACGAGGATGATTCGGCATCCTGAGCGAACCGGCTGGCGGGTTTCGGGTCGCGGGCATCAGGTGGCGGGCATCAGGTGGCGGGCGGTGTCGGCCATTCGGCGTAGTGCGGCGTATCGCCTTCGTCGGTGAGCCACGGCACGTCGTGCGAGGTCCAGATATGGAAGGCGGGGCGCGCGCCCGGGTCGTCGTCCAGCGTGGCCACGCGCAGGATCACGTGCGGCTGCGCGGGGCGCTCGGCCATGAGATGACTGCCGCAGGTCGAGCAGAAGTAGCGGAACTTGCCCTCCGACGACTCGTAGCGCGTAAGCCGATCCTCGCCCGCAAGCCAGCGGAAGTCTTCGCGCATCACGCGCGCGGTGCTCGCATAGGCGCTGCCCTGGGCCTTGCGGCAGGTGACGCAATGGCAGTGTCCAATCGGCGACGAAAGCCGTGCGGCTTCGTAGCGAACGGCGCCACACAGGCAGCTTCCTTCGAGCGGCATGACAACCTCGCGAACGGTAACGGGGGGATGGGTTCGCGCAGGTCTGGCGCGAACGAGAACGAGATCGGCCAGTATAAGGGCGTGCTCCCGCACTTTCAGAGTCGGGCGATGGCCGTGCATTTGAGACGGCGATAAGTTTGCGGGTTTCGCGCCGAGCGCGCCTCGATTCCAGATTCCCCATGACCCCTACGCCTGATTCCGCACGGCCAGCCGACGACGCATGGCGCGACGCCTTGGCCGCGCACGCCGAAGGGCGGCACGACGCGGCGCTCGAAGCGCTTCTGCGCGTGCTGGACGCCCAGCCCGCCAACGCGAAGGCGCTTGAACTCGCGGCCCGCACGCTTGCGGGCGACACCGAGGCGCTCGCCGACGCACACCACCATCTCGCCGCCTGGCTGTACCGCCGCGGACGCTTCGCGGCGGCCGGCCACGCTTACCGGCGTGTGCTGTCGATACGCCCCGACGACGTGAGCGCGCTCTCCAGTCTGGCGCTCACGCTCATGCGCGAGGCGCGCACGGACGAAGCGGAGGCCACGCTCGCCCGTGCGCTAGCGCTCGATCCGCATGACGTCGGCGCGCTCCTCAACCAGGGCGTGCTGATGTGGCGGCTTGGCCGTCTCGCGGCGGCCGAGGCCGCGTATCGCACGCTGCTGGACCGTTGGCAGGATCATGTCGCGGCATGGAACAACCTGGGCCTGCTCTACAAGGACATGAACCGCCTGCCCGATTCCGAGGCCGCGTGTCGCCGCGCCCTGGCGTTCGACGACGGCATTGCCGAAGTCCATAACAACCTCGGCAATGCGTTGTGGCAACTGGGGCGTGTCGAGGCGTCGATCGAGGCTTACCGGCGCGCGCTCGCGCTGCGCCCCGACTACGCGGCGGCGCGCGCGAATCTGGCGCTGCCGCTGCTGTGTCTCGGCGCGTATGAGGAGGCCTGGCCGTTGTATGAAGCGCGCACGAACCCTCGATCGGCGAGGGCGGCGTGGCTCGCCCGCCGGTGCCGTATCCGCAATGGCGGGGCGAATCGCTCGCGGGCAAGTCGATCCTGGTCTGGCCCGAGCAGGGCCTGGGCGACAGCCTGCAATTCTGCCGCTACGTGCCGATGCTCAAGGCATTGGGCGCGGCGCAGGTGAGCGTGGCGTGCGCGCCGGCGCTGGCGCGGCTCTTTGAAACCCTGGCGGGCGCCGACCGCGTGATTCCGCTGAACGGCGAGGGACGCATCGAGGGCCACGACTACTGGTGCCTCACGATGAGCCTGCCGATGCGTTTCGGCACGACACTCGCCACGATTCCGGCGCGCGCGCCGTATCTGCATGCGCGCGACGATGAGGTCCAGGCGTGGCGCGCGCGCCTGCCTGCGGGCGCGTTGAAGGTCGGTCTGGTGTGGGCGGGACATCCGCGCGAGGACCAGGCGGCCTCGAACGCCATCGACCAGCGCCGCTCGCTCGACGCTCGCTCGTTCGCGCCGTTGCTGCGCACGCCGGGCGTGACGTTCGTCAGCCTGCAACTGGGCGCGACCACGCGCCCGCAGATCGCCGATCTGCCCGCCGAAGCGCGCCCGTTCGACCCGATGGACGACGTGCGCGATTTCGCCGACACCGCGGCGATCGTCGCGAACCTCGATCTCGTGATTACCGTCGATACGTCGATGGCGCATCTGGCCGGCGCGCTCGGCAAGCCGGTGTGGGTGCTGTCGCGCTACGCGGCCTGCTGGCGCTGGCTCACCGACCGCGACGACTCGCCGTGGTATCCGACGGCCAGGATCTTCCGCCAGAACACGCGCGACGCGTGGGGCGACGTCTTGCAGCGCGTGGAGCAGGCGATCCTCGCCATCTAGCTGTTTCGGCGTGCCGCCTGGCGTGTTTTATCGACGACGCAAGGCGGCTTTCATATCGTGCTCAGGCGTGCTTCCAGCCGTACTGGATGAACGTGCGGCACAGCAATTCCATGCCCTTCGCGTCTTCTTCGTCGAAGCGCGCGAGCAGCGGGCTGTCCACGTCCCACACGCCAATCAGTTCGCCGTCGGGCGTGACGAGCGGCACGACGATCTCCGACTGCGAGGCCGAGTCGCACGCGATATGGCCGGGGAACGCATGCACGTCGGGCACGACCTGGGTCTGGCGCGTGGCCGCCGCCGTGCCGCACACGCCCTTGCCGATTGCGATGCGCACGCAGGCGGGCTTGCCCTGGAACGGCCCGACCACGAGCTCGGTGCCGTCGAACGAGTAGAAGCCCGCCCAGTTCAGGCCTTCGAGCGAGTGGAACACGAGCGAGGCGAAATTCGCCGCGTTCGCGATGACGTCGGTTTCGCCTTCGATCAGCGAACGCGCCTGCGCGGCGAGCGTTTCGTAGAGGGCGGGCTTGTCGGTGGGGAGGGTGTCGGAGAGGGAGAACATAATTCAGTCGATCAGGGTATGCGCCGGTTCGAAAGCCGGCGCGCAAGAGACAAGCGTGGCCAGGCGAGGCCAGCCGTAGCCAGGCGTGAGTGTAGGCGAGATCGCGCTTCGCGGGTTTTGCCTCGCGCAAATCGATCCGGATTCGCGCGCTTCCATTATGCTCGCCACCGGCTTTTTGCATTGCCCCGCACGGCTGCCCGTGCATGGACCGTAGCGCCCACTCGTGCGATTATTCACGTTTCGTGTTGAATCGATCCACGCTCGCGGGGCTGGCCGCGGCCCCGTTTTCGGGCATGCTCACGCTCGTGAGGCGCGGGCCGGTCAAGGCTTGCGCCGCGGATCGACAACCCACAGAGAAATGGAGAGCGGGACATGAGCAAGACATTCAGAATCGCCGCGATTCCCGGCGACGGCATCGGCCAGGAAGTGATGCCGGAAGGCGTGCGCGTGGTCGAGGCGGCCGCCGCGAAGTTCGGCCTGAACCTCGAATTCACGCACTTCGACTGGGCTAGCTGCGACTACTACCTCCAGCACGGCAAGATGATGCCCGACGACTGGTTCGCCACGCTCAAGGAATTCGATGCGATCTATTTCGGCGCGGTGGGCTGGCCCGACAAGGTGCCCGACCATATTTCGCTGTGGGGCTCGCTCCTGAGGTTCCGCCGCGAATTCGACCAGTACGTGAACCTGCGCCCGGTGCGCCTCCTGCCCGGCGTGCCGTGCCCGCTCGCCAACCGCAAGCCCGGCGACATCGACTTTCTCGTGGTGCGCGAGAACACCGAGGGCGAATACAGCTCGGTGGGCGGCAAGATGTTCGAAGGCACGGAGCGCGAGTTCGTGCTCCAGGAGTCGGTGTTCACGCGCCAGGGCGTGGACCGCATTCTCAAGTACGCGTTCGAACTGGCGAACCAGCGCGGGCGCAAGAAACTCACGGCGGCCACGAAGTCCAACGGCATCTCGATCAGCATGCCGTACTGGGACGAGCGCGTGGCGGCCATGGCGCAGGCGTATCCGGACGTCGCATGGGACAAGCAACACATCGACATTCTGTGCGCGCGCTTCGTGCTGCAACCCGATCGCTTCGACGTGGTCGTGGCCTCGAACCTGTTCGGCGACATTCTTTCGGATCTCGGCCCCGCCTGCACGGGCACGATCGGTCTCGCGGCGTCGGCGAACCTGAACCCCGAGCGCAAGTTCCCGTCGCTGTTCGAGCCGGTGCACGGCTCCGCCCCCGACATCTTCGGCAAGAAGATCGCCAACCCCGTCGCGATGATCTGGTCGGGCGCGATGATGCTCGACTTCCTCGGCAACGGCGACGCGAAATACAAGGCCGCGCACGACGCGATCATGCAGGCCATCGAGAAGGTGCTGGTGGAAGGCCCGCGCACGCCCGACATGGGCGGCACGGCGAACACCGAGGCGCTGGGCGCCGCGGTCGCCGCCGCGCTGTGACGAAAGCGCCGGCAGAGGCGGGCGCACCGAAAGCGCCGAAATCCACGGCGTCGCCCGAACTCGACGACTTGCGCGTGTTCTGCATGGTCGCGCGCAAGGCGAGCTTCAGCGCGGCGGCCGAGGCGCTTTCGGCGTCGCCCGCGTATGTGAGCAAGCGCGTGGGCGTGCTCGAAGCGCGCCTCGGCACGCGCTTGCTGCACCGCTCGACGCGGCGCGTGGCGATGACCGAGGCGGGCGAGCGCGTCTACGCGTCGGCGGGCAAGATCCTCGACGACGTCGAGCGGCTCGTCGAAGACCTCTCCACCACGCGGCGCATTCCGCGCGGCACGTTGCGCGTGTCGAGCAGCTTCGGCTTCGGACGCAATTTCGTCGCGCCCGCGCTCGCGGATCTCTCCGAGCGCTACCCGCAACTGGGCGTGCGCCTCGAACTGTTCGACCGGCTCGTCGACGTGGCGGGCGAGGGCTTCGATCTCGACGTGCGCATCGGCGACGAGATCGCGGGTCATCTCATCGCGCGGCGTCTCGCCACGAACTATCGCGTGCTCTGTGCGGCGCCCGCGTATCTCGCGCGCAAGGGCGCGCCGCAGCAGGTCGCCGATCTCGCCGCTCACGCGTGTCTCGCGATCAAGGAGCGCGACCATCCGTTCGGCGTCTGGCGGCTCGACGCACGCGGCGAGGCGGTTTCGGTGAAGGTGGCGGGGCCGCTTTCGACCAATCATGGCGAGGTGGCGGTGCAATGGGCGCTGGCGGGGCGCGGCATCGTCCTGCGCTCGATCTGGGACGTGGCGCCATTGCTGGAGAGCGGACGCTTGCAGCGCGTGCTGCCTGGCGTCACGCAGCCGGCCAACGTCTGGGCCGTGTATCCGGCGCGGCTCGCGCAGTCGGCGAAAGTGCGCGTGTGCGTGAATCATCTGGAGGAAACGTTCGCGCGCATCGGGCTGGGCGCGCCCGCGCCGGTGAACGAGCGCGGCTGAGCGTTTTGCCCGCGAGCGTGGGTCTCACTCGCCGTCGGCGCCCTCCAGCGCCTTGCGCTCGCGGCGCTCCTCGTTGCCGCGCCGCGCGCGCATGCGCTGGCGCGAAAGGACGGTGATGATCTGGCCGGTGGTGGCGTCGGCGGGAATCTCGTTGCGGATGGTGTTCGCCACCATCGGCAAGCCCTTGCGCTGGCGGTGCAGCGCTTGCGCGATGGACCGGCGGCACGCGGGGCCGTGGCAATCCCATTCGTCGCGCAGCTTTCCGCAGTAACGGCAGGTGTCCATGTGGCCCAGTTTACCCGGATTCGCCGGACGGTTTCGGGGCGCGATCAATGCGCGCCAATAGCGGAGGCGACGGCGGTATGATCGGCTGCGGACTTGGGATGGCGGGAGCGGCGAATGGCGGCGATCGGCGTAGTGCTGTTCGACATGGAGGGCGTGCTTTCGCGCTATGACCGCGACGCGCGCGTCGCAAGCCTCGCCGCCGCCACGGGCGCGGCGCCCGATGCCGTGCGTCACGCCATCTGGGACTCCGGGCTGGAAGCGCGCGCCGACGCGGGCGAACTCACGCCTGAAGCGTACCTGCAAGCGCTAGGCGCCATGCTCGGCTGCGAAGTGGCGCGCGATGTGTGGCTCGCGTCGCGGCGCGCCTCGATCGCGCCCAACGATGCGGCGCTCGCCCTCGCGGCGTGCGTGGCGCGGCGTTGCCGCATCGCCGTGCTGACCAACAACTGCGCGCTCGTTACCGATCATCTCGACTATCTGAATCCGCCCGTTGCCCGGCTGTTCGGCGCGCAAATCTATTCGTCGGCGGCGTTTGGCGCCATCAAGCCCGCGGCGCAGACCTACCTCGGTTGCGTTGCGCGGCTCGGCGCGCAGCCGGCGCAAACGCTGTTCATCGATGACAGCGAAGCCAACGTGACGGGTGCGCTCGCCGCGGGCTTGCAGGCACGCCACTTTGTCGACGCCGGTGCCCTCGCGCATGATCTTGGGCGCCTTGGGTTGCTCGACGCGTGAGTGGGCCACGATCGTCGGCGCGTTCACAGCGCGAGACTATGATTATTGTGGTCGGGAGCGCGCGGAGAATGCGGCAAGCTGTCGATCTCGCGGCGGGTATTTGTGTTATGGATTCCCAGGCGAAATGCCACGTGCGATGTCATGCGGCGATCCGGCAGTGGCGGTCCGCATCCAGCACGAAGCACCGCTCATGAACGCAATCACGAACATACGGGAGCTTGCGATGAAAACGCGATGGAGTGGGAATCTGCTCGCGGCCCTGTGGCTGTGCGTGTTCGCGCCGCTCGCTGGCGCACAGGTGTTGAGCGCGCCGGCGGCGCCCGGTCCGGTGCCCGGCGCGCCGGTCGTCTACGTGACGGATTTCGAGCTCGATGCCGCCAACGTCAAGCAGGACTCGAATCCCGTGGAGAATGCGCGTCACTTTGCCGGCGGCCTGCTGCCACGGCCGCTGTCGCGCCACCAGAATCCCCAGCAGCAGGCGCAGCAGATCGTCGAGAAACTGGCCAACGCGCTCGTCAACGACTTGCGCGCGAAGGGCCTCGACGCGCGCCGCCTCGCCAGCGGCGCGCCGCCGCCCGCGCAGGGCTGGCTCGTGCGCGGCGTGTTCCTGAGCGTGGACGAAGGCAACAGCATGCGGCGCGCGGTGGTGGGGCTCGGTGCGGGCGCGAGCCAGATCGAACTGGCCGTTGCCGTCGACGATCTCGCGGCCGCGCCGCCACAGCCGCTCTATCAGGTGATCGACAGCGAGTCGAGCCACGCCGGGCCGGGTGCCGGCGCGGCGATTGCGCTCAATCCCTATGTGGCGGCGGCGAAATTCGTGCTCGCGCGCGCCGACGATCGCAAGAACGTGGACCGCGCGGCGGCCGAAGTGGCCGACGCCGTCGCGGCGCGCGTGAAGGCGCAGCCGTGACGCGCCGCGCGTGGTGCGGTGCTCAGTCGCGCGCCGGAATATTGAGGCCGCGCTGGACCGCCGGGCGCGCGAGAAACGCATCGAGCACGCGCTCGACGTTCTTGAAGTCCGCATAGCCCACGAGATCGCCGGCCTCGTAGAAGCCGACCAGGTTGCGCACCCAGCCGAAGGTCGCGATGTCGGCGATGGTGTACTCGTCGCCCATGATCCACTGGCGGCCTTCGAGACGCTGGTCGAGCACGGCGAGCAGACGCCGCGATTCGGCGACGTAGCGATCGCGCGGGCGCTTGTCCTCGTAGTCCTTGCCGGCGAACTTGTGGAAGAAGCCCACCTGGCCGAACATCGGGCCGATGCCGCCCATCTGGAACATGACCCACTGGATCGTTTCGTAGCGCGCCGCGCCTTCACGCGCGAGGAACTTGCCGGTCTTGTCGGCGAGATAGATCAGGATCGCGCCCGACTCGAAGAGCGCGAGCGGCTGGCCGCCGGGGCCATGCGGATCGAGGATCGCGGGAATCTTGTTGTTGGGGTTCAGCGAGAGGAAGGCGGGCGACGTCTGGTCGTTCGCGTCGAAGCGCACCAGATGCGGCTCATAGGCGAGGCCGCTTTCCTCCAGCATGATCGATACCTTGACGCCATTGGGCGTGGGCAGCGAGTAGAGCTGAATGCGCTCGGGATGTTGCGCGGGCCACTTCTGGGTGATGGGAAACGCGGAAAGATCGCTCATGCGAGGTCCTTGAATGCCTGCAACGCCGGGCTGAGGGCGGCGCGAACGGCGGGAACGAAGTCAGGCCGCCAAGTTTAGTGGAAATGGCGCATGCCGTGTTTTGGGCGCAGGGCGCAGGGCGCCGCGCCGCTTACACGCTGCCTTCGCGTTCGACCACGAGAATGCGCGCCGCGCCGCGCGGGTGGGCGACATGCTCGCAGCCCACGCCCGCGAAAAACACGTCGCCGGCTTCGAGCACCGCTACGTGCTCCGCGCCGCCTTCGCGGTAATGCATGTCGACCACGCCGTCGAGCACGGCGAACACTTCCTCGCCGTCGTTCACGTGCCACTTGTACGGCTGGTCGGTCCAGTGCAGGCGCACCGTCGTGCCGTTCATGTTGGCGATGTCGAGCGCGCCCCACGGGCGTGCGGCGGTGAAGGTTTTCGAGCGGATGATTTTCATGCGGCAACCGGCCGGGCCGGGTTGTATGCTTCGTTGGCCGCCATGATACGCGTGTGTGGCCAGCGAAGCATGTCGTCGGGGGCGCTACCTGGTGTCGTGATTGAGCAGACCTTCGGCTTCGAGCGCGGCGCGCACGGCTGGACGCTGCGCCACGCGCTCACGGAAAGCGCTCACAGCCGGAAAGCGCGCGAGATCGAGGCCGACGTGGCCCGCCCAGGTTGTGAGCGTAAACAGATAGGCGTCGGCACCCGTGAAGTGCTCGCCGACCAGCCACTCTTGTGCGCTGAGTCGCTGCTCGAGCAGGGCGTAGTGAGCGTAGAGCGCATCCAGCGAGAGGGCGCGCACGCTTTCGTACGCAGGATAGAAGAACGGCACATGGCGCTTGTGCACTTCGGAGCTGAGGAAGGCCAGCATTTCCTGCAAGCGGTAACGGGCCATCGTGCCATTCGCGGGCGCGAGACCGGTGGCGGGTTTCAGGTCGGCGAGATACTGGATGATCGCCGGGCCTTCGGTGAGGATCTCGCCATTGTCGAGTTCGAGTGCCGGCACCGAGCCTTTCGGGTTGATGGCGCGAAAATCCTTGCCGCTCGCCGTGCGCTTCTCCCTGACGTCGACCGCTTCGATTTCGAGTGCAACACCCGCTTCGCGCGCAACGATATGCGGCGCCAGAGAGCATGCGCCGGCGAGATAGTAGAGCTTCATGGTGTTCCCTTGATTGAGATATTGCGCCACGTACGGATTCGGCGTGGCGGGAACGCCATATTAATCAGGCCTGGATATGTCTCGTTAAGGATTTGACGCCAACGATTGCGCAAGGCTAATCATATTGAGCGGCGCGACGCGAATGAAGCCGCCGCGCGGGCTGTCGATATCAGATATGAGCGTGAGCGATAGTGTCACCGTGACGGGCAGCACGAGCAGCAGCACGCGCCGGCCGCTTTTGCTGGGTGCGCCATAGCCTTGCATCATGTTGCTGAAGAACGCGATGACGATCATCAGCCCCCACGCCGAGACCGGAATGCGGTTGAGCCACGCGGCCTGCGTATAGCCCTGGGTGTTGATGACATCGTTCATGCCCGCCACCACGAGCGCGGTGACTGGATTAGGCTGCGCCTTCGCGGCTTCGCGCACCTCGGCCCAAAGCTGCGCTTGCAGCTCGCCGGTCGCGCGGTTGATTTGTGCAAGCTCGTTCGCGTCGCGCGTCTGGTAATTCTGGATGCGCGCCTCCAGGTAGCGCACCAGCAGCGCCTTGGTGCGCGCCGTGCCTTCGCCGCCAATGAGGTCGGCGCGCAGATACTCCGTGCCGATCGCGTTGGCTTCCTCTTCCTCGTAGTTCTTGCGCTGGTCGTAGCGGCTCACCGCCATCGAGAGCGTGAAGCCGATCAGCAGCGCGAGCAGCGTGAGCGTCGCGCCCTGCACGATCTTGTAGTTCTCGCGCCCTTCCTCGGCAAGCGGGAAGCCTTTGTGCAGCACGTTCGAGCCCAGCGCGGCCCCAAGCGGCAGCAACACGAGCAACGTGACGAGGAGAAACGCGGGATGATGAAGGAGCGACGTCATGATTCTCCACGATCGGGAAGGCATGGACGAAGGCGTTGCAATGCAAATCGGCGTCGCCCCGCGCAAGACGGGGCGACGCCGATTCTACGACAGTTTAGGCCCCGGGCGCGCGGCGATGGCGCCGCTGCGGGGGCGTGGCGCTTTAGCGCGCCGTGCGTTGCGGCCACAACGTGCGGCCCCAGAAGGTCAGCGTGCGGTCCCACGCAAGCTGCGCCCAGACCGGGTCGTACTGCGTGATGGCGATGCGGGTCGGGCCCACGGCGGTTTCGTTTGCGAACGCGTGGTGAGCGAGATAGCGATGGAATTCGACGTCGACGTTGGCTTCGTTAAGCTTCGTTTCGAGCGTCGCCACGGTTTCGATGCTGAAGGCCTGGTCCTGGGTCGCGAAATGGCCGAGGATCGGCGCGGTGATCTTGCTCGCGTCGATGTATTCGAGCGGCGGGAAGCCGTACCACACCACGGCGCCCGAAAGGCCCGGGATCATGGTCGAGGCGAGCAGGGTGAGCGCGCCGCCCATGCAGTAGCCCGTCACGCCCACGCGGTCGGTGAGCGTCTTGAGGTAGTTGACCGCGCCGTACACGTCCTGGGAGGCCGCGTCGGCGAAGTCGAGGCCCGTCATCAGATGGTGCGCCTCTTCCTGCTCGACCGTGGTCTTGCCGCGATAGAGGTCGGGCACGAGCGCCAGATAACCCGACTGCGCGAGCCGGTCGGCCACGCCGCGAATCTGGTCATTCAAGCCCCACCATTCCTGGATCACGACGATGGCGGGCGCGCCTTCGGTCTTCTCCGGCCTGGCGAGATAACCCTGGAGCGTCTGGCCGTCAGGGCGGGTAAAGGAAATCATGGATCCGGCGGACTGTGTCATTTGGGGCAACCCTCGGTGGTTCGGTTGAGCGAAAGCCGTAGCATAGCGCTTGCGCCACGCCTTTGCGCAGATGCGCCGGGCGCACGGTCACAGCGTGGGCGCTCGCCGCTTATTTGCCGCTTATTTGCCGCTTGTTCGTCGCTTGTTCGTCGCCCGTTCGTCGCTCATTCGCCAATCAGATGCAGCACGACGTCGCGCGTGTGGGCTTCGCTGCGATGCTCGAACAGATAGACGCCCTGCCACGTGCCCAGCACGGGATGGCCGTGCTCGACCGGAATCGAGAGCTGCGTGTGCGTGAGCGCCGTGCGCAGATGCGCGGGCATGTCGTCGGGGCCTTCGGTGTCGTGCTCGTAGCGCTGCGGGTCTTCGGGCGCGATGGTCTCGAAGTAGCGTTCGAGATCGCGGCGCACCGAGGGATCGGCGTTCTCCTGGATCAGCAGCGACGCCGAGGTGTGGCGGCAAAAGAGCGTGAGCAGGCCCGTGGCGATGCGCTGCTCGCGTACGAACGCGCGCACCTGGGCGCTGATTTCGACGAGCCCGCGCGTGCGCGTGCTCACATGCAGATGATGAATGGCCTGGCGCATGATCGGTTCTCCTGGCGTGCCGGGGCGGCGGATCTGCCCCGAGCATAGCGCACGCGCGCGACGCCCGGGGTGCGCCGCACGCGCCGTGCCGCATGCTGGTACGATGTCGGGCTTGCCGATTACGGCTGCAAACGCCGGTGAAAACCGCGATGCACGACGTCGGCCGACCGTACAGGATGGAGAAACGATTTGAACCTCACCCGCTTCGCGAAAGCCCGCCATGCCACCAAGGCGTTCGACCCCGCCCGCAAGATTCCCGCGCCCGTCATTGACGAGCTCAAGGAGCTGATCCGCTTCAGCGCCTCCTCGGTGAACTCGCAGCCGTGGCACTTCGTGCTGGCGCACAGCGACGCGGCCCGCGCGCGCATTGCGAAGGGCATGGAAGGTTTCGCATACAACGAACCGAAGGTGAGCCGCGCCTCGCACGTCGTGGTGCTGTGCGTGCGCACGGACATGGACGAAGCGCATCTGGCCCAGGTGCTCGCCCAGGAAGACGTGGACGGCCGTTTCGCCAATGCGGAAGCGAAGGCGGGTCAGGAAAAGACGCGCTCGTTCTACGTGAACCTGCACCGCGAGCGCAGCGACCTGCCGGCGTGGATGGAGAAGCAGGCGTATCTCGCGCTCGGCACGCTGCTCATCGGCGCTGCCACGCTCGAAATCGACGCCTGCCCGATGGAGGGCTTCAACGCCCAGGCGCTCGACGAGGAACTGGGCCTGCGCGAGCAGGGCCTCACCGCGCTCGTGGTGATCGGCCTCGGCTACCACAGCGCGGACGACTTCAACGCGAAGCTGCCGAAGTCGCGCCTGCCTGCGGCAACGGTGTTCACCGACCTGGGCTGATTTTCGCGAGGGCGCGAGTCCATGCAGGGCATCAAACGCCGGATCGTCTACGTCACGCTGTTCGAGGGCCTCGCGCTTTTCATCACGAGCACGAGTTTCGCCTCGCTCTCGGGCAGCGGCATGGATCGCGCGGGCGCGGCCGCCGTGTTCTCGTCGCTGATCGCGGTGGGCTGGAACTTCGTCTACAACATGCTGTTCGAGCGCTGGGAGGCCCGCCAGGCCAAACGCGGGCGCAGCGTGGCGCGCCGCATCGCGCATGCGGTCGGCTTCGAGGCCGGCCTCATGGTGTTCCTCGTGCCGATGATCGCGCTCACCTTGCGCGTGTCCTTGCTCGAATCGTTCCTGATGGACATCGGCCTTTCGATGTTCTTTCTCGTCTACGCGTATGTCTACAACCTGATCTTCGATTCCGTGTTCGGCTTGCCGGCCTCGGCCATGCCCGTTACGGAAACCAAGCCGCGCGCGTAGTGCTGCTCCTCTCTACGCGGCACGGTGCAGCCGCGCCGGCGCGATCGGTGCGATCGGTGCAATCGATCAGGGACTGACGGCGGCGTTGTGCGGCTGATTGGCCTCGACGCTTGCCGAATGATTCGCACTCGTGCCGCTAGCGGCAGCGTCCGAAGCGCTCGCGGCTGCGCGCGCCGGATGTTGCGCGTCGTGCAGTTCGCCGGACCAGCCGCCACCCAGATCGCCGATCAGCGAAGCCGTATCCAGCAGGCGCTGCTGTTGCACGTTGAGCGCGCTCTGCTGATTGGTCAACTGCGTGGCGAGGGCCGTTGCGACCGTTGTGTAGTCCACGGTGCCCGCTTCGTACTCGTTCTGCGCGATCTGCGCGCCGCGTGTGGCGTCGCGTACGGCGGATTCGAGCACTTCGGCCTGCTGCGCGAGAATGCGCAGCCCCGAGAGATCGTTTTCCACGCCCTGGAACGCAGTCAGCACGGTGCCGCGATAGTTCGCCACCGCCGCGTCGTAGCTCGCGCGCGCGGCCGCCACCTGGCCGCTGCGCTGCCCGCCGTCGAAGAGCGTCTGCGTCGCGCTCGCGCCGAGCGACCACACATAGTTGCTCATATGCAGCAGGCCCGATAGCGGCGACTGCGTGAAGCCGTCGAGCGCCGTAAGCGAGATCGCGGGATAGTACGCGGCCACCGCCACGCCGATCGCCGCATTGGCCGATGCCATCTGGCGCTCGGCGGTCGCGATGTCGGGGCGGCGTTGCAGCAGCGTGGAGGGCACGCCCGTGGGGATCGCGGGCAGAGTGGGCAGTTTCGCGCTGTGTGCGATCGTGACTTCTTCGGGATTGCGGCCCACGAGCACCGCGATGGCGTGCTCGTACTGCGCGCGCGCCACACCCAGTGCGATGAGGTTGGCCCGCGCGGTTTCGAGTTGCGTGCGCGCGGAAATGAGGTCGGAGGGCGCCACGGTGCCCGCGCTGTCCTGGTCGGCCACCACGCGCAGGAAGTCCGTGTACGCCTGCACGGTATGCGTGAGCAGGTCGATGTCGGCGTCGGTCACGCGCAGGTCGATCACGGCGTTGGCGAGCGCGATCTGTTCGGACAACGTAGCATTGGCGAGCGTGGCCTCGCTTGCCTGCGCCGTGGCCGACTGCTCCTCGATCTGGCGGCGCACCTGGCCCCAGAGGTCGATGTCCCAGCTCGCGTTGGCCTCCAGCGTGCCGCCGTTGACGATGCGCGCGCCGCTCGGCGTGGACGTGATGCTGCTCACGCTGCTGAGCGTGCCCGTGGAGGAACGCTCGCGCGCGGCGGAGCCGGTGATGCCGATGGTCGGGAAGAGGCTCGCGCGCGCCACGCGCACTTCGGCCAGCGCCTCCTGGTAATTCGCATAGCTTTGCCGCACGCTCTGGTTCGACACGGCCACGAGCGGCTCCAGTTCGTCGAGCAGCGGGTCCTGGAAGGCGGCCCACCATTCGCCCTTGGGGCCTTGCGCGGCTTCGGGCTCGGCCTGGGTCCAGCCGGGCAGTTCCTTCCACGTGGCGGGCACCGCCACCTGCGGGCGATGGTAGTCCGGCCCGACCATGCAGCCCGCGAGCAGCAGCGTGGCGGCAAGCGAGGCAGCAAGCGGGGCAGCAAGCGGTGCGAGCGTCGACGCACGCGAAGCAGAGGGCATAAACGTTCGCGTGACGGCACGCGTGAGCGATCGGGTTAGGCGGGTCTTCATCATGATGCGCTCTCATCGGCCTGGCGATTCCACGGCAGGCGAGCGGTCCAGCGCGACACGCGCGCGCGCAGGCGGTCGAGGAACAGATAAATCACGGGTGTGGTGTACAGCGTAAAGACCTGGCTCAGGATCAGACCGCCCATCACGGTCACGCCGAGCGGCTGGCGCAACGACGCGCCCTGGCCGATGCCGATGGCGAGCGGCACCGCGCCGAGCACGGCCGCGAAGGTGGTCATCATGATCGGGCGCAGCCGCACCACGGCGGCTTCGTGAATCGCGCTGCGCGCGTCCATGTTGTCGTGGCGCTGCAACTGGATCGCCACGTCGACCATCATGATGCCGTTCTTCTTCACGATACCGATCAGCAGGATGATGCCGATCATCGCGATCACGGAGAACGGCGTGCCGAAGATCAGCATGGCGAGCGTCGCGCCGATGCCGGCGGAGGGCAGCGTCGAGAGGATCGTAAGCGGGTGGATGGTGTTTTCGTAGAGCACGCCCAGCACGATGTACACCACGCCCAGCGCCGCGAGAATGAGCAGCGGCACGACGCCCATGGACTGCGCGTAGGCCTGCGCCGCGCCCGCGAACTCGCCGTGAATGGACGCCGGCATGCCGATGTCGCGCTCGGCCTGTTCGATAATCTTGCCGGCCTCCGAAAGCGAGCCGCCCTTGGGCAGGTTGAACGAGATCGTGCCCGCCACTTCCGTGCCCTGGTGATTGACCTGGGTGGCCGTATGGCGGGTTTTCCAGTTCATGAGCGCCATGAGCGGCACCATCGTTTCGGCGGCCGTGCTGTCCGCGCTGCCGCTGGAGCTGCCGCCCTTGCTGTTCGCGATCGAGTTGTTCTGCTGGTTGGCCACGGCGTTGGCGTTGCGGGCGTTGGTGCTGCTCGACGCGTTGCCGGCGGTGGTCACGGCCGTGAAGGGCGTGACGCCCGAAATGACGCTTGACGGCATTTGCGTTTGCGCGGCGCCGCTCGCATTGCCCGCGGCCGTGCTCAGCCAGATGTCCTGGAACGACTGCGGAAACTGCCAGTACTGCGGGGCTACTTCCATCACGACGAAATACTGGTTGATCGCGTTGTAGATGGTCGAAACAGTGCGCTGGCCGAAGGCGTCGTAGAGCACGCTGTCGATCTGGTTCGGGTCGAACCCATAGCGCTTGGCCGTGGCGCGCTCCACCGTCATGTAGGCCTCCAGACCATTTTGCTGGAGGTCCGAATTCACGTCCGTCATCTGGTCGTGGTGCTTGTTCAGCGCGTCCACGAGGCGCGGCACCCAGGTGAAGAGGGCGTCGGCGTCGTCGCTCGTGAGCGTGTACTGGTATTCCGCCGCCGACTGCCGCCCGCCGATTTGCAGGTCCTGCTGCGCCTGCATGAACAGGCGCGCGCCAGAAACGGCATTGAGCTTGGGACGCAGGCGGTTCACGACCTCGGTGGCCGAAAGGCGCCGCTCGGCAAGCGGCTTCAGTTCGACGAACACCGTGGCTGAATTGAGCGCGCGTCCGCCCGTGAAGCCCGCCACCGACTCCACGGCGGGGTCGGCCTTCACGATGGCCTGCAACTGCGCGAGCTTCTTTTCCATCGCCGTAAACGAAATGCTCTGGTCCGCGATGATCTGCCCGATCAGGATGCCCGTGTCCTGCTCGGGGAAGAAGGTGCCCGAAAGCAGCCGCGCGAGAAACACATTGCCCACGAGCAGCGCGAACAGGATGAAGATCGTGAGGCGCGCGTGGTTGAGCGCGACGTGAAGCGTGCGCGAATAGAACTGCTTGAAGCGCTCGAACTGCGCGTCGATCCACACGGCCGCGCGCGACGGCTGGCGATGCAGCACCTCGCGCTTGAGCACGTAGGCGCACATGGTGGGCGTGACCGTGAGCGAGATCACGAGCGAGATGAGGATCGCGATGGAGAGCGTCATCGCGAACTCGTGAAAGAGCAGGCCCACGATGCCGGGCATCAGCAGAATGGGCAGGAATACGGCGATGAGCGAAAGGCTCATGGACAGCACCGTGAAGCCCACTTCGCCCGCGCCTTTGAGCGCCGCCTCCTTCGGCTCCATGCCCGCCTCGATATGGCGCACGATGTTTTCCAGCACCACCACGGCGTCGTCCACCACGAAGCCGGTGCCGATGGTGAGCGCCATGAGCGAGAGGTTGTCGATGCTGTAGCCGAGCAGGTACATGGGCCCGAACGTGCCCACGATGGAAAGCGGCAGCGCCACGGCCGGAATGAGTGTGGCGCGCGGCGAGAGCAGGAAGATGAACACCACGCCGATCACGAGCAGCACGGCGATGAAGAGGGTGCGCTCGGTATCGGCCACGGAGGCGCGCACGGACTCGGATCGGTCGATCGCCACGTTCACCTTGATCGTGGCGGGCAGCGCGGCTTCGATGGAGGGCAGGCGCGCGCGGATCTGCTGCACGGTCTTGACGACGTTGCTGCCCGGCATCGGGTAGACGATCACGAGCACGGCCGACTTGCCGTTGTAGAGGCCCGCGTTGCGGATGTTTTCGTTGGAGTCGATGACCGAGGCCACGTCGCGCAGGAACACGGGCGCGCCTTCGCGATAGGCGATCACCACGTCGCGAAACGGCGCGGCCTTGCTGATCTGGTCGTTCGAGAGCACCTGGTAGCGCTGCTCGCCCTGGTCGATATGGCCTTTCGCGCTGTTCGCGTTGGCCGCGCCAATGGCCGCGCGCACGTCTTCGAGACCGATGCCGTAGCTGTTGAGCTTGCCCGGCTCCAGTTCCACGCGCACCGAGGGCAGCGCGCCGCCGCCCAGCGTGATCTGGCCCACGCCGTCCACCTGCGAGAGCTGCTGCATGATGACCGAATCGGCGGAATCGTAAAGCTGCGCCTTGGTGAGCGTGTCCGAGGTGAGCGCGAGCACCATGATCGGCGCGCTCGCAGGGTTGTACTGGCGGTAGGTCGGGTTGCTGCGCAGCGTGGTGGGCAGGTCGGCGCGCGCGGCCTGAATGGCCGCTTCCACGTCGCGTGCCGCGCCGTTGATGTCGCGGTTCAGGCCGAACACGACCACGATAAGCGAAGAACCCGTATTGCTGATCGACGTGAGCTGGCTCACATCGGCGATGGTGCCAAGACGGCGCTCCAGCGGCTCGGCCACGGTGGACGCCATGATGTCCGGGCTCGCGCCCGCCATGTTGGCCTGCACCACGATCACCGGATAAGCGATGTTGGGCAGCGGCGCCACCGGCAGCCGGAAAAAGGCCAGCATCCCCGAAATGAGGATCGCGATCGCGAGCAGCGAAGTCGCGACCGGCCGCCGGATGAAGAGCGCCGAGAGGTTCACGGCGAGCCCTCGGGCGCGGGTGGCGCGCTGCTGCCGCCGCTGTCCGTGTCGTCTTCAGGCTTGCGCTTGCGGCCGAAGCGTTCCGCGAGGCGGTCGAAGAACAGATAGATCACGGGCGTCGTGAAGAGCGTGAGCATCTGCGAGAGCGTGAGGCCGCCGATAATCGCAAGACCCAGCGGGCGGCGCAGTTCGGAACCCGTGCCGCTGCCGAGCAGCATGGGCAGCGCGCCGAGCATGGCCGCGAGCGTGGTCATGAGAATCGGCCGGAAACGCAGCAGCGACGCCTCGAAAATCGCCTCGCGCGCCGGCTTGCCGTGCACGCGTTCGGCTTCGAGCGCGAAGTCCACCATCATGATGGCGTTCTTCTTGACGATGCCGATCAGCAGCACGATGCCGATGATGCCGATCACGTCCAGGTCCTTGCCCGCGATCATCAGCGCAAGCAGCGCGCCAATGCCGGCCGAAGGCAGCGTGGAGAGAATCGTGACCGGGTGCACATAGCTCTCGTAGAGCACGCCCAGCACGATATACACGGCCACCAGCGCCGCGATCAGCAGATACACCTCGCTCGAGAGCGAGTCCTCGAACGCCTGCGCCGCGCCCTGGAACGACGAGGTGATCGAGGGCGGCAGATTCACGGCGGCCTCCGCCTTGCGCACGTCGCGCACGGCGGCGGAAAGCGAGGCGCCATCGGCGAGATTGAACGAGATCGTGACGGACGGGAACTGCGCGAGATGGCTGATCATGAGCGGCGAGCGCGTGATGCTGATCTTCGCAATGCCCTTGAGCGGCACCTGGCCTTCGCTGCTTGTCTGGCTCGGCAGATAGAGGTCGCCGATCGACTCGACCGTGGGCAGCGACTCGGGCTTGGCCACGAGAATTACGCGGTACTGGTCCGACTGCTGGAAGATGGTCGAAACGATGCGCTGGCCGAGCGCGTCGTACAGCGCGTTGTCGATGGTCGCCGCCGTGATGCCGTAGCGCGCCGCGAGCTGGCGGTTCACTTCGACGTTCACGGACAGGCCGTCCGTGTTGAGGTCGCTCGTGACGTCGCGGATCGACGCAATCTGCTTCATGCGCGCGATCAGCGCGGGCACGTATTGCTGGAACGCTTCCTGGCTCGGCCCGCGCAGCACGAAGTTGTACTGGTTGCGCGAAACCGTGGTGTCGAGCGTGAGGTCCTGCTCGGGCTGCACGTAAAGCCGGATGCCCGCCACCTTCGCCACCGACTGCTGGATGCGCCTGCCGATCTCGTCGGCGGTTTCCGATCGGTCGTCGTGCGGCTTCAGGTTGATGAGGAAGCGCCCGTTGTTGAGCGTGTTGTTGATGCCGTCGATGCCCACGTACGAGGTGAGCGAAACCACATCGGGGTCCTTGAGAATTTCCTCGGCGAGCGCGGCCTGGCGCTGCACCATCGCGCTGTACGAGATGGAATTGTCGGCCACGCTGATGCCTTGCAGCACCCCCACGTCCTGCACGGGAAAGAGGCCCTTGGGGATCACGACGTAGAGCAGGCCGGTGAGCACCACGGTGATCACGGCCACGATGAGCGTGAGCGTCTGGTGGTCGAGCACCCAGCGCAGGCCGCGTTCGTAGGCATTGAGCGTCTTGTCGAAAAGCCCTTCGCTGAAGCGCTCGAAGCGGCTCGGGTGGCGCTCGGCCTGGGCGCGCAGGATGCGCGCGCACATCATCGGCACCACGGTGAGCGAGACCACGGCGGAGAGCACGATGGTCACGGCGAGCGTGACCGCGAACTCGCTGAAGAGGCGCCCGATCACGCCGCCCATGAAAAGCAGCGGAATCAGCACGGCGATGAGCGAAATGGTCAGCGAAAGAATCGTGAAGCCGATTTGCCCCGCGCCTTTGAGCGCCGCCTGCAAAGGTTTGTCGCCTTCCTCCAGGTAGCGCACGATGTTTTCGATCATCACGATCGAGTCGTCCACCACGAAACCCGTGGCGATGATGAGCGCCATGAGCGAGAGGTTGTCGATCGAGTAGCCCAGCTCGTACATGACCGCGAGCGTGCCAATGAGCGAAACCGGCACCGAAATGCTCGGAATGATGGTGGCGGGCAGGTTGCGCAGGAACACGAAGATCACGGCCACCACGAGCGCCACGGCGAGCACGAGTTCGAACGCCGCGTCGCTCACCGAAGCCTTGATCACGCCCACGCTGTTCGACACCACCGTGACCTGCATGCCGGCGGGCAGCGTCGATTCGAGCTGCGGCAGTTGCCGCATGATCTGGTTGACGGTGGCGATCACGTTCGCGCCCGGCTGGCGCTGCACGTTCAGCACGATCGCGGGCGCCTTGTTGTACCAGGCGCCGCGCTCCACGTCCTGCGCCGCCGTGGAAACGCGCGCCACGTCGCGCATGAACACGGGCGAGCCGTTCTGGTAGGCGATGACCGTGTCTTCGTAGTCCCTGGGGTCCGAGATCTGGTCGTTGGAATTGATCGTGTAGTTGAGCTCGGGGCCGTCGAAGTTGCCCTTCGGGTTGCTCACGTTGACGTTGGCGAGCAGCGTGCGCAAGTCGTCGAGATTCAGGCCGTAGGCGGCGAGCTTGTGCGGGTCGGCCTCCACGCGCACGGCGGGCACGTTGCCGCCCGCCGTGGTGACGAGACCCACGCCCGGCACCTCGGAAATCTTGGTGGCGAGACGGTTGTTGGCCGCGTCCTGCAACTGCGTGAGCGACATCGACTTCGAAGTGACCGCGAGCGTGAGAATGGGCTGGTCGGCCGGGTTGACCTTGGCGTAGGTCGGCGGCGCGGGCAGGCCGCTCGGCAGGAAGCTGTTGGCCGCGTTGATGGCCTGCTGCACGTTCTGCTCGGCGACGTCGAGGCTCAGCGAAAGATCGAATTGCAGCGTGATGACCGAGGCGCCCTCGGAGCTGTACGAGATCATCTGCTGCAAGCCCGGTATTTCTCCAAGCTGCACTTCGAGCGGCGCGGTGACGGTGGTCGCCATCACGTTCGGGCTCGCGCCCGGATAGAAGGTCTGCACCTGGATGGTGGGGTAATCCACCGCGGGCAGCGAGGAGACCGGCAGGAACTTCATCGCCACGAGGCCGACCAGCACCATCGCGATCATCAACAGCGAAGTCGCGACCGGCCGCAGGATGAAAAGACGCGAAATATTCATCGGCGCGTGGTCCGCGGCTTAACCGGCTTGCGAGGCCGCGGCGCGCTTGCCGCCCGCGCCGCTGGCCGCGCCCGCCTGGGCGGCGGGGCGCGCGGCGGCGGGCTGGATCTTCGCGCCGTCGTTCAGGCGGTCGAGCCCGTCGGTCACGACGCGCTGGCCCGCCTGCAAGCCCGAGACGATCACCGTGTGCCGGCCGTCGCTCGGCCCGAGCGTGACCTTGTGGACCGACACGGTGTTGTCGGCGTTCACGAGGTACACATAGTCGCCGGGCGCGCCGGTCTGCACGGCGGGCGTGGGCACGAGCACGGCGCTCTGCATGGTGTCGACGAGCAGCTTCACGTTGACGAACTCATTGGGAAAGAGCGCTTCGTCGTCGTTGGGTACGCTCGCGCGCAGCGTGACCGTGCCGGTGGCGGTGGCCATCTGGTTGCTGAGCGCGAACAGCGTGCCGGTGGCGAGCTGGCGCGTGTTGTCGCTGCTGAAGACGGTGATCGGCAGCTTCGCGCCCGCATTCACGCGTTCCAGCACGCTGCCGAGCGAGGTTTGCGGGATGGCGAACTGCACGGTGGTGGGCTTCATCGTCGTGATGACGGCAATGCCCGTGGAACTCGACGAGGTCACGTAATTGCCCGGGTCGACGAGCCGCAGGCCCACGCGGCCCGAGACCGGCGCGGTGATGCGGCAATAGATGAGGTCGAGCTCGAACAGCCTGACGTTGGCCATGTCGGCCTTCACGGCGGCTTCGTACTGCTGGACGAGGAAACGCTGGTCGGTGTAGGTCTGCTCGGCGATCGACCGCTTCTCGTTCAACTGCGTATAGCGCGCGAGGTCGGCGCGGGCCTGGGCGAGAAGGGCCTGGTCCTTCGCGAGTTGCGCGAGCGCCTGTTCCTTGCTGATCTCGTACTGGCGCGGGTCGATCTGCGCGAGGAACTGCCCCTTCACGACATCCTGGCCTTCCTTGTAGCCCACTTCGGTCAGGTAGCCGCTGATTTGCGGCAGCACCGTGACCGTGGCGACGGGCGTGACCGTGCCGAGCGCGTTGAGCGTGACGGGCATGGGGCCGAGCGCGGCGGCAGCCACGGTGACGACCTGCGGCGTGGCGCCGTGCTCGGTTTTCTTGTTGCGCACGATATGCAGGATCACGAGCGCGATCAGCACGATCACGACGACAGCCAGAATCAGCGGGCCGCGGCTGCGGCGCTTCGGCGCCGGGGGAGGCGGCACGGGAGGCGGGGGCGGCGGTGGAGGAGCGGGTGGCTGGGGCGCGGGTTGCGCCTGCGGGACGTCGCTCATGCCTGCCTCCGGGAGGTCAAACCGTCGCGCGTTGCGGCGCGGTTCACGCGTGAAGAAAGAAACGAAGCCGGCGCTCGCGGCGCGATGGCCGCCTCGCGATACCGCCGGGGACTGTCGGGTTGCTGCATACGCATTCTCATGATTGTTATGCCGCCTTGCCATGCCGTCGAAGCCCAACTTTGCCGCGCAGCAAAGGCCAGGACTGTCAGTCTAACCAACTCGTGCGCCAATTTCGAAACGTTAGTTATTTGTAAGGTTTTGGCGCGTTACAGCCGCCGCGTCTCGTGATTGGCGGTTACAAGTCGAAAGCAAAAAGAAAGGGACGTGACCGGTGCGGTCTGGGCAGGCTATCGCGTTCCGGCGGGGCCGCGCCCTGGCATTTCTCCCGAGTTTTGAACACTCGACGCACGGATTCTGGACTGCTACCTTGCGCGGCGCAGGTGCTTGCGCGACGTCGATCACGTCCGCGACGCACGCTGCGTCCGGACCGTCCATGGCATCACTGATGTGTGACTGAGCCGGCACGGTTCGGGCCGGAACACGACCTATACCCAGAACCCAGGGGGATCCCCATGAAAAAGCTGTTTGCAGCCGTATCCGTCGCCTTGTTCGCCGCCACGGCTTCTGCCGGGGCGTTTGCGGCAGACACCATTCGCTTCGGCGTCGATGCGAGCTACCCGCCGTTCGAATCCAAGGCGGCCGACGGCAAGCTGGTTGGCTTCGACATCGACCTCGGCAACGAGATTTGCCGTCGTCTGGATGCGAAGTGCGTGTGGATCGAGAACGATTTCGACGGCATGATTCCGGCGCTGAAGGCGCGCAAGTTCGACGGCGTGCTCTCCTCGATGTCGATGACGCCGGTGCGCGAGAAGGAGATCGCGTTCTCCTCCAAGCTCTTCAATACGCCGACGCGCCTCGTCGCCAAGACGGGCTCCGGCATCCAGCCGAGCGCCGCATCGCTCAAGGGCAAGCGCGTGGGCGTGGAGCAGGGCACGATCCAGGAAGCCTATGCGAAGGCCCATTGGGCGAACGCCGGCGTGGAAGTCGTGCCGTACCAGAACCAGGACCAGGTGTATCAGGATCTGCTGGCCGGCCGTGTGGACGCCGCGCTGCAAGACGCGGTGCAGGCCGAAGTCGGCTTCCTGAAGACGCCGCGCGGCAAGGATTACAGCTTCGCGGGCGGCGACCTCGACGACCCGGTGACGCTCGGCAACGGCGCGGGCATCGGCCTGCGCAAGGAAGACACCGCGCTCAAGACGAAGATCGACGGCGCGATCGCCAGCATCATCAAGGACGGCACGTACAAGAAGATCGAGAAGAAGTATTTCGACTTCGACGTTTATGGCAAGTGACGCGCGCGCGGCGATACGCGCAACGTAGTTTGAAGTGGTTAATGAGTTGTTGATACGCGGCGGGGGGGGGCGAACGCCACGCCCCCGCGCCGTGCAATGCATCGAAGAAATGCTTGTTTGCGTGCGCGCGACGCACTGTCTAGATTGGAGGTGTTCAACGCTCGTCAAGGAGCACGCAATGCCCAAGCTATCGATGCCGGCCTGGTTCACGCGGCGCGTGCAAGCGCGCCACGACCGCACGCATTCGCCGTCCGGCGCGCAAGTGGCCTCCCGGGAGCCCGAACACCTTGAACGGATCGCGAGCTACGCACGGGCCGGTTACTTCAATATGGCCTACACGCCCGACATGTATCCGCTCATCGGCGACCTGCCGCCGCATTGAGCCAGCCAGCGCGCTATGACGCCGCTTGCGCTTCCCGCGTGAATCCGAGCGTGCCCGCCGGGCGGAACTCGCTGGGCGGCATGCCCAGTTCGCGGCGGAACATGTCGCTGAAGCTGCTCGGCAGATAGCCGAGCATGCGTGCCACGGCGCTCACCGGCTGGCCTTCCGCGAGACGCGACACCGCCACGGCCAGTTGCACCTGACGCCGCCATTCTGCAAACCCCATGCCCAGTTCGCGCGTGAAAAGCCGCGCGAGCGTGCGCACGCTCGCGCCCACCGCTGCCGCGTGGTGCTCGAAGCTCATCTCGGCCGAAGGGTTGTCGATCACCGCGCGGCACAGCGTGGCGAGGCGGCGGTCCGACGCGTCGGGCAGCGGAATGCGCAACGTGGAGCGCGGCGCATGCGCAAGCTCGATCGTGGCGAGGCGCCAGGCGGCGGCGAGCCAGGCGTCATCGTCTTCGCGCGTGCGCTCGGCGAGGCTCGTGATGAGCTCGCGCAACAGGCCATTGATCTCGAACACCTCGCAACTGGCGCTCAGGTGCCGGCTGTCACGCTCGTGCAGATAGAGGTTGCGCATCTCCACGTCGCTGAGCATATGAATGGCGTGCTGCGCGCCGGGCGGCAGCCACACGGCGCGCTGCGGCGGCACGACGAGCGCTTCGCGCTCCACCTCCACCCACATCACGCCGGACACGGCGTAGAGCACCTGCGCCCATGTGTGCGAGTGCGCGTCGATACGCAGCCCGCGCGGGTAGTGACGCGCGAGCGAGCGGGCGCGCCCGGGCTCGTCGTCGAGTTCGGGCGGGGTGGCGAGCGGCATGGCGGGGAGTCTCCGTGCGAGGGGCGAGGCGTTGCCGGGGCGCTGGCGGTCAATCCGGCGCGCGGCGAACGTCACGCTAGCACGCCTGGGTGCGCGCCGGAAGCTCGGCGCGGTTTCGCCTCGGTGCGCTTGCGGGACACGAGCGGTTCGCATCCGCCCCGTTTTTGCGCGCTGCGGCACGCGCGCGTAAGATTAGGCGATTGACCGCGCCGAGGGCCCACGCCCGTTTTCCCGCCGATGAACGCATCCGAACCCGCCGTGCAAGACGAAGCCCCCCTCGGTCTCTACACGCGCGGCATCGGCACGGCGCGCGAATGGTGGCGCGTCACGCCTTCCGCACGTGCGCATATGTACCGCATCGAGCATGGTCAGGGCGAGCGTGACGAAGTGGATATCGACACTGAGATCGATCTCGACAATCTCGAAGCCAAGCTTTTGAAGTGGCGGCGCGAAGGCTTTGCTTCCGAAGCGCAGCACGCCGACGAAGTGCGCGCCGCGCAGGCGGGCAGCGTGTTTTCGGAGGCGCTGCGGCAGGCCGTGGCGGCGGTGCGGGAGGCGAAAGCCGCCGAAGCCGCCGAAGCGGCCGAAGCCGCGAGGGGCGCTCACGCAGACGCGCAGCCCGCCGTGCGCATAGGCGGCGTGGACATGCCCCGCGCTCGCGCAAACGCGCTCGTGCCGCGCGTGAACGAGGCGTATCTCTTCACGGCGCGCGGCGACGATATTGTCCAGGACATCGTCGAGAATCGCCGCGTGATGCTGATCGGCCACACGGGCTCGGGCAAGACGAGTTTCATCGAACAGGTGGCCGCGCGCACGAACCACGGCGTGCTGCGCGCGAACATGAACGGCCAGACGACGCCAGGCGACCTCGTCGGCTTCTGGACCGTGAAGGGCGGTGAAACGATCTGGGTGGACGGCGTTCTGCCCGTGGCGATGCGCGAAGGCTACTGGCTCGTCATCGACGAACTCGACTTTGCCGAACCCTCCATTCTCGCGGTGCTCACGGCCGTGCTGGAGCCGAACGGACGTTTGCTGCTCAAGGAGCGCGGCAACGAGATCGTCGAGCCGCATGCGTCGTTTCGCCTCTTCGCCACCGCGAACGCGGCGGGTGCGATGAGCGCATATCGCCACTTGTATCAGGGCGCGAATCTGCTCAACGAGGCGTTTCTCGATCGTTGGCGCGTCTATCTCTTCGACTATCTCCCGATTGAAGAGGAAACCGAAGTATTGCTGCGCACGCTGCCGCAACTCACGCGGCCGCTCGCGCAAACGCTCGCCGCCATCGCCGCCGACTGCCGCGCCGCGTTCGCGCGCGAGGACCTGGCGAGCGCGTTTTCCACGCGGCGGCTCATCGACTGGGCCGAACTGATGCTGCGCACGGGCGATGTCGAGCGTGCGGCGGGCCCGGCGATCTACGCGAAGGTGAGTGCGGACGACGCGGCGCTGATTCGCAGCATCATCCGCCACCATGTGATCTTCGACGCCTGAGCGCCGAGGCCGCCGTGTCCAGTCCGCATCCTCATGCCGAAGGCTTCGCCGCGAGCGGCGATCCCGAAGGCGCGCTCGGCCGCGTCGCGCGCGTGCTCACCGGCGACCCGCGCGTGAGCGTGGCGTTCGGCGCCGGTGAGCCGCACGTGCAAGGCGAGCGCTTCGTGGTGCCGGCGCGCCTGGTTGACGACCCCGCGAGCGAGGCTGCGCTATTCGGTGCGCTCGACCTGCTGGCGGCGCGCTATCGCTACAGCGAGGCCGCGCGCCTCGACACACCGCAAGCGGGCGTAACGGGGCGCATCGCGCAGGCTGTCGAGGATCGCCGCGTGCTCGCGCAACTGGCGTTTGCTTATCCGGGTGCGCGCCACTATGTCGAGCGCTGGCGCGCGCAGCGCACGGCGGATATCGCGTGGCGCTGGAGCGCGCTGGCCTGGCGCGAGCGGCTCGTCTGGGCGATCGAGCGCGCGCTGTGGTCCGAAGCGGATGAGCCATCCGGGGCGCGCGAGCGCGACGCCACGGCGCTTGCCGCCGCACTGCGCGCGATCGACGGCCCGCTCGCGGCGTCGCGCGCGAGCCGGTCCACGCGCGCGAGCGTGCGCGCGGCTGAAGCGATCGTGGCGGGCGTGCGCTCGCTCGCCTCGCGCGGCGCGAACAACATGATGCAGACGGCCGGACCGGCCGAAGGCCTGGACGACGAAGCGGCGCGGCTCGCACAAGCTTTGGACGAATTCGGCGCGCAAGACGAGATCGAGCCGCCGGGCGGCGGTGCATCGGCGGAGCACGCCGATCGCGAGAATGGCACGGTCTCTCAGGCCGCGGCCGAGGCCGAATCCGCTGCCGGCGCAGCGCTTTCCGAAGCCGATGCGCCGCACGCTGCCGTCGCGTCGCACGGCGACGCCCACGCGCGAGCGCGCCTGTCGATCCCGCTCACCACGGCCTTCGATACCGTCACCGACCTCACCGGCCGGGGCGACGCCGCCGCCTGGCGCAAGCTGCGCGCGCTTGCCCGCGCGGAGACGGGCGCACTCAAGACCCACCTCGAACGCGTGCTCAAGGCCGACGAACTCACACACTGGAAGCGCGAGCAGGAGCGCGGCGAGATCGACCGCGCGGCGCTTGCGCGCCTTGCGGCCTCGCGCGGCTATCGCACACCGTTTCGCGTGGCGCGCCAGGCGAGCGGGCGCGACACGGTCGTCACGCTGCTGCTCGACTTGAGCGGCTCGATGGCGGGGCGCAAGATCGAACTCGCTCGGCTATGCGCGGCGGCGCTTTGCGACGCGCTCACGCAGTTGGCGTTCGACGCGGAGGTGCTCGGCTACAGCTCGGTCGAATCGGCCGAAATGCGCGCGCGCTTTGAGCGCGCGCGCGCGGCGGGCGCGGACCTGCGGGGCTATAACCGTTTTGTGGAGCGGCTCGATCTGCGCGTTTTCAAGCGCTTCGGCGCGCGCGACCTGAGCGGGCTCGCGGCCATCGAATGCGGTTTTGAGAACCCCGATGGCGAAGCGCTCGCCTGGGCCGCCGCGCGGCTCGCGCAGCGCAAGGCGCGGCGGCGGCTCCTTTTCGTGCTTTCCGACGGCTACCCCTCGACGAGCGACGGCGACGCGGCCGTGCTGCGCACCGACCTGCTCGCGCGCGTGCAGGCGGTGAAAGCGCAGGGTATCGAACTCGTGGGCATCGGCATCCTCGACGACGCCGTCGAAGCCTTCTATCCGAACGCCGTGGTCGTGCGCAAGCTGCACGAGCTGCCCACGGTCGCATTCGCCACCTTGAGCCGTCTGCTCGTGGGACGGCCGTATTGAACGCGGCGCTGTCCTTGCCGGAGGCGGCGCGGTGCGCTACCTTGAGTGAAGCAGGCGCTGCAACCCCGGCAAGCCGCCATCCACCGACGAAGACACCCAGGTCATGCCAGGCCACGATTACCGCCCCGTGGATTACGACCGTCTCTATTACCGGCTCGATCTCGAGCCGGGCGCAAGCGAGGCGGAAATCAAGCACCACTATCGCCACCTCGCGCAGATCCTGCATCCCGACAAATGGCGGCACCCCACGGCCGCTTCCATGCGCTGGGCCGACGACCAGTTCAAGCGCGTGAAGGAGGCGCGCGAGCTGCTGGAGGCCTACTGGTCGGTGCACCATGCGCCGCCGGTGAGCCGCGCGGCGCTGAGCGTCGCGCAGGCCGAGCAGTTGCACGCGCAGATGCAGTCGCTGCTGGCGCAGCGCGAGCGCGTGCGCAGCGAGCTGGACGCGCTGCGCGCCGAGCGCACCCATACGCTCGACGAGATCCGGCACATGCAGAGGGAGCGCGACGCGTTGCGCGGCGAACTTGCCGAGCTTCGCGACGACGCGCATGACAACCCGAACGGGCCGCAGCGCGAAGCCGCGCAGCAAGCCGTCGACGCGCCTGCGCGCCAGGGCGGCGTGCGCGACTTCCTCTTTGCGAAATTCGACGACCCTTCGCGCGGCTGGCTCCTCACGATTTCCGCGAGTGTGTTCGCGTGCCTCGTGATCTTCGTGGTTGCGCACCTGGCCGTCGGCCTGCTATTCGCGCCCATCGCGCGCTTCGAGGCCGGGCGCTGGCTCGCGAACGTCGTGCAGTGGGTGCTCGTGGCGGGTGGCGTGGTGCTCGTGTTCGGCTGGGGCTGGGCGCAGCGCACGCTATATCGCGCGGCGCGCGCGGGGCGTGAGCACGCGGTGGCCTTGCCCGCCGCCGAAGCGCGCAACCGCGTGAGCGCCGCGTTGCGCCACGAGCCGCATTACGGCGCCGAATGGAGCATCGAAGGCTACGAGGCCGCGCCCGACGACGCGCAATTCGCCGTGCGCGCCACGCTGCGGTTCGCGCCTGGTTCGCACGCCGCCGTGCGCCGTTACACGGTGACGTTTCGCTGCCAGGCGCGCACGACCGGCGCCGCGCAGACGGCGCTCGCCTATGACTTCTCCGTGGCCGCGCCCAGCTGGTGGCTCGTGCCCGCCGCGCGCGTGGTGCGCGACCTGCGCAAGCGCCTGGACGCCGACCTCGGCGCGCCCCGCTAGCGCGGCGGCCCGCGCGGCCGCCTTCAATCGACGACGAAAAGCTTCGCGCCAGTGCGGGTGTACGACTGGTGCGCTTCTGCGTTGTCGCCCACCTGGTAGCTCATGCCCGGCGTGAGCACGAACTTGCGCCCGTCGTCGAGCGTGGTTTCGAGCTCGCCTTCGAGGCAAAGCAGGACGTGCCCTTTCTTGCACCAGTGGTCCGCCAGATAGCCGGGCGAGTATTCGACCATGCGCACGCGGATCGGGTTGGCCTCGTCGCCGAAAAAGCACGTGCGCCAGGTGGCCATGCCCGTTTCGCCCTTGTGTCCGGTCGGCTCGACAGCGGACCAGTCGGTCGTGCCGAAGCGAAATGCGTCCATTTTCATGTGGTTTTCTCTCCCGTGCGTGTGTTGAAGAACATTGGCGATGCGCGATCAAGCGTCATCTTCCGTTGCCTGGTCGCCTTCGTCCACTCGCTTCATGTTGTCCAGCAGCTTGAGCAGATAGTGAAGCGTATGCGTCATGTCGTCCGACGAGAAATTGGCGAGCACGTCTTCATAGTACGCCGCGATTTTCGGCGTGGCCTGCCGCAGCCATAGTTTCTGGCCGGCCCCGGTCATGCACACGAGCCGCGAGCGGCGGTCGCGCTCGTCCGCCTGCGTGCACACATGGCCGTCGCGTTCCATGCGGCTGATGAGGCCCGAGAGATTCTGGCGGCTCACCATCAGATAGCGCGCGAGATCGCCCACGCTCATCCCCGGCTGCGCCTCTTCGCGCGAAAGCGCGCCCAGCACGGCCCATTGCTGCGTGGTCAAGCCTTCGGCTTCCACGGCGCGCGTGCCCGTTTTATGCAACATGTTTGCGCATTGATAGAGCCGGAAGAACAACCGGTTGGCGAGCTCGTAGCGGCTTGATTCCTGCATTTTTGGCGTTTTATGCAAGGGTTTCTCCTGGTGTTTCCGCGCTTGTCATCGCTCTGGGTGTTACCTAGTATACGTCAATATGTTGACGTAATTTAAGGCGAAACCGAGAGGGCGCAAGCGTCGAAGGCGTCAATGGTACCCCGCAAACCCATGGAGGATCACAGTGCGAAAACTCGAAGGCAAGACGGTCGTGGTGACGGGCGGCGGCGGCGGCATCGGCGGGGCGACCTGCCGGCGCTTCGCGGCCGAGGGCGCGCGCGTGGCGGTGCTCGATCTCTCGCTCGAAGCCGCGCTGAAGGTGGCCGACGATATCCACGAAAAAGGCGGCCGGGCGCTCGCGCTGCGCTGCGACATCACGAACCGCGCCGAAGTGGATACGGCGCTTGCGCAAGCCGAAGCCGAACTCGGCCCCGTGGACGTCCTCGTGAACAACGCGGGCTGGGATGTGTTCCGCCCGTTCACGAAGACGGAGCCGGCGCAGTGGGCGAAGCTCATCGACATCAATCTCACGGGCGCGCTGCACATGCATCACGCGATGCTGCCCCGCATGGTCGAGCGCAAGCGCGGCCGCATCATCAACATCGCTTCCGATGCGGCGCGCGTGGGCTCCTCGGGCGAAGCGGTCTATGCGGCGTGCAAGGGCGGCCTCGTGGCGTTTTCCAAGACCATCGCGCGCGAGCATGCGCGCCACGGCATCACGGTGAACGTGGTGTGTCCGGGCCCGACCGACACCGCGCTCTTCGCCGAGTACAAGGAAGGCGCGGGCAATCCGGAAAAGCTGCTCGAAGCGTTCCAGCGTTCCATTCCGCTCGGCCGCATCGGCCAGCCCGACGACTTGCCGGGCGCCATCGTGTTCTTCGCAAGCGACGACGCGGGCTATATCACGGGGCAGGTCCTGAGCGTGTCGGGCGGCCTGACCATGGCGGGCTGACGCGCCCGCGCTCCCTACGCATAGTGACGACGAAACAGTAAAGGCATCGATCATGAACTACGAAGACATTCTGTACGAAGTGCGCAACGGCGCGGCATGGATCACCATCAACCGGCCCGAGAAAATGAACGCGTTTCGCGGCCGCACCTGCGACGAGCTGATTCACGCCATCAACAAGGCGGGCTACGACCGCGAGATCGGCGTGATCGTGCTGGCGGGCGCGGGCGAGAAGGCGTTCTGCACGGGCGGCGACCAGTCCGCGCACTCGGGCCAGTACGACGGGCGCGGCACGATCGGCCTGCCAATGGAAGAACTGCACACGGCGATTCGCGATGTGCCCAAGCCCGTGATCGCGCGCGTGCAGGGTTATGCGGTGGGCGGCGGCAATGTGCTGTGCACGATCTGCGATTTCACCATCGCTTCGGAGAAAGCCGTTTTTGCGCAGGCGGGACCGAAGGTGGGGTCGGTCGATCCGGGCTACGGCACGGCGTTTCTCGCGCGCGTGGTGGGCGAGAAGAAGGCGCGCGAGATCTGGTATCTGTGCCGCCGTTATCCGGCCGCCGAGGCACTGGCCATGGGCCTCGTGAACGCCGTCGTGCCGCACGACCAGCTCGACGCCGAGGTGCAGAAGTGGTGCGACGAGATCATGGAAAAGAGCCCCACGGCCATTGCCATCGCCAAGCGCTCGTTCAACATGGACACCGCGCACCAGGCGGGCATCGCGGGTATGGGCATGTACGCGCTCAAGCTCTACTACGACACCGAGGAGTCCAAGGAAGGCGTCAAGGCCTTCCAGGAAAAGCGCAAACCCGAGTTCCGCAAGTACGCCAAATAAACGCGTCTTCATAACGATCAGGATGACGAATTAGTCAAGCGCTCATTCAAGGAGACATCATGAATCCCTATATCGACGAAGACCTCGCCGCGCTCGGCGAGCACGCGCGGCGCTTCGCGCAGGGCCGCGTCGCGCCCGGCTTCATCGAACGCGATGCGACGCGCGTGCTCGATCGCGGCCTCATGCGGGAAATGGGCGAGATGGGCTTCATCGCGCCGGAGTTGCCGGAGCAGTACGGTGGCCAGGGGATGGGCTGCCTCGCCGCGGGCGTGATTCACGAAGAGATCGCGCGCGCCGACCTGAGCCTCTCGTATATCAATCTGCTCGCCTCGCTCAACGGGCAGATTCTCGCGCAGCACGCCGCGCCTGAAATCGCGCGGCCGTGGCTCGAACGTCTGACCCAGGGACGCGCGCTGCTCGCCATCGCGCTCACGGAACCGCGCGGCGGCTCGGACGCCGCGAACCTGCGCCTGAAGATGGAGCGTGTCGGCGACCATTACGTGCTCAACGGCGAAAAGACCTCGATTTCGGCCGCCGATCAGGCCGACGCCGCCGTGGTGTTCGCACGCACCGGCAGCGTGGAGGACGGCGCGCGCGGCGTTTCGGCGTTGCTCGTGCCGATGGATCTGCCCGGCATCACGCGCAACCGCTTCGACTGCCACGGCCAGCGCGCCATTGGGCGCGGCTCGATCTTCTTCGAGAACGTGCGCGTGCCCGCGGACCATCTGCTGGGCGATGAGGGCAAGGGCTTCGTGCAGGTCATGCAGGGCTTCGACTTCTCGCGTGCGCTGATCGGCCTTCAGGTGCTCGCGGTGGCGAACGTGAGCCTAGAAGAAACCTGGGCGTACGTCGCGCAGCGCGAGGCGTTCGGCAAACCGCTTTCGGCGTTCCAGGGCGTCTCGCACCCGCTCGCCGAGTACACGACCCAGGTGGAAGCGGCGCGCCTGCTGTGCCTGCAAACGCTGTGGCTCAAGGACCGCGGCCTGCCGCATACGGCCGAGGCGGCCATGTGCAAGTGGTGGGGGCCCAAGCTCGCTTACGACGTGGTGCACCAGTGCCTGCTCTCGTTCGGACATGGCGGCTACGACCGCGGGCCGCTGGAGCAGCGCCTGCGCGACGTGCTGGGCTTCCAGATCGGCGACGGCACCGCGCAGATCATGAAGACCATCATCGCGCGCGCGAGCGCGGGCCGCGACGCGGTGCCCGCATGACGCGCGCCGCCTGCGAGGTTTCCATCCACGCCACCGGAGGCAGCACATGGAGTTCGACGCGGTACTGATCGGGCCGCGCCGCGCGCGGGAGGACACGCGGCGCGGGTGGCCGGAGCGCACCATCAACGACGAGCTGGACGCTTGCGTGGCCGAATGCCCCGGCAAGATCGCGCTCACGGCGGTGCAGATCGAGGACGGGCAGACCACGCGCTTCACCTATGCCCAAATGGCGCAAATGGCGGACCGCATCGCCGTGGGACTCGCGCGCCTGGGCGTCACACAGGGCGACGTGGTGTCGATGCAGTTGCCCAACGCGTGGCAGTTCACACTGCTTTATCTGGCGTGCTCGCGCATTGGCGCGGTGCTCAATCCGCTCATGCCGATCTTTCGCGAGCGCGAGTTGAGATTCATGCTCAATCACGGTGGCAGCAAGGTGATGATCGTGCCGAAGCGCTATCGCGGCTTCGACTACGAGGCCATGCTGCGAGCGCTCCAGCCCGAGATCCCGTCGTTGAGCCATCTGGTCGTTGTGGGCGCAACCGATGAGAACGGAGCCGCACCCCACAGCTTCGAGGCGCTGCTGAGCGGCCCGCGGTGGGAAACGTCGAGTGACGCCGAAGCGATCCTCACGCGTCACCGCCCCGGCCCCGACGAAGTGACGCAACTGCTTTACACCTCGGGTACGACGGGCGAGCCCAAGGGTGTGATGCACACGGCGAACACGCTGTTTTCGAACATCCTGCCTTATGCACGGGCCATGCGGCTTGGCGGCGACGACGTCGTGCTGATGGCTTCGCCCATGGCGCATCAAACGGGCTTCATGTACGGCCTGATGATGCCGATCGCGCTGCGTGCGAGCGCCGTGCTGCAAGACGTGTGGCAGCCGGAGGCGGCGCTAGCCCTGATCGCTCGGGAGCGCGCGACGTTCACGATGGCCTCCACGGCGTTCCTCGGCGATCTGGCGAACGCGGCGCTCAAAACGGGCACCCAGGTGCCGTCGCTGCGCACGTTTCTGTGCGCGGGCGCGCCGATACCGGGCGCCTTGGCCGAACGCGCACGCGGGGCGTTGGGCGCGAAAATCGTCTCGGCCTGGGGCATGACGGAACTCGGCGCGGTGACGCTCACGGGCCTCGATGACGATGATGAGCGCGCCTTTACGACCGACGGTGCGCCGTTGCCGGGTGTGGAAGTCAAGGTGGTGGACGAGAACGACGGCGCGCTGCCGCCGAACGTGGCGGGGCGGCTTTTCGTACGCGCGTGCTCCGCGTTCGGCGGCTACCTCAAGCGCGCACACCTCAACGCCACCGACGACGAAGGCTGGTTCGACACGGGCGACCTCGCGCATATCGACGAACGCGGCTATATCCGCATCCGCGGACGCAGCAAGGACGTGATCATTCGCGGCGGCGAGAACATCCCCGTGGTCGAGATCGAGTCGCTGCTTTATCGGCACCCGGCCATCGCGCAAGTGGCCGTGGTCGCGTACGCGGACGAGCGTCTCGGCGAGCGCGCCTGCGCCGTGGTGGTGCCGAAAGCGGGCGAGGCGGTCGATCTGCCTGCGCTCGTCGATTTCCTCAAGTCGCACCGTATCGCCGTGCAGTATTTGCCCGAGCGCCTGCTGGTGCTCGACGCCATGCCGTCCACGCCCGCAGGGAAGGTGCAGAAGTTCCGCTTGCGCGACATGCTGCGCGAGATCGATGAACGGCAGTGCTAAACAAGGAGCGAAGATGAGTGAACCGGTGGTTCGGGTCGAAGTGACGGGGCGCGTGGGCGTGCTCACGCTGAACCGGCCGCATCAGTTGAACGCGCTGAACGACGCCTTGATGGACGCGCTTGGCGAGGCGTTGCTGCGCCTCGACGCCGACGACGCGATCGGCGCCATCGTCATCACGGGCGACGAGCGCGCGTTCGCGGCGGGGGCGGACATTGCCGAGATGACGCACTGGTCGTATATGGACGTCTACCGCAGCGACTTCATCACGCGCAACTGGGAGACCATCCGGCGCGTGCGCAAGCCGGTGATCGCCGCCGTGGCCGGGCATGCCATGGGTGGCGGCTGCGAACTGGCGCTCGCGTGCGACATCGTCATCGCAGCCGACAACGCGCGCTTCGCGCTGCCCGAGGTGCGCCTCGCCATGCTGCCGGGCGCGGGCGGCACGCAGCGCCTGCCGCGCGCCATCGGCAAGGCGAAGGCCATGGACATGTGCCTGAGCGCGCGCGTGCTCGATGCCGGGGAGGCCGACCGTTATGGCCTCGTTTCGCGTGTCGTGCCGCTCGACGCATTGCGCGGCGCAGCGTTGGCGCTCGCGGCGACGATCGCGGGCTATTCGCTGCCCGCGCTCATGGCGATCAAGGAGTGCGTGAATCGCGCCTACGAAGGCGCGCTGAGCGAGGGGATCGGCTTCGAGCGCCGCCAGTTGCATGCGCGCTTTGCGAGCGAAGACGCGCATGAGGGCATGAACGCGTTCATCGAAAAGCGCAAGCCCGCATTCGGCCACCATTAAAGCCGCACGCGCATGCCGCGTTCAGAAAATCTGCCGGAAGACCCAGTAAAGCCCTGCCGCGAGCGCGATCGACGCCGGCAGTGTGAGCACCCACGCGAGCACGAGATTGCGCACGGTGCCCCATTGCAGGCCCGAGCCGTTCGCGGCCATCGTGCCGGCCACGCCCGAGGCGAGCACGTGCGTGGTGGATACGGGCAGCCCGTAGGCGTCGGCCATGCCGATCGTGACCATGGCCACGGCCTCGGCCGAGGCGCCTTGACCGTAGGTGAGATGCTGCTTGCCGATCTTCTCGCCCACGGTCACGACGATGCGCTTCCAGCCCACCATGGTCCCAAGGCCAAGCGCGACGGCCACGGCCACCTTCACCCAGGTGGGAATGAACTTGGTTGCGTGGTCCATCTGTTTGCGGAAGGTGTCGAGCACCCTGGCGTCCTCCGGTGACATCTCGGGCGCCTTTGCTTTCTGCATGAGGCGGATCGCTTCGCTTGCGACATACATGTTGTTGCGCACGTTGTCCACGATCGTGTCGGGCACGGTGGCCATCGAACCCGAAAGCGCCACCTGGTCGCCGATGGTGTCGGTGAGCTGGCGCAGCGCGGGCAGCGTGGCGGGCGTGAGCTGGCGCGTGCGCACGAACGCCTCGACCTCGGCGCGCGCGTTTTCCGGCGGCGCGCCGTTTGCGTAGCGGCCGAGCGTGGCGGACGCTTCGCGCGCCACGACCACGAATGCCGTGGTTTCCTCTGGCGTGACGGCCTTGTTGAGCGCGTAGGCGGTGGGCACGACGCCGATCAGGATCAGCATGATGAGGCCCATGCCTTTTTGCCCGTCGTTCGAACCGTGCGCGAAGGACACGCCCGTGCAGGTGAGGATGAGGAGGGCGCGGATCCAGAACGGCGGCGCGCGGTTCGGTTCGGGTTCGGCGTAGAGCGCGGGCACGCGCACGAGCAGCTTGAGCGAGAGCAGCAGCAGGCCGGCCATGACGAAGCCGACCACGGGCGAGAACAGCAGCGCCTTGCCCACGCCGAGCGCCTGATCCCAGTCCACGCCGCTCGTGCCCGAAGGCCCGCTGATCAACTGGTTCATGATGCCCACGCCGATGATCGAGCCCACCAGCGTATGCGAGCTGGATGAAGGCAGCCCGAAATACCAGGTGCCGAGATTCCAGAGTATGGCGGCGATCAGGAGTGCGAACACCATGGCGAAGCCCGCGCTGCTGCCGACCTGGAGGATCAGCTCGACGGGCAGCAGTTGCAGGATGCCGAACGCCACCGCGCCGCTGGAAACGAGCACGCCGATGAAGTTCCACGCGCCCGACCAGGCCACGGCCAGATGCGGATCGAGTGAGTTCGTGTAGATGACGGTGGCGACCGCGTTGGCTGTGTCGTGAAAGCCGTTCACGAACTCGAAGCCGAGCGCGATGAGCAGCGCGAGCCCGAGCAGGACGAAGGGCAGCGCGGAGCTTTCGCGCACGGCGCGCAGGTCGACGACGAGATGATCGATTACGTAGATCGCCCCCGCCGCGATGATGGCGAGAAAGAGGGCGATGCCAATGCCGCGGCGGCGTGCGTCCGTCGCGCGGTAGGGGGACAAGGGTATGTCCGGCATGAAAGCGTGGCTCTGATGTATCCGCTTTGGGAAGCGCCTCGGCGCGGCGCTTGCGGGTTAGCAAACGTGCGCGGCGCGATGCCGCGTCGCAATGCCGCAAAGGCGATTCCAACGAGACGACGCAGTGTCGCACAATTGATCGGAATCAGATATGGACGTGACGTCGCACGTCCTGGCGCGCCCATGGTCTTTGTGACTTTTCACAATCACCTTAGCCGCTTTCCCAGTTCTCCGGCGACGATCGAAGCCGTACGATGGCATGAAGCGCGGCGCGAGGCCGACAAGCCGCGCATTGAATTCATGGAGACGAACGTGCCGAAAGCCCCCTGGCTCGCCAGCTACGGCGATATTCCCGCTGACATCGACCCCGACGTGCATCCGTCGCTCGCCCATCTGTTCGACGAGGCGATGCGCCGCTACGCCCGGCGTCCCGCCTTGCGCGCGGGCGACACCGTGCTCAGCTATGCCGACGTCGACCGGCTTTCGCGCGACTTCGCGGCGTATCTCCAGCATGCGGGCGTGAAGAAGGGCGACCGCGTGGCGGTGATGTTGCCAAATCTGCTGGCGTTTCCCATTGCGCTGATCGGCATCGTGCGGGCGGGGGCGGTGCAGGTGAACGTCAATCCGCTCTATACGCCGCGCGAGCTACAGCATCAACTGGTCGATTCGGGCGCGCAGGCGCTCGTGGTGTGCGACGCCGCATTGCCCACTTTCGAAGCGATCAAGGCGAACACGGCCGTGAAGACCGTGCTGAGTGTCGGGGCAGCCGATGGCCTGGGGAACGCGGGTAGCGAAGATGGCGCGAGCGCCCCGCAGCCCGGCTCGTTCGCGGCGGCGCTCGCGCAAGGCGCGGCCTTGCCGTTCGAGCCGCCCGCGTTGTGCGGCGACGACCCGCTCTTTCTTCAGTACACGGGCGGTACCACGGGCCTTTCGAAGGGCGCGCTGCTCACGCATCGCAACCTTGTGGCCAACGTCGAGCAGTTCAAGACCTTCATGCCGGGTTTCATGACGCCCGGCGAAGAAGTGGTCGTGACGGCGCTGCCGCTCTATCACATCTTCGCGCTCACGGTGAATCTCATCACCTACTTCTCGATCGGCTCGGAGAACTGGCTCGTCGCGAACGCCCGCGACCTCGACAACCTGATCGACGTGTTCAAGGCCGCGCGCCCCACGAGTTTCATGGGCGTGAATACGCTTTATGCGGGGCTCGTTGCGCATCCTCGCATCGGCGAAGTCGATTTTTCGCGCCTGCGCCTCGCGGGCGGCGGCGGCGCGGCCATCATTCCCACGGTATCGGCGCGCTGGCAGGCCATTACGGGCGGCTTTATCCGCGAAGGCTACGGGTTGTCGGAGACGAGCCCGGTGCTCTCGTTCAATCCGGGCAGCATCGAGCGCTTCACGGGCACGACGGGTCTGCCGGTGCCGTCCACGCACGTCAAGCTGATGAACGACGGCGTGGAGGCCGCGCCGGGCGAGGCGGGCGAGATCTGCGCGAAGGGTCCGCAGGTGATGCAGGGTTACTGGAACCAGCCCGAGGCCACGCGCGCAGCCTTTACCGAGGACGGCTACTTCCGCACGGGCGACGTGGGGATGTTCGACGAGGGCGGCTTCTTGCGCATCGTCGACCGCTCGAAGGACATGATCCTCGTTTCGGGCTTCAACGTTTACCCCAATGAAATCGAGGCGGTCGTGACCGCGCTGCCGGGTGTGGCCGAATGCGCGTGCGTGGGCGTGGCCGACGAGCGCAGCGGCGAGTCCGTGCGCGTGTTCGTGGTGCCCGCGCGCGACGCCGTGCTCACCGCAGAAGAGGTGATCGCACATTGCCGCGAGCAGCTCGCGGCGTACAAGGTGCCGCGCGTGGTGAGCTTCGTGGAGGCGTTGCCGAAATCGACGGTGGGCAAGATCCTGCGGCGGGAACTGCGCGACGTGGCTTGAGTGCCGCGAGCGGGCGCGGCGTGCGGTGTGGTGCCCGGTGCGCCACTCAGTGCGCCGCGCCTTTTGCCTTCTTCGTGCCCGCGCGCGCCTTCTTCTCCTTCTTGCGCGCGTCATGCCCGGCGGCGCTCGTCACCCCGCGCAGCTTCAGCGCGATATCGAGCCGCGCGATCCAGTGCGCGTCGTCGAGCTTCGCGCCCAGCAGCGTTTCGATCCGCTCCAGCCGGTAGTCGAGCGTGTTCGGGTGCACGCCCAGCGCCTCGGCGGTCTGCCGCCGGCGCTGGCCGCTCGCGAACCACGCTTCGAGCGTGGCGAGCAGGTCGGCTTCCGTGGCCAGTTGCTCGGCCAGCGAGACGAGATAGCGCAGCACGTTGGCGCTGCTGCGCACGCTCTCCTCGATGGCGATCGACGAAAAGCGGTGCACGCGCGTGGCCGGTTCGTCGTCCGTGCCTTTGGCACGCGGCGCGAAATCGACGGCCTTGAGCGCCTCTTCCACCGAAGCCGCCCAGCCGCGCGCGCCTTCGTTCATGAGCCCGATGCCGATGCTGAGCACGCGCGGTTCCGCACGCGTGAGCGCGGCGGCATGATCGGCGGTGCGCTGGTCATTGCGCGTCATCGAGTCGCCGCGCACGCAGGGCAGCCAGAACACGAGCCGCTCGCGGTGCCAGACGCGCACCAGCGCATCGGGCTTGATTTCGAAGTGACGCGCGGCGCCCAGCGCGAAGCGGTCGAGCGCTTCCTCGCGCACCGAAGGCGCGTGATCGCGCAAGTCCAGATCGACGGCGAGCGCGATGCGCGGCAGCGTGGCGTCGAGGCCGAGCGCCTCGACCGTCTCGCGAAAGCGTGCGGCGTCGTCGGGTGCGTGGAACACGAGGTCGTAAAGCTGCTGCAACAGCGAGCCGCGCCAGCGCGCCTGCTGGTGCTGCTCGTCCAGATACGCCTCGGCGATGTGCTCGGCCATGGCGTCGAAGTAATCGAGCAGATAAGGCGAAACTTCGAACAGCAGTTCGTGCGCAAGCGCCGGGTCGGCTTCGGCCAGTTCCGTGCAGGTGCGCCAGAGCTCGCGCGCGCCGAGCCGGAACGCGCGCAGCAGCGAGCGCAGCGGCACGTTCTGATGCACGCGGCGCCGCGCGAATGCGGCGGTCCGGTCCATGACCGGATCGGCGGGCGGTTTGCCGTCGAGCAGGCACTGGAACCACAGGTCGGCCGAGAACGCGATCGAATCGAATATGTCCTTGCGCGCCGCCGCCGTGAGCGCGTTATAGCCTTCGAGCGAGAGCAGCGTGGCGTAGGTGCGCTCGACCGCCTTCGACTGGGTTTTGGCGAGCGTGCGCAGCTTGCTGCGCAGGCGCGGGCTGATGGCGGGAACGGGTGGCGGCACGGTGAGTTCGCGGAATTCGTGGAGACGATCTCCGCGAGTGTACTCAGCGGCGTGCCGCCGCGTCGAGGGTGTGCACAAACGGCGGGGCTCGCGCGGCCCCGCCGCCGTATCAGAACAGCAGTGCGATGCCGGCCATGCCGACGAACTGCGAGCGCGTGGACGAAGGCGTGGCGTTTTGCGAGTCGCCCACGGCGGGGCTCGCGTTGACGATATTGCCCGCGCCGTTCGCGCCGAGCGTCTGGCCGCCCGCGTGCTGGTAGGCCTGGAGCGCGTAGAGCGTGGTGCGCTTGGAGAGGTGGTACGACTCCTTGAGCGAATACTGTTGATACTGCGCGGCGCTCGTGATGCCGTTGGCCTGCGAGGCCATGGTGTAGGCGAAGCCGCCGCCCACGTCGAAGGCGGGCGTGAAGCGGTAGACCGCGAGCGCGGCCCAGGTGTTGAAGATGGCCGTGTCGTGGAAGATCGACTTGCCGCCCGCGATGTACTGGACATTCGAATACGAAGCGCCGAGCAGCAGGCTGCCGAGCGTGTAGTTGCCCGCCACCGCGATATGCTGGACCGCGCGCGCCGACACATAGCCCTTGTTCAGCGAGGACGTGCCGAAGCTGCCGGTGGAAGCACTGTCGAAGCCGGTAGTCTGCTGGGCGTTGTCCATGCGCAGGTACGCGGCCGCGAGGCTCACGGGGCCGGTGGAATAGCGCAGCGCGGCGCTCCACGTCTGACCCTTGCCGGTGCTGCCCGCAATGCCGCCAAACGCGTACATGGCGCTTGCCTGCACGCCATACCAGGTCGGCGAGGTGTACGTGGCCGAGCTGTTGATGCGCACGGTCGTGTCGAGCCCGTCGATGTCGCCGGGGTGCGCGCCGGTCGCGCCGGTGAGCCACGAACTGCCCGTGAGCGGGCCGACGAACAGGTAATACGGCGTGTACTGGCGGCCCGCCGTGAGCGTGCCCGCGCTCTGGTTCTGAAGGCCCACATAAGCCTGGCGGTTGAAGATCAGCCCGCTCGAGGAGAGCGCGCCGCTGTTCAGATCGAAGCCGTTTTGCAGGTCGAAGATCGCGAACGTGCCGCCGCCCAGATCTTCCTTGCCTTGCAGGCCGAACTTCGACGCATACAGGTTGCCCTGGCGCATGTAGACGTTCGAGTGGCCATTCTGATTGTTGACGTAGGTGATCGCGTCGTCTACCGCGCCGTACAGCGTGACGCTGCTTTGCGCGAACGCGGGGTTGGCCACCAGGGCGGCGCTAGTCGCGAGAAACGTTCCAAGACCGAGGCCTGCTTTTTTCATCGTTGTGTGTCTCCATTGAAATTTGGACTGCTTATTTATCGTTTTTTCGCTACGCCGCGAGCGGACTGGCTGCTGCGGCGTGCGTACGGCGGCGAGAAGTGACGGATAGCGACTGCGGGTGACAGCGTTTGTTTCAGTCCTGCGATGCGCTCCCTTCCTGCGCGGCGAGCGCGCGCTGGCGTGCCTGCGCCGCGAGGCGCACGGCGGCATTGGGCGCGCCGTAGCCGTCGTAGCCGCCGCGCCGCTCCACGATTTCCAGGAAGAAGCGCTGGTCGAGCGTTTCCGTGTAGGCGTGCAGGAACTCGCCGCCGCGCTCGTCGCGGTCGTAGAGCAGGTTGTGCGCGCGCAGCGAGTCGAGGAAGGCCGGATCGAGCGCGTGGCGGGCGTCGAGATCGTCGTAGTAGTTTGCGGGCACGCGCAGCAGCGGCACGCCCGCCGCCTCGAATTCGGTCACCGCGCGGAAGATGTCGCCCGTATTGAACGCCACATGATTCAGGCCCGTGCCGTGATAGGCGCGCACCGTTTCCGCAGCGGCCGTGTGTTGGTCCACGGAGGCATTGAGCACGACGCGCAGCCCGCGGTCGCGGCTCATGAGCGCGCGGCTGCGCACGAGTCCGTACGGATCGGGGACCAGCACGGCGGGGCTCGCCTCCAGACCGAACACCGACTTGAGGAACAGCACCCACGAATCGAACGAGCCGGCGGGCAGCGAAAGGCTCACGTGATCGATGCCGATGATCGGACCGACTTCAACGGGACCGTCGATATCGGTGAGCGAGAAATCGGCTTCGAAGAGCGTGGGCTGGCCCGGCTCCTCATTAACGAAATAGTTAAGACTGCCGTCCGGACCCTGAACGGCGGGCACCACGCGTTCGTTCGGACCCACGCGGCCCGAGAACGGCAGATAGCCGAAGCCGGCCGCGCGTTCGAGCGCGAGGCGCGCATCGTCCACGCGAAACGCCGAGGCGCACAGCGAGAGGCCGTGGCGCTGGAAAAACGCGCCGGCGAACGAGTCGGGCTCGGCGTTGAGCACGATGGCCGCGAGGCCATGCTGATAGAGCGTCACGTCCTTCGAGCGATGCTGGCCCGCGCGGCGGAAATGCAGCTTTTCGAGCCAGTTGGCCACGTGCGCGCGCGCCGTGTCGTCCACGGCGAATTCGAGGAATTGCCACTGCGCGTTGGCGGGCGCGGCGCTCGGGTGGTAGAGCGCGTCCGCCTCGACATGCTCCACTGCCAGAGTTTCGCGCGTGAGGGCTTCGAGCAGCAGCAGCGAGCGGTGGCCGTCGGCGGCCGTGGCGGCGGGCGGCGCGCCGCGAAAGCCGTCATTGAAGATTTCGAGCGAAAGCGGACCCGTGTAGCCGCTTTTCACCACCTGCGCGGTGAAGTCGGCGAGGTCGAAATCGCCCTGGCCCGGGAAGCAACGATAGTGGCGGCTCCATTCGAGCACGTCCATCTGCATTCTCGGTGCGTCGGCGATCTGCACGAAGCCGATGCGCTCGCCCGGAATCGCGGCGATGCCGTCGGGCGTGTCGTCGAGCGAGAGCGTGTGGAAACTGTCCAGCGCGAGCGTGAGGTTGGCGTGGTTGACGGTGTTGACGAGCCGCCACGCGTGGCCATAGGTGCGCACGTGGCGGCCCCACGCAAGCGCCTCATAACAGATCGTGACGCCCGCTTCCCCGGCTGCTTTTGCGAGCGCGCCCAGTTGCTCGGCGGCCAGCGCGTCGTCGCAGATCGTTTCGGGTGAGACATTGCTGCACACCAGCAAACGGTCCGTGCCCAGTTGATGCATCACGTCGAACTTGCGCTTGACGCGTTCGATGTTGCGCGCAAGGCGCTCGGGCGCGACGCCCTCGAAATCGCGAAACGGCTGGTACAGCACGATATCGAGACCGAGATCCCCGGCCATGCGGCGCACGTCGGCCGGCGAGCCTTCGAAATAGAGCAGGTCGTTCTCGAAGATCTCGACGGCGTCGAAACCCGCGGCGTGGATCGCGGCGAGCTTTTCGGCCAGCGTGCCGCTGACCGACACCGTGGCGATCGAGCGGCGCAGTGCGCGAGAGGGGACTTGGGTCGGCTTGGACATGGGCATGACGAATGGCCTGGCTACAGCAACGGCGTTGAAAAAGGTCCGGCGCGGCGGCGTGGGGCGAATGCTTAACTAACTGGCGCACCGCAGACACACTTGCCGCTGGAGTTTCCGAAGAATACGCCAAACTAACTAGTTAGTACAAATTCTCGCAAACCCCAGGTGACCGGTGGGGCGCTTCGCGGCACACTGGCGACCATGCGGTGAAGCGTGCAGCGATTCTTGAGTATGCGCCGTGCCGGTCGTCAAGTTGTTGTGGAGTGTGAGTCATGGGAATGCCTTCGGTGCTGGTCCTGAACGGACCCAACCTGAATTTGCTGGGAACGCGGGAACCCGCGATCTACGGCGCTGAAACGTTAGATGACGTTGCCGCCCTGTGCCGCGAGGCGGCGGGGCGTCTTGGGATCGAGATCGATTTTCGCCAGTCGAACGCCGAACATCAGTTGATCGACTGGTTGCACGAAGCGCGTACGCACGTGGACGGCATCGTCATCAATCCGGCTGCCTATACGCACACGTCGGTGGCGATCGCCGATGCGCTTTCGGCCATCGCCAAGCCCGTGATCGAGGTCCATATCTCGAACGTGCACAAGCGCGAGGCGTTCCGGCACCATTCCTTCGTTTCGCCCATCGCGGAGGCCATCATCGTCGGCTGCGGCACGCAGGGCTATGTGCTCGCGCTGGAGCGCATGGCCACGCTGCTCGCGAAGAAGGTGGCGCAATGAGCGCCCCGAAGAACGCGCTGGGCGCGCGCGCAACCGCCCAATCGTTTCTCTGCGGTCTGATCGGCTCGGGCATTGGCGGCTCGCTCACGCCCGCAATGCAGGAGCAGGAAGGCCGCGAACTCGGCTTCAACTATGTGTACCGGCGCATCGATCTCGAAGCGCTGAAGCTCACGCCCGCAGCACTCCCCGAACTGCTGCTCGCCGCTGAGCGCATGGGCTTCGACGGCCTGAACATCACGTATCCGTGCAAACAGGCCGTGATCGAGCTGCTCGACGAACTCTCCGACGATGCCCGCGCGCTCGGCGCCGTGAATACGGTGCTGTTCCGCGACGGCAAACGCATCGGCCACAACACCGACTGGTCGGGCTTCGCGAGCGCATTCCGGCGCGGCCTGCCCGACGTCTCGCTCGCGGCGGTCGTGCAACTGGGCGCGGGTGGCGCGGGTGCGGCGGTCGCGCATGCGGCGCTGCAAATGGGCGCCCAGGCGCTCACGCTGTTCGACGTGGACGCATCGCGCGCCGCGTCGCTCGCCGCCGAATTGCAGGCGCGCTTCCCGGCGGCGCGCGTGAACGCGGGCGGCGATCTGCGCGAAGTGCTCCAGCAGGCCACGGGTCTGATCCACGCCACGCCCACCGGCATGGCGAAGCTGCCGGGCATGCCCTTGCCCGCGGAGTACCTGCACGAGCGCTTGTGGGTGGCGGACATCGTCTACTTCCCGATTCGCACGGCGCTGCTCGAAGCGGCCGAGGCGCGCGGCTGCCGCACGCTGAGCGGTGGCGGCATGGCGGTGTACCAGGCAGTGGATGCGTTCCGGCTTTTCACGGGCGTCGAGCCCGACGCGGAACGCATGTATGCGCATCTGCAATCCATGCTGGCGGCGAACGCCTGCGAATAACAAACGACCTGGAGAGAGACATGGCACCACCGGTATCCACGGGGCGCGGCGACGCGCCGACCCTTTCCGCCGCGACGCCCGCCGAGGGCGCGATGCGCCGCTCGCGGGCGCGCTATCGCATCCTGGGCCTGCTGGCCGTCGGCACGATGATCAATTACCTCGATCGCACCGTGCTCGGCATTGCCGCGCCGCAGCTCACCAAGGAACTCGGGATCAACGCGGCGCTCATGGGGCTCGTGTTCTCGGCGTTTTCGTGGAGCTATGTCGTCGCGCAGATTCCGGGCGGCGTGTTCCTTGACCGCTTCGGCAGCAAGTTCACGTACTGGATCTCGATGACGCTCTGGTCGATGTGCACGCTGGCGCAGGGCTTTATCGGCGGCGTGGGCGCGCTGTTCGCGTGCCGCCTGGGTCTGGGCGCGGCGGAGTCGCCGTGCTTTCCGACCAACAGCCGCGTTGTCGCCACCTGGTTCCCGCAAAGCGAGCGCGCGTTCGCCACGGGCACGTATACGGTGGGCGAGTACATCGGTCTGGCGTTCTTCAGCCCCTTCCTGTTCGCGCTGATGGGCGCGTATGGCTGGCGCTCGCTGTTCTATGTGGTGGGCGCCGTGGGCATTGCGTTCGGCGCGGTGTGGTGGTTCCTCTATCGCGAGCCGCATGAGCATCCGGCGGCCAATCGCGCCGAGCTCGATTACATCGAGGCAGGCGGGGGGCTCGCGCGCCACGAGCGCAAGGCCGACGCGCAGCCTGAGGGGAAAAAGCAGGGCTTCGACTGGCGCATGGCCGGGCAGCTCGTGCGTCGCCGTCAGCTTGCAGGTATCTGCCTCGGACAGTTCGCAGGCAACTCCACGCTCGTGTTCTTCCTCACGTGGTTCCCGACCTACCTCGCCACCGAGCGCCACATGGGCTGGCTCAAGATCGGCTTCTTCGCGATCATGCCGTTTATTGCCGCTTCGATTGGCGTGATGTTTGGCGGCACGTTCTCTGACTGGATGCTGCGTCGCGGGATTTCGGCCAATGTGGCGCGCAAGCTGCCGATCATCGCCGGGCTGTTGCTCGCTTCGACCATCATTCTCGCGAACTTCGTGGAGAGTAATGTTGCGGTGATTGCGATTCTTTCTGTGGCGTTCTTTGCGCAGGGTATGGCCGCGCTTGGATGGACGCTTGTTTCGGATATCGCGCCGGCTGGCATGCTCGGTCTTACCGGTGGCATCTTCAACCTTGCGGCTAATCTTGCGGGCATTATCACTCCGCTGGTTGTGGGGCTGATTGTCGGTGCGACGGGGTCGTTTGTCTGGGCGCTCGTGTTTATTGGCGTGATCGCGTTGGTCGGTGCGGCTTCTTATATCTTTGTTGTTGGTGATATCAAGCGGATTGAGCTTTGACGTTGGTTGGGGGGCTTGCCGGGGTTTTCGCGTTTTCTTGTGGTCGTGTCGGTCTGCCTGGGTTGCCCCTGTGCGGGGCAACGTCAAACCTCACCCGCAATTCGCCAGAACCCTTATCCATCAAGGTCTTGATGGCAATCATAGCAAGTTCTCTCGGGGTAGATTTGATGTGCGGGAGCCTATCCGCATTTTTGTGTGCAAGGCGGTTTAACAGACCCTAACCTCGGGCGAGCGTAAAGCGCTCGCCAAACAGGATGGCAAACTGGTTCATCGCGGATTTCCAGTCGAAGGTTGCCCGTACCGACTTGGCCAGCACATTGCGCAGCGCCAGCCAGAGTAGTTTGATGGCAGCCTCGCCGTTGGGGAAGTGGCCCCGGGTCTTGATGATCTTGCGTAGCTGCATGTTCAGACTCTCAATGGCGTTGGTAACCGGCATGATATAGCCGGTGCCTCGCGGTCCCGCGTCCGGCAGTTCAGGCGTATGGTGTGACCATCCGGGACAAGGGGCACTGGGGAGCACTTCGGGTGGGCAGGCCGTTGTTATACGATGAGCTGCGAGCTCGTGTTAGTAGTTGGCCGCCCCTGCGACCCGCCCGGTTGCGCTGCGAGCGCGAATCCGTAGTTGTCGTGCTGTCCCACCGGCTCCCAGCAGTGATATCTGAAACGGGAGACGGTTATGCGAATCATAGGGTTCGATGTTTCACGCTCCGTGGCCGAGATCGCGTACCTGCAGGACGGCACGCTGCGTGCCGGCGGCCGGACCGGGCTGCGACGCGACGAACTGGAGCGCTTTGCTGCGACGCTACGCTGCACCGATCATGTAGTGCTTGAAGCAACCGGCAATACCGCAACCATCGTCAACGTGCTGCGCCGCCACGTTGCGCGCGTGGCGATCGCGAATCCGCTGCAGGTGCGGCTGATCGCCGAGGCGCGTGTCAAGACGGACAAGATCGATGCGGCCGTCCTGGCGCAACTATATGCGAGCGGCTTTCTGCCCGAAGTCTGGATGCCCGACGAGGACACGCTGGCGCTCCGACGCCAGATCTCGCGTCGTGCGCAACTGGTCCGGCAACGCACGCGACTGAAGAACGAGATCCACGCGGTGCTGGCTGCGCACCTGATCGAACGGTGTCCCGCCTCCGACCTTTTCGGCAGGAAGGGGCGCACGTGGCTCAGCGCCCAACTGCTGCCAATGGATGAACGGCTGGGTGTCGAACAGCGTCTACGTGAACTCGACCGTCTCGGCGAGGACCTGCAAGAGATGGAGCGGGCGCTGGCACAAGCGACCATCAGCGACGAACGGCTTCGCAAGCTGCTGACGATCACCGGCGTCAACACCACGGTGGCCATCGGCCTGCTGTCGGCCATCGGTGATATCGCACGATTTCCGAATCCGGAGAAACTGGTGAGCTACTTCGGGCTCAATCCGGCGGTCTATCAATCCGGTCTGACTCCGGCCAGGCACGGCCACATCACCAAGCGCGGACGTTCTTACGCCCGTGCGATGCTGGTCGAGGCAGCCTGGGGGGCGGCACAGGCGCCTGGCCCGCTGCGCGCTTTCTTCCTGCGCGTGCGTGACCGCCGCGGCCAGCAGATCGCCATCGTGGCGACCGCCCGCAAGCTGGCCGTCATCGTATGGTATGTGCTCGCACGAGGCGAGCCATTCGCATGGGATCGTCCCGCCCTGACTGCGCATAAGCTGCGCGCACTGGAACTGCAGGCCGGAATGCCGGCGCAGCATGGTTCACGCAAAGGTTCTGCTGCTGCCTATAGCCTGAAGAGCGTGCGCGACCAGGAACGCGCGGTTGCCGAACAGGCCGAGCGCACCTATCAACGGTTGTTCTCGAGATGGAAGCAGACGCGACCCAGGGCATATGCCACACCGCTGGAGTGGCCCGGCACGCGGACACAAACATAAAAACAGAAATTTTGCGAAAGAGCTTGTCGATTTCATCCGTCGTGTACACAACCCGTCGAATCTCGGGTGGAAACACAAAGAACGGCGTGACGTGCTCCCAGGCCCGCTGCCAGCATTGCACAATCATCGGGTACCGTGTGCCCCAGGGGCCGTCAGCGAACGCCTGCATGGCCAGTTGCGCCGCCTGTTCGCTGGCCGCAGCATAGATCGGACGCAGCGCTGCCGCGATCGTCTTGCGGTCCTTGTAGCTGGCGTATTCCAGACTGTTACGGATCAGGTGCACGATGCACGTCTGCACGGTGGTGCGCGGGTAAGCCGTGCCAATCGCTTCGGCCAGCCCCTTCAGCCCGTCAACGACCGCGATCAGGATGTCCTGGCAACCGCGGGTCTTGAGTTCGTTGAACACCTTGAGCCAGAACTTCGCGCCCTCGGTCTGCTCGATCCACAGCCCGAGCACGTCGCGCTGGCCGTCCGCCTGGACGCCCAGGGCCAGGTACACAGCCTTGTTGCTCACCACGCCATCACCGCGGATCTTTACGCGCAGTGCGTCGAAGAAGACCACCGGATACATCGGCTCAAGCGGTCGGTTCTGCCAGCTCAGGGCCTCGGCCATCACCTCGTCGGTGACCGAGCTGATGAAATCGGGCGAAACCTCGGTGCCGTAGGTCTCGGCCAGAAACGCCTGGATCTCGCGCACGCTCATGCCACGCGCGTACATCGCGATGATGCGCTCGTCAAAGCCGGTGAAACGGCGCTCGTGTTTGGGAATCAGGATCGGCTCGAAGCTACCGTCGCGGTCCCGCGGCAGTTCAACCCTGAGCGGGCCGTGATCCGTGATGATGGTCTTGCCGCTGGCACCGTTGCGCTCGTTGGCCTGGCCTTCGGGTTTGGGTTGGCCCGGCGGATAGCCCAGATGCCTGTTCATCTCGGCGCCCATCGCGCGCTCGATGACGGCCTTGTTGAACGCCAGCATCAGGTCCTGGACCTCGGCGGGCGTCATCGGCCCCTTGACCAGTTCGTCAAGCAGACCGTCAGGCAAGGCAGGCAGCGGCCCTCGGGCCGCTGCCTGCGAAGCTACCGTGCGTTTCTTCTTCATCGGCATATCCATGATTTTTACCTCTCATGATATGCCTCGCCCACGAAATGACGGATAGGTCCATGTGCGGGGACTACATGGGAACCTATCCGCATTTTTGTGTGCAAGGCGGTTTAACAGACCCTAACCTCGGGCGAGCGTCACGCGCGTCGTATCAAGAGCCGCAGGTTTGTAGATGGGTGTCCCCCGTGAACACGTCCCAGGACAGGCTAGCGTACTTTGCGGGAGCGCCGCGCCGGATACCTATCGCCGTGCCCGCCAATTGTGTTTCCGCCCGGCAGGCGATCAGTTCTGCTCTCGCGGAGCGAAATAATCAGGATGCCCTTCGGTCCTCTCGCCGCGTGCGCTCGCCCAGAAGAAACGCGCGTGGTGCCGGTACACGTCGGCGGTGTCCGTCGGGTCGAAGGCCGTCGCCAGAACCAAGCTCAGCAGGAGCCGCACGAGTTCCAGGTTGTCGTTGTAGAAAGATTCGATTTCCCCGTCGGTAGCGTCCTTGGCCTCTGCTCTTGTCGGTGTCTTCCGCCCTGCCAGTTGTCGGTGCGCAAGTCGCTCGTGTCGCAGCGATCGAACCTTTTCCAGTACGCCTTGACTCTCGCCGCCTTCCGAGTACTTTCGGACCAGCACCAACACGGCGTCGCGTTTAGCTCTCAGCTCTTCTCGTACGCTTTTATTCGCGTATTCCCATGAGAGTTTCAGTCGGGCAACCCGGTCTTCGACAAGAGCATCAAAGAATTGCCGGTCGCTAAGCTTTTCCGCTATGGCGGTCATTCGAAGAGCACGTTTGTTCGTGTCCCAGAGTCTCGTGAGCGCGAGCAGCATTTCGCGGCGCAGGGACAGGCGCACGATCTGGAACGAATGTGTCGCAAACGAATTACCCATTCGTACGTGCAGGGAGGGATCATATGCCGTTGGCTTCCATGTCTCGTGGAACATGACGGCCATGACTATTTCGTCCTGGGCTGCCTTCACGGCTTCCTTCATTTGGTCCAGCGACTCGCTCGCGCTCATATTGCCTTGACTTGGAGATTGGGTCTTGGATCGGCGGCGCAACGTTACTGGGTATTAGCCTTCACGGAGCCATCCGGACATATTGCGAAAAATCACCGGCATAAGTCGCCGGCCCGTTGACGGTGTGACCGATGAGGTGATCCTTGGGTACGCTCAGCTTTATACAGGCGAGCCCATCCGCCTTTTCTCGATCGGTACTTCGAAGTTTCTCCAGGAGAGCCTGGGAGCACGGAAACGATTTTGCTTTGTCTCTTTGATCCTCTTCGCGTGCATTCTGCTCAGGGATTACCAAAGTCCGGAAGGTCACACTCGGTTTTGAAACGTCGGATGCTCCTAGAATTGCTTTTGCGCGTTGGTCACCCAGTGGTCCGGTTGGCTGTACTCCGGTGCGCCTCACCTGTAGTTCGATCAGTACTGTCGAGCCCAACCGGTTCAGGATGTTGACGTTCGTGATG
>NZ_QEOB01000029.1:0-101212 GCF_003096875.1 Paraburkholderia unamae
ACGGGCGTGATGCGCCACGCGGACGCGGGCTACGAGCTTGCGCAGCAAACCGCGCGCGAAGCGGGCCTCAAGCTGCCGATGCTCGGCCGATGAGCGATATGACGCCGCCGCGCCAACGCGGCGGCGTCATGTTCGATCGCGCTCGCTCAGAGCGTTTCGGGCAGCCGATGCGAGTCGTTGTCCACGCAACAAACCAGCACCTCGGCGTCCTGCGCGCCTGTGCTGAGATACACGTGCCCCACGGCGCTGTCGAAATACAGGCTGTCGCCAGGCGAGAGCTTGAAGACCGTGCCGTTCTCGAAGTGCAATTCCAGTTCCCCGCCCAGCAGGAACAGAAACTCCTCTCCGCTGTGCCGGATGTAGTCGGGAAACGCGTCCATCGTGCGGGCGTGAATGCGCCCGCGCATCGGCACCATCCGTTTGCCCGTGAGGTCGTTGGCGATCATGCCGTACTCGTAGTTCGGCGTGTCGTAGATCATCTGCTTGCCCGCGCGCGTGAGCGTAGGCGTCATCGGGCCTGCCGCCTTGCGCTTCCTGCGCCCGAAAATCGTGTCGAAGTCCACGTTCAGCGCGTGCGCGAGCGCCGCGAACTTGTCATAGGTGAGCGCGATGTCGCCGCGCTCGGCCTTCGAGATCGTCGAAACCGCGATTCCCGAAAGCGCCGATAGCTGCATGAGCGTGAGTTCGCGCGCTTTGCGCGCGTCGCGCAGGCGCGCGCCGACCGCCGCGTGGTCGATCTCCGTTGCCGCCTGTTCAGGCGTTTCCTGGTGTCGTGCCGCCGTATTTGCCATGAAAAGTACCGTTCCCGGTTACGGGTTTTGTCGTATACGAGAATTTATTTTTTCTCGTATATGATAACTCGCATCTCGACTCCCTTTTGAAGGAGCAGCGTCGTGGCATCAATCGCATTGGAGAAGGCGGGACTTTCGAAGGGCCAGGTCATTGCCGCGACCACGCTCGGCACGGCGCTCGAGTACTACGATTTCACGATCTACAGTTTCTTCGCGATCCAGATCGGCAAGCTGTTCTTTCCCTCCGCCTCGCCCGTCAACCAGTTTCTGCTCTCCATCGGTCTGTTCGGCGTCGGCTTCGTGGTGCGCCCGCTCGGCGGCATCGTGATCGGCGCCTATGCGGACCGCGCGGGGCGCAAGCGCGCGATGGTGCTGACCATCATGCTGATGGCGCTGAGCTGCGCGCTGATCGCCGGCGCGCCGACCTATGCGGTGGCGGGTCTCGCCGCGCCGCTCATCGTGCTCACGGCGCGCCTCATTCAGGGCTTTGCGGCGGGCGGCGAGTTCGGTCCCGGCACGACGCTGCTCGTGGAATATGCGAGCGACCACACGCGCGCCTTCTTCGCCAGCTGGAACTTCGCGGCCACCGCGCTCGGCCTCGCGCTGGGCGCGGCGGTCGCCACGCTCGTCAACGTGGTGCTGCCGAGAGAAGCCGTGGATGCCTGGGGCTGGCGCCTTCCGTTTCTGCTCGGCATCGTGGCCGCGCCCGTGGGCATGCTGATCCGGCGCCGCCTGGAAGAAACGTTGAGCGCCGCGCCCGCGCACGGCGCGCGCCGCAGCGGCGCGTTGAAGGCCGCGCTCACCACGCACCTCAAGCTCACGATACTCGGCACGTTCGCCGAGCTGGGCGGCTCGGTGTCCATCTACATCACGGCATTCTTCCTGCCGAATCATGCGGTGCGGACCTTGCATCTGTCGTCCACGGCGGCGGTGACGTCGGGCGTGGTCAGCTCGCTCGTACTGTTCGCCGCCGCGCCGCTCGCGGGCAAGCTCGCCGATCGCTACACCCGCAAGCGCGTGCTCGTGATCTCGCGCGTGGTGCTGCTGCTGAGCGTGTACCCGGCATTTGCATGGCTTTCCGCCGCGCCTTCGATGGCGCTGCTGTGCGCGGTCTCCGCGTTTCTTTCGGTGTTCGTGGCCGGGCAGGTCGTGCCCGTGCTCGTGATGATCCCCGAGCTGTTCCCGCGCGAAGTGCGCGCCACGGGCATCGCGCTCACTTATGTTGTGAGCGCATCGATCTTCGGCGGCTTCTCGCCGCTCGTGGCAAGCTGGATCGTCGCGCGCACGGGCAATCCGCTCGCGCCCGCATGGTATGTCGCCGCAGCCTGCGCGATCTCGCTGATTCCGCTAATCTGGCTGCGCGACCGAACCGGCGAAGCCATCGGCTGACGCCACTTCATCAGGAAAACCAACGATGTCCGACAAAACCGAGCTTGTCAGCCTGTCCGCTGTCGAGCTGCGCCGCTTGATCGGTGCGAAGGCCGTTTCGCCCGTGGAACTGCTCGATGCGTGCATCGAGCGCATCGAAGCCGTGAATCCGGCCGTGAACGCGATCACGGCCACCTGTTTCGACGCCGCGCGCGCAGCGGCGAAGGCCGCCGAGCAGGCCGTCATGGACGGCAAGCCGCTCGGCCTGCTGCATGGCCTGCCGCTCGGCGTGAAGGATCTCGAAGACACGGCGGGGCTGCTGACGACCTACGGCACGCCGATGTCGCGCGGCAACGTGCCTGAGCGCGACGTGGTGCTCGTGGAGCGCCTGCGCGCGGCCGGGGCGATTCTCGTGGCCAAGACGAACGTGCCGGAGCTGGGCGCGGGCGCGAACACGCGCAACCCCGTCTGGGGCGCGACGGGCAATCCGTTCAACCCCGAACTCAACGCGGGCGGCTCGTCGGGCGGCTCGGCGGCGGCGCTCGCGTGCGACATGCTGCCCGTTTGCACGGGCTCCGACACGGGCGGCTCGCTGCGCATTCCGGCCGCGAAGTGCGGGGTGGTGGGCTTTCGCCCGTCGCCCGGGCTCGTGCCGAACTCGCGGCGGCTGATCGGCTGGACGCCCATTTCCGTGGTCGGACCGATGGGCCGCGACGTCGCGGAAACGGCGTTGCAGCTCGCCGCCACGGCGGGCGAGTCGGCGGGCGATCCGCTGAGCTATGCGCTCGACGCACAGGCTTTCGCGTTGCCCCCGCACATCGATCCTTCGACGCTGCGCATCGGCTACACCGAGGACTTCGGCTGCTGCGACGTCGATCCGGCCATTCGCGCGGTGTTCCGCGCGCGCGTGGCGGAGCTCAAGCGCATCGTCCATACCTGCGAGCCGGTCGAGTTCGATCTCGGCGACGTGCATCGCTGCTTCGACGTGATCCGCGCGGAAAGCTTCGTCGCAGGCCTGCATGCGGCCTACACGCGCGACCCCGGCGCGCTCGGGCCGAACACGCGCGCGAACTACGAAATGGGCGCGAAGATGTCGCTCGCGGACAGCGCATGGGCCCAGGCCGAGCAAACGCGCATTTTCCAGCGCTTCCAGGCGGCGTTCGCGCGCTACGACGTGATCGTCTCGCCCACCACGCCGGTCACGCCGTTTCTGTGGAGCGAGCTTTATGCTTCGCACATCGACGGCCGCGAGCAGGAGAACTATTACCGCTGGCTCGCGCTCACCTATGTCGTCACGCTCACTACGCACCCGGCGATCGCGCTGCCTTGCGGCGTCGATCACGCGGGCATGCCGTTCGGACTCCAGATCGTCGGGCCGTTCCGTGGCGACATGAAAACGCTGGCCGTCGCGCAGGCGCTCGAAGCGGCGTTTTCGGCGTATCCTGTGCTGCGCCGCCCGCGTCCCGATCTCGCGCGGCTCACGCAACCCAATCCGGCGCTGACGTCCATTGTCACCGCGCCGCCCATTTATCACCCCACCGGTGGCGCCGCCGCCGGGCTTTCGACGGTATGACCATGAGCAACGAAATCAAGAGACTGCAAACCAACGCGCGCATGAGCCAGGTCGTGATCGCCAATGGCGTCGTGTACCTCTCGGGCCAGGTGCCCGATACGGCGGGCGCGCCGATCGACGTCCAGACCACCGAGATCCTCACCCGCATCGACAAGCTGCTCGCTTCGGCGGGCGTGGACAAGACGCGTCTGCTCACCGCGAACGTGTGGCTGAGCGACCCGAAGCACTTCGACGCGTTCAACGCCGTGTGGGACGCCTGGGTGGCGGCCGGTCACGCGCCCACGCGCGCCTGCGTGCAGGCGCTGCTGATGCGCCCGGGCCTCGACGTCGAAGTGGCCGTCACGGCGCTCGCCTGAGCGCTCTCGCCAAAGCGCGGATTCAAGGACATAGCGTAATGAAATTCGACTCGGTCGTGCTTGGCGGCGGGATCGTCGGGGTCTCGGTGGCATTGCAGTTGCAGCGGCGCGGCCTGGCGGTCGCGCTCGTGGACCGCAGGGCGCCCGGCAATGAAACGTCGCACGGCAACGGCGGGCTGATCCAGCGTGAAGGCGTCTACCCCTACGCCTTTCCGCGCGACCTCGCGACGCTCTTGCGCTACGCGGGCAATCGCTCGACGGACGTGCGCTATCACCCGGGGGCCATGCCGCATCTGCTGCCGTTCCTCTACCGCTACTGGCACCATTCGCGCGCCGATCGCCACGCCGCGATCGCGCGCGCGTACGCCACGCTGATCGAGCATTGCGTCATCGAGCATCGCGCGCTGATCGAGGCGGCGGGCGCGCAGGCGCTGCTGCGCACCAATGGCTGGATGAAGGTGTTTCGCAGCGCGCGCGCGATGGACGCCACCGTGGCCGAGGCGCAGCGCTGGCGGCGCGAATACGGCGTTGGGCACGAGGCGCTCGACGCCCAGGCGCTGCGCGCCGCCGAGCCCGCGCTGGGCCACGCGCTGGTGGGCGGCGTGCGCTATACGGATTCCGATTCCGTTAGTGATCCGAATGGACTCGTCACGGCCTATGCGAAACTGTTCGAGCGGTTGGGCGGACGCGTGCTGATGGGCGACGCCGCGACGCTCGAACCGTCGTGGCGCGTCATGACGCAGGACGGACCCGTCACGGCGCAATCGGCCGTGATCGCCATGGGCCCGTGGTCGGGCGACCTCACGGCGCGGCTGGGCTATGACTTGCCGCTCGCGGTGAAGCGCGGCTATCACATGCACTACGCTGCGTTGAACGGTGCGAAGCTGAGCCAGCCGGTGCTCGACGCCGAAGTGGGTTTCCTGATCACGCCGATGGCGCGCGGCATCCGTCTCACGACCGGCGTGGAACTGGGCTTTCGCGATACCGCGAAGACGCCGGTTCAGCTCGAAGCGGTGGAGCCGCTCGCGCGCGGCATTTTTCCGCTCGGTGAGCGCGTCGATGCCGAGCCGTGGCTCGGCCGCCGCCCCTGCACGCCCGACATGAAGCCGGTCATCGGCCCTGCGCCGAAACACGACGGCCTCTGGTTCGCGTTTGGCCACGCGCATCACGGCCTCACGCTCGGGCCGGTCACGGGCCGCCTGATTGCGGAGATGATGACGGGGGCGCCCACCGTGGTCGATCCCCGGCCGTTCCGGGCCGACCGGTTTTGAAGGCCGGAAGAGGGGCTCGACGCGAGCCGGCCCCGCGCCCGGCGCTCAGAACCGGTAGTTCAGCCCCGCGAACGCGGTCAGTTCACGCCGGGACTCGGTAACCGGGCTTCCGGCGGCGTAGCGCTGGAGGCGTCCGAGCGTGGCGTTCACGGAGCCGACCCAGTGCTTCGAAAAGTCGTGCGTCGCGTAGAACGTCATGTGCACATCGCGTATGCCGGAGCCGGTCGCGTAAGCCGGCAGGCCTGACGCCGCGCTTTGCTCGGGCGTCACGCCAAACAGCGTGTGCGTGTAGAGCGCATTGGCCCACGTGAGCCCCGGCCCCACCGAGAACAGCCAGCCCGGCAACGGCAGCGAGGCGTACAGATCCGCGCTCGCCGTCGTTCCCTGCCCGTGACCGCTGATGTCCTGATACACGGCCACGGCGCCCGTGAACGCCCATAGCGTGTAGTCGGCGAACACCCGCAGCTTCGGGCCGTCGTCCACGTTGCTCAGGCCGTGCAGATGCGGGTCGTCCGAGACCGTGCGCGACTGGAAGTCGAAGCTCAGCGAAACGCCCACGTGATAGTTTTCCGCCGTCAGCAGGTTCACGCCGAGCACGTCCGGCCCCTGCGAAAAGATGCGGTCCCGGTACGAGATGTCGAGCGACGGAAACGGATACAGCTTCAGATGGCGCGCGCCCGGATATTCCGGCGCGATATAGACGCCGGGGCCGATCGAGATCTTCCACGGCGAGTCGGCCGTGGTGACGGGCGCGACCGAGGCCGCCGGCGAAGTTGGCGAGATTTGCGCGGTTTGCGGGTCTGTGCCGTCGGCCCACGCATGCGAGGCCGCGGCCAGCGTGAGGAGGCACGCCAGCCCTTGCGCTGCTATGGATGGCTTCACGTATTTTTCCTTCCGACTGCCGCCAGTTGACGCAAACGCCGGGCAAGCGCCTTCGAGACCACGGGCTGGTCCTGCGCGCCGTGTGCCACCTCGCTTTCGCGCAGGAACAAGGCTGTTTCGCGCGCAACGATCTCGCGCTCGTTGTCCGAGGTGATCATGTGATACGAGTCGTCCAGCCACAGCGTGCGCAGGAAATTCGCGCCGATGCGATCGATCACGTAACGCGGATTGCGCGGGCTCGACGTTTCGTCGTCGATCGCGTGGATCACGAGCGTGTCGTTTTCGATGGCGGCGACGTCCTTGCGCGCCGCGCGCGCGAGGCGCAGCGCCTGATGCAGCGCGGGCAGCGCGATCGTGGAGGGGCCGACTTCGCTGAAGTCGTTGCGCTGCATCGCGCGGGCGATCTTCTTGCGCAACGCCTCGTTACGCACACCGAACGGTTCGGCCTCGCGATAGCGGTAGCGGTGGCGTAAGGGCGTGAAGTAAGCCCAGTCGAGCAGGAAGCGATACCAGGGAATCGCCCAGCCGTCGTAAGCGAGCGTGAGCGAGAGCAGGACGAGCGATTGCGCGCCCGGCCGCTCGCGGATCACGCGTAGCGCGAGCGCGCCGCCGATCGACAGGCCGCAGATGGACACGCGCGCGTGGCGCGCGGCCAGTGCGTCGTACTCGCGCACCGCGTGCTCGACCCATTGCTCCATCGGCAACTGGCCCGCGCCCGCGCTATAGCCCTCGATGAGCGGCGCGCACACGGTGAAGCCTTCGCTTTGCAGGTAGCGCGCGAGATAGCGCAGTTCGAGCGGCGAGCTCGACAGCCCGTGCAGCATGAGCACGGCGTGGCCGTCGCCTTCGCAGAAAAAGCGCGTGGACTGGGCGGCCGGCGCGACGCTTGCGGCCGGTTGCATTTCGACGGTCGCCACGTCAGACCTCCGTGCGCAGAACGAGGAAATCGCCCGCATGCGTGGTGAAGCGCTCGCAACTGCAATTGGCGAACTGATACTCCCGCTTGTGCTGCCCGCTGCGCAAGCGCACGCGATGGTGCCCCGGCCACAGGCCGTTGGTGAGGCGCTGGAGGTCTTCGGGATGGAGCGCGTCGAACAACGGGCCAGGCGCGACTTCCGCGGCGGCCGGCAGCGCGCGCGACGGGCTCTGGCCCACGCTCGCCAGTTGGGTGGCGTTGCGCTCCAGCCCCTTGATGAGGATGAAGCCTTCATGGTGCTGCGCAAGGTGGCGCAGCAGTCGATGCGTTTCGTCCACGGCGCGGCGCGCGAGCGCGCGCTCGTTGTCGTGACGCAGCAGCATTTCGTAGCGCGACTGCGCGACCGAGGCGATCAACTGGCCGCGACATTGCTCGCGCCGCAGCCGCTCGATCAGCGTGATCACGATCACCGTGACGAGCGGATACGACACCAGCAGGACCAGATCGTGCAGGTCCAGGTGCGTAAAGTTTTCGTAAGGCGGCACGAACATATAGTCCGCAATGCCGAGGCCGAGCACCATGACGGTCAGCGCGGGCGCGAGGCCGAGAAAGTACTCGACCAGTGAAGCGGCGATGCAAAACGTGGTGCCCGGCATCATCGGGCCCAGAATCGGGTGCAGTACGAAGCGGATCAGACTCGCGGCGGCGAGCGCGCAAGCGGCGAGGCACCACCGGCGCGGGCCTCTCGGCGCCCAAAGACGGGCGTTACGGACTTTCATGGTTTCCCGGAGCGCCCGCCTTCGGGCGGGCCTTGGCATTCGGATCGCGCGCTGGCGCGCATCGACGCTTTAATTTTGACTAGTGTAGGCAATCCGAAAGGAGTGGTCCGGCGAAACGCGGCGCTCGCGATACAGGCAGAGCGCCACCTTCCGTGTCCCAAGGAATGCCGTGCGTCCCGAATGTTACCACCGTTTACAACAGTGTTTGCCAACGTGGAATTGGCCATGCGAACGTTGGGGGCAAGCCCGGCCGTCGTCGTTCGCGGCGCGGGTTCAGGCGCGGATTCAGGTGCAGGACAGCGCGCGACGCCCGAACCCGTCACGCCCAATCAATTGGGCACATACCCCGTGGGCCGCGTGGCGTTGGCGCTCGCCACCGTCGCGTTCGTCGAGACCACGTAGACCGGCGATTCGGTCAGCGTGAGGGCAACGGTGCCGTTGGTGTAGCTCATGGTCGCCGGATTGCCCATCTCGTCGATCACGGTGACCGTGCCGCTCGTGCCGGGCGCATCCACCGCGAGGCTGTACGGCACGCCATAGGTCGAGCTATAGCCGCTCGCCGCGCTCCACACCGCGTTGTTGTGGGTCCACAGCGCCGTGATCACGGCGCCGTTGTTCAACTGCTGGAACGCGTAGGCGTAGACGCCCGAGGGCGTGCCGTTCACGGGGCCGAGCGTGTTGGTGCCGTCGAGAACGCGCGTCATCGCCGCCACGGCCATTGCCGCGGGCTTGGGGCTGATGTTCTGCGCGCCGTATTGCCCGGTGGCGTCGCTCAGGTCGAAGAACGTGCCGTAGCCCACCTTGTCCGGGAAGTCCGCGCCATAGAACACCCAGGTCTGATCGGCGCCTTCGCCGAGCACGATCAGGTGGCTGCGCGCCACCAGCGCGCCTTGCGCGTAGAGGATGTTGGCGCCCGGATAGTTCGGACCGTAGCTTGCGCCGTTGTCATAGCTGATGCCGACTTCGGTCTGGAACAGCTTCATGCCCGGCTTGTAGTCGGCGGCCATTTCGCTGCGCAGCTTGCGCATCTGCCCGATGAGCGAGTCCGAAGCGGTGGACGGATCGCCCGCGAGGCGCTCCGGCGCGTACGAAGGCGAGCTGCCGTTGATGTCGTAGTAGCCGTGCGTCGTCACGCCGTCGATGAGCTGGGCGAAGCCGAGCGGCGCGAGCGTCTTGAGCTGGTCGGCGGTTCCCGAGGGCGCGGTGTCGGTGGGGCCCATCAGCATGGCGTGAGGATCGGTCGAGTGCAGGCCCTGGTAGACGGTCTGGTACAACTGGATGAACTCCGCGTTCGTGCCTTGCCACTGCGAATCCGGCTCCCAGGTGAGCTGGTAGTAGTTGGCCGACTGCTTCGGAAAATAAGTCGTGCGAATGATGTTCGATTCGGTGCCGACCCGGCTCATATAGTCCTGGTAGTACGCGAGATCGGTGGGCAGGCGCGACTCGTCCTCGAACTGGCCGGTCGGGCTCAGCCATGCCGGAATGCCGTCCAGCCGCACGAAGCGCATCACGTTGCCCGTGGTGTAGAACGGGTCGAGGTTGTTGGCGTTCGGATTGAAGGTGTTGCGGCCGTTGGGCTCCATCGTATAGAGCTCGCGATGGTCGTACGTCCACGAGATGCCGAGGCCGGAGAGCACGGAGCCGTTGTCGTCCTCGCCTTGCATGCCGAAGCGGTGCAGGTCCTGGCGCGCGTACGTGACGGCGGGCACGACGCTCGCCAGGTTCGGCAGCACGCCGAAGGTCGCGTTGCCGGCGGGGCGGGTGCCCGCCGAGGGGATCTGGCCGCCGCCGTTGGCCAGCGTGGCCGACACGGCGAAGTAGCCCGCGAGCGTCGAGGTGCAGGTCAAGGTGGTCGTCACGGGGCCGGCCGTCACGGGCAGGCTGCCGCTCGCGGCCACTTTGCCGACATGGTCGGTGATCGACCAGACGAGCGTGTCCGAAGCGGGCGCATTGGTGACGAACGCCACGGGAAACGCGGCGCCCGAGGCGAACATGCGGCCGCTTTGCGCGCTCGGCGTATCGGCGGAGACGAGCGACGTTGCCGAAGCCGCGCTCGACGTGGCGGGCGAGCCGCAGTTCATCGCGCCTGCCGTGACGGCGGGCGAGGTCGAGCCGGCGCCGCTCGCGCCCGTGTTGGCCGTGCTCGCGTTCGTGCTTGCGTTTGTGCTGGGATCGGTGCCCGCGCTGGTGTCCGTGCCTGTGCCCGCACCCGTGGCGGCGGCTGCGTTTGCCGCGCCTGTGCCGCCCGAGCCTGGCGTGTCTGCCGCCGTGTTGGTGGAGTTCGCTGCGTTCACGGCACTGGCGCCACTCGCGCTGCTTGCACCGCTCGCGCCACTCGCGCTGTTCGGCGCGGCCAGGGCATTGGCGTTTGTCGCATCCGTTCCGTTGCCTCCGGAACCGCCGCCGCCACATGCCGCCAGGGCCAGCGACGAAGTCAGGACTACATGAATGAGCTTCATCGATCGAAAAAGACAATACGACGCCCGGCCGGCCAGGGCACGCGTCGCGCGCTCACGGGCAAGCTGAGAGTCAGGAGTTTGAATTTGGGCGGGTGCCGCACATCGGCTGGATGCGCTTCACACCCGTCAACATGCGCCGCGCGATGCGGACAATTCGCGTACAGCGGCGCGAACAACGCCGCTGGGTGCGCCGTCGGTATTTCGGCCTTACGCGGGTTCCCTGAGGGGAGGGAGACGTGCGCAATTCTTGCGGACGAAGATTACGAAGTCACTACTTAAAGTCAGACGCGCGGCGGATATTACCGACAATCCCCCCAGGGTTGTGAAAATCAGACGTAACAAAATGTCACACGAATTGCGACGAGTTGCAATTACCGCCGCTTAGTGAATTTCCGCCAATAGCAAGGTATGAATTACCTTAAAACGCCCGAATCATGCCGGCCGCATTGATTGCCGCAAAAACGGGCTGTTGATGCCTATAACGGCGGACTCGATGCGAACTGAAGGAATAAAAACGGGGTGAATACATAAAATCCATTTACGTAATGCCAACCTTTTAAAATCCTTTCTCTTTAATTCGGGTCTGACTGTAATTGGCGCTACTGTTAATATGGCGGCCATGCGAATCGATCCATACAGCCTCGAACTGTTCATCTCGGTCGTGGAAGAGGGGTCCATTGCCCGCGCGGCCGGGCGCAATCACATTGCGCCTTCGGCGTTGAGCCGGCGCATGGCGGACCTCGAAGCCGCCATGGGACTCGCGTTGCTCATCCGCTCCCCAGCGGGTGTCGAATTGACCGAGGCGGGGCGTCACGCCTTCGCGCGCGCGGTGGCGGTGCACGACCAGTTGCAATCGTTCGCGCGTGAAGTCCAGTCGCTCAGCGGCGAGGTGGCCGGCGTCGTGCGCCTGTTCGCCAATGCGTCGGCCATCGTCGGCTTGCTGCCCGAGCGGCTCAAGGCGTTTCAGGCGCGCTATCCCCTCGTGCAGATCGCACTCACCGAGCAGATCAGCGACGAAGTCGTGCGCGCATGCCTGGAGGACCGGGCCGACGTGGGGATCTCGGCAAGCGGCAAGATCCCCGGCGGCCTCGAATCGTGGCATTTCGCCGACGACCCGCTCATGGTCGTGCTGCCCCCGGACCATGAACTCGCCGCCATGGAGGCGCCCAGGTTCGGCGACGTGCTGCGCTTTGCGCTCGTTGCGCTTCAGGCGGGCGGCTCGCTCGACCAGACGCTCAAGGAGCGCGCCGAGGCGGCCCGCGTGCCGCTGCGCATCTCGGTGACGGTCAACAGTTTCGACGCGCAGTGCCGCATGGTCGAGGCGCGGCTTGGCATCGGCATCGTGCCCACCAGCGCCGCTTCGGCTTTCGCGGGATCGCAGGGCTTCGTGCGCCGGCCGCTAAACGAGCCGTGGGCGCTCGGCCGCAGCCTGCGCCTGCATGCGCTGCGCAAGTCGTCGCGGCTGCGGGCCGTCCAGGCCTTGATCGAGTCGCTCGTGCAACGCGAGGGTTAACGAGGACATCGCGGTTTGCGATGGCCCCGTTGCCAATCGAGCACTTCATTGCGCCCGCCGCCGCCGTCTAGATTTCCGCTCAAGGAGAGATCAGATGGCGACACTGGAATTGAGCGGCCGGATCCTGTTTCTTTGCAAGGACGCCGATGCGGTCGAGCGGCAGGCGCGCGGCGCCGATCTCGCGACGCCCGGGCCGCAAGCGCTGAGAGACGACGTTTCGACCGATGAGATCACGCCCATGAGCGTGCTCACGCGCTTCGACGAGCGCCTTGGCCGCGTGCCCTATGTGGGCTTTCGCGCGGACGGGCGCAACCCGATTGCTATGGACACCGTACGAAACGGCGGCTTTTGCGTGACCGTGGCGGGCAACCGCTACGGCAAGGGATCGTCGCGCGAGCATAGCCCGCTTGCCGAGTTTCGCGCGGGCATCCGGCTCGTGATCGCGCGCAGCTTCGAGCGCATCTACCGCCAGAATGCCGACAACATCGGCTTGTTCACCTCGACGGATTTCGGGCTGATCGAGCGTATCCGGCGCGGCGAGGCGATCGATATCGAAGAACTCGTCGCCTCGCGCGACGGCCTCGCGGCTTCGATCCTGAGAAGCGGCGGCCTGCTGAAATACGGCGCGCAACACATGCGCAGGATCGCGCCCGCGACGTCGAGCGCGAGCGATGCGCCACGCACGCTGGCCGCGAAAATCATCGAGCGCCACGTGCTGCGCACGGAGCACACGGGGGAATCGCCGGCGCCGGGCGCGGGCATGTTCGTCCGGGCGGACTGGCGCTTCATCCACGAGTACTACACAGGCATGGCGACGCACATGCTGCACGCCACCTTCGGCAAGCCGCTGTCGCTGCATCGGCCTGAAACGATCCTCGCGTTCGAAGACCATCTTTCGTATTCGCACAAGAGCGAATTGCACGTGCGCAACGGCCTGCTGCCCGACGTGCGCGAGCTTTCGGCCGCGCACCGCCAGTTCGCCGCCGACTACGGCCTGAAAAATCATGGCTACCTGAGCGAGCTGCCAGGCGAGCGCCGGGAAGGGGTCGAGGGCTCCGAAGGCATTTCCCACGCGATGATGGCCGAGCGCTACGCGCTGCCGGGCCAAGTGGTCGTGGGCACGGATTCGCATACGCCGCATAGCGGGGCGCTCGGGTGCCTCGCGTTCGGCGTGGGCACGACCGACATGGCTAACGCGTTCGTCACGGGTGCGGTGCGCATGACGGTGCCGCAGTCGCTGCGGGTGAATTTTCAGGGTCCCGTGCCCGCCGGGGTGACGGCGAAGGATCTCGTGCTGCATCTGCTCGCGCAGCCTGAAATCCGGGCGGGAGCGGGCGTGGGCAAGGTGTTCGAGTTCGCGGGCTCGGCCGTTGCGCAGTTGAGCACCGACGAGCGCACCACGCTCACGAACATGACGGCCGAACTCGGCGGCTTCACGGGACTCGTCGCCCCCGACGCCGAAACCGTGCGCTTCCTCAAGGCGCGGCGCGGCATCGACTTTGTCGTTGAGCCCTGGATGCAAAGCGATCCGGGCGCGCCCTATGCCGAGGTGATCGACATCGACTGCGCGGCGCTGACGCCCATGCTCGCCGCGCCGGGCGACCCCGGCAACGGCGTGGCGCTGCATGATCTCGCGCAGCGCCCGCAGGTGGACATCGCTTATGGCGGCTCGTGCACGGCGGGCAAGCGCGAGGATTTCGACCACTATCACGAAGTGCTGGCGTGGGCCGCCGCGCGCGGCCTGCGTGTTCCCGCCAGCGTGAAACTCTACTTGCAGTTCGGCACCTCCGATGTGCGCGACTACTGCCGGCAGCGTGGTTATCTCGAAGCCTTCGAGCAGGTCGGCGCGATTCTGCTCGAACCTGCCTGCGGCGCTTGCGCCAATTGCGGGCCGGGGGCCTCCGTGGATGCGGATCAGGTCACGATCAGCGCGATCAACCGTAATTTTCCGGGGCGTTCGGGCCCCGGCCAGGTGTGGCTCGCGAGCCCGCCAACGGTGGTCGCGAGCGCGCTCGCGGGCCGCATCGCTTCATTCGGCGAACTGAAAGAACGGTACCCATGAGCCACCGTGCTCGCCGATAAGTCATTCGAACTACTAAACTGGAGACAAACATGGCCATTCTGGAGGGCGCAGCGAACCTGCGCGACGCCGACCCTGGCGCAAGCGTCGACGCCACCCCGCTTGCCGACGGCGCCGCGATTTACGGCGCACTCTCGGCACGCCTCGACAGGCTTCCCGCCACGCGTGCGGTCTGGAAGCTGATCCTGCTGCTCAGCCTCGGCTTCTTCTTCGAACTGTACGATCTGCTTTTCACGGGTTATGTCGCGCCAGGCCTCGTGAAGAGCGGCATACTGACCTCCACGACGTCCGGGCTTTTCGGCACATCGGGCGTCGCGAGCTTCATTGCCGCGCTGTTTTGCGGCCTGTTTCTGGGCACAGCGGCATGTGGTTTTCTCGCGGACCGCTTTGGCCGGCGCGCGATCTTCACGTGGTCGCTGCTGTGGTACGTGGCGGCGAATACGGTCATGGCGTTCCAGGATACGGCGGGCGGCCTGAACTTCTGGCGCTTTCTGTCCGGCATGGGCATCGGCGTTGAGCTCGTGACCATCGGCACTTACCTCTCCGAACTCGCGCCCAAGCATTTGCGCGGCCGCGCGTTCGCGGTGTGCCAGACCATCGGCTTTTCGGCCGTTCCTGTCGTCGCGTTTCTCTCCTGGCTGCTCGTGCCCAGAGCGATGCTCGGGCTCGACGGCTGGCGCTGGGTTGTGCTGCTGGGCGGCGTGAGCGCGCTATTCGTGTGGTACTTCCGGCGCAATCTTCCCGAGAGCCCGCGCTGGCTGGCAAGCAATGGACGCCTCGACGAAGCCGAAGCGGTGCTCGCCGACCTCGAAGCGAAGGTCTCGCGGCAATACGGCGCGCCGCTGCCCGCGCCCGGTCCGAGCGATCCGGCGCCGCGCAAGGCAGGTTTCGCCGACATGTGGAAGCCGCCCTACGGCCAGCGCACGGCGATGCTCATCGTCTTCCATATCTTCCAGACGGTGGGCTTCTATGGCTTTGCGAACTGGGTGCCCACGCTGCTCGTGAAGCAGGGCATCACGGTCACGTCGAGCCTGCTCTACACCACGGTGATCGGACTCGCCGCGCCGCTCGGCCCGCTGCTCGGCTACTGGATCGCCGATCGTTTCGAGCGCAAGCATGTGATTGTTTGCATGGCGGCCGTCAATATCGTAAGCGGCCTGCTGTTCAGCCAGGCGGCGGCGGCGGTAATGATCGTGACGCTCGGCGTGCTGCTGACACTCGCCGGCAATATCATTTCGTTCACCTATCACACCTATCAGCAGGAGCTCTATCCCACGGCCATTCGCGCGCGTGCCGTGGGTTTCGTCTATTCGTGGAGCCGGCTTTCCGCGGTGTTCAGCTCGTTCGTGATCGCTTTCACGCTCAGGGAGTTCGGCGTGACGGGCGTGTTCGTTTTCATCGCGGGCGCCATGGCGCTCGTGATGGTGGCCATCGGCACGATGGGGCCGCGCACGCTCGGCAAATCGCTCGAAAGCATTTCGCACTGAGCGTTGCGCCGCCCGATCGTGCACGATCGGGCGTACAGGGGGCCGGGAAACTGCATTATCTCAAGCACCGGTCACTCTGCCGGCCCGGCTCATGGCGTGCGTGCTATCTTCGCTGCCGTATCGAAGAGGAGCGCGCGATGGACCGTATTTTCATGACCCGGGAGGAAGCCATCCGGGTTCTGCTCGAAGCCCACGAAGCGGCGACGGGCAACACCCCGGCAACGTTGATCCGCTCGAACGGCACGAAATCGGCGAGGGTGGAAGCGCTGGAGCGCTTGCTGCTCGACGTGCGCGCCGGGCGGGTCGACGAGTTCAGTCTCAACGTGGGCGACAGCACGCGTGTTGCCATCACCGACTAGCCACCTCGCGAGCTAGCCGTTCTGCGCGCGGAAATCAGGAAACGCGCTGCCCGTGAACAGCGGCGGCGCGACGCCCGACCAGGCCGACGCCAGCTGGAAGGCGTCGAGGTCGTCGAAGGTGTTCGCGACGATCTGCATGCCCATCGGCATGCCGCCGGGCCCGATGCCGATCGGCGCCGGGACGACCGGATAGAAACCGAGCAGGTTCCAGACCCAGGTCTGCGCGAACCGCAGGCCCGTGACCGGCTTGCCGTCTATCGTCACCGTGTCCGTTTGCGGGTTCAGGCCGTGCGCCGCGGGAATGAGCGGCGTGGCGAGCGTAGGCATGACGAGCGCGCGCAGGCCGCGCGTAAACACCTTTTCCTGCACGCGTCGCTGATAGTCGTTGAGCAGCGCTTCGGTTGCCACCAGCGCGTCGGGACCGGTCTTGCCCTCCATATGCTCGAACAGCATGCGCGTGTACGGCATGAGCTTGCCGGGGTCCTTGAGCGCCTCGGTGCGCAGGCCGCCCATGCTGGTGGAGAAGAGGCCCGTCATGAAGGTGTCCATGTCCGCCGAGTCGAAGCCGATATCCACACGCTCGACCTCGACGCCGAGTTGCTCGAAGCGCGTCACGGCGCGCTCCATCGCCGCGCGCACGGGCGGATCGAGCGGCGAGAGATGCGGCATGGGATCGTAGGCGATCTTCCAGCCCTTGACCGGCGCATAGCGCGACGGAAAGGCCAGGCGCGGACGCAGCGACGAATGCACGAGCGGATGCGGGCCGACCATCGCGTTGGTGAGCAGATTCAGGTCGTCGAAGGTGCGCGCCATCGGGCCTTCGGACTCGTAGGGCACTTCGCTCGTGGGCACGCGCCCGAACGGCGGCTTGAAGCCATAAAGCCCGCATTGCGAGGCCGGAATGCGAATCGAGCCGCCCATGTCCGAGCCGAGCGCGAGCGTCGTGAAGCCCGCGGCCAGCGCCGCGCCCGATCCGCCCGAGGAACCGCCCGGCGTCCAGGCGAGATTCCACGGGTTGCGCGTGACGCCCCAGAGCGTCGTGGCCGTGGTCATCCACACATAGAACTCGGGCACCGTGGTTTCGATGTGAAAGACCGCGCCCGCCGCGCGCAAGCGCTCGATCACGGGGCCGTCGTCGGTGGCGGGCGGCGCGTCCTTGAGCAGCAACGACCCCATGGTGGTCACCCAGCCCTTCACCGCATACTCGTCCTTGACCGCCACGGTAATGCCTTCGAGCGCGCGCGGGTTGCCGTTGCGATAACGCGCCGCCGACTCGCGGGCCGCCGCGCGCGCCTCATCGTAATGCCGCGTGGTGATGCAGTTGACCTTGTCGTTCCAGGCTTCGATGCGCTTGATCTGCGCTTCGAGCACGTCGACGGGGGAGAGTTCGCGCCTGCGAAAGCGTGAGAGCAAGGCGGTGGCCGGCAACCACGCGGGGTCGTTCGGCAGCGCGGCGGCGGCCGTGCCGTTGGCTTCGGCGGCGGCCGGCAGCATGGCGGCGCTCGCCGCCGCACCCGAGATCCTGAGAAACGCACGTCGATCCGGCATCGCATGGTCTCCTGCTGCGCACGGGCAGCGTGGCGCGCGGCGAGGCGGCCGCGCGAACAGAAACAGCAGCGACTGTATACCGGTACGCGGATTCGTGCGCCTGATCTGGACGCCGCCTTAAGCCGGCGCGAGCGCCAGATGCAGTGGTGTTTGCGGCCGCAACGTCACATTGAGCATGGCGCGCGGGGCCGCCATGCCCTCGGGGACCGAGAGCGTGTAGCGCTGCAACACCATCGCCGCGATCACGGTCATCTCCGTCATCGCCAGATGCTGGCCGAGACACACGCGCGGCCCCGCGCCGAACGGCGACCACGCCCCGCGCTCGGCGTGCCTCGCGTCGCGAGCGAAGCGCTCGGGCTGGAACGCGGCGGGCTCGGGAAACCAGCGCGCATCATGCTGCATGAGTTGCACGGGCAGCATGAACAGGGTGCGCGCCGGGAAGCGCCACGGACCGAGGTTCAGTTCGCGCTGCGCGCGGCGGCTGATGAGCACCGGCGCGGCGGGGTAAAGGCGCAGTGTTTCTTCGAGCGTTTGCGTGAGCCACGGCAACGCGGCGCGCACGTCGCCGCCGGGCGCGCGACCTTGCAGCACCGCGCTCACCTGCGCACGCGCGGCGTCCTGCGCGGCGGGATTCGAGGCCATGCACCATGCCCACCAGGTGAGCGTGGCGGCGGTCGTTTCGTGGCCCGCGAGAAACGTCGTCATGCATTCGTCGCGCACCGCCTGGAGCGGCCACAGGGCGGCGTCGTCACGGTGCAGGCGCAAGAGGCGCGAGAGCAGGTCGTCGGGCCAGGCGCTTTCGGAGCGCGCGAGGCGCGCTTGCAGATGCCGCTCGATGAGATCCTTCAATACGCGGATCGCCCGGCGCTTCGCGCGCTTCCACGGCATCCAGTCGGGCAGGCTGGCGGGCCAGTAGAACTCCGCGTTGGCGGTCTCGCTCGCTACGCGCACGGCGTGCTCGGCCTCGCGCGCGTGTTCGCCGATCTGCGCCGAGAACATCATGCGCATGATGACGTCCATCGTGAGCGAGGTGAGCGCGCTTTCCACGGGCCAGTATGCGTCGCGGGTGGGCCACTGCGCGAGCGCGTCGGCCGTCGCCGCCGCCACGCCCGGCACGAAGGCCTGCACCGCCTTCGGCGCGAAGCCCGGCTGCAACGCCTGGCGCTTGAGGTGCCAGGCGTCGCCTTCGGAGGTCAGCACGCTGTTGCCGTGCAACTGCGCGAAGATGCTCGTGCCGCGCTCCCAGCGGATCAGCGCGTCGTGATGCGTCACCAGCAGTTCGCGCGCGAGTTGCGGGTCGGTCACGACGATCGCGTGCTCGGGGAACGTGCGCACGTGGACGACGTCGCCATGGTCGCGCTGCCATTCGGCGAGCGTGCCCAGCAGGTCGCGCGACATGCGGCGCAGCAGGCGCCAGCCGGTCAGGCCCGCGCGAGGACCGGGCGGCCATGCGCCGGAGGGAACGGGCGCGGGCGACGATGAAGGCGAGTGAGCGTCGCGCACGGCATCGTCGGCGCGCTTCGCATGGAAGGGGCAAGGGGAGGAAGAGGGCGTAGTCATGCGGTGCATTGCACACCTACCGGCGCGTCACGTCTTGAACGCAAACGACATCGACGCTCGCCGCGCGCTCGCCTATACTGCGCGGTCATGTCCACCGTCACGCCTTCCCACTCGATCGTGTGCCCCGAGCGCTGGGCGCGCGCGCCGCGCGTGATGCGCGGTGGTGAGCGCCCGCATGCGCGGCTCTATCCGCCCGCGCCGGCGCTGGAGGGCGCCGTCGTCGCCGTGGCCTGTCGCGACACGCGCGGCTTCGACCTGAACGACGCGCAACGCCTCTCGCACTTCCCGGCTTCGCCGCTCGTGTGTCTGTCGTGGTATCGCGACCTCGATGCGGGGCTCGTGGAGGCAGGCGCGAGCGGGCCGCTGTGGCGGCCGTTCGGCACGGCGTGCACGTTGTCGGGCAGTCAGTCGCGGCCCACCACGAGCTGGGCGCCGACCACCGGCAGCGGCGGCATGGTGTGCTTGAACGCCGATGCGGCGAAGGCCCTGTTCGAGCTGGATCTGGCGCAGGTCCACGACCGCTTTCTGTGCGCGAGTGACGTGCTGGGCCCAGCGTGGTGGCCGCTGCTCGACGCACTGCCTGGCACTGCCGACGATGCGCAAGCGCTCGCGCTTCTGGAGCACCATCTCGCGCCGCGCTGGCAGGCGCTGCGCGGCCGCCTTTCCCCGGTCGCCACGCTGCGCCAGGCGGGCCGCCGCTGGGTGGGGCGTCTCGCGTGGCAGGCGCGCGAATGGGGGCGCACGCATAGCGCGCGCCAGGTCGAGCGCCGCATCAAGGCCTACAGCGGGCGCTCGCTGCGCGAGTGGCAATCGCTCGTGAAGACCGAAGGCGCGTACTTCGCGGCAGCGGAGCGCTTCGCGGCGGGCGTGTCCGTCGACTGGGCGGCGTTCGCCCACGACGAAGGCTTCGCGGACCAGGCGCACCTGAGCCGCACGACCCGCCGCATGACCGGCTTCTCGCCCACCGACTTCGCGCAGCGCTTTGTCGAGGACGAGTCGTTCTGGATGTACCGCTTGTGGGTCTGAGCAGGCCCTAGCGATCCACGCGCTGTTGCATCTGCGCCGGGTAGCGCTCGCCCACCACCTGGATCGCCTTGAGCGCGGCCTCGATGGCGGCGAGGTCGGCGGCGCTCAGTTCGACACTGACCGCACCCACGTTTTCTTCGAGCCGCGAAAGCTTCGTCGTGCCAGGAATCGGCACGATCCACGGCTTTTGCGCGAGCAGCCAGGCGAGCGCGATTTGCGCGCGCGTCGCGCCTTTGCCGTCGGCCAGGCGGCCGAGCACGTCCACCAGCGCCGCATTGGCCTTGCGGTTCTCTTCGGAGAAGCGCGGCACGATGTTGCGGAAGTCACTCTTGTCGAACGACGTGCTCGCGTCGATCGCGCCGGTCAGAAAACCCTTGCCGAGCGGGCTGAACGGCACGAAGCCAATGCCCAGTTCCTCCAGAACCGGCATCACCTTCTGTTCCGGCTCGCGCCACCACATCGAGTATTCGCTTTGCAGCGTGGCCACGGGCTGCACGGCGTGCGCGCGGCGAATGGACTGCTCGCCCGCTTCGGAAAGGCCGAAGTGCTTGACCTTGCCTTCGCTGATCAGATCCTTGACCGTGCCCGCCACGTCTTCCATGGGCACGTTCGGATCGACGCGGTGCTGGTAGAACAGGTCGATGCGGTCGGTCTTCAGGCGCTTCAAGGACGCCTCGGCCACGGCGCGGATGCGCTCGGGGCGGCTGTCCATCGGCTTCTTCGAGTCGCCGTCCTGGAAGCCGAACTTCGTGGCGATCACCACCTGGTCGCGAAACGGCGCGAGCGCCTCGCCGACCAGTTCTTCGTTGACGAAGGGCCCATAGACTTCGGCCGTGTCGAAGAACGTGACGCCGCGCTCGTACGCCGTGCGGATCACGCGAATCGCATCGGCCTTTTCGGTCGCGGGCCCGTAGCCGAAGCTCAAACCCATGCAGCCGAGTCCCAGTGCGGAAACTTCGAGGCCGCCTTTGCCGAGTGTGCGCTTTTGCATGTCTTGCTCCTTTCAGGGGTTGGATGGGCGGTCGCGCCGTTCACGCAGGCGCCGCCGTCTACCCGACAGAGTGTAGGTTGCTGTATGGCGCTCAACAATCCCGCTAAACTTGCATGAGGTATTGAGGAAAATTCATAAATGGTGCGCACTGGCTTATCCGAACTGACGGCCTTCGCGACGATCGCCGAGCAGCGCAGCTTCAGCGGCGCGGCGCGCGTCCTGGGCGTGTCGCCTTCCGCGCTCAGTCATACGGTGCGCAACCTGGAGGCGAAGCTCGGCGTGCGCCTGTTCAACCGCACCACGCGCTCCGTGGCGCTGACCGAGGCGGGCGAGCAGTTGCTCAACCGCGTGCGCCCCGCCATGGCCGACCTCGAAGACGCCGTCAACGACGTGGCGACGGCCGGCAACCGGCCTTCGGGCTCGATCCGCATCAGCGCCTCGGAGTCGGGCGCGCGCCCGCTCATCCACCATGTGCTGCCGGGGTTTCTCGCCCGCTACCCGGAGATCCGCGTGGAGTTCGTGGTCGAGTCGCGGCTCGTGGATATCGTGGCCGGGGGCTTCGACGCGGGCGTGCGCGTGCTCGAAGACGTGCCGCGCGACATGATCGCGATCCGCTTTACGCAGGACATGCGTTTTGGCGCGGTGGCCTCGCCCGGCTACCTCGCGCAACATGCGCCGCCAGGCGCGCCGCACGACCTGGAGCGGCACCGCTGTATCCGTTTTCGCTTCGAGAGCGGCGCGCTGTTTCGCTGGGATTTCGCGCATGGCGGCAAAAGCGCCAGCATCGACGTGGACGGCCCGCTCACGCTCGGCAATCTCAACCTGATGGTCGAGGCGGCGCTTGCGGGCATTGGCGTGGCCTGGGTGCCCGACACGCTCGTGGCCGAGGACGTGGCCGCGGGTCGCCTCGTGCATCTGCTGCCCGAGTGGGGGCCGGTGTTCTCGGGGCTCTGCCTTTACTATCCGGCCAACCGTCATCCGCCCGCCGCGCTGCGCCTGTTCGCGCAGGCCGTGCGCGAGTGGGCCGAGACCGCGCCGCAGCAGGCGCGCGCGAGCCCATGAACCATCACGAAACCCGGCAAAACCGGACCGGCCTGCAATATTTTGTGTCCCGCGCCCGCGCCGATACAGTGGGATACAAAACATCTCGCGGCATGCGGTATAAACCCAGCATTCCCTGCACACGGAGCCCGAACATGCTCGCCGAAGGTTTTGCGGCCCACCGCCGCGCACCGCTTGCGGCGGTGCGGCAATGAGCGCGGCGCTGCACTGGCCGCGCACGTTATTCGCGCGCCTCGCCCTGATTCTCTGCGTCGGCCTCGCGCTCGCGCAGGTGATGTCGTTCACGCTCACGATGACCGAGCGCAACGACGCCACCGCGAACATGATGACCGACTACATCTCGCGCGAAGTCGCCATTTCCGTGGCGCTGCTCGACCATCTGCCCGCGGCCGGGCGCGCGGCGTGGCTGCCCCAGCTCGCACGTCGCACCTACAGCTTCATCCTTGGTCCCGGCACGCCGGGCGAGCCGCCCGACGCAAGCCGTTCGCGCACGGTGGCGTCGGCCATCGCGGCGGGCCTCGCCGACAAGTACGCGCTCACGACCAACTCGGTGCCCGGCAACGGCGAGCGCTTGCAGATCCACCTGCGGCTGTCGGATGGCGCGCCGCTCACCATCGACTATCGCCCCGGTTCCGCGCTGCCCTTATCGGGCTGGCTGCCGGCCGTGCTCGTCGCCCAGCTCGTCGTGCTGGCGGTGTGCTGCTGGTTCGCGGTGCGAACCGCCACGCGGCCGCTGCATGAACTCGCCCGCGTGGCCGACGCGCTCGGCCCCGACCTGAAGGCGGAGCGCCTGGAGGAAGAGGGGCCTTCCGAAGTGGCGCGCGCGGCGCGGGCGTTCAACGCGATGCAGCAGCGCATATCGGCGCACGTGGCCGAGCGCATGCAGATTCTCGCGGCCATCTCGCACGATTTGCAGACGCCGATCACGCGCATGCGCCTGCGCGTGGACCAGATGGACGACGACGCGCAAGCGGGCAAGCTCGCGCAGGATCTGCACGAGATGGAGCAACTGGTGAAAGAAGGCGTGGCCTACGCGCGCACGCTGCACGGCACCGGCGAAGCGCCCGCGCGCGTGGATCTCGACGCGCTGCTCGACAGCCTCGTGTGCGATTACGTGGATGCGGGCTCGCCCGTGACCTTCGAGCGCCGCCTGAACGTGGCGATCGTCACGCGGGTGCAGGCGCTGCGGCGCATTGTCGGCAATCTCGTGGACAACGCGCTCAAGTACGGCGGCACGGCGGCTATCGAAGTGAGCGAGTCGGCGCGGGACAAGACAGTCACGATTTCCGTGCTCGACAGCGGCCCCGGCGTGCCCGACGACGCGCTCGAAAAGGTGTTCGAGCCGTTCTACCGGCTCGAAACGTCGCGCAATCGCGGCACGGGCGGCACGGGGCTGGGCCTCGCGATCTCGCGCCAGCTGGCCGTGGCGATGGGCGCGCAGCTCACGCTGCGCAATCGCCCGGAAGGCGGTCTGGAAGGGCGGCTCGTGCTGGCCGGCGCGGGCAAGGCGTGAGTGACGCCTTCGTGCCGGGTTCGTGCCTGGCGCGTGCCGGGTTGCGTTCACGAAGCGAGCGGGATGAATACGTTGAACTGCCCTTCGTCGGGGTGGCGCGAGCGATGACCCTTGCCCACAGTGTCCTCGCACAGCACGACGGTGCCCGGCTCGCAGTGGCGCGTGTCGCCGTCGCTGGTTTCGAACTCGACCCAGCCGGTCATCCAGATCACGAACTGGCGCACTGGCGTGGTGTGCCAGTCGGCCTCCTTCAGGCCCGCCGGCACCCAGCCGAAGCGCACCGACTTCGCGGGTTCCCACGTCGAAAGATAGATGGGCGGGATGTTGGGAAACAGCTCGAGCGGCGTGAGGGGAATATCCATGTCCTCGAAATGCGACTCGCCCTCGGCGTCGGCATAGATGCGCAGACATTTCATGGGAGACCTCCTGGAGCCGTTTTCGCCACGGCCGTAATTGTCACCGCCGTTTTCATCACCGCCGTATTTGCCGCCGGTATGGCCCGCGCCTGACAACCAGCATAAAAGATGCCGGCCCGGCGGCGGCCGGCAAGCGGCATTGCCGGCCATTTCAGGTCGATTTCAGTTTGACAGGCGGCGTGCCGGATGTGCATCAACGCACATTGTGGCCCCGAATGGGGCAGCGTGTAGAGAATCGCGCGCCGCATGCAATGTCTTGTGTCTGCGCGCCTGGCGGATACAGAGCGATACGGCGCCGCGCGCGGCCTGGGCTATAAAGCAGGGCATCACCTCGATTGAACGGAGAGCAAAATGATCACCGCGGATCACGGCGCGCGGGCCTCGCAAGCACGGCGGCATGAACACGTTTCACCCGATTTCCCTGGCGCGGGACGCATGAAGCGCGTACTCGCCATTCTTTTCTTCGCGGCAAGCGGACTGGCTGCGGAGATCGTGCATCCGGTGTACTGTTCGTGCATCGTGGAAACCCGCTCACGCACAGGGCGCAAGGAGACAAGAACTCATGACGGAAAAGATGGATCACGTGCTGATCGTCGATGACGATCGCGGCATACGTGAACTGGTCGGCGCCTACCTGGAAAAGAACGGCATGCGCGTGTCGCTTGCCGCGAACGGGCGCGAGATGCGCACCGTGCTGGAAAGCGGGGCGCCGGACCTGATCGTGCTCGACCTCATGATGCCCGGCGACGACGGCCTCGTGCTGTGCCGCGAACTGCGCGCGGGCAAGTTCCGCGCCGTGCCCGTGGTGATGCTCACGGCGCGCAACGAGGAAACCGACCGCATCGTGGGCCTGGAAATGGGCGCCGACGACTACCTGCCCAAGCCCTTCGCGGTGCGCGAGCTGTTCGCGCGCATCCGCTCGGTGCTGCGCCGCGCGCGCATGCTGCCGCCCGGCATGGAGGTGAGCGAGTCGGCCCAGTTGCTCGCGTTCGGCGACTGGCGGCTCGACACCACGGCGCGCCATCTGCTCGACGCCGAAGGCACGATCGTGGCGTTGAGCGGCGCGGAGTACCGGCTGCTGCGCGTGTTTCTCGATCATCCGCAACGCGTGCTCACGCGCGACCAGTTGCTGAACCTCACGCAAGGCCGCCAGGCCGACGCGTTCGACCGCTCGATCGACCTGCTCGTGAGCCGCCTGCGCCAGCGCTTGCGCGACGAGGCGCGCGAGCCGCGCTATATCAAGACGTTGCGCAGCGAGGGGTATGTGTTTTCGGCTGCGGTGAATGCGGGCGAGGGGGAGTAAGCGAGGGCCGCAGGCGGCTAGCGCGCTTGCGGCGCGTTGCCGAGACTCTCGCGCTCGATCACCGGCGCTTCCAGCGCCAACTCGGCGCCGACCGCCTTGCCTTCGATCAGCGCCACGACGTGGCGCGCCGCCCGCACGCCGATATCGATCGCGGGCACGTGCACCGTGGTGAGCGGCGGCGTCGTGAGCTGTCCCAGCTCGATGTCGTCGAAGCCTGTCACCGAAAGCTGATGCGGCACGGCAATGCCGCGCGAGCGGCAGGCGTCGAGCACGCCGACCGCCTGGAGGTCGGTCCCGCAGATGATGACGCCAGGCGGCGTCTCGCGCGCATCCCACAAACGCCGCAGCGCTTCGCGCCCGCCTTCGAAAGAAAAGGGCACTTCCACGCGCCATTCCGGATGGAACGCAATGCCGGCCTCCTGCATCGCCGCGAGTGTGCCTTCCGCGCGGGCCCGCACGCGCTCGTTGCCGTCGGCCACGCCCGTGCACAGGGCGATGTGCCGATGCCCGCGCGCGATCACGCGCCTGGCCAGCCGGTACGCGGCGTCGTAGTTCGAGAAGCCCACGCAATGCGCGTAGCGCGTTTCGTCGAGCGACCATGTCAGCACATAAGGGATGTCGTACTGGCGCACGAGATCGAACACGTCGTCGCCATGGTCGGTGCCCACGAGCACGAGGCCGTCGACGCCACGCTCGACGATGCCGCGCAGCACCTCGCTCTCGCGCACGTGCTTGTACTCGTGGCTCGCGATCATCAGCCGGTAGCCATGGTCCCAGAGCGTCTGCTGGAGGTACTGGATGGAGTCGGCGTAGACGGGGTTGTTGAGCGTGGGGTAAATCGCGGCGACCATGCGCGTGCGCCGCGAGGCCAGCGCCTGGGCCGCGCCGTTGCGCACGTAGCCTAGCTGCTCCACGGCCCGTTGCACGCTTTCCAGCGTGGCGGGCTTGACCTGCTCGGGCACGGAAAGCGCGCGCGAGGCGCTGCCGAGCGAAACGCCCGCGAGGCGGGCGACATCAGAAAGCGTGGCGCGGCGTGAAGTCATGGCGCTCCGGTTGGGTTAGTGAGATCGCGCCGGGTCGACGCGGGCGCGCCATGCGCGGCCGAACGCGTCGGCGCGCGCGAGGCCCTCCAGCAGGCGTGGCGCCGTGAGCGGCGGCGTCATATGGCGGCTATAGCTGGCCGCGAGTGTCGCGTCGGCGAGCGTTGCCGCCTGTTGCCGCGTGAGCGCCGCCGGCTGGCCGAGCTGCGCGAGCGTCAGCGGGAGTTCGACAGCGTCGAGTAGCGTAGCCAATCGTTCGATCTCCGTTTGCGGTGCGTTTTCAACGAACAGTTGAACCAGGGTGCCGAACGCCACCAGTTCGCCATGCAGATTAGCGGCCATCGCGGGCACCGCCGTCAAGCCGCGGATCAGCGCATGCGCGAGCGACAAACCGCCGCTTTCGAAGCCGATGCCGCTGTGCAGCACCGTTGCCTCGACGACCTGCTCGACCGCTTCGGTCAGGCGGCCTTCGCTTACGTCGCGCCACGCCTGCGCGCCCGCAGCGTACAGGGTCTCGCGTGTTTGCGCGGCCATGCGCAACGCGGTGGGCAGCGCACGCGTGCCGAATCCGTTCGTGCCTTGCGCGCGCTCGCACTGCGCGACCTCGAAGAACTTGCTGAGCGCGTCGCCGATGCCGGCTGCGAAAAGGCGCTTCGGCGCACGGGCGATCACGTCCGTGTCGACGATGACGGCGTCGGGGTTGCGCGCGAGCATGTCGACGCCCGCCACGCGGTGCTGCTCATCGTAGCGTACGATCAGGCGGCTCGTGGGCGCGTCGCTCGACGCCGCGCTCGGGCAGACGACGATCGGCAGGCGCCGCGCGCGCGCCGCGCCCTTGGCCGAGTCGATCGCCTTGCCGCCGCCGATCGTCACGATCGCGTCGGCCTGGAAGGCGCGCGCCGCCTCGGTTAGCGCGGCGATGGTCGCGGCCGTGCATTCGTGCGCGAAATCCACGCGGGTCCTGGACACGCCGGCCCCGGCCAGGGTGGCGTCCACGGCCGGTGCGAGGGTGGCCGCCACCGAAGCGTCCAGAATTGTACACGCGCGGCGCGCGCCCAATTCGGCCAGCACGGGCCCAAGCGCGGCGAGCGCGCCGGGGCCCTGCACATAGCGCCCGGGAAAGCCGATCGTGCGCCACGGGGGCGCGGACGCGCCCGCTGTCGTTTCAGTTGCAGCGCTCATGTCATCAGCCATCCGCCGGAGACGTCGATCACCTGGCCGGTCACGAAGCTGGCGGCGTCCGAGCTCAGGAACAGGCAGGCCTTCGCGACTTCGTCGGGCGTGCCGAGGCGGCGCAGCGGCGTGACGTCCACTACGCTCTGGTTCGCCTCGGGAGCCACGCCGCGCACCATCGGCGTATTGATGCGGCCCGGCGCGAGCGCGTTGACGGTGATGCCGTACGGGCCGAGTTCGCCGGCCAGATGGCGCGTCATGCCGATCAGCGCGGCCTTGGTTGTCGCGTAGTGCGCGGCCACGATGTCGAGATACGCCTTGCCCGCAACCGACGACATCGCCACGATGCGGCCGAAGCGGCGCTCGACCATGCCGGGTGCGATCAGGCGCGTGAGGTTGAACATGCTGTTCAGGTTCACGTCGACGACCTTGCGCCACTCGCTCGCGTCCATTTGCCAGATCGGCATGGGCTTGCCCGCGTGCTTCGGCGAGATGCCCGCGTTGTTCACGAGTGTGTCGATGGGGCCGAGCGCGGCCTCGATCTCGCGCGTGGCGCGCTCGCATGCCTCGTACTCGCCCACGTCGGCGCAGGCGAAATGCACGCGCTTGCCTTGCGCGCTCAACTCGCGCGCGAGCTCCTCGCCCAATTGCGCGTCGCGGTCGACGATGCCCACCGCCGCGCCATCGTTTGCGTAGCGGCGCACGATCGCCTCGCCAATCCCGCCGTTGCCGGCGCCGCCCGTCACCAGGACGACTCGTTCTTGATGTTGCACGTCACTGATCTCCGATATTCAACATGATCTTGCCGATGTGCGCGCTCGACTCCATGAGCCGGTGGGCGTCGGCGGCTTCGGCGACCGGCAGCACGCGATGGATGATGGGCAGCGCCTCGCCGCGTTCGAGCATCGGCCAGACCTTCGCTTCGAGCGCCTGCGCGATCGCCGCCTTCTGCTCCGCGCTGCGCGCGCGCAGCGTCGAGCCCGTGAAGGTGAGCCGCTTGAGCATGATCGGCATGGCGTCGAGGGTCACGCGGCTGCCTTCGAGGAACGCGATCTGCACGAGACGCCCTTCGAGCGCGAGCGACTTCAGATTGCGTTCGATGTAGTCGCCGCCCACCATGTCGAGGATCATGTCCACGCCGCGTCCTTCGGTCAACCGCGCTACGGCATCCGCGAAATCCTCGTCGCGGTAGTGGATCGCGTGATGCGCGCCCGCTTCGAGGCAAGCCTTCGCCTTCGCCTCGTTGCCGACGGTGACGAACACCGTCGCCCCGGCGGCGCTCGCGAGCTGGATCGCGGTCAGGCCGATGCCGCTCGAGCCGCCGTGAATCAGCACGGTTTCGCCCGCCGCGAGGCGGCCGCGCTCGAACACGTTGGTCCACACCGTGAAGTACGTCTCCGGCAGCGCGGCCGCCTGGAGCAGCGTGAGGCCGCGCGGCACGGGCAGGCAGTGGCGCGAGTCCGTCACGCAGTACTGCGCGTAGCCGCCGCCCGGCACGAGCGCGCATACCGCGTCGCCGACCTTCCAGCGGCTCACGCCGTCGCCCACGGCCGCGATGCGGCCCGACACTTCGAGGCCCAGATGCGGGCAGGCGCCCGGCGGGGGCGGATAGCTGCCCGAGCGCTGCAACACATCGGGCCGGTTCACGCCCGCATAGGCCACTTCGATCAGCACTTCCGAGGGGCCGGGCGCGGGCCGCTCGCGCGTGGCGAGCGTCATGCAGGCCGCGTCGCCGCCCGCGCCGTGGTCGACGTATTGCATGGTGGGCATGGTGGGCATGGTCGCCGCAAGGGTCACCGTCATGGCGCCTCCCTCAGCGAATGATGTTCAGGAGTGCTTCGGGCGGAAGACCGATCGACTCGTAGTGCTTCTTCGTCGTCTCGATCTTCGTGAACACGTCTTCGTAGCCCTGTGCCACGCCGTGAGGATCGACGTAGGTGTAGCCGCCCGTCACGTGGAACCACGTGATCATTTCGGGCACGTCTTCGGGCACGAACAGCGTGTGGGTTTCGCCGGCCGGCTCGAACGCATAGCCGCCTTGCTCGGCGACCCAGTCGTGTTCGAGGTAGTACCAGCGGCCCTTGAGCACCATCGCATGCACCGCGCCGCTATGGCGATGGCGCGAAACCACGCCGCTGCCGCGCACGCGCAGCAGGTTCACGTAATAGCCCTGGCTCGCGCTCAGCACGAGCGGCTTGAACGAAACCGTGGCGGTGGAGGGCACCCAGAGCCTGTCATCTTCGAGCCAGTCGGTCAGCACGCCGCCGTGCACCAGATCCTTCGACATGAAGGGCGCTTGCGGGAGCTGATAGGCGACGACTTGTTCATCGGGCTTGTTGGCGTTGACGGTCGTATTCATGGAGGATTCCTTAGGTTATCAATGTGTGCTTCAGTGTGTGCTTCGATCGATGCCGACGGATCGGCCTGAAAAAACGGTTGTTGAGGTCGGCGGCGCGGCGCACGCGCTCAGTGCCAACCCTGTGCCCCACTCAGTGCCCTAGATACGCGCGCCGCACGTGCGGGCTTTCCAGCAGTTCCGCTCCGCTGCCCGAGAGCGCGATGGTGCCGTTTTCCAGCACGTAGCCGCGATCGGCGAGCTTGAGCGTATGAAAAACGTTCTGTTCGACGAGCAGCACGGTCACGCCGCTGCGCGCGACCGTGCGCACCACCTCGAACATCTGCTCGACGAGCAGCGGCGACAGGCCGAGCGAGGGCTCGTCGAAAATCAGCAGCCGGGGGTCCGCCATCATGCCGCGCGCAATGGCGACCATCTGCTGTTCGCCGCCCGAGAGCGAGCCTGCGTGCTGCGCAAGGCGCTCGCGCACACGCGGGAACAGTTCGAGCACCTTGTCGAGCCGCGCCTCGCGTTGTACGCGCGCCGCCCGCTTGTACGAGCCCATCACGAGATTCTCGTGAACGGTGAGGAAGGGAAAGAGCTGGCGGCCTTCGGGAATCATCGTGATGCCGAGATCGACGATCTGATGCGGCGTCCTGCCCGTGATCGGCCGACCGTCGAACTCGATGCTGCCCGAGCGCGCGGGCACCACGCCGCACAGCGTCTTGAGCGTGGTGGTCTTGCCGGCCCCGTTGGCGCCGACGAGCGTGACGATTTCTCCCGCGTTGACTTCGAGCGACACGCCGCGCAGCACTTCGCTCTTGTTGTAGCCGGCGGTGACGTTATGCAGCTTGAGCATCGCGATACCCCTTGCCCAGATAGGCTTCAATGACTTGCGGATCGTTGACGACGTCGGCCGGATTGCCTTCCTTGAGCATCTTGCCCGCGTTGATCACGACGATGCGATCGGAGAGCGCGAGCGTGGCCTGCATCATGTGCTCGATCATCAGCACCGCTACGCCCGTGTCGCGTACGCGCTTGACCATGTCGATCGAGCGCACGATATCCGATGGATTCAGGCCCGCCATCACTTCGTCGAGCAGCAGGGCGCGCGGCCGCGTGGCGAGCGCCCGCGCGACTTCGAGGCGCTTCATGCCGCCCACCGTGAGGCTGCGCGCCTCGACGTCGAGCAGGGCGCTCAGCTCGGTGGTGTGCGCCACTTCGCGCGCAATCGCTTCGGCTTCGCCGTGATCGCGGGTATGCATGAACGCGCCGAGCATGATGTTCTCCAGCACGGAGAGCCCGGAGAACGGCTGCGCGATCTGGAACGTGCGGCCCACCCCCGCCAGCGCGAACGCATTCGGTGTGCCCGGCCGCGCCCAGCTTCCGTCCGGCATGCGCAGCTTCACCACGCCTTCGTCGGGGCGAATGAAGCCCGAGAGCTGGTTGAACACCGTGGTCTTGCCCGCGCCGTTGGGGCCGATCACACCGAGGATCTCGCCCGCGTGCAGCGTGATGGAAACGTCGTTGGTGGCGGTGAGGCCGCCGAAGCGCTTCATCAGATGCTCGGCCACGAGCAGCGGCTCGCCACGCGGCGCGCTGTGCGCGGCAGCGCTTTGCGGCGCGGCGGGCAGGGCGCGCTCGCGTGCGCCCGGCAGCCGGTCGATCAGCTTGAGCACGCGCGCGCCGAGATGACCTGCGAGGCCGCGCGGGAAGAACAGCACCACCAGCACGAGGACGACGCCGTACACGAAGCCATGCGTACCGTTGCCGAAGGCGCTGAGCCAGCCGCGCGCCAGCTCCGCCGCGGGCAGCACGAGCACGGTGCCGGCGAGCGGGCCCGCCACGCTGCCGAGGCCGCCGATCAGCGCGAACATGGCGATCTGGATCGAGAGTTCGAGCGAGAATGCCGCGGACGGGTCGATGAACGTGAGGTACATCGCGTGAAACGAGCCAATCATGCTGGTGAGCGCCGCCGACACCACGGCCGCCGCGAGCTTGGCCTGCACGGCGTTCACGCCCACGGCGCGCGCGGCATCCTCACGTTCGCGCACGGCGATCAGATAGAAGCCGAAGCGCGAACGGCGGATGCGCCAGGCCACCCAGAGCGTCGCCACGAGAAAGCCGAAGGCGATCAGCAGATAGGCCCACTTTTCGCGGAACACCATCCACTTCAGGCCGATGTTCAGCGGCAGGTTCAGGCCGGCCGAGCCGCCGGTCCAGTCTTCCTCGTGCACCGTGAGCAGCCGGCACACTTCGAGACACGCGATGGTGGCGAGCGAGAAGAACGGGCCGCGCAGACGCAAGGTCGGATACGCGATCACGGCGGCCGCCACGGCGGATACGGCCGCGCCCGCGAACATGCCGAGCCACGGCGTGATGCCGAAGTGGATCACGAGCAGCGTGGCCGTATAGCTGCCGATGCCGTAGAACACCGCATGGCCGAGCGAGAGCTGGCCGGCATAGCCGCCCACGATGTTCCATGCGGTGGCGAGCGCGCCGAACACGCAGACCTGCACGGCGAGGTGGTAGGCGAAGGGCGACTGGAGCGCGAAGGGCACGGCCAGCAGCGCGAGGAGGGCGAGCACGCCGACGTATGCGCGCGGGTGCAGCAGATTGGGGAACATGAGGCCTCGCTGGTTCGCTTATTCGGAGCCGCGACCCAGACCGAACAGGCCGGTCGGACGCAGGATGAGGATCACGAGGAAGATCGCGAAATACACGACTTCCTTCATGTCCGGCGAAATGTAGTAGCCCGCCAGACTGTCGATCAGGCCGATGAACATCGAGCCGACCAGCGCGCCGGGCAGGCTGCCGAGGCCGCCGAGCACCACGATGACGAACGCGGTGAGCACGAAGTACTGCCCCACCGTGGGAAACACCGGGTACTGCGCGGCGAGCAGCCCCGAAGCCAGCCCGACCAGCGCCGAGCCCACGCCGAACGCGAGCACGTAGGTGGCCTTCACGTTCACGCCCATGAGCGAGGCCGCGTAGCGATGCTGGGCGACGGCGCGAAACGCGCGGCCCGTATAGGTGCGTTGCAGGAACAGATGCAGCCCGAGCGCGACGACGAGCGCGACCGCGAACGTGATGAGCTGTCCGCTCACCACATTGATGCCGCCGAATTCGAGCGACGTGGTGCCGAAGGTCACGTCGACGGGGTGCACATCGGCGCCGAAGATCATCAACGCGAGATTCATGAGCGCCGTCGAGATGCCGACCGTGGCGAAGATCTGGATATGGGCGTCCGCGGAAAGCAGCGGCTGGATGATGAACTGCTGGATCAGCGCGCCAATGGCAAACAGCAGGATCGCGGCGGGAATCGCCGAAACGTAGGGGTGCAAACCAAAATGCTGGGCAAGCATCCACACGGCGTACATGCCGATCATCAGCAGTTCGCCGTGCGCGAAGTTCACGACGCGCACGACGCCGAAGATCAGCGTGAGGCCGATGCTGATGATCGCGTAAGCGCCGCCGAGCAGCAGGCCGTTGACGAGAAGTTGGAGAAAGATGGACATTCGCGTTTCCCTGACGCCGCCGCTGCGTGTTCGCGCAGCGGGCGGCGTATTGCGGTGGGGGAAAGACCGGGGCGGCGGTGCGCCCACGGCGGCGGCGATCAGTGCGCGGCGACCGGTTGAGCGTTCGCGACGTTCTCCGGATACACCGTCACGAGCTTGCCGTTCTGCCACTGCATGACGTTGGTGGTGGCGAGTTCGTTCTGGCCGTTCTGCGCGAACCGGAAGCCCCAGCCTGCCGCCGTCGAGCCGGCCGGCTTGCCGTAAGCGAGCACGGCGGCGCGGATCTTGTCCTTGTCGGTCGACTTCGCTGCGGCGAGCGCGTCGAGGAACGCCTTCGCGCCGACGTAGTTCACGAGGCTGTGGCCCGAGCGCGGCGGCGTGCCGAAACGCTTCTGATAGTCGGCCGTGAACTGGGCGAGACCCGGCGCGCCCTTCTCGTTGATCGAGATTTGCGGGAAGTCCACGTCATAGGCGCCGTTCATCAGATTGCCGAGCGCCTTTGCCGTGTCTGTCAGCGAGTAGCCGCCGCCCGCGCCCACCACGGCCTTGGGCTTGAAGCCCGCCTGTGCGGCCTGCTTCATGAACAGGATCGAATCGTTCTGGTAGGACGTCTGTAGCACGATGTCGGCGTTGGCGCCCTTCAGGCGCAAGATCAGCGAGGAGAGATCGACCGCCTTGGCCGAATACGGCAGCACCTGCACCACGTTCAGACCGAGGCGCTTCGCGTCTTCCTTCTGGAAACCGGAGACCATCGAGCCGTAGGGGCCGTCTTCCGCGATGATCGCAATGCGCAGCGTTTTCGGATCGACCTTGAGCTGCGGAGCGATGACCTTCGTCACGGCTTCGAGCGAGCTTTGCGCGAAGTTCTTCGCCGTGGCGTTGCTGCGATACAGATATTTGAAGCCGCGGTCGGTAATGCTGTCCGCCACCGCGCCAAGCTCGAAGTACGGCACGCCGGCCAGTTCGGTGACCTGGGTCGCCGCAGTCGAAACCGACGAAGCATAGCTGCCGAAGATCGCCTGGACGTTTTCCACCGAGGTCAGACGCCGTGCTTCGCCCACTGCCTGGTTCGCATCGACCGCATCGGCCTTCACCAGCACGATCTTGTCGCCGTTGATGCCGCCTGCCGCGTTGCGCTCGTCCACGGCGAGTTCCACGCCGCGAAAGCTCTCGTCGCCCAGCAGGGCCATGCCGCCGGAAAAGGGGAACAGTGCGCCGATCTTGACTTCGCCGGCGTGCGCCGCGGTTGCGCCGAGCGCGGATAAGCAGGCCAGCGCGACGGTCGCGCGCTTCAGGGTCGTAAGCACAGCTTGTCTCCTTGGGGATGAAGGGTAAATTTGAAGCGCTTCATTTTTGTTGGTAAAAAAATTCCGGCAGCCAGGCGGCATAGTGAAATGCCGTTGTTGACGGAACTTTGTCGAATTTGAAGCGCTTCAAATTCTATGAAGCGAACGCATAATGGTCAATCGAGGGTTTGCCCCAGGCGTTCGCTTTGTCATGGCGATCCGGCATTCAGCCAAAGAAGCTTTGTAGCGCCTCCGCAACCGCACCCGGCTGTTCCTCGGGCAGGAAGTGCCCGCAATGGGCGATCGTGACGCCGCGCACGTCGTTGGCGTAAGCGCGCAGCGGAGCGGCCATGTCGGGAATGGAGCCCTGATCGGCGCTGAGCGCGAGAACCGGCATGCGCAGCTTGCCGCGTGCGCTCAGCTCGCGGTTCTGGCGCGCGGAAAGATCGGCCGCGCGATAGTAGGCCAGCCCCGCGCGCAAGCCGCCTTCCTTCGTGAACACGCGCAAATATTCGTCGATGTCGGCCTCGCTGAAGCTTTGCGGATTCGCGGTCTTGCGGCGCAAGAACCAGTCGAGATAGGCGCGCTCCTTACCCGCTATCAGCAACTCCGGAAGATCGGCAATCGCATGGAACGCGAAGTGCCACGTGCGCCACGCGCGTTCGGGCGCGACGGGCAACGCATCGGGCAGTGTGATGCCGGGAATGCCGGCGTCGAGCAGCGCGAGGCGCTGCACTTCGTCGCCGAACAGCGCGGCATAGGGGTAGGCGACCCACGCGCCCACGTCGTGGGCGGCGAGGTGATAGCGGCGCGCGTCGAGCTTGCCGAGCAGCGTATGCAGCGCTGTGGCGAGCGATAGCGTGTCGTAGCCGCCTTGCGGGCGGTCGGAGTCGCCCTGGCCGGGCAGGTCGGGCGCGATCACGCGGTAGCGCTCGCCGATCAGCGCCATGACCTTGCGCCATGCGTATCCGCTTTGCGGATAGCCCGCGAGCAGCACGACGGTTTCGCCGTCCGTCTTGCCGCCGGTGACGTAGTGAAGGCGCGTGCCTTCCACGGTGGCGAAGCGGTGTTCGAAGCAGGGCAGCGCGGCGTCGGGCAGCGACACCGGGCCGTGGTCGACGATGCGGGAAGTTGTGCTCATGGTGAGACTCCTGTTGATTGGGCGAGCGCCGCGGTTTAAATTGGAAATAATCATTTCCTAATTGGCCAAAAAAATTTCAGTCGAGCAAACGCATCGCTTCATCGGCCGAGGCCAGCATGTCGCGCAACGTGCGCCCCGATTTGCCGATCAAGCGAAAGCCATGAAGCAGCGCGAGCAAGGTGCGCGCCATGGCGGCCGCCTGGACTTGCGGCGCGATGGAGCCGTCTTTTTGCCCTTGCTGGAGCAGTTCGCGCAGCATGTCTTCCGTGCGCCGCATGGTGGTTTCGATGCGCGCGGCGATTTCGTCGTCGAAGGTGGCGAGCGCCGTCGCGCTGGAAACGACGAGGCAGCCGCGCCGGCCTTCGCTGCCGTGGGACGATTCCGCGTAGAAATGCAGCATGGCGCGGATTTTCGCGCGCGCGTTTGGCTGCTTGTTGAGCCGATGCCGCAATTCGTCGTTGCGCACGCTGACGTAGTGGTCGAATGCGGCGAGAAAGACGCCGCGCTTGTCGCCGAACGCCTTGTAGAGGCTGCCCGCGGTGAGGCCCGTTGCATCGCTCAGATCGCCCACGGAGGTCGCATGGTAGCCACGCTCGCGGAACACGCGCACGGCGCCGTTCACGACCGTTTCCATGTCGAATTCGCGGGGACGGCCGGGGCTGCGGGCCACCGGTTCGGATTTGTGCTCGGATGCCATGCGGCCCATTATAGGAAATGATCATTTCCTAATCAAGACCCGCTCGGGCGTTCCTGCGGGGTGGCATCGCTTCGGCCACTACTCCGCGCTTTCCCCTCGGCCCTTATGCTGTGCCGCCAGCTTCTCCTGATGCGCGGGCGGCACCGGATCATAGTGGCTCAACTGAATGCTGTAATTCCCATGCCCGCCCGCGAGCGAATTCAGCCGCGACTGGTAATCGTTGAGCTCCGCCAGCGGCACCTTGCCCGCAATCACCATGGCCTGCCCGCCCATCGTGCGCGTGCCGTGCACCTGGCCGCGCCGCGCGGAAAGATCGCCGATGATGTCGCCCATCGTCGCTTCGGGCGTCATCACCTCGATATCGACAATCGGTTCGAGCACGATAGGCTGCGCTTTGAGCACCGCATCGATAAACGCCTTGCGTCCCGCCGTGACGAATGCCACTTCCTTCGAATCGACGGGATGGCTCTTGCCGTCATACACGATCACGCGCACATCCTGCATTGGAAAGCCCGCGAGCGGTCCGCTGTCGATCACCTGCAAAATGCCTTTCTCCACCGCAGGCATGAACTGCGAAGGAATCGCGCCGCCTTTCACGGCGTCCACGAACTCGAAGCCCGCGCCGCGCGGCAGCGGCTCCACGCGCAGCATGACCTCGCCGAACTGCCCTGCGCCGCCCGTCTGCTTCTTGTGGCGGCAGTGGCCCTCGGCCTTGCCGCCTATCGTCTCGCGCCACGCGATCGTGGGCGGGCGCGTGATCACGTCGAGTTTGTACTGATCGGTGAGCCGCTCCAGCATATAGCGCAGATGCAATTCGCCCAGCCCGCGCACCACGGTTTCGTTGGTTCCTTCGGGGTGATCGATCTGCAAGCAAGGGTCTTCGGCAGCGAGCTTTTGCAGCACTTCCCACACGCGCTGTTCGTTGCCGGGGCGCGCCGGTTCGATGGCGAGGCCGTAAATCGGATTCGGAAACTCGGGCGGCGTGAGGTGGATGTTGCCGTCCTCGGGGGCGTCGTGCAGCACGGCGTCGAAGGCGATGTCGTCGGCCTTGGCCACCGCGCAGATATTGCCCGGCCCGGCGCGCTGCACCTCCATATGCTCCTTGCCCTGCAACATGAGCAGATGCGCGACCTTGAACGGCTGCCTCGCGTTGCCGATATAAAGCTGGCTGTCGCGCGTGACGGTGCCCTGATGAATGCGAAACACGGCCACCTTGCCGATATACGGGTCCATCACGATCTTGAACACGTGCGCGAGCACGTGCTTGTCGGCGTCCGGCTCGGCGCGCACGGGTTCCTTGCCTTCCTTGCCGTCGACTTCGCGATAGAACAGCGGCGGGTTGCCTTCGGTCACGTTGGGCAGCAGCCGCACGAACACGTCGAGCAGTTGCGCGATGCCCGCACCTGTCGCCGTGGAGGTGAAGCACACCGGCACCAGATGCCCTTCGCGCAACGCGCGCTCGAACGGCTCGTGCAATTGCTCGGGGCTGATCGCTTCGCCTTGTTCGAGATACAGCTCCATCAACTCGGGATCGAGCTCGATCACCTGGTCGATGAGCGCGTTGTGCGCCGCTTCCACCGAATGGAAATCGGCCTTGCCGGCGGGGTTGAAAAAGCAGTCCACCACATCGCGGCCGCCCTGTGCGGGCAGGTTGATCGGCAGGCAGGTCTTGCCGAAGGTCTCCTGGATCTGCGCGAGCAGCCCCGGCAGATCGACCTTTTCCGCGTCGATGCCGTTTATGACGATCATCCGGCAAAGCTTGCGCTGCTGGGCGTACGCCATCATCCGCGTCGTGGTCATCTCGATGCCCGTGCGCGCATTGATGACGATGGCCGCCGTTTCCACCGCGGGCAGCGTGCCGATCGACATGCCGGCGAAGTCGGGGTAGCCGGGGGTGTCGAGCAGGTAGACGCGGGTGTCGAGGTGGTGGAAGTGGGCGACGGCGGAATTGAGGGAGTGGTGGTATTTGCGTTCGAGGGGATCGAAATCGCAGAGGGCGGTGCCGCGGTTCACGCTGCCTGGCGCGTGAACCGCGCCGCCCTGGTGCAGGAGCGCTTCGGCAAGCGAGGTCTTGCCGCAGCCGGCATGGCCGACCAGAGCGATCGTGCGGATGGCTTGTGGGCTGTAATCCATGGCCGCCGTCGTCCTTGAGTGGATGTTCTGTTCGGCAATTATTGGCGATATTTCTTCGCTCTGCCAGATTCACGCTGCAAAGAAGCGTGCACGAGCGCGCGCAGCACGCAACACAGATGACCACGCACGGGTTTCGCTGCGCTGCAATATTCAGTTGAACTGTTGAATGGTTTTGCGGCTTGCGGTTGGCACGGTACGGTTCGGGGCTGAGGGGACGGATCGCTCAATGTTCGCGCGGCGGGCCCCCGCGTTCGATCAGCGCATTGAGCAGTTCAATGGGCAGCGGGAACACGATGGTCGAGTTTTTATCGGCCGCGATGGTGGTGAGCGTTTGCAGATAACGCAGTTGCATGGCCTGCGGCTGTCGCGCGAGGCACTGCGCGGCCTGGAGCAATTTTTCGGAGGCCTGAAGCTCGCCTTCCGCGTGGATCACCTTCGCGCGGCGCTCGCGTTCGGCTTCGGCCTGGCGCGCGATCGCGCGCACCATCGTTTCGTTGAGATCGACGTGCTTGATCTCGACGTTCGACACCTTGATGCCCCAGGCGTCCGTTTGCGAGTCGAGCGTTTTCTGGATGTCGGCGTTCAGTTGCTCGCGCTCGGCGAGCAGGGCGTCCAGCTCGTTCTTGCCGAGCACGGCGCGCAGCGTGGTCTGCGCGAGCTGGCTCGTCGCATCCATGTAGCGCGCGACCTGGATCACGGCCTTTTCCGGGTCCACCACGCGAAAGTAGACCACGGCGTTGACCTTCACCGACACGTTGTCGCGGGTGATGAGGTCCTGCGAGGGCACGTCGAACACCACGGTGCGCAGGTCGATGCGCACCGCCACCTGGACGACGGGAATGATGAGCACCAGCCCCGGCCCCTTGACCTTCCAGAAACGCCCCAGCATGAACACGACGCCGCGCTCGTATTCCTTGAAGATGCGGATCGACGAGATGGCGAGCAGCACCGCCAGCGCGACCAGAAGCCCCGTGAAGCCGAAGGTGTAGCCAATCATGTGCGTTCTCCCTCGTTTGGATTGACGCTTCGCGTTGCGTCGTGCAGCGGCGTGACGGTGAGCAGCAGGCCGCTGCGCGAGGTCACCCGCACGCGGCTGCCGGCCGCAAGCGGGGCGGCGCATGCCACGTGCCAGCGCTCGCCGTGCACGCGCGCCCAGCCCGTGGCCGAAGGCGCGGGGCCGGGGCGCGGGTCGGGGTGCAGGCCGTCGTCGATCACTTCGCCGATGCTGCCCACCAGCGCCTCCGCGCCGGTCACCACGGGCCGCCGCCGCGCGCGCAGCGCCACGCTCGACACGGTGGCGACGAACGCCGCACCGCCGAGCGCGAGGCCCGCGACGAGCGGGATCGGGATGCCGTAGCCGGGCACGTCGGTATCGATCAGCATGAGCGCGCCGATCGCGAACGCCACGATGCCGCCGAAGCCGAGCACGCCGAAGGTCGGCAGGAACGCCTCCGCCACGAGGCAGGCGAGCCCGAGCAGCACGAGCGCGAGGCCCGCGTAGTTCACGGGCAGCAGTTGCATGGCGAAGAGGCCGACCAGCAAGCACGTTGCGCCCGCCACGCCCGGCAGCACGAAGCCCGGGTTCGCGAACTCGAAGAAGAGGCCGTAAATGCCGATCGTGAGCAGGATCAGCGCGACGTTCGGGTCGGCGATGATCGAGAGGAAATGGTTGCGCCAGTCGGGCGCGACGACTTCGAGCGGCGCATGGGCGGTCGCGAGGCGCACCGTGCCCGCGCTGGTCGTGGCGGTCCGGCCGTCGAGCTGGCGCGCGAGGTCGGCGGGGTCCTGCGCGATCAGGTCGATCACGTGCTGGTCGCGCGCTTCCTCGTCGGAGAGGCTCACCGCTTCGCGCACCGCGCGCTCGCCCCAGGCGGCGTTGCGCCCGCGCAGTTGCGCGAGGCCGCGAATGTAGGCGGCGGAATCGTGCATCACTTTGCGGGTTTCCGTCGAGGCGGCGTCGTCGCCGTGTGCGGCCGAAGCGTCCGCGGGCCCCGAGGCTCCCGACGTGCCGGGTACGCCGGGCGTGCCAGGCTGGCCGCCAGGCGCGCCGCCCGCGCCGATGCCCAGTTGCACCGGCGAGGCCGCGCCGAGGTTGGTGCCCGGCGCCATGGCCGCGAAATGGCTGGCGTAGACGATATAGGTGCCCGCGCTCGCGGCGCGCGCGCCGCCGGGCGCGACGAACGTCGCGACAGGCACCGGCGAAGCGAGGATGGCCTTGATGATCTGACGCATCGACGTGTCGAGGCCGCCGGGCGTATCGAGTTCGAGAATGGCGAGCGGCGCCCGCTCGCGCGCCGCGCGTTCGAGCGTGCGGACGATGAAATCGGCGCTCGCGGGCCCGATCGCGCCGTTCACGGTCATGACGACGACAGGCCGCGTGACGGCAGACGTCGTCTGCGCCGCCGCCACGGCGGCCCACGCGAGGAGCAGCGCGACGAACAGCAAGGCGCGCGCAAGCCGCGCCGCTAGCGGATGGTGCGGATGAAGGTGCGGCGCCTCGTGCACCGCGGCAGGCGAGGGGCGATGATCGCGCATCGGGACGTCCGGGCCGCGCGTGCCGGCGCGCTCCGGTTCGCAGATGGGGCAAGAGCCGATACTTCAAGAGTAGGCGCTTTCCGCGCAAAGCGCGAACCGGCCCGAAAGCCTGCCGGGCGTGGCGCGACAGCGTGGTTGCGCGGTTGCGGAGGCGATCGGGGAATCGGGAATGGGGCGCGCTCTGGATCGTGCGCGCAGGCGGTTACACGGCGAGCGTGTGCCTCATCACGACATGATTGGCAATGCCTGGGAAATGGACGATGGAACCACGCGACGGCGCTGATGGCCGGCGAGGCTGGCTCGCGCCCATGCGTGCGCAAGGTTCCGGCCACACCAGGACGGCGGGCCGATGCGCCGCGCCCGACGCCTCGCTGACCGAGGCGCGGTTGCGCGCGGCTGCATGTTCGACCGCGCGGGGCGGTCGCAGTACGACGCGATTAGTACCAGCGACGCTGGGCTTCAGCGAGCAGTTCGCAGTATTCCAGGTGCCGGTTCAGCGCCTCGACGCTGAGACGACGCAGTCCAGCCAGGATTCGAGCCACATTTTCGACGATTGCACCCATGATTTCCTCTTCGCTAGGGTAGTTACCTAAGGGATAACCCTAATTATAGAGATCTCAGGCGAGATTGCAAGGTGTGACGGGGCAATGTGTGCGGTGCAGCAACACTTTTAATGCGGCCCTTTAATGCCGGAAAGAGGGCCGCGCAAACACAAACGGCCCTTCTTGTATCGCTCTGTATCTGCCGCTGCGCCCGACACGCACGCTTGCAAAAAGCGGCCTGGCCGCAAACAAGCCAGATACATGGCGGCGTTCAAATGTCTCCTACGCAAGGTTGATTCATAACAGTGCGTTAGCCAGTCAACCCACCTCAGGAGAATCACCATGAAGCTTGCTCAATCGTTCGCCGCCGCCGCGCTTGCCGCTCTCGTTGCCGTTCCCGCACTTTCGTTTGCGCAGTCGCAGCAGCCGCTGACCCGCGCCGAGGTGAAGGCCGAACTCGTGCAACTCCAGAAGGCGGGCTACCAGCCGGCCGCCGACAACACGCAATACCCCGCCAACGTGCAAGCCGCGCTGGCTCGCGTGAGCGCCGTGAGCGCTGAAAACGGCGCGGCTGCCGCCGCGTTCGGCGGCGTTGAGCAAGGCGCCACGGCGGCAGGCAGCCGCGCGGCCGCGCACGCCGTGTCGACGCCCTCCCGCGGCGATGTGGCCGGCCAGGACGTGCTGGGTCTCGAACCCATCTACGCGCACTCGTAATGCGCCGGGGCTCACCCGCGAGGCTTGCCCGGTTGCGGCGAGCTTCGCGGCTGTGCCGGGCATGATTGCCCGGTGTGTCCGCATTTTCTTCGAATTAATAAGGATGCCGAACATAATGCGGGTATCAGCCCGCACCGCCTCACGTCAAAATCTCGCACGAGCGCTGCTGGTATGATGGTCTTAACGGCCGGCGCGCCATGCGCTCGCCTGTCATTGCGCGAATCGCGCGCGCCCGTCAGCTCGCATGAGGTCCCCATGTCGAGAACCCCGATCCCCTCTCAAGCTCGCCCACGCATGATCCTGTTCAGCGCCCGCCAGTACGACATCGACACGTTCACCGACGCCAACACGGCGTTCCAGTACGACCTGCACTTCCAGGAATCGCATCTCGACGCCGACACGGCCGTGCTCGCCGACGGCTACGACGTGGTCTGTCCGTTCGTGAACGACACGGTGGACGCCGCCACGCTCGAGCGTCTGCACAAGGGCGGCACGCGCCTCATCGCGCTGCGCTCGGCGGGCTTCAATCACGTCGATCTGCCGGCGGCGCAGCGGCTTGGCATCACGGTCGTGCGCGTGCCCGCGTATTCGCCGCATGCGGTGGCCGAGCATGCGGCCGGGCTGATCCTCGCGCTCAACCGCAAGTTGCCGCGCGCCGTCGCACGCACGCGCGAAGGCGACTTCTCGCTCAACGGACTGCTCGGTTTCGATTTGTATGGCAAGACGGTTGGCGTAGTTGGCACGGGCATTATCGGCCGGTGTTTCGCGCGCGTCATGGCGGGCTTCGGCATGCAGGTGCTCGCCCACGATCCGGGTGAGCCTTCCGCCGAGCTGCTCGCGCTGGGCGCGCGCTATGTGCCGCTCGACGCGCTGCTCGCGCAGTCGGATGTGGTGAGTCTGCATTGCCCGCTGGTGCCGGCCACGCGTCATTTGATCGACAGGAACGCGCTCGCGAAGATGAAGCGCGGCGCCATGCTGATCAATACCGGGCGCGGCGGACTCGTGGAAAGCAGCGCGCTCGTCGAGGCGCTCAAGAGCGGCCAGTTGGGCCACCTCGGCCTCGACGTGTACGAGGAAGAGGGCGGCCTCTTCTTCGAGGATCATTCCGATACGCCGCTACAGGACGACGTGCTCGCGCGCCTCCTGATGTTCCCGAATGTGATCGTCACGTCGCACCAGGCGTTCTTCACGCGCGAGGCGATGAACGAAATTGCGCAGACCACGCTGCGCAATGTGAAGGCCTGGCGTGACGGCGCGCCCTGCAATCTCGTGGACGCGCCGCACGCATAACATCGGTCACGCAACGCTCAGGCTTCGGCCACCGAAAGCGTGACGTCGATATTGCCGCGCGTCGCCTTCGAATACGGGCAGATCTGGTGCGCCGTTTCCACGATGCGTTGCGCCGTTTCGCGATCGACGCCGGGCAGGCTCACGTTCAGGCGTGCGCGCAGCGAGAACGCGTCGTCGGCGTTGACGAGATCGATCTCGGCGTCCACGGCCACGTCGCGCGGCAGCGTCGTGCCGAGCTTGCCCGCCGCGCGACCCATCGCGCCGATGAAGCAGGCCGACCAGCCGGCCGCGAACATCTGCTCCGGGTTCGTGCCCGGCGTGCTCGAACCGGGGGGCGAGAGCTTGACGTCCAGACGGCCGTCGTTGCTGCGCGCCGCGCCGTCGCGGCCGCCGGTGGTGTGGGTCTTGCCGGTGTACAGCACTTTTTCCGCGTTGCTCATGATGGTGATCTCCTGATGGGGGTTTCAGTGAAACGATGGGGGCTCGGTTGCGGTCCGGTTATGGGCGTAGCTGCCGGGTTTAGCTGCCGGGCTCAGTTGCCGGACTTAGCTGCCGCGATAAAGCTGGTTGATCGCGGCAAGCTGGCCGTCGTGCTGCGCCTGCACCAGTTCCTGGCGGACCTGAGCGCGGGTGATCTTCGCGTTCGCGGCGTTGCTGGCGGGCGTCCAGACCTGGCTTGCCTGAACTGACGGTTGCGCGGCGCTCGCCTGGGCGGGCATGGCGGCGAAAACCGGAGCGGCGGCGGCGAAAGTGACGGTGGCGGCAAAGGCGAGGGCGAGCTTCGAGACGTTCATGGTGTTCTCCTGAAAAGGGGGAGGTTGGCAATCCATCCGGTCATCGGTCGCACGCGCCGCGTTACGGTGGGGAAGGTGGGCTTTCCCGGCGGGCGTTCAGCAGATTCCGGCGTTGATGCATTACAACCACCGGAGGTATCTGGCGTGTTTCACGAACGCCGCGTTTTGCAATGGCGTGTATCTGTGCGCGGCGCTTATACATTGCGATACAAACGCGCGCTACACACCCGCCGCGCCGCCTAGGGCGCGAGCGCCTGCAAGGCGCTGACGAAGCGCTTGTCCGTGAGGTAGGCAACATTGAAGCGGCAAAAACCCGAAACCGTATCGGCCCCCGGTGAAAACACGGCGCCCGGCGCGAGAATCACGCCGCGCTCCAGCAGCGCTTTCGCGAGCGGCATCGAATCGGGCCAGCCCGGCAGCGACGCCCAGAGATAGAGGCTCTGGTCGCTCACCTTGAAGATATCCGCGCCGAGCTTGCGCAGCGCGTTGACGGCCGCGTCCGTCGCGCGGCGCAGCTTTTCCTGGAGATGGTTCGTGTGGCGCAGGAAGTGCCCGTCGCTCACGATGGCGTCGACGGTGCGCTCGCAGTATTCTGAACTGCTCACGTGCACGAGCATTTTCACGTCGGCCAGGTCGCTTGCGAGCGCCGTGTTGCAGGCGAGAAAGCCCACGCGCAGCGCGGCGGAAACGGACTTCGAGAAACTGCCGATATAGATGGTGCGCCGCAACTGGTCGAGCGTGGAAATGCGCGTGAGCGAGCGCGGCCGCAGGTCGGCCAGCGCGTCGTTCTCCACGATCACGAGGTCGTGGGCCTCGGCCAGTTGCAGGATGCGATGGGCCTTCGCGGCGCTCGTGTCGGTGGCCGTGGGATTGTGGCCGACCGACTGCGTGAAAAAGAGCCTGGGCCGATGCTCGACGAGGCAGCGTTCGAGCGCGGCGACGTTCGGGCCGTCCACCTCGCGCGGCACGCCCACGATATGCGCGCCGCTGAGCTTGAGGCGGCCGAACAGCGGGTAATAGCCAGGATCGTCGACGAGCACGGTGTCGCCCGGCTTCACGAAATAGCGCAGCACGAGGTCCATGGCCTGGTTCGCGCCATGGGTCAGCACGATCTGCGAGGGCGGCGCCTCGATCTCGTAGCCCGCGAGCTTTTGCTGCAACGACTGGCGCAGCGGCAGATAACCGAAACGGCTGCCATAACGGAACAGCGAAGCGACGCCCGTGCGCACCACGCGCTGGTGGTACTGGTCGAGCCGTGTTTCCTCCAGCCATTCGATGGGCGGAAAGCCTTCGCCCAGATTGAGCACGTCGGGATTCGTCTGCAACTGCTCGCGCATGAGCCACACGGTGTCCATGGCGCGGTCGAGCGAGCGGGCTTCTTCCACTTCCGTCGCCACCTTCACGCGTCGCGCGACATAGAAGCCCGAACCGCGGCGCGGCTCGATCAGCCCGCTTGCCGTGAGCATTTCGAACGCGCTGATCACGGTGTTCTTCGAGCAACCCGAAGCGGCTGCGTATTCGCGGATGGAGGGCAGCCGCGTGCCCGCCGCGAGCACGCCTTCTTCGATCTGTTTGGCGAGGTTGTCCGCCATCGCGCTGGAGAGGCTGGCTTTTGCGCGCTGTGCATGCAGGGTCATCGTCGCGGCCCGAAGAGAGGAAAGTGTTACGGGTACAGTCGAGCAACTGTAGTGCTTAACTGTACCTTTAAAATGGGTACGGCACGCCTATTATTGGACCTTTCAAAAACGGCCGCAAGCGTCGATTGCGCAATGCGGCCTCTCCATTCAAGAGTGAGACGAAAGAGTCATGGTCATTCAATCCGAGCTGCCGAAATTCCGTGCACTGAGCCCTGAAGCGCGCCTCGCGCACATTGGCGAGGCTGTTGGGCTGAGCGAGGCAGAACTCGCGCAACTGGCGCAGCCCGGCGCACTGCCGCTCGCCACGGCCAACGGCATGATCGAGAACGTGATCGGCACGTTCGAGCTGCCGCTCGCCGTGGCCGGCTACTTCCAGATCAACGGCAAGGACGTGATCGTGCCGATGGCCGTGGAGGAACCCTCGATCGTTGCGGCCGCATCGTTCATGGCGAAGCTCGCGCGTGAAGGCGGCGGGTTCCGCACGTCGAGCACGGGGCCGCTCATGCGCGCCCAGGTACAGATCGTGGGCGTGAGCGATCCGTATGGCGCGCGCCTCGCCATCCTCAAGCACAAGGACGAACTGATCGAGCTTGCCAACAGCCGCGACAAGGTGCTGATCGGCCTTGGCGGCGGCTGTCGCGACATCGAGGTGCATGTGTTTCCCGACACGCCGCGCGGCGCCATGATCGTGGCGCACCTGATCGTCGACGTGCGCGACGCGATGGGGGCGAACACGGTCAACACGATGGCGGAGTTCGTGGCCGGGCGCGTGGAGGAGATCACGGGCGGCAAGGTGCGCCTGCGCATCCTCTCCAATCTCGCCGACCTGCGCCTCGCGCGCGCCCACGTGCGCTATTCGCCGCACACGCTCGCCACCAGCGAGTATTCGGGCGAGGAAGTGATCGACGGCGTGATCGAGGCGTATGAATTCGCCGCGATCGATCCGTACCGCGCCGCGACGCACAACAAAGGCATCATGAACGGCATCGACCCGGTGATCGTCGCGACGGGCAACGACTGGCGCGCGGTGGAAGCGGGCGCGCATGCGTTTGCGAGCCGCAGCGGCCGCTATACCTCGCTCACGACCTGGGAAAAGGCGGCCAACGGCGATCTGGTGGGCACGATCGAAATGCCGATGCCGGTCGGACTCGTTGGGGGCGCAACGAAAACGCATCCGCTCGCGCGGCTCGCGCTCAAGATCATGGATGTGAAGTCGGCGCAGGAGCTGGGCGAGATCGCGGTGGCCGTGGGCCTTGCGCAAAACCTCGGCGCGCTGCGCGCGCTCGCGACCGAAGGCATCCAGCGCGGCCATATGGCGCTGCACGCACGCAACATCGCGCTCGCGGCGGGCGCGACGGGCGCCGATATTGACTGGGTAGTCAAGAAAATGATAGCGTCGATGGACGTTCGCACCGACTTCGCCGTGGAAGCCCTGGCGGGTCCGCGCAATGCGTAAGCGACGTCGTCACACAAGCCGCCCTTGAGGTTGTCGCGGCGGTCATCCCTGGCGCAGCGCGGTCCGCCGCGCGCGCGTTGAAGGCGCACATTGAAGAAAGACGTGAAGCGAATTCGCGAACGGAAATCTTTGGCGAGTGCCTTGGGGCAGTAACGGAGGGCGCGCATCATCGCGCGTTTCCCCGCATAACACTCCGTACAGGAGGAGACAAATGGAACAAGCCAGTGGAGGCGTCGCTTCGGCGTCGACGAACGGCCTGCGCTCACGCACGCAAGCGGGTGCGCCGGCGCTCGCCGAAGTGTGGGGCGATACGGTCGATCTCAGGCATCTCGCGTGGTCGGTCGTGCTCGGCGTGGGCATCAGTCTTGGCGCGTTCGAGCTGGGCCGCGTGGCGCTTGCCTCGATCGTTGCGGACGCAGCGATAGCGCGCGCCTATGCGATGCTCATCGGCCTTGGCGGCTGTCTCGCGGCGGGCGCGTTGTGCGCCGTGCTGTTCAAGCCCAAACGAGTCGTGGTCGATCAGGCCGTGGACGAAGCGGACCGCATGGAAGTGCTCAGGCAACTCGCCGAGGAACACGGCGGCATCGGCAAGCTCTCGGACCTGCCCGCGAGCGCGCGCGCGGAGTTGCAGGAGCTTGGCCTGCTCGATCTCTTCGCCGCGGCGGAGTTGGCTGAGGAGGCAGGCACCGCAACGAGACACACGGCGGTGCAAAAAGCGGCGCACGCGGGAGAACGATCATGACCGAACTCCTCCAGGCGCTGCCTGCCGCGCTCATCATGGGGCTGATCGGCGCCGTCGTGTTCGCGGCCATCGGGCTCGTTTCGGGCACCGACGAAACCACGACGCTCGCACCGCTCACCTTGCTGGTCGCGCTGCTCGGCGTGCCGGCCGCCGGCGTGTTCACGTTCTTTCTCGCGGGCGCCGTGGCCAAGCACATGACGCATGCCATTCCCACCGCGCTGCTCGGCATTCCCGGCGACACGATGGCCGCGCCGCTGCTCGGCGAGGCGACGAAACTGCGCGCGCTGGGCGTGCCGCATATCGCGCTGCGCAAGATGATCTCCGGCGCCATCGTGGCGGCGTTCGTCGCGCTGCCGCTCGCCGTGCTGTTCGCGATCATGCTCGCGCCGTTCGGCAAGTTCATTGCGAGCGCGGCGCCGTGGGTATTCCTGCTCGCGGCGCTCGGCATTGCGTGGTCGTCGGCGGGACGCTGGGCGAGCGTGCTTTTGCTGATCCCGTTCGTGCTCCTGATCGTCGGCTTGCAGGCGCTCACCGGTCATTATGGCGTGCACCTGAGCGTGAGCTACTTTCTCGGCATCGCGATTGGACCGCTGATCGCCGATCTGTTCTCCGTGCTCTCGCCGGTGGAGCAGCGGCGCATGCGGCGCGAGAACGTGTCGCGCTTTGCGCTCGCGCCCGACCTCAAGGGGTGGAGCGGTTACTTTCCCAATCCGCTCAAGGTGCTCGACCGGCAGCAAACGGCATGGACCGTGGGCACGGCCGCCGTATCGAGCGCGACCTTCGTGTTCAGCCCCGTCGCGATGACGGTCTTGATGGGGGAAGTCGTGGGCGCGCGCATCCGTCATGCGTACCAGCGGCTGACCACGGTCATCGCCGTGCGTAACGGCGTGACCGAGGCGACCTATATTGCCGAGGCGCTGATTCCGCTGATCGCCTTCGGCCTGCCGCTGAGTCCGGTGGCGGCGGGCCCCGCAGCGCCGCTTTTCAACGCGCCGCCGCGCTTCTCGGTGCACACGGCCACGGGGCAGATCGTCAATCTGCATACGCTCATGACCACGTGGCAGTTTCTCGCGTTCGGCCTGCTGTCCGTGCTGCTTGCCGCGCTGATAGCGTATCCGCTCGCGATGAACTACGCCCACCGCGCCGCCTCGTTTGTCGCGCGCAAGCTCAGCCATGAAGCGATCATCGCGACGTTCGCGGGGCTCATCGTCGTGATCAGCGTGTGGGAAGGGCAGTGGCTCGGGCTCGCCGTGATCCTCACGGTCGGGCTGTTCGGCGGGCTGCTCTCGCGTGTGTTCGCGTTCAATACCGGCGTGCAGTTCATGGGCTACTACGTGGCCGTGCTCAGCGTGCCGCAAATCGTCAGGCTCTTCTGAGTCGACCCGACTGAACGGCGGCGAACAGGCAGACCTTGCGTGTTCGCCGCCGCGTTCCCGCGTATTTCTTCAAGCCTGGGCTCCCGTTCGGCATTGCCGGAATCGCTGCGTGAGCCGCGCTCGCATGGCTTCGCCACGCGCGGTTCACACGCGTTTTTGATTCGCTGTGTGTATGTGCTTGACGCAGACACACTGAGATACAAAGCGATTTTCAGGCTCGGCTATAAATTCACCGAGGCGCTTTTGCCCGCCCGCCACCCGCGCGATCGACCGATCGGCCGGCGTTGGCGAAATCACGAGGCCATGCCGTCCGGGCGCGGCCCGCATGCAGACAACAAGGAGAATTGCTCATGTCAGATCCCGTCAACGTCCGGCGTCGCCGCCTGCTTGGCACCACCCTGGCCGGCCTCACGCTCGCGGACTTCGCATTCGGCGGCATGGCGCACGCGCAGTCGGCCGGGCAGGGCAACACGCGCACGGGCGGCAGCGCGTCGTTCGGCCCGCTCAAGCAGATCGATGCCGGCCTGCTCAACGTGGGCTATGCCGAGGCCGGACCGAAGAACGGCCCGGTGGTGTTCCTGCTGCACGGCTGGCCGTACGACATCTACAGCTATGTGGAAGTCGCGCCGATGCTCGCGGCCGCGGGTTATCGCGTGATCGTGCCGTATCTGCGCGGCTACGGCACCACGCGCTTTCTTTCCCCCGACACGGTGCGCAACGGCCAGCAGGCCGTGACCGCCGTGGATATCGTCGCGCTCATGGACGCCCTGAAGATCGATCAGGCCGTGTTCGGCGGCTACGACTGGGGTGCGCGCACGGCGGACATCATCGCGGCGTTGTGGCCCGAACGCGTGAAGGGGCTCGTTTCGGTGAGCGGCTACCTCATCGGCAGCCAGGAGGCGAACCGCAAGCCGCTGCCGCCGAAGGCCGAACTCCAGTGGTGGTATCAGTTCTACTTCACGACCGAGCGAGGTGCGCAAGGCTACGCCGCGAACCGCGACGCCTTCAACAAGCTGATCTGGCAACTCGCCTCGCCGAAATGGAACTTCGACGACGCGACCTATGCGCGCTCGGCGGCGTCGTTCGACAATCCCGACCACGTGGCCGTGGTGATTCACAACTACCGCTGGCGTCTCGGGCTGGCGCAGGGCGAGTCGAAGTACGACGCCCTCGAACAGCGCCTTGCCGCCGCGCCGCCCATCACGGTGCCGACCATCACGCTGGAAGGCGACGCCAATGGCGCGCCGCATCCCGAGCCCGCCGCCTACGCGAAGAAGTTCACGGGCAAGTACCTGCACAGGAATATCGACGGCGGCATTGGCCACAATCTTCCGCAGGAGGCGCCCAGGGAGTTCGCACAGGCGATCCTGCAAGTCACCCACTTGTGAACGGAGGGCGGCGATGCAAAGCTTGTTCAAGCGTCGCGCGCGTATCGCGCTCGCGGGTATCGTGGGTCTGGCGGGACTCGTGGGCGGCATGGCGGCGTGGGCCGAACAGCACACGCCAACCGAGGCGCTCGCGGCGTCACCGATATACGGCGTGACGATCCCACCGGGCTACCGCAAGTGGGAAATGATCGCGCCCGCTGAGGAAGCCGCGCCGCTTGACGAATTGCGCGTGGTGCTCGGCAATCCGGTGGCGATCAAGGCCATCGAGAATTCGACGCTGCCGTTTCAGGACGGCTCGATACTCGTGAAGCTCGCCTACAAACGCAAGCAGTCCGACGAGTTCGCGCCCGCCACGGTGCCGGGGCAGGCCACGACCGTGCAGGTCATGGTAAAGGACTCGCGGCGCTACGCGTCGACGGGCGGCTGGGGATTCGGGCGCTTCGTGAACGGCGTGCCCGCCGACCTGGCGCAGCATCAAACCTGCTTCGCGTGTCACGCGTCGCGCGTGAAGAATCACGATTTCGTGTTTACGCGCTTCGCGCCTTGATGGTGCGGGGAAAGCGGCGTGACCGTCATGGCACGCCGCGTCGCTTTTTTCACCTGATTTGATCAGGAATCCTTTTCATGTCATCAGGATGAGGATCGTGGAAGGTGATCCATTGCACAGACCAGTTGCGGCTTTCAGCGACTTCCGGCTCGAAACGAGGGAGTCAACTGGAGGGCGCGGCGACGCAACGTGATCAACGCCGCGCCGCCGCGCCCGCGTGCGCCGCTCAACCCTGCTTGCCCTCGATGCCGAGCAACTGGCGGATCTTCTGTTCGGTCTGCGCGTAATTACCCTCGCCGAAATGGGTATAAACGAGCTTGCCGTTCTGGTCGATGAGATAAACCGCCGGCCAGTACTGGTTGCCATAGGCGTTCCACGTCGCATAGCTGTTGTCCTGCGCGACCGGATAGGTAATGCCGTATTGCTGCATGGCTTTCTTCAGGTTGGCGGTGTCGCGTTCGAACGAATACTCGGGCGTATGCACGCCGACCACCACGAGTCCCTTGTCGCGATAGCGGGCGTCGAGCTCCTTGATATGCGGGATCGTGTGCGCGCAGTTGATGCAGTCGAAGGTCCAGAAGTCGACCAGCACGACCTTGCCATGCAACTGCTTGAGGTCGAGCGGCGCGCTGTTGATCCAGTTGTTGAGGCCGGTGAAGTTGGGCGCGCTCGCGCCGGTTTGCAGCGCGGCCGGGCCACCCGACGGTTCGTCGGCGGCGGCGAAGGCGGCGAGCGTGGCGGTGGCGGCGAGGCCGACGGCGACGGCGGCGCTCTTGAGGCGTGAAAGCATGGCGGTTCTCCTGTTGAGTGGACAGACGAGCGTATTGGAACGCGCCCACGTATCTGGCGAATGTCCCGCCAGGCTGCGCTTGAAACATAGTGTGTCACTTCGGAGCCGCGATACGTTGGGATACATTTCGCGCCTCGCGTCGCCTTGCTGCGCCGGGCCCGGCGCGGTTTTGTATCGGCGTGTATCCGCGCGCGGGCGCGACACACGCGCTTGCAAAACGCGCCGTTCGCGGACATGCCCGCGATACACGCGCACGCTGGAATACCGGACATGGCGTGTCCCGCCGACTTTTGTCTGGAGACCGAAATCATGTTGCTCGTCGTCATCGCATTCGTGGGCGGTGCGTTCACCGTGCTGAGCCCCTGCATCCTGCCCGTCGTGCCGTTCGTGTTCGCGCGCTCCGACGAGCCGTTCTCGACCGGCCGCCTGCCGATGCTGCTCGGCCTCGCGGGCACGTTCGCGCTGCTCACGGGGCTCGGCGCCGCCGGCCTGAACGGCGCGGCGCAGTTGAGCCAGTACGGGCGCTGGATCGCGCTCGCGCTTTTCGCGCTGTTCGGCGCGGCGCTGCTCTTTCCCGCGCTCGCCACGCGCCTGGCCGGCCCGCTCACGGCACTCGCCGACCGCTTCATGGCGCGTTCGCAGGAGGGGGGCGCTTCGCGCCGCATCGGCTCCGCCGCGCTGCTCGGCGCGGCCACGGGTCTGCTCTGGGCGCCGTGCGCCGGGCCGATCCTCGGGCTGATCCTGACCGGCGCGGCGCGCCACGGCGTGACCTGGCAAACATGGGCCGCGCTCGCCGCCTACGCCGTGGGCGCCGCAGGGTCGCTTGGCGTGGTGGCCGGTCTCGGCCAGCGCGCGATGGCCTCGCTCAAGCGCTCGCTGGGTCTCGGCGAACATGTGCGCCGTGCGATGGGTGCGCTCGTGCTGCTCACGGTCGGCGCGATCGCGTCTGGCGTGGATACGCGCTTGCTCGCACTCGTGCCGGGCGCGCCGACCAACGGCGTGGAGTCGCGCCTGGTGGCCTTGCTGGCCGCGCCCGCCGCGGCGAAGCCAACGCGGCAAGCGCAGCAAGCCGCTGAATCCACAGAACCGGCGGCTTCAGCGCAGCCCGCGCGCGCCGGAAACGAGGCGCTTTCGAACCGGAACGCGCAGCGACCCCACCTCGTGCGCGTGTCGCTGAGCGCGCCGCAGTCCGCGCTGCCGGTGGAAGGCCGCCTGCCTGCGTTCGACGGCGCGAACACGTGGCTCAATTCCGCGCCTTTGACGCCCGAAGCGCTGCGCGGCAAGGTCGTGGTGGTCAACTTCTGGACCTACTCGTGCATCAACTGTTTGCGAACCTTGCCGTATCTGAAGACGTGGGCCGAGCGTTATCGTGACGACGGCCTCGTCGTGATCGGCGTGCACACGCCGGAATTCGGCTTCGAGCACGACACCGCGAACGTGAAGCGCGCACTGGCGAACCTGGGCATCCGCTACCCCGTGGCCATCGACAACGACTATCGCGTGTGGAACGCGTTCGGTAATCAGTACTGGCCGGCGTTCTATATCGTCGATGGCCAGGGCCGCGTGCGTTATCACCACTTCGGCGAAGGCGGCTACGCGGACGCCGAACAGGCAATCCGGCAATTGCTGGCCGACAACGGCCACGCCGCGCCCGGCGTTGCGCCGCAGCCACCGCAGCCGACAGCGGCAAGCGGTGCGCTCGCACCGGCGGACGAGCGCGATATCGGCTCGGGCGAAACGTACGTCGGATACCGCGAGGCGCAGGGCAACGCCAATACGCCGCGCGTGCAGGCCGATGCCGCCACGGCGTACACGCCGCTCCCGGCGCTCGGCTTGAACGAGTGGGCGTTCGGCGGGCAGTGGAACGTGGGCGCGGAGTCGGCCGTGGCGGCGGCCCCGCAGGCGAGCATCGCCTATCGATTCCACGCGCGCGATCTGCATCTGGTGCTCGCGCCCGGCGCCGACGGCAAGCCCGTGCGCTTTCGCATCAGCATCGACGGCGCGCCGCCGGGCGCCGCGCATGGGGCCGATGTCGCCGCCGACGGCTCGGGCGTCGCCACGGGCGCGCGCCTGTATCAGCTCGTGCGCCAGGCCGGGCCGGTCGCGGATCACACCTTCGAGATCCGCTTCCTCGATCCGGGCGCGCACGTCTACACCTTCACGTTCGGCTGATGCGCCAGCCGCGTCTCGCGCCGCGCCACCGTGCTTTCGCGAGCACGGTGGCGTTTGCATTCCGGCTTGTGTGCTTACGCCCGCACGGCGCCGCCTGAGGGGTTTTGTAGCGCAATGTATCTGCGGGCGATACGGACACGTTCGCATGCAATCGGCCACCGAAACGGAAACACAGCAGATACATCGGGGCGTTCAAATACACCTACGCCAGCTCGATACACCGCTCGCGTTGCACAGAACCCGATTGACCTGAATTGATCCGGTTGCCAGTCCACTTCACATTTTTGGAGAACGTCATGAAAGCCCTCAAGCTCCTCGCCCTTGCCGCACTCGCCGCCGCTCCGGTCCTTTCGTTCGCGCAGTCGAGCCAGCCCGTCACGCGTGCCCAGGTGCGCGCCGAACTGGTTCAACTGCAACAGGCCGGCTACAACCCCGCAGCCGACGAAACGCAATACCCCGCGAACATCCAGGCCGCACTGGTTCGCGTGGAAGCGAATCAGGTCGCGCAGCAAGCCGCTTCGGCCGCGTACGGCGGCGTGGTGGGCGCAACGTCCGCATCGTCTGCATCGTCGGCAGCGGCTGCCGGCACGCATCGTCGCGACGCTTCGGCCGCAAGCGGTGCGCAGGACGACGTTCCCGGTCTCGGCCCGATCTACGCGCACTCGTAATGCGCCCGGCGTCCCGCGTCTGGTTTGCACTCCGTAGCATTGTCGCCAGACGCGCGCGCCCACTCCCACAAAACCCGATCCACCCGACAAGAGAAGAGAGAACAACGATGGCTTCGATCAAGCAGATAGTCGCGTCCGTGGCGATGCTCGGCGGACTGTTCGCGTTGCAGCCGGCGCACGCCGCGCCGCCGCAGGACCTCAAGGGCACCAACGTCGTGCTCGTGCACGGCGCGTTCGCCGACGGCTCCAGCTGGAACCGCGTGATTCCGCTGCTCGAAGCGCGCGGTCTGCATGTGGTGGCGGTGCAAAACCCGCTCAGCTCGCTCGCTGACGACGCCGCGGCCACGAAGCGCGTGATCGACCAGCAGAAGGGGCCGGTCGTGCTGGTGGGCCATTCGTGGGCCGGCGTGGCGATCAGCGAGGCGGGCAACGACGAGAAGGTGAAGTCGCTCGTGTACGTGGTGGCGTTCGCGCCCGATAACGGCCAGTCGATTGCCGATATCACGCAGGGCCAGCCGGCCGCGCCCTGGGCGAGCGAGTTGCGCAAGGACTCGGCGGGCTATCTCACGCTCTCCGACAAGGCGATTCGCGACGACTTCGCGCCCGACCTGACGCCCGCGCAGCAACGTGTGGTCGCGGCGACCCAGGGGCCGTGGTACGGCGGCTGCATCTCGGAGAAGGTCACGCAGGCCGCGTGGCACGCCAAGCCTTCGTACTTCGTGGTGACGGCGCGCGACCGCATGATCGACCCCGCGCTTCAGGAAGCGATGGCCAGGCATATCGGCGCGACCGTCACGCGCGTGAACGGCAGCCACGTGTCGATGCTGAGCCAGCCGAAGGCGGTGGCCGACGCGATCATCGAAGCCGCCGAGCACGCGAAAAGCGACACCCAGTAAGGGCTGTGCCGGGCATGCAAACCAGTCGGGACGGTGCGCCGCGCGGGCGGACAGTCCCGCGTCCGTTTGGTGACACGATTCCCGCTGCGCTAACAAGTGAGTGAAGTGTTCAGGGTACAGTTGGCTGTCTGTAGTGGCTAACTGTACCTTTAAAAAGGGTACGGTGTGCTTATCATGCGTGCATCCGCAGACAGTCGTCGCCGCGGCAACAGGAGAACGAAGATGATCGTGTATCCGGCTGGCCGAAATGACGCTCGAATGGAAGCGCTTCCACACCGGCGCACCGCACCGCAGAAGGCACCCCGGCTGCCTGCCTGGGCCGGTGCCGCCACGGTCTTGATGGCGGCGATGTGCGCGTACTGCGCATACGCCGAAACGCTCGCGCCGTGGTCCGTGCTCGCGCCAATCGGCCTGCCGCTGATTGCGCTGAGCGTGCTGGCAATCGGGCTCGCCGCATTCACGGCGCAGCGCTTCGCCGTGCAGACCGCCGCCATCGCCCGTCTGGCGGCCGCATTCGAGCAGGACAGCCCGGAAGCGGACACCGCGCCGTTGGCCGAGTGCGGCACGGCAAGCGTCGCGCGTCTTGCTCGCGCCATCAATCGCGTGGCGCGTCAGCGCGCGGCGCGCCAGGCCGAACTGCTACATGTGCTCGCCGCCTACGCGCACGATCAGCGCACGCCGCTCACGCGTATGAACCTGCGCTGCGAACTGCTCGACGACGCGCCGCTGCGCGAGGCCCTGCTGCGCGATCTTGCGGAGATGGGGCGCCTCGTCGAGGCGAACCTGTCGTGCGCGAAGCTGCAATGCAGCGCCGAGGAACCGGTGAGCCGCGTGGACGCGGACAGCCTGCTTGACACCCTTGTGGACGACTACCGCGACGCGGGCCGCACCGTGGAGCGGGAAGGGCGCGTGGGGTGTCCCGTCGTGACGTGTCCGCATGCGCTGCGCCGCGTGCTCATGAACCTGATCGACAACGCCTTGCGCTACGGCACCGATGTGCGGCTGTGCGTGCGGGTCGAAGCGCGCCGCCTCGTGCTGGCCGTGGTGGATTCGGGGCCGGGCATCGCGCACGCGCAAATGGATGCCGTCTTCGCGCCCTGGTACCGCGCGCCCGAAACGGCGGCCGCGACCTGCGGCTCGGGGCTCGGCCTCGCCATCGCGCGACGCCTCACGCGGGCCATGCGCGGCGAGCTCCATCTGGAGAACCGCCGCGGCGGCGGCCTCGAAGCGCGGCTCACGCTGCCGCTCGCCGCTTGAACGCGGTCTGAATTCAGCGTGAACGGATATAGGGGCGCTTTCATGTCGCGCAGGGTGCACGGGCTGATAATCTGCTCACTTCCGTCATTGTCCGGAACCACCGCCGTGCGCCCATCCAGTGCTCTCTTCATGCTCGTCGGCGTCCTGCTCGCTTCGGCGGGCTATGGCGCGACGTTCCTGTTCTCGATGCATGTGAGGGCCATCGGCGGCACCGACATCAATACGGGCGTCACGCTCGCGGGCGCGGCGCTCGGCACCTTCGTGGGCGTGTCGCTCACGGGCTGGCTCGCGCACCATGTGGGCGCGGCGCGCATGGCCGCGCTCGCCGCGCTGTGCGTGGGTGCTGGCGTGGTGAGCTTCGCGCTGATCGAAACCGTGAGCCGCTTCGACGTGCTGCCCGGCTTTCTCGTCGGCTTCGGCTGGGGCGCGTTCTGCCTCGCCGCGCCCATGGCGCTCGCCGAGCGCACGAGCGACGCCGACCGCGGCCTCTGGTTCCTGCGCTTCGCAACCGTGCAGATGACGGGCATCGGCGGCACCCCGGCGCTCGCCGCCTTCGCGATCCGCTTCTGGCGCATGCCGCTTGGCGGCGTGCTCTACGTGATTGGCGGCCTGTGCGTGGTCGCGGCCCTGATGCTGGAGATCTTCGGCCGTCTCGCGCCGCATGCGCGCGCGCTGCATGGACAACCCGCCCAGGATGCGCCGCCCGCCGGGCCCGCGAGCGGGCACTGGCTGCGCAACTTCGGCGCGATCGTCCGCACGCGCGCCGTCTACCCCATCGTCATCATCGCGCTGGGCGGCTGCGTCTTCTCGGGCCTCATGACCTTCCAGATGTCGCTCGTGCAGGGCACCGAGGCGAAGGCGGGCACCTTCTTCAGCGTCTACACGATCACGGTCGTGGCGACGCGTTGGCTGCTTTCGCGCCTCGTCATCAAGATGCGCGCCGAAACCGCCACCAAAGTGTTGCTCGCCATGATGGTGCTGGGCAGCGCGGCGATGTTCGTCGTGCCGTACCACGTGTTGTTCCAGTCGGCGGCGGCGGTGCTGCTGGGCACGGGCTACGGGCTCGCCTATCCCATCGTCCAGCTCCAGGCCGTCAACGACTCCGTCGCCGCGCACCGGCGCGCCGCGCTCACGTGGTTCGTCGCGGCGTACTTCGTCGGCGCGTTCGGATTTCCCGCGGTGGGCGGCTGGGTGCTCGTTCACAGCGGCCGTGGCGCGCTGCTGGCGCTGATCGCCGCGTGCGGGCTCGCGGCGCTGGCGCTCGCGGTGCTGCGCGACCGGCGGCGCATTCCGACGCTTTCCGCAAACGCATGAAGCACTCCTTATTGATCCAACTGATAACGAAATGGAGGAAACGTGACTGAACTATGGCGTTTATCGGCAACGGAGCTGGCGCAGCGCATTCGCGCGCGCGAAGTGTCGGCGCGCGAGGCCGCGCAGGCGACGCTGGCGCGCCTCGAAGCCGTCAACCCGCTCATCAACGCGGTGGTCGCCTACCGGCCCGAGTGGGTCTACGAGCAGGCCGACCGCATCGACGCGGCGCTCGCGCGCGGCGAGGATCCGGGCCCGCTCGCGGGCGTGCCCGTGACCACGAAGATCAACGTCGATCAGGCGGGCTTCGCCACGACCAACGGCACGCGCCTGCAACAGGACTTGATCGCGCAGGCCAACAGTCCGGCCGTGGATAACCTCGTGCGCGCGGGCGCCGTGCTGCTTGGCCGCACCAACTCGCCGACCTTCGCGCTGCGCTGGTTCACGAGCAATCAGGTCCACGGGCATACGAAGAACCCGCGCAATGCGTCGCTCACGCCGGGCGGTTCGAGCGGCGGCGCAGCGGCGGCGGTCACGGTCGGCATCGGGCAGATCGCGCTCGGCACCGACATTGGCGGCTCGGTGCGCTATCCGGCCTATGCGTGCGGCGTGCATGGCCTGCGGCCCAGCATCGGGCGCGTGCCCGCGTTCAACGCCTCCTCGCCGGAGCGGCCGATCGGCGCGCAACTGATGTCGGGCGCGGGGCCGCTCGCGCGCACCGTCGACGACCTGCGCCTTGCGCTTGCCGCGCTTGCGGCACCCGACCTGCGCGATCCCTGGTGGTCGCCCGCGCCGCTGGTCGGTCCCGAAACGCCGCTGCGCGCCGCGCTCTGCCTGCGCCCCGGCGGCATGACGATCACAAAGGACGTGGAGGACGCCTTGCTCGACGCGGGCCGCAGACTTGCCGACGCGGGCTGGAGCGTCGAGCAGATCGACGACGTGCCGCTCTTGCGCGACGCGGGCGAAGTGCAGGAGCGCCTGTGGCTTGGCGACGGCTTCCCGGCGCTGGCGGACGCCGTCGCGCGTGACGGCGACCCCGGCGCGCAAGCGGTGGTGGACGGTGTGCGCGCCAAGGTTGCGGCGATGCCCGAGGACGTGGTGACGAAGTCGCTCGTGCGCCGCACGACGCTCACGCGCGAATGGCGCTTGTTTCTCTCGACGTATCCCGTGTTGCTGCTGCCGGTGTCGGGCGAACTGCCGTTTCCGGACAACCTCGACATGCAGGGCGAAGCGGGCTTTCGCCGCGTGTGGGACGCCCAGTTGACCATGCGTGCGCTGCCGGCCATGGGGCTGCCCGGGCTCGTCGTTTCGACGGGCATGGTGAAAGACGTGCCGGTAGGCGTGCAGATCGTCGCCGGACACTTCCGCGAGGACCTGTGCCTGCTGGCGGGCAAGGCCATCGAGGCGCGCGGCGCGCCGCCCGCGCCGATCGATCCGGCGCTGTAAACCCACCGGGCGGGCGCGGCCTGAAAGAGGCCGCGTCTGTTGTCATGGTTGATCGTTGATCAGGAATCCTTGATGAATTGAGGTTTCGTTGATCCTGCCTCACGCGGGCTTCCTGACCTCGGTGTCGTGAAGCGTCAACTCGTCACCGTCGCGGGTTCGCGGCTGCATGGCAAGCAGCGGTTTGCCCGTTGCCTTGTCGATGAGCCACGAATGCTTCTCGCCGCGTGAAAACAGATGGCGTTCGCCCCATTGCTGGAGGGCGACCATGATGGGGAACAGGCTTTCGCCTTTTTTCGTCAGCACGTACTCCTGGTAGGTCGTGCCGTCCGACGCCGGGCGCGTTTCCAGAATCCCTTCCTCGACGAGCCGGCTCAAGCGGCCGGACAGAATATTGCGCGCCACGCCCAGGTTGCGCTGGATGTCGCCGAAGCGGTAAATGCCGTCGAACACGTCGCGCAGGATCAGCAACGACCAGCGGTCGCCGATCAGGTCCACCGACCGCGCGACCGGGCAGGTCTCCTTGTTCATGGATTTGCGTGCCATGGCGATTTCCTTTTGCGTTCGCGCTTGAGTTTGGATGCAAGTCCGGGCTTGAGTCGGTATTTGCCTATGCAGTTGCATTTTAAAACTACCCGTCATACTATTCAATTGGTTTTATTTTGAAACTGGATTGACGCTCATGGACGTGGATTCGATCACGCTCGTAACGCCCTGCGACGGCGACGCCGCCACGCCCCGCGCGGACCTGCCGCGCGGGCTCGTCATGTTGTTCGCGCTCGCGAGCGGTTTGAGCGTGGCCAATGTCTACTACGCACAGCCGCTGCTGGATGCACTGGCGCGCGATTTCGGCATCAGCCGCGCGGCCGTTGGCGGCGTGGTCACGGCCACGCAGGCCGGTTGTGCGCTCGCGCTGCTGCTGCTCGTGCCGTTGGGCGACAGGATGGAGCGCCGCCGGTTGATGATCGCGCAGTTGCTGGCGCTGGTTGGCGCGCTGATTGTCGTGAGCCTCGCGCGGTCCGCGCCGGTGCTGCTGGGCGGCATGCTGTGCGTCGGTTTGCTGGGCACGGCGATGACGCAGGGCTTGATCGCCTACGCCGCCGCTGCGGCCGCGCCCCACGAGCGGGGCCGCGTGGTGGGCGCGGCGGGCAGCGGCGTGTTCATCGGCCTGCTGCTCGCGCGCGTGTTCGCGGGCGGCGTGAGCGATCTGGCGGGGTGGCGCGGCGTGTACGGCTGCGCCGCCGTCGTCATGCTGGCGCTCGTCGTGCCGCTGTGGCGCCGGTTGCCGAACCTGGCGGGCAAGCCCAACGCATCGGGCTCCATCGGCTATGCGCGCCTGATCGGTTCGATGCTGGCGCTATTGCGCGCGAATCGCGTCTTGCAGATTCGCGGCGGGCTCGCGCTGCTGATGTTCGCGACCTTCAACATCTTCTGGAGCGCGCTCGTGCTGCCGTTGAGCGCGCCGCCCTATCATTTTTCTCACACGGCGATCGGCGCTTTCGGGCTGGCCGGCGCGGCGGGTGCGCTCGCCGCCGCGCGCGCCGGGCGCTGGGCCGACCGGGGATGGTCGCAGCGCGTGAGCGCGGCCGCGCTGGCGCTGCTGTTGCTCGCATGGTGGCCGCTTTCGATGCTGGGGCACTCGCTGTGGCTGCTCGTGATCGGCATCGTCTTGCTCGACCTGGGCGGCCAGGCGCTGCACGTGACCAATCAAAGCCTGATTTTTCGCAGCGACGCGCAAACGCACAGCCGCCTCGTGAGCCTCTATATGCTGTTTTACGCGCTGGGCAGCGGGCTTGGCGCGATCGGCACGACCGCGACGTATGCCGTGGCGGGCTGGCATGGGGTCTGCCTGCTGGGCGCCGGCGTGAGCCTGCTCGCGCTGGTGTTCTGGGCCGTCACGCTACGCCACATGCCCGCCACGGCCGCGCGCGCCTGAAGCGCAAGTGAATCGAAGCTCGAACGACAACCTGAAGAGGGCACAACGGATGGACGAACTCAACCTGCTGGCGGACGCCGATGCGCGCGGCCTGCGCTACACCGAAGGCAACGCCACCCGGCGCGTTTTCCCCTCGAACGAGGCCATCGCGGCGCTCGCCGCCTTCGACGAGCCGCTGCCCGCCAACGGACTGCCCGCCGCGCAGACGCTCGAGTTGCTCGATCGCATCGGTTCGGCGGCGACCACGGCTTCGAACGGGCCGCGCTATTTCGGCTTCGTGATCGGCGCGGCGCTGCCCGCGGCCGCGGCGGCCGAGCGGCTCATGCTCGCGTGGGATCAGTGCGCATCGACGTTCGACAATTCGCCGGTGGCGGCCACGCTGGAGCGCATTGCGGGCCGCTGGGTGCTCGACGCGCTCGACTTGCCGCGCGCCAGTGCCGTGGGTTTCGGCACGAGCGCCACGGCCTGCACGCTGGGCGCGCTCGCGAGCGCGAGGCGCGCGCTGCTGGCGCGCCAGGGCTGGGACTTCGACCGCCAGGGGCTGATCGGTGGGCCGGAAATCAAGGTCGTGGTGTCGGAACTCGCGCACATCACGGTGAAAAAAGCGCTGCGCATTCTGGGCTTCGGGCTCGATCGCATCGTGTACGCGAGCGTCGACGAAGACGGCCGCGTGGATGCCGCGCGGCTGCCGCCGCTCGACGCGCGCACGATCCTTTGCCTTCAGGCCGGCGAAGTGAATACGGGCGCCTTCGATCCGTTCGCGCAGATCATTCCGCGCGCGCGAGAGGCGGGCGCCTGGGTGCATGTGGATGGCGCGTTCGGGCTGTGGGCGCGCACTTCGGCGCAGGCCGCGCTCGCCGGATTGACGGCGGGCATCGAAGAGGCCGATAGCTGGACCACGGACGCGCACAAGTGGCTGAACACCCCGTACGACTGCGCGATGGTCATTTGCCGCGACGCCCAGGCGCTCGCCGAGGCCATGAACAGCGACGCGGCGTATCTGTCCGCGAGCGCAGACGCGCAAAAGAATCTCACGCTCGAATTTTCGCGCCGCGCGCGCGGCATTCCCGTGTGGGCGGCGCTGCGCACGCTCGGCCGTGTGGGCGTGGCGCACATGATCGAGCGGCACCATGCCTACGCACGGCGCATCGGCGAGGAACTCGCGCGACTGGGCTTCGAGGTGCTCAACCGCGTCGTGCTGAATCAGGTGCTGTTTCGCTGCGAGACGGATGACGCGACCGTGGCGCTGCGTGGCGCGGTGCAGGCTTCGGGCGAGACCTGGTTCGGCGGCACCACGTGGCAGGGACGGCCCGCGCTGCGCATCAGCGTGTCGTCGTGGCGTACGCAGGAGGAGGATGTGCGGGCGCTGCTGCAACTGCTGGCGAAGCTACGCGGTGAGCTGGTCTGAAAAGTCGGCTGCAAAGTCGGCCGACGCTGCGCCGGGCGCCCGGCCTTTCGTTGCGTCTCAAATGCAACTAACCGCCAAGCCCGCACGCTCGCCGCGAACGCCGTTTCACGGCGCTATCGGCAAGCAGGTGGGTGGCCCGTTTTACCCTGGCGCGCTTTACCCTGGCCCGTTTCACTCGGGCCAGGCGCAACCGCTCAACGCGCCGATAAAGAACCCGTTGCCCGGGTGGCGGCCTCGCCGGGCAGCGCGAACACATTCACCGCTTCGCGCAGCATGACGACCTGATCCTTGAGCGAGTGCGCGGCCGCCGCGGCCTGCTCCACGAGCGCCGCGTTCTGCTGGGTCACCTGGTCCATCTCGCCCACCGCGCGATTGACCTGCTCGATACCGGCCGACTGCTCCGTTGAAGCGTGGCTGATCTCCTGAAGGATCGCACTCACGCGTCCCACCGCCTCGACGACCTCGTGCATGGTCGCGCCCGCGTCGGCCACGAGCGACGCGCCTTGCTGCACGCTCGCCGTCGACGCGTCGATCAACACCTTGATTTCCTTGGCGGCGGTGGCGGAGCGCTGCGCGAGGCTGCGCACTTCGGCGGCGACCACCGCGAAGCCGCGCCCCTGGTCGCCCGCGCGCGCCGCTTCCACGGCGGCGTTGAGCGCGAGGATATTGGTCTGGAACGCAATGCCGTCGATCACGCCGATGATGTCGACGATCTTGCCCGAACTCGACGTGATCGCGTCCATGGTGTGAACGACGTCGTCCACACTCGCGTTGCCGCGCGCGGCCACGTCGGCGGCCTGGCGCGCGAGCGTGGCGGCCTGGTTCGCGCTATCGGCGTTCTGGCGCACGTTCGCGGTCATCTGGTCCATGCTCGACGCGGTCTGCACGAGCGCGGCCGCCTGTTCTTCGGTGCGTTGCGAAAGATCGGTGTTGCCGGCCGCGATTTCCGAAGCGCCCACGTCGATGTTCTCCGTGCCGGCGCGAATCGAGTGCACGGCCTTCACGAGCCCCGTTTGCATCGAGGCGAGCGCGGCGAGCAGGCTCGCGTTGTCGTCGTGGCGCACCGGCACCTGCGCCGTGAGGTCGCCGTCGGCGATGCGGCGCGCCGCGGACACCGCAACGCCGATATCGCCGCCGAGGCTGCGCACCACGCTGCGCGTGACGAGCAGCATGGCGCCGGTCGCGACGCCGCCCAGCACGGCCGTCATCAGCAGCCAGCGCAGCGCGGCGGCGGCGATCGCGCTGTCGATGTCGTCCATGTACATGCCGGTCACGATGTACCAGTCCCAGGCCGCGAAGCGCCGCACGTAGGCCGTTTTCGGCACCGCCTCGGTGCTGCCGGGGCGCGGCCACAAATAGTCGGAGAAGCCGCCCTCGGGGCTCGAATCGGCCACGCGGTTCATGTCGGTGACCACGTGTTTGCCGGCGGGGTCGGTGAAGTCCACCATGCTCTTGCCGATCAGCGCATGGTTCGGGTGCGCGAGCATGGTGGCGTGCGAGTCGTTGATCGCGATATAGCCGTCCTCGCCATAGCGCAGCGCGCCAATGGCTTCCAGCGCTTGCTGCTGCGCCTGCGCCTCGGTCATCTTGTTCTGCTGCGCAAGGTCGTGATAGTGGGCCGCGATGCTGGCCGCGCCGTCGACGATCGATTTGAGCGCCGCGCGACGGTCGGCGAGCATGGAGGCGCGGTTCTGCATGGCGCCCGCGACGACAATCAGGATCAGGCCGATCCAGAGCACCGCGAACATGGCGGCAAGCTTTTGCTTAAGGGTCATTTTTGGGTCTTCTTATCGGAACGGGAATACGCTGTCGCGCGTAAGCGTGCGAGAGAGACGACGCGAGCAGGACTGCATAACGGCAGCAAGCGGCGCTCTCTTGAGGGGTCTTGAGGGGATTTGACCGTAAGGTTGCGAGGGCAACGAACGGAGGTCGCCGCCCGGCGCGGCAAACGCGGGCACGCAGCCGTTTGATCAGACGAAAGCGGGGCTAACCGATTTCCACGCGGTTTCGGCCGCTGTCCTTGGCGCGATAGAGCGCGAGGTCGGCGCGCTTCACGATCGCCGCCACGTCGTGCTCGCCGGGCCGGCGCTCGGTCAGGCCGATGCTCACCGTAAAAGGCACGGGCTTGCCCAGGCGCCACTTATGTTCGAAGCGCTGCTCATCGATTGTCGCGCGCAGGTCTTCGGCAACGGCCGTGGCCTGCGCGATATCGAGGCCCGGCAGCGCGGCGACGAATTCCTCGCCGCCCCAGCGGGCGAATACGCCGATGCGCCGGTCGGCGTCCATCACGACCTTGGCCATGACGCGCAAGACTTCGTCGCCAATATCGTGTCCGTAGCTGTCGTTGATCTTCTTGAAGAAGTCGATATCGAGAATGAAGACCGACAGCTTGCCCTCGGCATCCAGCAGTTTCTCCACCGTATCGGCGAATTCCCTGCGGTTGGGCAGGCCCGTCAATTCGTCGGTCACGGCCTGCTTCTGGAGCAGGTCCATCAACTGAACGCGATCGGCAATGTCGCGAATGACGGCCGTGAATTCGATCAGCCCGCCCACGTTGATTTTCGAAATCGCGATTTCCACGGGCAAAAGCGTGCCGTCGCGATGCAGGCCATAAACGCGGTTGCGCTCGTCCATCTGGCGCGAGCGCACGGGCGAGCGGGCAAACTGATGGACATATTGCGAATGATTGGCGCGGTAGCGCTCGGGTAGCAGCAATGTGATGGGTTGCCCAAGCATTTCCGCAGCCGCGTAGCCGAACAGGTTTTCGGCGGCGCGATTGAACAGCGTGATGCAGTGCTGCTGGTCGATCGTGATGATCGCGTCGTAGGCCGCGTCCACGACCGAACGAAAGCGCGACGTGCTGACTTCGAGTTCGTGCGTGAGCTGCATCTTCGTGGTGATTTCGAGGCCCGTCACCATGATTTCGAGCACCGAAGCCGTGCCTTCGCTGTGCCGCAGCGGCTTGAGCGACAGCCGCCACCAGTGCGTGCCGTCTCTCAGGTCATAGGCCTGTTCGAGCTCCTGGGCGATGCCCGAGTCGAAGCACTCGTTGAGTTTCTGGCGAATCTCGGTGCGCGCGTAATTGGGGATCAACGTGTCGAACGACGCCGGGAACGATTTGATCGCGCCGCGCCTGCCGCCCGTCATTTGCATGAAATGATCGTTGCAGGCGGAGACGACGAACTGGCCCCGTTCGTCGCGTCCGATCATGGCGACGCTGGCGGCAATTTCACCGACGAATTCACGAATCATGCTAGACCAGTCAGCCATCGGTCCTCCGCGATCGGCGTGCTCAATACACAGACGATATAGTAGTCCTCATCGCATGAAACCGTGTTGCGGCATGCGCTGCCTCGCGCAAGCGGGAACGACTCGTGCGCGATGACGCTTGATGATTCAAGGAAGTTTGGGAACGTACGATCGTGCGAGTTCTGTGCGGTGCATAACCAAACCTGGGTCGAATGGTTACGAATCTTCTTGATCCCGGTTAGGCGCCTATCTACATTGAAATAGCGTATTGGCGGCGAAATTGCGGCGAAATCATGCCGCGCGCCGCCAGGCGATTCTTGAATCCCCCGACAATATGAGGAATCGCATGCAGCGGAAATATTCATGGCCCGTATTGCTGCTGTGCCTCGTCGCGGCGCAGGCATTCGGGCAGGCACGCAATACCTATCCTTGCGCCACCCCGCGGCAGCATGCGGACAGCGAGGCGCGCATTGCCGCGATCACGCGCGGCTTCGACTCCCAGCGTATTGGCAGCGATTACGCTTCGGCCGACAACCAGCGCCTCCAGGCGCTCGTCACCATTCGCCGATGTCAGACGAGTTCGCCGTCGGGCATGCGCTGCTCGCGGGAACTGGAGCAGTACACCATCGCGGATCAACAATACCGCTATGCCGCGCAGAACATGGATGCCTATAACACGGCGGCCGCCACCCAGGCGAGAGCGCGCGCGGCGGAGCTTCCGCCTTGCCGGTGAAGGCGGTGAGCGCGGGGGCACGAAGGCTCGGCCAGGCGCAATGCTAGCGGGCGGCGACGACGCCCCCATGCAACTCCACATGCAGCACGACTAGCCAGCGCGAGGGGCAGGCGCAAGCCACGCGCACGGCGCGCCCGGGGCGAATGGCGGCCGGCTGGACGAAGCCCGATTCGCTCGCGCGCGACCATGCATGCCGCGCATCGGAACGTATCCATGCGGCAAGCAGCGCACAGCACATGAAGCAAAAAAAGGCGGTTAGTCCCAGGGCGAAATCGGGATGATTCGAGAACGCGAAAAACGCGAACGCCGAAGTCAAAATGGGATTGATCAAGAGGATCAGCGCACACACGCGCAGCAGCGCGCGTCTTTGCGGATTCCCGGTGCGGGTGGCTCGAAGCATGGTTCGGTCAGGCTCAGACGATGCACGCAGTCGATGCGTTCAATGCAGCAACGTGACCGGCACGCTGCACAGGCGCTTGAGCCGCGTGAGCATCATCCATTTGCGCACGAAGCCGAGATGGCTCGCATCCACGAGAACGATATCGGCGCCGCCGCATTCCACGCAGGCCGCGATGCTGCGCTCGGCCGGGCCCGGCGCGTGGCGCAGGCGGTAGGGCACACCCGCGTCTTCGAGTATCGCGCACGTCGCGCTCAGCGTGTCGCTCAGGCGCCGCTGTCTGCGCTTGCGCAGGTCGGCGCTGACGTCCTGCACGGTCTCGACGACTTCGACTTCGACCATGCCGCGCTCCGCAAAAAGAAACGCGCTGTGGCGCGCGGCTTCGGCGGCGCCATGATGATCGAAGACGGGAATAAGGAGTTTCAACACGAGGTGGCCCGAGTGATTGGCGGATCACAATGATCGTAGCGAAAGCGGCATAAAAAACCTGTAAAAGATCGGCCGCCAATGCGTAAAGGCGATGCAAGGCAAGTGTGTGCCGAGCGCGATCCCGGCGGGCTTCAATCGCATCGCGCGTTTTTTTAACACCAGTTTTATACGCCGCCCACTACGCTAAGGTTGTGTTCACAACCTGCGAGTACCGCCTCATTCTCATGGCTTGCGCAAATCCCATTACGCTTTACGACGAAGCCCCTCGTCCCCGCCCGCGCGCCAAAGTCGTGCCGCTGCGCGCGCCGCGTGCCTGGCTGGAAGTCGTGCTGACCGCAAGCACCGCCGATACCGCGCGCGCCCATCTCGCCACGCTGCTTCATTCGCCGCTCGGCGTGTACGTCGCGCAGACCGGCTTCGAGCGCGGCGTGACGCGCGTGCTGCTCGATATCGCGCCCGAGGATATCGACTTCACCTTGCATACGCTCATGACCACCGTTCCGCAAGCCACGATCGGCGCGTTGCGTGAGCGTATGCCGCGCAAGGAGGCCTGATATGTTCGAAGGAATCTGGTTGCCGATCGTCACGCCCCTGCGCGACGGCGAAGTGGATATCGACGCATTGCAACGCCTGACCGACGAGTCCGTGAGCAGCGGCATTGCCGGTGTCGTCGCGCTCAGCACGACAGGCGAGGCGGCGCTGCTGCGCGGTGTCGAACGTCTTGCGGTCTTGCAGGCGATAACGGATGTGGCGGCAGGACGCGTGCCCGTGCTCGCGGGCCTGGGCGGCAGCGACACGCAAGCGTTCGTGCAGGACGTGCGCAGCCTCGAAAGATGGGACGTGGCGGGCTTTCTTGCGCCGCCGCCGTCATTCGTGTGCCCGGACCAGGCAGGTCTCCTGTGGCACTTCGAGCAGATCGCGGCGGCGACTGCACGACCGGTCGTGCTCTACGACGTGCCGCATCGCACCGGCGTTTCGCTCGAAGTCGACACGGTGCGCCGGCTGGCCGAAATCGACAATATCGTGGCGATCAAGGCTTGCGTGAGCGAGCGCTATGAAGCGCTGGGCGCGCTGCCCATCACGCTGTTGTGCGGCACCGACGAGGCGTTTCTCGAATGCCTGGAAGCGGGAGGCGCGGGGGGCATTCTCGCGAGCGCGCATGTTTGCGCCGACCTGCTGCGCGACGTGCTGGCGCTCAGGAAGGCCGGCTACGGCGACGCGGCGCAGCGCCTGTTCCTGCGCTTCAAACCCGTGCTGCGCCTGTTGTTCACCGCGCCGAACCCCGCCGCGATCAAGGCCATGCTGGCGCTCGACGGGCGCATCTCGCACGAAACGCGCATGCCGATACGGCCCGCTTCGCCCGCGCTCGTCACGCAGCTCGAATTCGCGCGCGCCGTGCTCGACGATCTGCGCGCGGTTGCGCCAGTGGCTTGATTGAGGTGGTTTGATCCGGCCGCCACAGCCGGACCCGATTTCATCTTCGCTTACGCGCGCATTTTCGAATTTTCATTTCGTCGCGGTACTATTCCCTTACCTTGTCATTTGGGAACCGCGAAGATGAAGTACGAGCACGCTCTGCAACGAGCGATCAAGGAGCGCCTTGAACGCGCCATGGAACTGGCCGAACTGTTCGGCCTGTTCATTATCGGCATTGGCACCGTGGCGGCCATGGGCGTGCTGATCTGGCACATGGTGAATTCGGACGGCGTGACGCTGACCGATCTGCTGCTGATGTTCCTCTACCTCGAAATATTCGCGATGGTCGGGCAGTATCTCAAGGCGGGCCAGTTGCCCGTGCGTTTTCCGCTCTACATCGCGATGGTATCGATCGCGCGGGATCTGATCCTGCGCGCGGGCGCGAACACGGAACTCCATTTGCTCGCCTCCGCCGCCGCGATCGTGCTGATCGCACTGGGCGTGCTCATTATCCGCTACGGGCAGGCGCGCTTTCCGAGCAACACCGACGAGCGGCGCGTCGAAGAGGCGAAGTAACGAAGCCGCCGCCGTGGCGCGAGACGCCGCCCGCGCGCCGGGCGGCTCAGCGCGCCGAAACCGGGCCGAGCCGCGCGGCAATCGCGCGGCACGCCGCGAGCAGCGGCTCGACGTAGCTGCGTTGCGCGTCGGCCTCGCGGCGAAACATCGGCATGCTGATGCTCACGCAGCCCACCGCGCGCCCGTCGGCGCCGAGAATCGCCGCGCCGTAACACCAGATCGACTGCTCGTTTTCCTCGCGGTCTTCCGCATAACCACGCTGCGCCGTGAGTTCGATCTCCTCGCGAATCGCGTCGAGATCGGTCATCGTATGCTCGGTGAAGCGCACGCGCGGCGCGTGCTGGAGCAGCGGCTCGCGTTCGGCCGGCGTGAGCGTGGCGAGCCATGCCTTGCCAACCGAACTCGACGTGAGCGTCACGCGCGTGCCGATGCGCGAGGCCATGCGCACGGCGTGCGGACTTTCGAGCTTTTCGATGTAGACCATCGCACCGTCGCTCGGCACGGCGAGATGCACCGTTTCGGAGGTGCTGTTGCGCAGTTCCATGAGCGCGTCGACGGCGGCGATGCGCAGGTCGGAGCGCTCCCAGCTACGGCTTGCGAGGCTCACGAGCCGCGTGCCGAGCGCGAACGTGTTGCCGCCGCCCACCGCCGTGACGAGCCCTTCGGCCTGGAGCGCCGCCACGATGCGATGCACGGTCGGGCGCGGATAGCCGCTCGCCGCTACGAGCTTCGCGATGTTCGGCGGCGTGTCGGCGTCGGCGATGAGCTGAAGCACGGCGATGAACTTCGAAAAGGCGGCGGTGCCGGCGACGGCCTTGGCGTCGCCGGATGCTGTGGAGGCTGAGGAGGATGCGGAGGGTTCTGAGGTCGACATTCGAAAGCTTGCAGGCGCCATGTGGCGTCATTATGCCCGCAATTCCAGGCCCCGGACATCGGCGCGGCGCGTGCGCGCCGAGGTTGCCGGCACACAGGGAATAGCGATCATGCGTCCATCAGGTGCGCGTCACGCGCACAGATAGCCGCCGTCCACCGGCACGATCGCGCCCGTCATGAACGAAGCGGCGGGCGTGCAGAGGAACGCCGCCACGTTCGCGACTTCCTCGGGCCGGCCCCAGCGCTTCATCGGCGTGCGTTCGAGAATGCCTTGCGCGCGGCCGTCGTCGTCCTGTAGCGCCTGCGTGAGCGGCGTGGCGATCCAGCCGGGCGCGAGCGCGTTCACGCGGATATTGTCGCCCGCATAGGCAATCGCGAGCGAGCGCGTGAGCTGCGCCACGCCGCCCTTGCTCGCGCTATAGGCGGGCACGAGGCCGCCGCCGAAAAAGCTCAGCATCGACGCCGTGTTGACGATGCAGCCCGACGACGCCTTCAGCAATTCGCGCGCGCTCGCGCATACGCGCATCGTGCCGTTGAGATTGATGTCGAGCACGCGTTCGAACACCTCGATCTGGTGTTCCTCGCCGCGGCTGATGACGCCCGCGCAATTCACCACGATATCGAGCCGCTCGAAGCCGCCGATCACGCGTGCGACGTCGTCGGCGGAGCGCACGTCGAGCGTCGCGCGCTGCACGGCGGCGTCCAGCGCGTCGGGCGCATCGGGCGTGCTCGATGCCGGCGGCAGACCGGCCGCCACGGTGCGCGCGCCGAGTTGCGCGAGACGGTTGGCGATGGCAGCGCCAATGCCGGAGAGGCCGCCCGTTACGAGGGCGACCTTGCCCTCCAGAAGATTGTTCTTGAATGTCATGGTGTGGAGTGCGAACGAATGAATCAGGTAGGTTGAGTGGCCGCCGCCTGGCGCTCGCCCTGGGGCGTGACTTCCTTGACGACGAAGAGATAGACGAATGCGGCGGCGAACGCCACAGCCGCGCTGATGAGCAGGGCGTTGACGAACGAATGCGTCTGGTCCACCACGATGCCCGTGATGACCGGCGCGAACGAGCCGCCGAAATAGCCGCCGAAATTCTGCATGCTGCCGAGCGAGGCCACGAGATGGCGCGGCGCGGCCACGCTCACGAGCGCCCAGGCGGCGCCGCTCGACATGTTCACGAAGAACATCGCGACCGACACATAGGTGATGGCGAGCGCGGTGCTCGGCGTGTAGGCGGCCGGCACAGTGAACGCGGCCGCGCCGATCAGGCCCACGCACAGCGGCCACTTGCGGCTGCGAATGGGCGCCATGCCGCGATTGAGCAGGTAGTCGGAGATAAAGCCGCTGCTCGCCATGCCGATCGTGCCGAACACATAGGGAATGGCGACGAGCCAGCCCGTGTGCGCGATGCTGATGTGGCGCTCCTTCTCCAGGTAGCCGGGCAGCCAGGTGAGGTAGAGCCACACCATGTAGATCACGCCCATGAAGCCGAAGATCATGCCCCACGTGTTGCGCTGCTTGAGCAGCATGCCCCACTCGGCGAAGCTCAGCGCGCTCTTTTGCGGCGCCTGGGTCGCACCGTCTTCGAGCCACGCCGTTTCCTCGGCGGTGAGCACGACCTGATCGCGGTTGCGATAGACCATGTACCAGCCGATCGAGACGAGCACGCCCAGCACCCCCATGATGATGAACATCGGGCGCCAGCCGAACGTGAGCATCAGCACGGTGAGCAGCGGCGGCGCGATCATCGGCGCGATCGTCGAAGAGGAGACGAACGTGCCCGTCGGCGCGCCGCGCTCGCGCACGGCGAACCATTCATGAATGACCTTGGCCCCGGCGGGGAACAACGGCGCTTCGGCAATGCCGAGCACGACGCGTGCGGCGAGAAAGTGATTGAGCGTCTGGATGAAGCCGCCCGTCACCTGCGCGACCGACCACACGAGCATGCCGAGCCCGAGCATCACGCGCGAGCCGAAACGGTCGAGCATCGCGCCCACCGGCAATTGCGCGAACGCATAGGCGAGTGAAAAGGCCGACAGCAGCAGGCCCATTTCCGAGGCGTTCAGATGCAGCTCCTCGGCCACGGAATGGTTGGCGATGGACAGCGTGCTGCGGTCGAGATAGTTGACGATGCCGGCTATCGTCAGAAAGGCGATGGCGACCGTCTGGGTGCGTTTTAGCCGTTGCGACTTCTTTTGCATGGCTCGTCTCCTTGTGCTGTTGTAATGTGTGCGCCGGGCGGCGGCGCACTATGAATCGGTGCGGCGCATCAATACGTCGCGCGGCCGCCCGAAAGGTCGAATATCGCGCCCGTGCTGAACGTGCAGGAATCCGAACAAAGCCAGAGCGCGAGTTCGGCGACTTCGTCGACGGTGCCGAGGCGCCCGAGCGGGCTTTTGTCGATCATCGTCTGCACGTGCGCCGCCGACATTTGCGCGAGCAGCGGCGTTTCCACGGCGGCGGGCGCAATGCCGTTGACGAGAATGCCCGTTTGCGCGAGCTCCTTGCCAAGCGACTTGGTCAGCGCGATCACGCCCGCCTTCGCGGCGCTGTAGGCGGAGGCGTTCGGCGTGCCTTCCTTGCCAGCGAGCGAGGCCACGTTGACGATGCGCCCGGCTTGCGCGCGGCGCATGACCGGCACGACGTGGCGGCAAACGTGATACGTGCCGACCAGATTGACGTCCACGATGCGCTGCCATTCGGCGGGATCGTAGGCGTCGAGCGGCATGGTCGACCCGGCGAAGCCCGCGTTGTTCACGAGGTAGTCGATGCGCCCGAAGCGCGCGAGCGTTTCGGCAAGCGCGGCCTCGACGGTCTCGGGGCGGGTGACGTCGACTTCCACGTGATGGGGCGCGGCGGCGCTGTCCAGATCGCCGGGCACGCGGTCCCAGTTCACGGTGCGCGCGCCGCCGTGCGCGAAGGCGTTGCTGATCGCGCGGCCAATGCCGCCCGCGGCGCCGGTCACGACGGCTACGCGCCCCGCGAAGTCGTAGCGGGCGCGGCTCATCGGATGAACTGGTCCACGTAGTCTTCGCCAAGGCCCACCGCCGCGTAGTGCTTGCGGCACATGTCGATCTTCGTGAACACGTCCTCGTAGCCCGTGTAGTTGCCCCACGGGTCGCAGTAGAACATCACGCCGTTCACCTGGAAGTAGGTGATCATTTCCTCCACGTCTTCCGGCACGTAAAGCGTGTGCGTTTCGCCGGGCGGCTCGAACACATAGCTGCCTTCGGTGGCTTCCCAGTCGTGCTCCAGATAGCGCCAGCGGCCCTTGAGCACCATGCCGTGCACGGCCTGCGGGTGGCGGTGCCTGCTCAGGACACCTGACTTGCGAACGCGCAACAAATTCATCCAGTAGCCCTGCGCCGTGTTCAGGCAAAGCGGACGGAACCAGACGTTCTCGGCCTGGGGCACCCAGACGCGTTCGTCGGTGGGAATGGCGTGGGGGATGACGATTTCCTGCTGCGCTTCCTTGGGGAACGGAAGCTGGTACGGCGTCATGGGGGAGTAAGTTTTATCCGACATTGTCTGCTCTCGCTTTGTCCACAATATGGACGTTAAGTCCACGATATGGCTAATTGTGCGGGAGAGATTTGATCTCGGTCAATGCCAGGGTTTGCCCGAGGGGCGGGCAACGCCGCGCGAGGCTTCGCGCCGGCGGCCAGCGCGCCGGGCTCGAAGCCTCGATGTGAGCCGTGCGGAACGGGTCAGCCGCCCGTTGCCCCGGCTTCGACGAGCGTCTTGAGGCGATCGAGGCCCGCGCGGTACAGGACCTCGTAGTGCCCGGTGAGCGCGGCGGCGCTTTGCTCGTCGAGCGGCTCGAATTCGCTCGCCCAGGTGGCGCGCGTGTGGGTCGCGTCGATGGCGCTGGCGCTCAGCTTTGCCCTGTAGTTCGTCACCGGATCGGGACCTTCGACGATCGCATAGCGATAGAACGTGCCCGGCGCGCTGTGTTCGAGCAGGTTCTCGACGATGATCGAGCCGTCGATCGCTTCGAGGTGGCGCAGCCGCCCGTCATCGCTGAGCCGCGACGAGCGGACGAATTCGAGCCACGCGGGCAGGCCGTTGAATTCGCCGAGCAGCGCCCAGACCGACTCCACGGGCGCGGCAATATCGATGGATACGCTTACGTTTGCCATAGTGCTGTCCTTCATGAATTCGTGCTTGAGTTCGACCGGGGTTCAGGCCGCCGCTTCGTCGAGCGCCGGATAGTCCGTGAGCCCCTTCGCGCCGCCGCCGAACAACGTTTCGCGATGATGTGCCGCGAGCGGCGCATCAAGGCGCAAGCGCTGCACGAGATCGGGGTTGGCGACGAACGGCCGGCCGAACGCGATGAGGTCGGCCCAGCCCGACGCGATCGCGTCGCGCGCGCGTTCGCCCGTGTACTTGCCCGCATAGATCAGCACACCTGAGTAGGCGGCGCGCAGCTTGTGCTTGAATTCGAGCGGCATGTGCGGCGCGTCGTCCCAGTCGGCTTCGGCGATATGGATGTACGCCACGCCGATTTCGTCGAGCCGTTTTGCCGCCGCGAGATAGGTGGTTTCCGGATCGGCGTCTTCGCAGCCGTTGAGCGTGGTGAGCGGTGCGAGGCGAATGCCCACGCGCTGCGCGTCACCCGTGCCTTCGATCAGCGCGCGCGCGACTTCATCGAGGAAGCGCAGGCGGTTGTCGAGCGAGCCGCCGTATTCGTCGGTGCGCGTGTTCGCGTTCGAGTCGATGAACTGGTTGACGAGATAGCCGTTCGCCGCGTGCAGTTCGACGCCGTCGAAGCCCGCCGCCATGGCGTTGCGCGCCGCCGTGCGGTACTGGTCCACGATTTCGCGAATCTCGTCGATGGCGAGCGCACGTGGTTCGGATGCCTGAACGAAACCCGGCGTGCCTTGCTCGTCGCCGGCGATGAACACGTTCACGCCTTTGGCCTGAAGCGGCGACGACGACACCGGTTGTTCGCCGCCCAGCAGGCTGGTGTGGCTCAGGCGGCCCACGTGCCAGAGCTGCGCGAAGATGCGCCCGCCCCGGGCGTGAACCGCGCTCGTCACCTTGCGCCAACCGTCGATCTGCGACGGCGTGTGAATGCCGGGCGTCCACGCATAGCCCTTGCCGAGCGGCGCGATATACGTGCCCTCGCTCACGATGAGCCCGGCGTCGGCGCGTTGCGCATAGTATTCGGCCATCAGGTCGTTGGCTTCGTCGCCGGGCTGGCTCGCACGCGAGCGCGTCATGGGCGGCATCACGATGCGGTTGGGAAGGGTCAGCGCGCCGAGTTGGAGCGGCTGGAAAAGAGGATCGTGCGTCATCGTCAGGGTTCCTTGTGCGGAGTCGCGGCGCGCCGTGGGACCGAAGGGCCGCGTGAATTCAAACCGGTTGGCCGGGGGCGTCAGTCCCACTGCGCGGCGAGACCTTCGGGGCTCACTTCGCGGCCGTTGCGTTCGAGCGCGGCGATCTGCGCCATGTCTTCGTCGCTCAGTTCCAGTGTTTGCGCGAGCAGATTGCTGGCGAGGTTTTCGCGCTTCGTCGAAGAGGGAATGACCGAATAGCCCAGACGCAGCGCCCAGGCCAGCGCCACCTGGGCGGGCGTGGCATGGCGGCGTTCGGCGATGGCGCGAATGACCGGGTCGCCCAGCACCTTGCCGTAGGCAAGCGTCATGTACGACGTCACGTGAATGCCTTCCTGCTGGAGGAAGCTCACGAGCTTGCCGCTCTGCAAATACGGGCTCAATTCGATCTGGTTGGTCGCGACATTCTCCTTGCCGACCACGGCGATGGCCTGCTTCGTCAGTTCGATATTGAAGTTGGACACGCCGATCTGCTTCGTGAGGCCTTGCGACTTCGCCTCGGCGAGCGCGCTCATGAATTCTTCGAGCGACACGCCGTTATTCGGCGCGGGCCAGTGAATGAGCGTGAGGTCCACTTCGTCGGTGCGCAGCTTTTTGAGGCTGTCCTTGAGGCTCGGCACCAGCTTTTCGCGGGCGTAGTTGTCCACCCAGATCTTGGTGGTGAGGAAAAGATCCTTGCGCGCGACGCCGGAAGCGGCGATCGCTTCGCCCACCTCGGCTTCGTTGCCGTAGATCTGCGCGGTGTCGATGGCGCGATAGCCGACTTCGAGACCGTTGCGCACCGAATCGATGACGATCTGGCCTTGCAGGCGGAACGTGCCGAGGCCGAATGCGGGAATAGTGCTCATGAGGTTCTCCACGAGAGAAAAAGCGATGACGGGTTGACTCAAGCCTTCGCGCCAGTGCGCGAGCGGCGGTTCATGACGATCTGCGCGACCACGAGCGCGACGCCTGCGAGCGCAATGAGCGCACCGACGACCGGCACCGCGCCGTAGCCAAGACCGCCCGAGAGCGCGGCGCCGCCGGCTGCGGCGCCTAGCGCGTTGCCGAGATTGAACGCACCCACGTTGACCGACGAGGCCAGCCCCGGCGCTTCGTGAGCGGCGCGCATCACGCGCATTTGCAGCGGCGGGACGACCGCGAAGGTGGCGATGCCCCACACGAGCAGCGCGACTGCCGCGCCGACATGCGTGGCGGCGAGCACCGGAAACGCGAACATCACGGCGATCAGCAGCGCGAGAAAGCCGAGCAGCGTGCCGTCGAGCGAGCGGTCGGCGAGACGCCCGCCCGCTGCGTTGCCGATGGAAAAGCCCACGCCGATCAGCACGAGCATGGCGGTCACGAAGCCGGGCGTCGCGCCCGTGAGGTGCGTGAGCGTGGGCGTGACGTAGGTGTAGAGCGTGAACATCGCGCCGGCGCCCAGCACCGTGGTGCCAAGCGCGCCGAGTACCACGGGGCGCGTGAGCACGCCGAGTTCCGCGCGCAGGTTGGGCATCTCACCGGGTTCGTCCTTGGGCAGCGCGAACGCGAGACCCGCGATGGCGAGCGCGCCGAGGCCGGCGGTCGCGGCGAACGACATGCGCCAGCCGATCGCCTCGCCAAGCCACGTGGCGGCGGGCACGCCGCCGATGTTCGCGATGGTGAGGCCCATGAACATCGTCGCGACGGCGCTTGCCTGACGCTCGCGCGGCACGAAGCTCGCCGCCACCACCGAGCCGATGCCGAAGAACGCGCCATGATTGAGGCTCGTGACGAGCCGCGCGAGCAGCAGCGTGGTGTAGTCGGGGGCGATTGCCGAAAGCAGGTTGCCGAGCGTGAAGATGCCCATGAGCGCCATGAGCGCGGTGCGGCGGGGCCAGCGCGCGAGGGCGAGCGTCATGAGCGGCGCGCCGAGCATCACGCCGATCGCGTAGGCGCTGATGAGCATGCCGGCCGTCGGGATCGAGACGTGGACGCCTTCGGCGATGACGGGCAGCAGGCCCATGGGCGAGAATTCGGTCGTGCCGATGCCGAACGCGCCCACGGCGAGCGCGAGGAGCGGCAGGGTGGCGCCGCTGCGCGCCACGGGGTTGGCGGGGCGCTCCGGATGGGCCGTAGCGGGTAGACTGAGGTCGCGTTCGAGCATGGCGGTCGTGCCTTTTTTGTGCCTTTTCGTGCCTTTCTGGTGCCGTTTGGCCCGCGTGGGGCCTGGATTGGCATCAAGTCGGCATCAAATTGGCATCAGCAAGTTGGGACCGCTGCATTGTGCGGGAATTACTTTTGACTAAAAACCGGTCTATGGACCAAAGTGTTTTGATTTCAGATCAAGAATGAAGATCACTCTGGACGAACTGCAAGCCTTTGCCACGGTGGTGGACAGCGGGTCCATCACGGCGGCCGCGCAGCAACTGGATCTCACGGTGTCGGCCACGAGCCGCACGCTCGCGCGGCTCGAGGAAAAGCTCAAGACCACGCTCTTGCGCCGGACCACGCGGCGGCTCGAACTCACCGAGGAGGGCAAGGCCTTTCTCCAGAACGCGCGCGCCATCATCGAGTCGGTGGAGGGCGCCGAGGAGCAGATGCTCGCGCGGCGCGAGATGCCCGCGGGGCGCTTGCGCGTGGACGCGGCGTCGCCGTTCATGCTCCACGTGATCGTGCCGCTCGTGCGGGGCTATCGCGAGCGCTATCCGCAGGTGGAGCTGGAGCTCAACAGCAACGAGGGCATCATCGACCTGCTGGAGCGGCGCACCGATGTGGCGATCCGCATTGGCCGGCTCAAGGACTCCACGCTGCACAGCCGCCTGATCGGCAATAGCCGCGTGCGCGTGCTGGCCACGCCGGAGTATCTCGCGGCGCGCGGCCGCCCGACACGCGTGGACGATCTGGAAAAGCACACACTGCTGGGCTTCAATCAACCCGAGTCGCTCAACGTCTGGCCGCTCACGGGCGCCGACGGCGAGCCGCACCGCATCGAGCCCGATGTGTGGTCGTCGAGCGGGGAGACCTTGCGGCAACTGGCGCTCGCGGGCGTGGGCCTGGTCTGCCTCTCGGACTTCATGACGGCCCAGGACCGCGCGAACGGCAGCCTCGTGCAGGTGCTCGCGCGTCAAACCCTGGACGTGCGGCAGCCCATTCACGCTGTTTACTACCGCAATACGGCGATTTCGGCGCGCATCGTGTCGTTCGTCGATTATCTGGTCGAGGCCGTGCACGCGACGGAGTTTGGCGGCGCGGCGCCACGCAAGGGCGCGTGAGCGCCACACGCGCCGCTCACTTGCCTGGCGGCTTCGTGGCGCTCGTGGCGGTGGGCGGCGGAGATTGCATGGGGGGCGCGGGTGCCGCGCCCGACCCCGCAGTTGACCCACCAGCCGAACCGCTCCCCGCAGCGGCGGGCGGCGCGGCTGCCGCGTTGATCTTGGCTTGCGCGGCGGCCGTCGCGCTGCGGATCTCGCCTCCCAGTCCGTCCATGTCGTCGAAGTGCATCACGTCACCGCTTTCTCCGCCGAAATCCACCGCGCCCCAGCGCGACAGCACCTGGCCCATGCCGACGACCACCTCGCGCGGAATCGAGAGGAATCCGCCCGCCGGGTCGGCGAGGCTGAAAGGCCGCGTGCCGGGCGAGGCGTTCGCCGGCGCCTGGAAGTTCTGCACGCCGCTCGGGCCCGTAGCCGGCACGTTGCCGCCTAGCGCCGCATAGTCCTCCCACATCTGCGTGAGCACGGCGTCGGGGCTCGGCGCGCTTTGCTGGGGATGCGTGGTCTTCCAGTCGCCCTTGAGGAACGCGTCGATCGCCGTGGTGCCCCCTTGCATCAGCTTGAAATACGCCTTCACCGCCTCGCTTTCCTTGTTCAGGCGATCGTAGTATTCGCCCCAGCGCTCGCTGCGCGAGAGTTTTGCGCCGGAGAGCGTCGTGCCCGTTTGCGTGATGAGCTTCGGAATCACCGACTGGTGCGGCCCGCCCGCGGGCGCGGGCAGCGTGAGCGGGTCGTTGAGCATGAACTCGGCAATGCGCGTGTAGACCTCCTCCGTTTGCGCGTCGACCTTGCGCTGACCGACGTTGAGCTTCTTGTCGTTGCGGTTTTCGTGCGACAAATAAACGTTGCGCGCACCGTCGATGTCGATGGCGAGCCCCCAGCCGTGCGGCCCCGACTTCGAGCGAAAGCCGCCCACCGAACCGATTCCGTAGCCCTTGGGTTTGGTCGCCCCTGACTTCGTGAACTCGGCGTCGACCTTTTTCTCGGCAGTCCGTAGCTTGGCGAGAAATTCGCTGCGCACGCCACGGTCAATCGAATGGCCGAGGAACGTCGCGGTCGTGTCCATCGACTTGGCGAATGTTTCGTAGTCCGCATAAGGGCCGCCAAGGCCGGGGCCGATCTCCTGCACGATCTGGTCGAAGTCCGGTTTGGGCGGTGGCGGCGGGGGCGATGGCTTCGTGGGCGGCTTGGGCTGGCGGCGCAGTGCGGGCGGCCCGGCCTGCATCGTATGGGCCAGCTCGTGCGCGAGCAGGGCGCGCCCCGCGGGCGAGGACGGCGCGTACTGGCCCGCCGCGAACGCGACGTCGCGCCCCACGGTGTAGGCGAGCGCGCCCACCTCATGCGCGGATTGCGCGGCGCGGGCGTCGGTGTGGATGCGCACGTGGGAGAGGTCGCAGGCAAAGCGCGGCTCGAAGAACTGGCGGGTCGCGCGATCGAGCGGCGCGCCGCCTGAGCGCAGCGCCGGGTGTTGGCCTGGGGCGGCGCGTTCCTGCGGCGCTGCGGGCGGCTCGTGGGCGTCGCGCACTGCCGCCGCTGGCGCGGGCATGTTCAGCACGTGGCTGGCAAGACGGTCGGCGTCGCGCTCCTGCGGGTCGTCGATGCCGCCGAGCGCGAGCTTGGCCCGCATGCCGTACGGCAGCGGTGTCGCCGCGTCGCGCGCGAACACGGGCAGCCCGGCGAGACTGAAGCGGCGTGCAGGCGGCGCGGCCGTCACGACGTTTTCAATCGAATGCCGCCGCGCGCCCACGCCGGCGCCATCGGGCGTTGCGCGGCCGCGTGTGGCGGCGCGCTGCGCGGGCATCGGGGAGGGCGGAGCGAACATGGCGGCACGCGGGCGGGACCGAAAGGAAGGAGAAAGTCTGTCCAAACACTTTAGGTGCCGGGTTCCGCGACTTCAAGCCGCCGCGCGGCCGTTTTAATTTTTCTGTTGACACAGAAGTTTCGTATGCGTACTTTTATGCAACAAAAGTTTCAAAAGGCGATGCCATGACTTCTACGTTGCACGACAGGATTCTCGAGCTTCAGGACCAGTTCACCGAAAGCGAGCGCCGGCTCGCGCAGGTCACGCTCGAATGCATCGGCAACCTCGCCGCGTATACGGGGGCGGAACTCGCGCAGCGCGCGGGCGTTTCGAAGGCGAGCGCCGGGCGCTTCTTCCGCCGCCTCGGCTACGAGAATTTCAACGAGGTGCGCGCGCTCGCGCGCGACGAGGCCGATCGCGGCTCGCCGCTGCACGAACTCGCGCAGGTGGACGGCGCGGCCGCGAATCCGGCTGCGAACCCGGCGGCGCATCACCTCGCCACCGACTTGCAGAACCTGTCGAAGACCTTCGAGCGGCTCGACCCCGCCGACGTGCGCCGCGTGTGCGCGCTGCTCAAGAGCGCGCGCACCGTTTATATCGCGGGCTTTCGCAATGGCCGCGTGGTGGCGCAGTACGCGTGGGCGCTGCTCACGCAGTTGCGCGGCGGCGTGGCGCTCGTGCCCGGCGCGGGCCTGAATCTCGCGGAAGATCTCGCCGATCTCGGCGCGCGCGACGTGCTGCTCGTCATGGACTTCCGCCGCCGCGTGTCGCTGCTGCGCCCCATGGTGGAGCACGCGAACCGCGTGAACGCGAAGGTCGTCATTCTCACCGATCCCACCGCCACGGAACTGCCCGCGCGCTCGGACGTCGTGCTGCGGTGCGTGAATCGCGGCGCGGCGCTGTTCGATTCGTACGTGGCGGCCATCAGCGTCGTGAACCATCTGTGCAGCACGTTTGCGCTCGCGCTCGGCGACACCGCGCGCGAGCGGCTCGAGGGCATCGAGGCGCTGCACGAGCAATACGGCGATCTTCATCGCTGATCCAATCGAAAGGAGACTCACTTGACTCATCCGCTTCCTCACGTCCGGCTTCAGGCCGCGCTCAATCCCGCAGTCGAGCCGCAAGCGCCGTATGGCGACGCGCAGCGCGCCATCCTCGGCGGCGACGCCTGGACGCGCGCACACGCGCAAATCACGCGCTGGCCGGGCTATGCGCCCACGCCGCTCGCGCGCCTCGACGGCCTCGCGCGCGCGGCGGGCGTGGCGCAGATGCTCTACAAGGACGAAGGCGGACGGTTCGGCCTCGGCAGCTTCAAGGCGCTCGGCGGCGCGTACGCGGTGAGCCGCCTGCTGATGCGCGAGATCGCGGCGCGCACGGGTGCGGCGAACGTCGGCATCGACGATCTGCTCGGCGGCCGCTATGCGGACATCACGCGCGAGATCACCGTGACCTGCGCGACCGACGGCAACCATGGGCGCTCCGTGGCCTGGGGCGCGCAGCGTTTTGGCTGCGCCTGCGTGATCTATGTGCACGCCACGGTGAGCGAAGGCCGCAAGGCGGCGATCGAGCATTACGGCGCGCAGGTCGTGCGCACCTCCGGCAACTACGACGACTCGGTGCGCGAGGCCGCTGCCGACGCGGCGCGTCTGAACCGCTTTGTTGTTTCCGATACGTCGTACGAAGGCTATATGGACGTGCCGCGCGACGTGATGCAAGGCTACGCGGTGATGGCCGACGAGGCGATCGATCAATTGCCGGGCGGCGCGTTGCCCACGCATATCTTTCTGCAAGGCGGCGTGGGCGGCTTGGCCGCCGCCGTGTGCGCGCACTTCTGGGAGCGCTTTGGCGAGCGCCGCCCGCGCGTCGTCGTGGTCGAGCCCGACAAGGCCGCGTGCCTGTACGAGAGCGCGCGTGCGGGCAAGCCGGTGGCCGTGCACGGCGATCTCGACACCGTGATGGCCGGCCTGGCATGCGGCGAGGTTTCGCTGCTCGCGTGGTCGATTCTCAAGCCGGGTGCTTTCGGATTCCTCACGATCGACGATGAATCCGCGCTCGATACGGTGCGCCTGCTCGCCTCGGGGCGATACGGCGACGCGCCGATCGTGGCCGGAGAATCCGCGGTGGCGGGGCTCACGGGCTGTCTTGCCGCGCTGGCGGACGAAACGGTGCGCGCGCAACTGGGTCTGGATGCGACGAGCCGCGTGCTGGTGTTCGGCAGCGAAGGCGCGACCGACGCCGCGCTGTATCAGCGCATCGTGGGACGGACCGCCGAGGCGGTGAGGATGGCCGCATGAGCGCCGCGCTCGACACACTCGGCAAGCTCGACAATCCGCGTCATGTCGCGCAGGAGAGCGCTGTGCCGCGCATCGACCTGGCGCGCCTCATCGCCCGCATCGAAGCGCTTGCGCAGGTCGGCGCGATCGCAGGCGGCGGCGTCTGCCGCCTCGCCTTGAGCGACGAGGACCGCCAGGGCCGCGACCTCGTGGCGGGCTGGATGCGCGAACTCGGCCTCGACGTGACGATCGACGCCATCGGCAATGTGGTGGGCGTGCGCGCGGGGCGCGAGGCGCTGCCGCCGGTGATGACCGGCTCGCATATCGACACGGTGCGCACGGGCGGCCGCTACGACGGCAACCTGGGCGTGCTCGCGGGGCTCGAAGTGGTCGCGGCGCTCAACGACGCGGGCGTCGTCACGCGCCGCCCCATTGCCGTGGCGTTCTTCACGAACGAGGAAGGCGCGCGCTTCGCACCCGACATGATGGGCAGCCTCGTGTTCCAGGGCGGCCTCGCGCTCGACGAAGCGTTGCGCACGAAGGGCATCGACGGCACGACGGTCGGCGAGAATCTTGCGCGCATTGGCTACGCGGGGCCGCAGCCGGTGGGCGGCGCGCGCGACGTGCATGCGTTCGTGGAGTTGCATGTGGAGCAAGGGCCGCTGCTGGAGCACGAAGGGCTCACCATTGGCGCGGTGACGGGCGTGCAGGGCATTCACTGGACCGAGTTCGTGGTGGAGGGCACCTCGAATCACGCGGGCACCACGCCGATGGCGCTGCGCCACGACGCGGGCATCGTGGCGATGCAGATTGCCTGCTACGCCCGAGAAGTGGCGCGCGAACTGGGCGGCGGCCAGCTTGCGACGGTGGGGCACGTGAAGCTCACGCCCGACCTCGTCAACGTCATTCCGAACCGCGCCGAGTTCACGCTCGACCTGCGCAATACCGACGCCGACGGGCTCGCACAGGCCGTGCAGCGCGTGTTCGCCTTCGCACAGGAGGCGGCGAGCGCGGAGGGCGTGCGCATCACGCACCGGCCGCTCGCGGACTTCGCGCCGGTTGCGTTCGACGAGCGCATCGTCGCGCGTGTGGAGTCGATCGCGCGCGAGCGCGGCCACAGCGTGCGGCGCATGCCGAGCGGCGCGGGCCACGACGCGCAGATGCTCGCGCGCATGTGTCCGGCGGGCATGATCTTCGTGCCGAGCGTGGGTGGCCTCTCGCACAACGTGGCGGAGTACACGCACGAGCACGATATCGAAGCGGGCGCGGGCGTGTTGCTGGATCTGCTCGTCGAACTGGCCGGCTGAGGATTGCCGCAATTTTGTTTAGTGTCTTTTGAAATTCTATTAGTACACCATAGGGACTATCAGGAGGGTTTTTCCATGTCACGCATCATCAACGTCGCCGCCGCGCAACTCGGACCGATCGAGCGCTCGCATTCGCGCTGCGAAGTCGTCGAAAGACTGCTCGCGCACTTGCGCGAGGCGCATGCGATGGGCTGCCAGCTCGTGGTGTTTCCCGAGCTCGCGCTCACCACATTCTTCCCGCGCTGGTACGCCGAAGATATTGCCGAAATGGACGCGTTTTACGAGCGCCAGATGCCCGGACCCGAAACGCAGATTCTCTTCGACACCGCGAAGAAACTCGGCATCGGCTTCTATCTCGGCTATGCGGAACTCGCGCATGAAGCGGGCCGCGTGCATCGCTACAACACGGCCATTCTGGTTGGCCAGAACGGCGAGATTGTCGGCAAGTACCGCAAGGTGCATTTGCCGGGCCACGCCGCGCACGAGCCGTGGCGCGCTTTCCAGCACCTGGAGAAGTACTACTTCGAGCCGGGCGAGCGCTTCGATGTCTGGCGCGCGTTCGGCGGCGTGCTCGGCATGGCGCTGTGCAACGATCGCCGCTGGCCGGAGACTTATCGCGTGATGGGCCTTCAGGGCGCGGAGATGATCCTGCTCGGCTACAACACGCCGGTCCACAACCCGCCCGCGCCCGAGCACGACGACCTTTCGATGTTCCACAACCATCTCGTGATGCAGGCGGGCGCCTACCAGAACGGCACCTGGGTGGTGGGCGTCGCGAAGGCCGGCAACGAGGCGGGCTGCGAGATGATCGGCGGCACCTGCATCATCGCGCCTTCGGGCGAGATCGTCGCGGCGTGCTCGACCAAGGGCGATGAACTTGCCATTGCGCGCTGTGACCTGAGCCTGTGCGACTCGTACAAGAACACCACGTTCAATTTCGAGCGCCACCGCCGCCCCGAAGCCTATGGGCTGATTACCGAACGCCGCGGGGCTGTCCTGCCCGCTCCACTCGCCGCTTAATACCACAGCAAGCGGCACACGCCCTTCTTGTTACGATGGATGCGAGCGCCTTCGGGCGCCCGCAGGGGGGCGTCTTACCTGAAAAAAGCCGAAGGAGAGCCAAAATGAGTGATTCCCTACAGGTTGCGTCGTCGCCGGGCGCCATGTCCGGTGAGCCCCATGCGGGCGTCGTGAGCGATCACGCGCTCTATCGCAAGGTTGCGCGGCGCCTCTTGCCGTTCCTGATGATGTGCTACGTCGCAGCGTTTCTCGACCGCGTGAACGTGGGCTTTGCGAAGCTACAGATGCTCGCCGACCTGAACTTCAGCGAGACGGTGTACGGGCTCGGCGCGGGAATCTTCTTCATCGGCTATTTTTTGTTCGAAGTGCCAAGCAATGTGTTCATGCACCGCATTGGCGCGCGCAAGACGCTCGCGCGCATCATGATCCTGTGGGGCTGCATTTCCGCGTTGATGATGCTCACGCGCACGCCGTGGCAGTTCTATCTGTTGCGCTTCATGCTCGGCGCGGCCGAAGCGGGTTTTTATCCCGCGATCATTCTTTACCTCACGTACTGGTTCCCTTCGAACCGCCGCGCACAGGTGATCGCGACCTTCATGGCCGCCGTGCCGCTCGCGGGCATCATCGGCGGCCCGCTGTCGGGCGGCATCATGAGCGCGCTGCACAGCCATCACGGCATTGCCGGCTGGCAGTGGATGTTCCTCATCGAGGCGGTGCCGTCCGTCCTGCTCGGCATCGCGGTGCTGGGCTACCTCGACAACCGCATTGCCGACGCGCGCTGGCTCAGCGCCGCCGAGAAGTCGCGCCTCGAACATAACCTGCAAGGCGAACGCAGCACGCGCACCGAGCACGTTTCGCTCTGGCACCTGCTGCGCGACCGCCGCGTGCTGCACATGGCGCTGATCTGCTATTGCACGGTGTCGAGCCTCTCGGGCCTCGCGTTCTGGGTGCCGTCCATCATCAAGTCCACCGGCGTGGTTTCGCTTTTCAACGTGGGCCTGCTCACGGCGATTCCGAACGTCTGCGCGGTGATCTCGATGGTGCTCGTGTGCCGCCATTCGGATGCCACGCGCGAGCGCCGCTGGCACATGATCGTGCCGTTTCTCGTGGGCGGCACGGGCCTCGTGCTGAGCACGCTGTACAGCGACAACCCCGTGTTCGCGGTGGCGATGCTCTCGGTGGCGTCGGCGGGCTGCATGGTGTGTTCGCCGCTGTTCTGGAGCCTGCCCACCGCGTTCCTGGATGGCAAGAGCGCCGCGGCCGGGATTGCGGGCATCAACGCGTTCGCGGGGCTGGCGGCCTTTGCGAGCCCTTACGTGATCGGCTGGTGCAAGGACCTGACCGGCAGCACGAATGCGGGCATGTATTTTCTCGCGAGCTTCACGGTGCTGGGCGCGATTCTCGTGTACCTCACGCCGAGCCGTCTCGTAGACCGTTGAATGATCTTGAGGGAGTGAGGGTATGTTGAGCGATGTAGTGAGGTTGACGCAGGATATGGTGCGCGTGCCGAGCCTTTCGGGCGACGAGGCGCGCGTTTCGGAACTGGTGGCGGGGCGCATGCGCGAAGCCGGCTTCACCGACGTGCGCACGGACCGTAACGGTTCGGTGCTCGGGCTGATCGGTCCTGAGGATGCCGAAGTGGCGCTGCTCTTCGACGGTCATCTCGACGTCGTGCCCGTGGTGGGCGACTGGCGCTTCGACCCGTTCGGCGCGACGCTGCACGAAGGCCGCCTGTACGGACGCGGCAGCACCGACATGAAAGGCGGTGTCGCCGCCGCGATCTGCGGGGTGGCGGCCGCCGCGCGCGAGGGCAAGCTCACGCGGCGCGTGGGCGTTTCGGCCAGCGTGCTCGAAGAGGTGATCGAAGGGCATGCGCTCGGTTCGGTGCTCGACCTGTGCGAGCCCGCGGCCGTGGTGATTTGCGAGCCGTCGAAGCTCGAAGTGAGGACGGGGCAGAAAGGGCGGCTCGAACTGCTGCTCACGCTACACGGCAAGCCCGCGCACGCCGCCTCGCCGCATCTGGGCGTGAATCCGCTGCACGCGGCGGCGCGCGCGCTGCTCGCGCTGGAGGCGCTCACGCTGCCGACCGATCCCGTGCTCGGCCGCGCGCTGCTCGTGCCGACCGATATCGTGTCCTCGCCGTATCCGTCGATCTCGATGATTCCTTCGGCCACGACGATCCGCTTCGATCGCCGCACGCTCAGCGGCGAGAACGCCGACGACGTGCTCGGCGAGGTGCGTGCATGCCTCGCCGCCCACGGCATCGACGGCTATACGCTTAGTATCACTGATGATGCCGTGCAGACCTTCACGGGTCTCGAAGCGCGTCCGTCACGCTGGCTGCCGGCATGGAGCCAGCCCGAGGACGCGCCGCTCGTGAAGCAGGCGTTCGAGGCGTTGACGCGCGCGGGCGTTGCGCCGCGTTCGGGTTGCTGGCCGTTCTGCACGAACGGTTCGGAATCGGCGGGGCGCCGCCGCATTCCGACCATCGGGCTCGGGCCGGGCAACGAGGAGGACGCGCATACGATCGACGAGTCGATCGCGCTCGATCAGCTCGAAGCGGCGAAGGAGGTCTACAAGCAGCTCACGTTGCTCGCGTGCGCTGCGTGAAGTCGACTATTCGGTGAGGCACTGGCGCGCTTCCAGCGCGCCTGTCGTCGCTTCGAATTCCTCGACGCCAACCGGGCGGCAGAACAGATAGCCCTGGTACGCATAGCAGCCCGCCGAGGCGAGGAAGGCGCGCTGCTCCTCGGTTTCGACGCCTTCGGCGATCACGCCGATGCCGAGGCTGTGCGCCAGCGCCACGATGGTTCGCGCGATCACGGCGTCGTTGGGGTCGACGAGCACGTCGCGCACGAAGGAGCGGTCGATCTTGAGCTGCGCGAGCGGCAGGCGCTTCAGGTAGGACAGCGAGGAATAGCCAATGCCGAAATCGTCGAGCGCGAACACGATGCCTTTCGCCTTGAGCGCTTCCATCTTCTCGATGATTTCCTGCACGTTGTTCACCAGCACGCTTTCGGTGAGTTCCAGCTTCAGCCGGTCCGGCCGTGCGCCGGTGCGCTGGAGGGTGGCGAGCACGGTGTCCACGAAATCGGGCTTGTGAAGCTGCTGAACGCTTACGTTGACCGCAATCGTCAAATGTTCGAGATCGGGCCGCTCCGCCCAACGGGCCAACTGCATGCACGCCGCGTGCAGGACCCACGCGCCCAGTTCGGCGATCAGGCCGGTATCTTCCGCCACCGGAATGAAGTCGGCCGGGTAGACAAGGCCGCGCGCGGGATGGGACCAGCGCACGAGCGCCTCGGCGCCGGTCACGCGCTCGCCGTCGATCTGCGCCTGGTAGTGCAGCAGGAACTGATCGTTTTCGATGGCGTCGCGCAACGCCGCCTCCAGCGCCGCGCGCTCCACCACCACGGTTTGCATCTCGGGATCGAACAGGCGCACGGCGTTGCGGCCGCGCTCCTTCGACTTGTACATGGCGAGGTCGGCCTGCTTCATGAGGTCGTCCGTGGACACCTGATAGCCGTTGAACACGGTGGCGCCAATACTTGCCGAGCTGCGGTAGTCGATTTCGTCGAGATGATACGGACTGCCGAGGACCGAAAGGATCGTCTCGCCGAGCGCCTCGGTTTGCCTTGCCGCCTCGCAGCGATCGGGGTTCAGGTTCCCCACGACGACCACGAACTCGTCGCCGCCCACGCGCGCCACGGTGTCGCTGCGCGGAATGCTCGCCGCAAGACGCTTGGCCACTTCCTGCAACAGCAGATCGCCCTTGTCGTGGCCGAGCGTGTCGTTGAGCGTCTTGAAGTGATCGAGATCGATGAACAGCAGCGCGCCGCTCGTGCCTTTGCGCGCGCTCACGGCAAGCGCCTGCCGCAGGTTGTCCAGCAGCAGCGTGCGGTTGGGCAGGCCGGTCAGCGCGTCGTAGAAGGCCAGTTCCTTGATCTTCTCGTCGGCGATCTTGCGCTCGGTGATGTCGCGCCCGCTCGTGCGAAAGCCGATGAATTCACCCCGGGAATCGGTGATCGGAACCCACGAGACGGACAGCCACATGAGCGAGCCGTCCTTGCGGATGCAGCGGAATTCGAGGTTGTCGCCGCGCGATCCTTGCTGCGCGTTGCGGAACTGCGGGGCAACGAGGGCGGCGTCGCCCGGATAGATCACCGTGCAGGCGAAGTCGTCCATGACCATGCACTCGTCGACGGTATAGCCGATGTATTCCTCCACCGCGGAATTGATCCAGCGCGGCTTGCCCTCGGGGGACCACCAGATTTCCCAGTTGACCGTGCAGTCCGCAATGGCGCGGAATTTTTCCTCGTTTTCGCGCAGTTCCTTCGTCATCGAGGAAGCAAGGCGCATGGCGCGGCTGCGGCCCGTGAGCATGAGCCACGTGAGGAGCGCGAGCAGCAGGCTCAGGCCCGTGCCCGTGATGGCGATGAGCGTGGCGCCGTCGCGGCCAAAGCGCGCCTTGAAGCCGTCGCGCGCCGTCATCGTCAGCATCCAGTCATGGCCGCAGACGACGAGATACTCGCGCGCGGTGAGATCCGCGCTCACGTTGTGGCCGGCCGGGCCCGACGTTTTGTAGAGCAGCGCGCCGGGCGACGATTCCACGCCGTCGTAAATCGCGATCGAGAGGCCCGGCGGCTCCTCGCCATACAGGCTCGCGACGACGTCGTGCATGCGAAAGGAGGCGTAGACCCAGCCGAGCAGTTGTTCGCGGCGCTCGGTGGCGTTGTCCGGCATCTGGCCGCCCGCGTACACCGGCATGTACATGACGAAGCCCGGCTTGGCGCCTGGATCGGTGTCGACGGACAGGCGAACCTTGCCGGTGATGGTCGCCATGCCCGTGTCGCGCGCCTGTTCCATGGCGCGGCGCCGGACCGGATCGGCCCACGCGTCGAAGCCGGCCGCCGCGCGATTGGCGCCGATATGCGGCTCGCGCTGGATGATGGGCGCGTAATTGTCGCGCGGGCCATCGGGCTGGATCACATAGTCGGGCAAACCGCGCCGGTGCATGGAGGCGATATGGGCGGCCTTTTGCGTGGCCGGCACCCACTCGACGATGCCGATGGCCTGGATGCCGGAAAAGTTGGCGTCCAGATTGAGCGAGTCGACGTACGCGCGGAACTGGTCGCGATTGACCTCGCCGCTCGCGGCGAAGAGGCTCTGCACGCCGCGCAGCAGCAGTTCGTACGTACCCATGCGCTGCTCGACGCGGCTCACCACGTCGCCGAGCGAAAAGTCGAACTGCGAGAGGATCTCGTGCCGCGTGGCTTGCCGCTCGTGATTCCAGAGCGCCCACGTCACGCCGAGCGCGGCGGCGAGGACCAGTAGCGGGAGCAGAACGAGGCGCGTCCGGTTCATGGCGGTGTCTAGAAAGGGACCATGGAGTCGGCGAGGTCGGGCTTGAAATACTTCGCGAAGATGCGGCGCACCGTGCCGTCCGCGATCATTTCGTTGACCACCGCGCGCCACTTGTCGCGCTCCTCGGGCGTGAGCGCCTTCTTCGACATGATGAGCCCATGCGGGATGGGCGGGTCATCGAACTCCACGATCGTTGTCACGTCCCGAATCTTCTTGTCGTCGATAGCGGGGTAATCGAACGGCTCGATGATCATCCCCTGAATACGCCCGAGCAGCAGCGCCTGATAAAGCGGCTCCAGACCGCCTGCCTGGCTCACGCGATTTTCGGCGGAGAGCGAATCGACCAGACGGTTGGCCGAGTCGCTGTAGCGAAAGCTGCGAATCACGCCAAGCTGAAATTTGTTGTTGTGCTCGAAATCGGCAAGCTGATGGATGCCGGAGTCCTTGCGCACCAGCAGATAATACTTGTTGCTGAAGTACCAGGCGAAATCCGCGTATTGATTGCGCTCGTCGTTGGCAATGCCCGAGAGGCTGAAATCCAGCGCGCCGGACTCGATCAGCTTCCAGATGCGCGCGCGCGACATCAGGCTGACGCGGATCTGGCAGCCGCTGCGGCGCTCCAGTTCATCGGCGAAGTCCTTGTCGATGCCCGTGTCGGTGTCGACGGAGTAGAGCAGGCCGTGGTCGTGTAAGGCTAGCGTAAATGAACGCGTGCAGTCCGGGCCCGCGGCGAAAGCGGTGCCAAGACAGCCGAGCGCCAGCAGCAGGCCTGCGAGGCAATGGCGAATCACGGTGTCTCCGTTTTATGCGAGAGGGATAAAGCCGGTGCGTCAGGCGGAAAACTGTCTTCACGACTTATCGGCAGCGCATTGTAATTCTTGAGACGGCCCCGAATAAATTTTTTGCACGGATTTTGTGCGGCGAACGGGTGCATGGCGAAGTCCGATTTCGTGGCGGCCAAAAAAAAGCGCGTTGACGCAAGGTCAACGCGCGATTGTCGCCTGGGACTTCGTTTATGAGTAGGGCGGCGGAGGATCGAAACGCAATGTTTTCAATCTCCTTAAGCGCCCTCCACCGGGTCACGGTTCAACATGCTCTTCGGAATCGAGAGAATGAGGACGCAACTGACCAGGAGACATGCCCCCAGCGCATACGTGCCGTTGTTGATGTCGCCGGTGAGGTCTTTCGCCACGCTCGTGATCATCGAGCCCGTGAAGCCCGAAAGATTGCCGACCGAATTGATGAGCGCAATGCCTGCCGCCGCCGCCGTGCCCGAGAGAATCTGCCCAGGGAAGGTCCAGAAGATGGGCATCAGGCCTAGAATCGCGCAGGTCGAAATAGTCAGGAATACGATGGAAACCGGCACGCTGTGCGCGAACAGCGCACTCAGGATCAGGCCGACACCGCCGATGCAGGCCGGGATGGCAGCATGCCAGCGGCGCTCGCCCGTCTTGCGCGAGTGCGAGGCGTTCCAGATCATCGCGACGACGGCGCTCAAGTAAGGAATGGCGGTCAGCAGGCCGATGTTGAACGTGCTCTTTACGCCGGATGCCTTGATGATGGAGGGTAGCCAGAACGCGAGGCCATAGAAGCCGGTGTTGAAGGTGAGCAGAATGAACGTGAGCAGCCAGACGCGCGGGCTCTTGAGCGCCGCCGCCACGCTATGCGTCTTCTTCGCGCTTTCCTGCTCCAGATTCCTTTGCAGCACGGCCTTTTCAGCGGCCGTGAGCCACTTCGCGGACTGAATGCCGTCGCCCATGCGAAAGAGCACCACGAAGGCCACGAGGATCGACGGCACGCCTTCGAGCAGCAGCATCCACTGCCAGCCGCCAAGACCGAACGCGCCATGCGTGTTTTCCATCAGCCACCCGGAGATCACGCCGCCGAGCGTGAGGCTCACGGGAATGGCGATCAGGAAGCCCGACATCGCGACGCTCTGGCGGCGCGCGGGAAACCAGTAGTTCAGGTAAAGGATGATGCCGGGAAAGAAACCGGCTTCGCATACGCCCAGCAGGAACCGGAGGATGTAGAACATCGTCGAGGTTTGCACGTGGAAGAAGCTCGCGAGCGGCGAGATGAACGCAAGCGACGAAGACACGATACCCCACGTCACCATGATGCGCGCGATCCAGAAGCGCGCGCCGTAGCGGTGCAGGAGCAGGTTGCTCGGCATTTCGAAGAGGAAATAGCCCCAGAAGAAAATGCTCGCGCCGACGGCGTAGACGCTGTCGCTCAAGCCGAGCGAGTCGAGCATTTGCAGCTTCGCAAAGCCCACGTTGACGCGATCCAGGTACGCGACGACGTAGCACAGCAGCAACAACGGCAGAATGCGCTTGAGTACCTTGCGGTACAGCAGGTCTTCAGCCTCGTTGACGGCGGCTGGGGAGTCCGCGATCTGGGTCAGGGTTGGCATGGGATTGTCTCCATTTGCGTGTGGCTGTTCTCAACTGCGATCTTATGTTACCGATAACATTCGATGGCGTAATAACGCCCGGGAAATTTGTTATCGATAACAAAGTTAGCACGGCGCGCGGTTTTCCCGCAAGCCAGGGGATTCCACCTGGGTGGTCCGCAACGACTGCCTTATGATCGGCGTTCGCCGCCGTGTGCCGTGCAATTCCAACTCTTTCGAACCTGATGGCCCATCTCCGCAATCCTCCGCGTGTCGTCGGCGACGCGCCTTCCGGCCCGCCCCGCATGTCCGATGTCGCGCGCCTTGCGGGCGTATCGAAGATGACGGTTTCGCGCGTGCTCGCCGGGCACAGCGTGGCGCTGGCGACGCGCGAGCGCGTGCAGCAAGCCATCGACGAACTCGGCTACGTGGCGGACGCGGCGGCGGGCGCGCTCTCGTCGGGCCGCTCGGAATTCGTGGCCGTGCTCGTGCCGTCGCTGGCCAGTTCCAACTTCTCCGACACGGTGCGCGGCCTCTCGGCGAGGCTCGAACCGCACGGGCTGCAACTGCTGCTGGGCGACACCGACTATGACCTCGCGCGCGAGGAGCGGCTGGTTCGTTCCATGCTGCGCTATCAGCCGCGCTGCATCGCGCTCACGGGCTCGCAGCATACCGATGGCACGCGGCGCCTGCTCGAACGCTCGCGCATACCCGTGGTGGAAATGTGGGACATGCCGGCGAGACCCATCGACATGGCCGTGGGCTTTTCAAACGTGCGTGCGGCCCGCGAAATGGTGCGATACTTGAAAGATCGCGGCTACCGGAAAATAGGCTTCCTCGGTGGCGCGAGCGACCTCGACCGGCGTGGTCTCGAACGCCTGAAAGGCTACCAGCAGGAGATCCGGGCGCAAGGGCTTGGCGAGCCGCGCGTCATACGCCTCGGCCAGTCGCCGATCACCATGAGCCACGGCGCACCGGCGCTCGACGCGCTGCTCGCGCAATGGCCCGACACCGACGCGGTCATGTGCGTGAGCGACATGTCGGCGTTCGGCGCGATCATGCAATGCCATCGCCGCGGCATCCGCGTGCCGCACGACATGGCCGTGGCGGGTTTCGGCAATTTCGAACTTGCCGCGTGTTGCCAACCGCCGATCACCACGGTGTCCGTCGACGCTTACGGCATCGGCTCGCGCACCGGCGAGCTGCTGCTCGCGGCCACCATGGCGGCTGACCTGCCGCTCAAGCCCGAACACCGCAAGGTCGCGATCGATCATGCCGTCGTAGCCCGGGAAAGCGCGTAGTTCGACCTGGTGCACAGGCGCGGCGGCGCATGATAACATCGAGAAATGTTACCGATAACAGAGCGTTGACGGAACGATAACGGAACGATCGGCAGGGCAGGCAAAAGTGGCCGCCCCAACGTCAGGACAAGGAACAACGGAGCAAGACATATGACCCAGCCCAACGCACGCCGCCTGCGCAGCCAGGAATGGTTCGACGATCCGGCCCACGCCGACATGACCGCGCTTTATGTCGAACGTTTCATGAACTACGGCCTCACGCGCGAAGAACTGCAATCGGGCCGCCCGATCATCGGCATTGCGCAAACGGGCAGCGACCTCGCGCCCTGCAACCGCCACCATATCGAACTCGCGGAGCGTACCAAGGCGGGCATTCGGGACGCGGGCGGCATTCCCATGGAATTCCCCGTTCACCCGCTTGCCGAGCAAAGCCGCCGGCCCACCGCCGCGCTCGACCGCAATCTCGCCTATCTCGGGCTCGTCGAAATTCTGCATGGCTTCCCGCTCGACGGCGTCGTGCTGACCACCGGTTGCGACAAGACCACGCCCGCGTGCCTGATGGCCGCGGCCACGGTCGACATGCCGGCCATCGTGCTGTCCGGCGGCCCGATGCTCGACGGCTGGCACCACGGCCAGCGCGTGGGCTCCGGCACGGTCATCTGGCACGCGCGCAATCTGCTCGCGGCGGGCGAGATCGACTATGAGGGCTTCATGGAGCTGACCACTGCTTCGTCGCCTTCCATCGGCCACTGCAACACCATGGGCACGGCGCTTTCGATGAACAGTCTCGCCGAAGCGCTAGGCATGTCGCTGCCCGGCTGCGCGAGCATTCCGGCGGCCTACCGCGAGCGCGGCCAGATGGCGTATGCAACGGGCAAGCGCATCGTGGACCTCGTGCGCGACGACGTGCGGCCCTCACACATCATGACCAAAGAGGCGTTCGAGAACGCTATCGTCGTCGCTTCCGCGCTCGGTGCGTCCACCAACTGCCCGCCGCACCTCATCGCGATTGCGCGGCACATGGGTGTCGAACTGAGCCTGGAAGACTGGCAGCGCGTGGGCGAGCAGGTGCCGCTCATCGTGAACTGCATGCCGGCCGGCGAATACCTGGGCGAAAGCTTCCACCGCGCGGGCGGCGTGCCCGGCGTGATGCGCGAACTCGACCGCGCGGGCCTCGTGCACCGCGAGTGCCTGACGGTATCGGGCCGCAGCATCGGCGCCATCGCCGACGGCACGCCCGAGCCCGACCGTGAAGTCATCAAGACTACTGACGATCCGCTCAAGCACGGTGCGGGCTTCATGGTGCTCTCGGGCAACTTCTTCGACAGCGCGATCATGAAGATGTCGGTGGTGGGCGACGCGTTCCGCCAAACGTATTTGAGCGAGCCGGGCGCGGAGAACAAGTTCGAGGCGAGGGCGATCGTATTCGACGGCCCGGAAGACTATCACGCCCGCATCAACGACCCGTCGCTCGAAATCGACCAGCATTGCATTCTCGTGATTCGCGGCGCGGGCACGGTGGGCTACCCCGGCAGCGCCGAGGTCGTCAACATGGCGCCGCCCGCGGAACTGGTGCGTCAGGGCATCACGTCGCTGCCCACGCTGGGCGACGGCCGCCAGAGCGGCACGTCGGCGAGCCCGTCCATCCTCAACATGTCGCCGGAGGCGGCCGTGGGCGGCGGGCTTGCGCTTCTGAAAACGGGCGACCGCATTCGCGTGGACCTCAACGCGCGCAGCGTGAATGTGCTGGTCGACGAAGCCGAACTCGCGCGCCGCCGCGAAACCGCGAACTTCGAGATTCCGCCCGCACAAACGCCGTGGCAGGAGTTGTACCGCAAGACGGTGGGGCAACTTTCCACGGGCGGCTGTCTCGAACCCGCCACGCTGTATCTGAAGGTGATCGCCGAGCGCGGCAACCCGCGGCACTCCCACTAAACCCGCATCGGGCCGGCGCGCGACACGCGCGACCGGTCCCGCCGCATCGTCGGCGCCCCTGAACTGGAGACACTGCGCACCATGACTTCGAACTCCCAATCAAACTGGCTTCCCGTCGATGTCGAGCAGGCCCTGCTCGTTGGCCGCGTATGGCGTCGCGCGGGCGAGCATGAAGGACCGTCCGTCGTGCTCGTTCGCCACGGCGAAGTGTTCGATATCACGCGCAGTGCGCCGACCACGGCGGATCTGTTCGATCGCGCGGACCTTGCCGCGTTCGCACGCACGGTGCAGGGCGAATCGCTCGGCCCGGTCGGCAAGCTGATCGAAGCGAACCTGCCCGCCGCGAACCTGCCCGACGGAGCGGCCCCCGCGCTGCGGCTGCTCGCGCCCAATGACGTTCAGGCGATCAAGGCGTGCGGCGTGACGTTCGCGGTGAGCCTCATCGAGCGTGTGATCGAGGAGCAGGCGGGCGGCGACCCCGCCAAAGCCCAGGAGGTGCGCGCAACCATTGCGGCCACGATCGGCACGGATCTTTCGAAGATCAAGCCGGGTTCGCAAGAGGCGATGAAGCTCAAGGCGGAACTCGAACGGCGCGGCGCGTGGTCCCAGTACATGGAAGTGGGCATCGGGCCCGACGCCGAAGTGTTTTCGAAATCGCAGCCCATGTCGGCCGTGGGCTTTGGCGCGGACATCGGGCTTCTGCCCGTATCGAGCTGGAACAACCCGGAACCCGAAATCGTGCTCGCCGTGAACAGCCGTGGCGAGATCGTGGGAGCAACGCTCGGCAACGACGTGAACCTGCGCGACATCGAAGGCCGCTCGGCCTTGCTGCTCGGCAAGTGCAAGGACAACAACGCCTCGTGTGCGATCGGTCCGTTCGTGCGTCTGTTCGACGAGTCGTTCGACCTCGACGCCGTGCGGCGCGCCAGCGTGGCGCTGCGCGTGGAAGGCGCGGACGACGGCTTCGTGCTCGAAGGCGTGAGCCACATGAGCGAGATCAGTCGCGACCCGGCCGATCTCGTCGCGCAGACGTGGGGCCGTCACCATCAGTATCCCGATGGCTTCATGCTGTTTCTCGGCACCATGTTCTCGCCGATCAAGGACCGCGATGCGCAAGGTGGCGGCTTCACGCACCACCTCGGCGACACGGTGACGATCACGACCCCGCAACTCGGTGCGCTGACCAACACCGTGCAGTTGAGCACCGAGATCGCGCCGTGGACCTTCGGCGTGCGCGCGCTTTACCGCAATCTGGCCGCGCGCGGCGTGTTGTGACGCGCGGCAGGGCCAATTAACCGATGCGCAGTTTTGGCTACTGCGCTGTCCTCAATTCGGCAGCAGCGCGCCGGTGCGAAGCGGGGTCGTCCCCGCGATCCACGCCACTTCCATGCCCGCGGTCGCGAAGCGCGCGCGCTGGCGCGCGTACAACACGCCGTTGACCGAACTCGTGAGCGTGACGACGCGATCGCCGAGCGGGTCCACGATGTCGGCAATGGGCTGGCCCGGTTCGACCCGCACGCCCACCGGCGCGCGGAATACGAGCACGCCGGAAACCGGCGCATGCAGCGTCTCGGCGCCCGCGAGCGGCGTGGCCGCGAACTCCAGTGGCGGCAGAGGCGCGGGCGTGCCGTCGATCGCTCCGCGATGCGTGAGGTATTCGACGATCGCGTTCGCGTCGCGCTCGGCGAACGCATAGCTCACGTCGGCTTGGCCGCGCAGCTCGATCGTCACGGAGATCGAGCCGTTCGGAATGGGGTAGCGCTCGCCGTAGCGCGCGCGCAATTCCGACCAGCAGAAGCTGTGGATCTCGTCGAATGGATTGCCGATCGAATTGAGCGCGAAAAGCGACGCTTTCGCGTCAAGGTAGCGCGCGAGCGGCTCGACATCGGGCCACAGTTCGGGGTTCGTGTAGAGATGCAGCGCGGCTTCGAAGTCGCAGTGCAGGTCGAGCACGACATCGGCGTCGCAGGCCAGGCGCTGGAGCGCGAGGCGCTGCGATGCCAGCTCGGTGGTGGGCGTCTGCGCGTCGAGCGCCTCGCGCATGGCCGCGCGCACCGCGAGCAGGTTCTGCTGCGCGTCGTCGCCCAGCCGCGACTCGACGTGCGGGATCACGAGCGTCGCGAGATCATGGAAGTGCCGATTGAAGTTCGACGCCGTACCGCTCTCGAAGCGGCCGAGCATCTGCCCGAGCAGGCGCTGGTTGAGGCCGATCGGATTCGGCACGGGCACGATGACGATTTCGCCGCGCAGCTTGCCCTCGGCCTCCAGCGTGGCCAGCCGTCTGCGCAAGGCCCAGGCGACCAGCATGCCGGGCAGTTCGTCGGCGTGCAGCGACGACTGGATATAGATCTTCTGCGCGCCGCACGGGCCATAGTGATAGCTCGTCAGATGCCGCTCGGTGCCGAGCGCGGGGGAAATCAGCGGATGAGTCTGTATTTGCATGATGGCGTGAGCGCGCCGGGCGCATGCCGGCGCGCGCAATGAGGAGTTCAGGAGCCGTACACGTCGAACGTGAAGTACCTGGCTTCGATCTTCTTGTAGGTGCCGTCCTTGATCATGTCCGCGAGCGCCTTGTCCACCTTGACCTTGAGGTCGGTGTCTTCCTTGCGCAGGCCAATGGCGGCGCCGCTGCCGAGCGCGCCCTTCGGATCGTCGAGATTGCCGCCCGTGAACGCGAAGCCCGCGCCGCGCGCGGTCTTCAGAAAGCCCATGTCGGCCTGCACGGCGTCCTGTAGCGCGGCGTCGAGGCGCCCCGAGATCAGGTCCGCATAGACCTGGTCCTGATCCTGATAAGGCACGATCTTCACGCCGTTCGGCGCCCAGTTGGCCTTTGCGTAGGATTCCTGAATCGATCCCTGCTCTACGCCGACGGTCTTGCCCTTCAAGGCGTCCGCCGTGGGCTGGAGAGGCGAGCCCTTCTTCGCGACGAGACGGGTCGGCGTATGGAAGACCTTCGACGAGAATGCGATTTGCGCCTCGCGCTGCGGCGTCATCGACATCGACGAGAGTACGGCGTCGAACTTCTTCGCCTTCAGCGCGGGGATCATGCCGTCGAACTCGCTTTCGACCCAGACGCATTTTGCGTTCAGGCGTTTGCAGATTTCATTGCCGAGGTCGACGTCGAAGCCGACCAGCTTGCCATCGGCGCTCTTCGATTCAAACGGGGGGTAACTGGCGTCCACGCCAAAGCGGACAGTGGTCCAGTCCTTCGCGCAGGCGGAGGTTGCGATTGCGAGCATCGCCACGCACAGGGCAAGCTTCTTCATTGACGTTGAGTCTCCAATAGGTGTCGTCCACGCTGCCTCGTGGGCGGCGGCCGGGTCAACAGGAGGCTCGCTTGCCTGCCTTGTTGTATAGACAAGATAAGCAATCTCAAATATTGAAAATAGTAGGGTTTTCGCTGACGAGCGAGATGGATTCAGCGTGAAATGCTGGGGATTGGTGCGGAGGAAGGACTGGGAACTGTCGTGGGACGTGCGGCTTAAGTGTTTATTGTATAGACAACTATGGGGTGATGCGAGGTGGAGCGCCTCGCATCCGGCTGGCGGTGCCTGGGTCGCGCGGACCCGTGCGCCGCTCAATCGTCGTCGTCGCCGTGCTTATGCCAGCCACGATGACGGCCGTGGTCGTGCCAGTGGCGTTCGTCCTCGTCGTCGTACCGGTAGCCGTAGCCATAGCCGTAGGCGGGTTGCTGGACATAGACCGGCGGCGGCGCTTCATAAACCACGGGCGGCGCTTCGACCACGGCCGGCGCCACATAGGTCGGGCCGGGAACGCCGAGATACACGCCGATATCGGCATGGGCGAACGCCGCGGTGCTGACGCACGCCCCGGCGAGTCCAGCGAAGAGAGTCAAGGTGAGGCGTTTCATGTGATTGTTTCCACTCGACGGACGCGGTTGTAATTGATGCGGATTCTAGTCGCGCCGGTCGCCAAATAAACTCATGGAATTGTCAATCGTGTAACGGGGGGTAAAACATCGGCCGTTATTGGCGGCTTAGGGGTGCCATAAGGTTCTCTTAAGCTCGAATGTGTTTTGGCGTGGATCGCGGTGTTCTTGAATTCGGAAATACACCCATGAAATCAAGGGGATATTGGAGTGAGGTG
>NZ_QEOB01000030.1:0-95705 GCF_003096875.1 Paraburkholderia unamae
CCTGGGCTTCCCGTCTCCCCCGCGCCTTCATCGAAAGCGCGAAAGACCGGAATTCTAGTCACGCAAGTGACATCTTGCAAGCGGTTTTTTGACGCCGCCAAAATTCGGAGAAACGCGTAAGCGCCTCCCCCTCAGGCGTGACGTTCCATCACGCGTTCGACGAGCTGTAGATAGTGATCGAGATCCGGCGTCGGCTTGCCCGCCACCTTGGCGAGATCGTCCCAGCGGCGCAGGCGCACCGCGTCTTCGGCGTGGGGACGCGCCGCGAAATCGCGCGCTTCGTCCGCATTAAAGATGCCGCCCTGCAATTCGAGGCTTCGTACCGAGTCGGCGGAAAGGCGGCCGAAATACGCTTCATCGACCGCGCACAGGTAACGCTTGGCGTCGACGTGCAGCCGGATCGGCTCCAGCACGCTATCGGGCAACACGGGCCGCAGAAACGGCAGCGCATAGTACTGGTGCAGATCGTCGATGCCGCGCTCAGTCGGCGTTTCGCCCTGACGATTCAGCAGATGGCCCAGGTCGTGCAGAAACGCCGCCGCTGTCAACTCTTCGCTCGCGCCCTCTTCCTCCGCCAAGGCGCCGCTTTGCAGTGCGTGCTCCAGTTGCGTGACCGGTTCGCCGCTATAGGCCAGCGCGCCGTACGTCTCGAACAACCCACGAATATCCGCGAGGCTCAGTGCCATCTTTCGCTACTCCCTTGCAAACCCGTTACATACCTGGAAAAGGCGGCCGCCCCGAGCCGCCGCCCATCATTCCTGTTGTGCGTCATCGCCGCAGGACAGGCGCATGCGTCTCGCCGACTCATCGGCGTCACGCGACGCGAGCGCGTTCAGGAGCGTCCGATGCCCCGCATACGAAGCGTCCATTGCGCGATGCAGCGGCAACGCGCAGCGCGGCGAGAGCCGCAGTTCCCGCACGGCCCTCTCGTAGGCCTCGCGCAACCTGGCATTGCCCGCCGCCTCGACGAGCACCGTTCGGAACGCATCGCGCGCACTCACGAAGGCTTCGCCGTTCTCGGCGACCACCGCATCGCGCATTGCATTGAGCTGATCGCGCAATTGCGCGACCTGAGCCGCGTCGATGCGCGCCGCCAGCATCCGGCAAGCCGCTTCGCGCAGCGCGGCGCAAACCTCGGCCAACTCCTGCGCCTCCGTCACGCCGACACTGCGCACGAACACGCCCCGATGTTTCTCGTTGCGCACAAGGCCCGCCTGCTCCAGCGCGCGAAACGCTTCCCGAACCGGCCCGCGCGAAACGGCGAGACGCGCCGCCCAATCGGCTTCGTTGAGCTTGTCGCCGGGCGCGAGCTGACCGGCCGCGATACGCCGCTCGATCTCGTCGCGCACCAGCGCAGTCAGCGAATGCTGGCGCACCATGGCGAGCGGCGTCGTCTCGGGTGACGCGTCCGCCGCCGCATCCGCGCGGCTGTCGTTCATCTCTTGCACGTCCGGTCCTGCCCGTCTGTTGTGCGCCCGCGGCGCATCGAACCGCATGGCATCCATCCGTTCAGTCCGCACGCCGGCGCGGCACGCGCGCCGCGATGAGGAGCAGCGCCGCCAGCGAGACGATCAGCAGGATCAGCGAGAGCGCCGATGCCGGCAGGTAGTACCCACGCTCCACCGCGCCCACCACGACGATCGGCACCGTTGCGAAGCCTGGTGGATACACCGTGAGCGTCGCGCCCAGTTCGCCGAGCGACAGCGCGAAGCCCAGCGCCAGACTCGCGCGGATGGCCGGCACGAGCTGCGGCAGCACCACGCGGCGCAGCACCATCGAAGGCGGCGCGCCGAGACTCGCGGCCGCTTCGCGCAGCACGGTCAACTCGGGACGCAGCGCCGCCGAGGCGCATCGATAGCAGAACGGAAGTACGAGTGCGAGCTGCACGAACACGACAATCGCAGCCGAGCTCGACAAATCCACAGGCGCCTTGTGATACGCGATCAACACCGCGAGGCCGAGCACCACGCTCGGCACGCCGTTGGGCACCATCGCAAGCGTATCGACGATTGCGCCCAGACCGCGCCGGTCGCGTCCTTCGAGCGCGAGCGCAAGCCACAACCCCAGCGCCGTGCCGAGCACCGCCACGCCGAAGCCGACTTCGAGACTCGTTGCGAGTGCATCGAAATCGCTCGAACCGAGCCGCTCGAACCAGCGCGTGCTGAAACCGTCGGGCAGGATCGTGCCGGACCAGTGCGACGCCACGCTCGAAAGTGCGACGACGATCACCGGCAACACGAATAACCAGAAACACAGCAGCGCCGCGAAGCCGAGCAGCACCGCGCTGACGATGCGCGCAACGAGGCTGCGCTCCACGGGCCGCGCACGAAGATGCTTGGGCGGCAGCGCGATGCGGTCCGAACCCGCCGCGGGATTAGTTGACATTGCGCGCGCCTCCATGACTGCGGCGATTCACGCGCCGATAAAGCGCATACAGGGAAAGCGACATCGCAAGCATGACCACCGCGCCGGCGGCGGCCGTCGGCAGATCGAGATCGACCGTGGCCGAGCTGTAGATCGCGACAGGCAGCGTGATGAGGTGCGCGCTGCCGAGCACGAGCAGAATCCCGAACTCGTTGAACGTGAGCAGGAAACAGAGGATCGTGCCCGCCGCGATGCCAGGCCACGCGAGCGGCAGGATCACGCGCAGCGCGACCATGCGGCTGTTCGCGCCGAGACTGCGTGCGGCTTCGATCAGCCGCATGTCGAGCAGTGCGAACGCGGCGAGCGTCGGGCGCACGACGAACGGCGCGTAGAACACCACCTCCGCGAGCACCACGCCGCCAATGCCGAACAGGAAGTCGAGCGGCGGCGCCTGCAAATGAAAGAGCCGTTGCAGCCCGATGCTCACCGAGCCCTGCGAGCCGTACAGAAAGATCAGCGTGAACGCGACGAGGAACGACGGGAACGCCACGAACAGTTCAAGAAAGCGCGTGACGAGGCTCGCGCCCGGAAACGGCTTGAAGAACAGCAGCGCAGCGAGTGCGACGCCGAGCACGGAAGCGAGACCCGCACTGAGGAACAGAATCCACAGCGTCGTGGCGATCACGCCGCGCGAATCGGGATTGCCGAAGAAGGTCGCGTAGGCGTGGAAGCTCAAGCCGTGGGCGCCCGAAAGGCTCAGCAGCACGAGCCGCACGAGCGGATACACGACGAGCGGCCCCAGCACGAACACGAGCAGAAACGCGATGTGCCACTGCGCGCGCCGTTCGCGGCGGCGCACGGCGGCTGCGTGCGCGTCGGCGCCTGGCAACTTCAGCGCGGAATCAGGGGTTGATAAGGACGACATCGTCAGCCTCGTAACGCAGGGACACACGCATGCCTTTCGCCGGCGTCATGCCGTGGCCGCGCTGCATGGTGACGAGCACCGGTTCGTTCGGCATCGCGTCGAGCAGCACCGGCACCGAGAGCACCGAGCCATACCATTCGACCGATTCGATCGTGCCGTGCAGCGAGCCTTCGCCAAGCGGCACGATGCGCAGGCTTTCGGGGCGCAGGCACGCGAGCTTGTCGCGCACGTCGTGGCGCGCATCGCCCACCGGGAATGCGACGCCCGGCGGCAGCAGGTTCGCAGCGCCCAGATAACGGGCCACGTAGGCGTCGTTAGGCGTGTCGTAGAGTTCCTGCGGCGTGCCGAGTTGCGCGATGTGGCCGTCGCGCATGAGCAGCGTGCGGTCGGAGAGCACGAGCGCGTCGTCCTGATCGTGCGTCACGCACACGATCGTGAGATCGGGCAGGCGCTCGTGCAGCGCCTTGAGTTCGGAGCGCACCGATGCGCGCAGATTGGCGTCGAGCGCCGACAGCGGTTCGTCGAGCAGGAGCACGTCCGGCTCGATCACGAGCGCACGCGCGAGCGCCACGCGCTGCTGCATGCCGCCCGAGAGCTGCGCGGGCATGACATGGCCCGCGTCGCCGAGCTGCACGAGCTTGAGCGCATCGGCCACGCGCCGCGCGATGTCGCGCGACGGCACGCGGCGCGCCTTGAGCCCGAACGCGACGTTCTCGAACACCGAGAGATGCGGAAAGAGCGCATAGCTCTGGAACAAAAGACCCAGGTTGCGCTGATGCGGCGGCACGTGGGTCAGGTCGCGGCCCGCCACCGTGAGCGAGCCCGCGAGTCCATCGGCTTCGATGAACCCGGCGATGAAACGCAGCAAGGTCGTCTTGCCGCAGCCGCTGCGGCCCAGCACGGTCAACAATTCGCCGCGGCGGATCGTGAGCGACAGATCGTCGAGCACCGTGCGTGCGCCGAAGCGCACGCTCAGGTGGTCGATCTGCACGCCCGCGGCGCCGGGCGCGTCCGTGGCATCGGTCAGTCCGGACACATCCGGCAGCGCGCGGGCCATGCCGGCCGGCGCGAGGCTTGCGGTATTCACCGGGTTCATCTCCTGCAAGTTGCTATGACTGACCGATTTACTTCGGCTTCACGACTTCAAGCTGCTTGCCCGACGAGCCGATCACTTCGTTCTTCCAGCGCGTCGTCCAGTCGGCCTTCTTCGCCATCACCTGGTTCCAGTCCACCGGAATCAGCTTCACGCCCTTGATGGCCTGCTTGACCGCTTCGCCGTTCTTGCCCGTGAGCGCCACGTCCGTACGGCCCGGAATCCCGAAGATGTCCGGCACCTTCGACTGCACGTCCGTCGACATCAGGTAGTCGATCAGCTTCTTGCCTTCGGCCTGGTTCGGGCCGTTCTTGATCAGGCCGATCGCGTACGGCAACTGGAACGTGGTGGGATGGCCGCCGGCGTCTGCTGCGAGGAAGATCGGCTTGAGCGAGAGGCCGCCGTTGGCTGCGTCGTCGAGGTCCATTTGCAGGTCGCCGTTGGCCACCGAGATCTCGTTGCGCGAGAGCAGCACGTCGAGGTAGCCCGTGCCCTTGGTGTGGAACTTCGCGCTCTGTTCGAGCTTCTTGAGGTAGTCGAACGCCTTGTCTTCGCCCATCAGCGAGGTCGTGAGAATGATCACGGCCATGCCGTCGCCGGCCGTGGCCGGGTTCGAGTAGGCGACCTTGCCCGTGTAGTCCGGGTGCAGCAGGTCAGCAAACGTCTTGGGCTCGTTCTTCACGACTTCCGGGTTGATCGCGAACGAGAAGTAGTTGTTCACGAACGTCGCCCACGAACCGTCCGTCGCCTTCGCGATGGCCGGCACATTCTTGTAGTTCACGCTCTGGTACGGCTGGAGCAGACCGCTTTGCTGCGCCTGCTGAATGAACGGCGGCAGCGTCACGATCACGTCGGCCTTCGGCGAGTCCTTTTCGACGTTCGCGCGGTTCACCACTTCGCCGCTGCCCGCCGTCACGATGTTCACCTTCACGCCTTCCTTCTTTTCGAAGGCCGGCAGCACGTCCTTGTAGAGATTTTCGAGGCCGTCTGCCGTGTACAGCACAACGGCGTCGGCGGCGTGCGCGTTCACTGCTGCGCCCAGCAGCGCCGCGGCGGCCGCCATCGGCAGCAGCTTGCGTGCAAAACCCGCGCGATGGATTTTCGTGTGGCTCATGTCACTCTCCGAAGGCAAAACCAGTGGCTCGGGGATACCCGATGCGTTTGTGATTGAATGGATCGAACTTTTCGAACTTCGGCGGACTGCGCGCCGCCTGCCATTGCCCGCTTGGCGTAACACCGTCGCGTGCCAGATTGCAGATTGTCTGCAATCCGACGCTTCTCGCCTGAACCGGCCGGCGCGGCGAAGGCGCGGAATTGCCGTCCGCCTCGCCTGCCGGCCCGTCTGGACGGGCCCCGCAAGAATCACAGGTTTTGATGACACCGGCATGACGATTGTGGCGTTTGTCAAAAAATTCCACAATTCGCCAATATTCGACACGTCACAGAGCGAAGCAAACCCCTGCCGGTGCGCGGGAAGCCAGCATGCAGACGGTCTGCGGGGAACGCGGCGAACGCCGCGCGGGAGGAACGATCAGGCGATCACGAGCTCGGGCCCGCGCGCGGCGATGGCGCGCGCCACACTCTTTTCGGGCGCAAGCTCGGTGATGACGTAACGCGCGTGTTCGAAGCCGTTGATGCGCACGGGCGTGACGCGCCCGAACTTCGAATGGTCGGCGACGATGATCGCGCAGGCCGTGGCCGCGAGCATGCGGCTGCGCACCTCGGCCACCATGCGCGAGTAGTCGGTAAGCCAGCCGTCAGCGGTGATGCCGCCCGCGCCGACGAACGCGAAGTCGGCGTGGTACTGGGCAAGCTGCTGCACGGTATCGAGGCCGAAGGTCGCCTCCTCGTGGTCGGAAAGCTCGCCGCCGAGCAGCGTCACGCGGTTCTCGTTGCGGCGACCGAGCAGGAGCGCGATGCGCCAGTCGTTGGTATAGACCGTAAGGCGATGGCGGTCGGTGAGCGCGCGAGCGAGCGCATGTGTGGTGCTGCCCGAATCGATGATGACGGAAGCGCCGTCGGGTACGAACTCCGCCGCCCGCTCGCCGATCGCGAGCTTGGCGCTCGCGTTGGCGGCTTCGCGCACGTCGAGATCGGGCTCGCGGCGATCGCTCGAGAGCGCGCCGCCGTGGGTCGTCACGAGCAGGCCGCGCGCGGCGAGCGTATTGAGGTCGCGCCGGATCGTCTCGCGCGACACGCGCAGCTCGCGCACGAGATCCGCCACCGAGAGCGCCCCCGTCCGGTTCACTTGCGACAGGATGTATTGGTGACGTTGTTCTGCAAGCATCTCGGTGGGCGGGTCGTGCGTGGAAATCGCGTGGATACGGAAGGCCGCCGTATTGTATTACGCATGGCCGCAAGCCACGCGACACGCGCGCGCCGAACCATACCGCCCTGCCATCGCGCGCACATCCCTGCTAATCTCGTGGTGACCGCGCTCGTGCGGCGCCCGCTTTGCCGAACCGCGCTTTAGCGACCCGCGCTTCACCGACCCGTTTAGCAACCCTTGGGCCGACCACTGAAATACATGCGTTCACGACTTCGTCAATTGCGTTTGCTGTTTTGTGCGCTGCGTTATGGCTTCAGGCTGATCTGGCTCGCGGCGCCCGAGCACCACAAGCTGCACTGGTTCGTCACGCTCGCTTCGAGCCTGCATGGAGACCGGCGTCTCGCCTCGCGCCTTCACAGTTCGCTGCCGCGTCTCGCGCCGCTCGCGGCGGCTTTTGCGCAAACGCTCGCCACGCGCCCCGAACTCGCGGGCGCGACCTTGCATGACGCTATCGACGCCGTCGAGCATTTCGAAGATCCGCTCTCGGGCGAAGCCCTCACAACGACGCTGCGCACCGCGCTCGGCAAGCCGCCCGAAACGCTCTTCATGTGGATCGACCCCAAACCCGCACACAACGGCTGGTGCGAGCAAACCCATGTCGCGCGCCTCGCGCTGCCCGTGAACGGTCACCAGACGATCACGCTGCGCGTGCTGCGCGCGCAGCAGGTGCAGGAAGTCGATGACGACGCCGCGCTCCTGTGCGCCGTGGCGCGCTGGATGGAGCGCTTCTCGCGCGCCGCGCGCAAGCTGCAACTGCGCGCGCTCGCGCAGGCGCTGCGCGAGGACCTGCAACGCCGCTTCGATCTGCGCGCCCAGGCCGCGAATCTGAGCCAGAGCGGCCATCACCTCGGCGAGGACCCGCGCATCGTCGTGCCCGACGTGATCTGGGACCTTTGCACGCCGCAAACGCTCGCCGTGCAGCATATCGACACCGTGCCCGCCACCGACCCCATCGGCCTGGCCGAGCACCACATCAACGTCACGCAGGTGGCGGCGCATCTCGTCGAAGTGGTCACACGACAGGCGTTCGAGCACGGCTTCTTTCACGCGGCATTCGACGCGCGGCGCGTGGCCGTGAGCGTCGAGCCCGAGACGCGAGGCCGCCTCGTGCTGGCAGGCGCCTCGCTCATGACAAGCCTCTCGTCGCCCGAGCGCGAATTCTTCGTGCACGGCGCAACGGCGCTGTTCGAACAGGACTATGGGCGGCTTGCCACGCTGCATCACGTGGCGGGTCACGTTCCCGCGCACGCGCGCACCGAGCAGATCGAGGCGGAGCTGCGCACGCGCAGCGAAGCGCATTTCGCAAGCGATTCCGATGAGCGCAGCGCAGGCGCACTGTTCCATCATCTGCTGCACGCGGTGCAGCCGTTCGGCGGCGAGGTTTCGCCGCGCCTTGTGGCGGCGCAGCGATCGTTTGGCCAGGCCGAGGCGCTCGCGCGTTCGATTCATCCCGGCGTCGACGCGTGGGGCATCGCACGCGACACGCTCGCCGACATCGCACGGCGCGATCTCGGTCACCACGGCTGGATCCGCCGCCTGTCGCAGGAACTGCCCCATCTCGCGCAAATCGCGCCGCGCGTGCCGCAAATGCTGTTCCGCTTCTTCGAGCATCACGCAGCGCTCTCGCAGGGCCACCCAGGCGGGCACGCCGCGCAAGCGACCATGCTCGAAGCCTGGCGCCGCGAACATCGGCGCACGCGTGCGCTACTGCTTGCGTGCGCGGTGTGCGGCGGCGTGATCGGCGTGACGGCGGTGTTGTTCGCCGGCTAGATCGCTCGCGCCGCTGTCCCTGCCTCGCTCTCGCCAACCTTTATCCCTTGGCGATGCTTGCATTTGCGCGAGATGGCTGGGCTTGGCGGTTAGTTGCGTTCGCATCGTGAGTCGGCGACCCCGCCTCGCGTCGCCACTGCCTCGGCCATTGCAGTCCTGAACAAGACCGCCGCCCTCGCACCGCGCGATACTCCGAGCCTTTCGCGCTATTCGGGGCGCAGCGCCTGCGCATGCCCCTCTTCGACATCGATGCTCGCCACGTTCGCCCCCGCTCTTTTCGTCGCCCTCTGGTCGACGGGTTTCGTCGTCGCCCGCGCCATTGCGCCCTACGCCGATCCCAATCTGTTCCTGCTCGCGCGCTTCGGCGGCACGGCCGCGCTATTCGCCATCGTCGCGCTCGCCGCGCGCGCGCCTTGGCCGCGCGGGGGCGAAATCGCCAAGCACCTTTTCGCGGGCGCGCTGCTCCAGGGCGTCTATCTCGGCGCGGGCTACTGGGCGGTGGCGCAAGGACTGAGCGCGGGCGTGATGGCGCTGCTCGGCGCGCTCCAGCCGCTGCTGACCGCCGCAATTGCGGCGCGCGTATTCGGCGAGCGCCTGCCGCCGCGGCGCTGGACCGGGATGTCGCTCGGTCTCGCGGGCGTCGTGCTCGTGCTGAGCCCCAAGCTGCTGGCCGTCACGCAGGCCGCGGGCAGCGCGCTCGCCCAGGCCGCCGCGCATGGCCATGCGAATCCGCTGCTCGTGGTGATCGTCGCGGTGGCGGCCGTCGGGTCGATCACGGCGGGGACGCTCTACCAGAAAACCTCGCTGGCCCAAGCCGACATTCGCAGTGCGAGCGCCGTGCAGAACGCCGGCGCGGCCATCGTCGCCGTGGTCCTTGCGCTCGCGCTCGGCGAAACGCGCTGGATCCCGTCGCCGACCTTGTGGTTCTCGCTCGCATGGGGCATTGCGATGCTTTCGGGCGCGGGCGTGACGCTGCTGGTCTGGATGGTGCGCCACGGCGACGCCGCCCGCGCCACGGCGCTGCTCTTTCTCGCGCCGCCGCTCGCGGCGCTCGAAAGCTGGCTGCTGTTCGGCGAAACGCTCACGCCCGTGCAGATGGCGGGCTTCGGCGTCGCGCTCGCGGGCGTGCTGATCGCGCGTCGCGCGTAGCCGTTGCGCGACGCGCGGGCGGGGCATGGCCGCCGCGCCCGCCGTCTGCTCAGGTGTTCAAGCGCTCAACGGCTCAAGTGCTCAATCGGCGGTATCGGCGCCGGCCGGCACTTTCGCGCGCACCTTGCTGCCGGGCGCGGGCGACCATGCGGGGCGCGTCTTGCGCTCCGAATCGACCACCACGATGAAGCGGCCCGCCCAGGGCGTGATCTCGCGATCCGAGTGCAGCACCCACAGCGACCTGCCCGAGTCGACCAGCGCCTGGTACTCGGCGTCGAGAATCCCGTAGTGGTCGATGAACGCGTTGAGCGTGGACGGAATCCGCACGCAGCCCTTCGAGTGACGAATGCCGAGCAGCGGCTCGAGACGGTCGGGGTCGGTGGCGTGCATCTGGAAGCGCATCTGCGAATAGCCACCCTTGCCCCAGCCGCGCTCGCCGTCCACCCAGCCCAGGTCGTAGATGCGCATGTCGCGCCGCCCGTAGCCGCGGATGTTGTTCTGGTTCATGGTGCCTTCCGCGCGGAAGTCCATGTTCATCGGCGTGTGCTCGAACACGCCAAGCGGCGTGAGGAAGTGGTCGAACTCGCCAGGGCGGCCCGTCGCGACCGGCGAGGCGCCGATCATCAGCCACGGGTCTTGGGGCAACGCGCGGAAGTAGATGAAGAGCGCCTGCACGTTCGCGCTGCGATCGACGAGAACCACGAATTCGCCCGCCAGGGCGCCAAGATCCTTTTCTTCGAGCGCGGCTTGCAGGCGCACGCCGTAGGCGCGCTGCTCGGCGGGCGGCACACGCAGACGCCGGTTGACGTCGCGAGCGAAGACCTTGCGCATTTCGAGCGCGCGGCGCGTTGCTTCGGTGGCCTCTTCGGGCGTGAGCGCGGGATGGACGGGCAGCGTGAGCACGGGAGGCCCGGAGGCGGCCAGCGCGGCGGAGGCGGACGGAGCGGACGACGCGGCCGGAGCGCCAGAAGCGCCCGCAACGCCCGATGCCGCTGAAGCCACCGAGGCATGCACGGGCGCGGAAGCGGCCGAAGCCGCCACGGTCGAGGCCGCCTGCGAAGCGGCATGCGAAGGCGCCGCGCCCAAGGCGGCGGAAGCGCCGGAAGCCGCCGGCTTCGACGCAGGATGCACCGGCGCGTGCTGCACGGCCCCGGAGGCGACGTGTGCGCCGGAAGCCGGCGCGACGTCGGCGGCCCATGCGCCGCTCGCCGCCCACCATGCGCACAGCGCGCCTACCAGTGCGCGGCGCACCGGCGCCGCAAGCCGCGGCATTTTAAGATGCGAGAGATGCAGGGCGCCTCCCCGGACGCCGCCGTGCACGCGAGCGCCCATGCGCCGCGAAAAATTGTCGTTCATCGTAAGTCCGGCTGATTGTGCGTCTTGTCTGAAGTCGGATAGGTCGGGCGCCGTCCAGTGCGGCGTCGCCGTCGGTGCAACGACCACCCGACATTAGACCAGACATCCGAAGACGCGCGCACTTGTCGCGCACACCGCAAAGGAACCGCCCATGTCCCAGCAACCCGCCGCCCCACCCGCAGAGCGCCTCGCCCGCCAGCAGGCAATCATCGCCGAACTCAACGTCGCCGGCGGCTTCGACGCGTCAGCCGAGATCGAGCGCCGCGTGCGCTTCCTCGCGCAGCGCCTGCTGGCAAGCGGCCTGCGCACGCTCGTGCTCGGCATCAGCGGCGGCGTGGACTCCGCAACGGCGGGGCGCCTCGCGCAATTGACCGTGGAAAGCCTGCGCGCGCAGGGCCACGGCACGGCACGCTTCGTCGCCATGCGCCTGCCCTACGGCACGCAGCGCGACGAAGCGGACGCCGCCGCGGCGCTCGCTTTCATCGCCCCGGACGAGACCCTGAGCGTCGACATGCGGCCCGCCGCCGACGCGATGCTCGCCTCGCTCAAAGCCGGTGGCCTCGTCATCGCGGACGAGAGCGAGCAGGACAAGGTCCACGGCAACATCAAGGCGCGCGAGCGGATGATCGCGCAATACGCCGTAGCCGGCGCGCGCTCGGGCCTCGTGATCGGCACGGATCACGCAGCGGAGTCGTTGATGGGGTTTTTCACGAAGTTCGGCGACGGTGGCGCCGACGTGCTGCCGCTCGCGGGCCTGAACAAACGCCGCGTGCGCGCGCTCGCGCGAACGCTGGGCGCGAGCCCGGCGCTCGTCGACAAAACGCCGACGGCGGATCTGGAGACGCTGCGCCCGCTGCATCCGGACGAAGACGCCTACGGAATCGGCTACGACGAAATCGACGACTTTCTGGAGGGCAAGCCGGTGAGCGACGTGGCGTACGAAACGATCTTTCGCTTTTACGACGCGACCCGCCACAAGCGGGCGCTGCCCATCACGCCTTACGACGCGGCCTAACCGCGTTGCGGCTGCGGCTCGTCGTCGAACGGGGTGGCGCTCACTCTCAGCGCGACCCCGGCGAGGCGGCGGGTTTGAAGCTCGCGCGCGACGGCGTCGGCTACGTAAGGCACTTCGGAATCGAGTTCGAGATCCGCGTGCGCGTTCGGCGTGCCCACGTCATAGACGGTGACGCCCTTGGCGTAATGGCCAAGTTCGCGCTCGAAAAAACTGCGGACGTCCTGTTCGCTACAGGTCTCTGGAACGTTCCAGACGGTCAGATGCATGGCTGCTACCAGGCGAAAGAAAACGGAAGAGTCGGAATCGGTGCGTAATTGCGGCGAAATTCCAGGCGGCGGAATCTCAGCGGAACCGGCGGGGCGGGTTCGCGCGCACGCGTACGGGTTGCAGGCTCGCGCGAGCGCGCGAGCGGGTCCACGCCACCTGACCAAGCAGGGCCGCGACAGCAAGCAGCAAAAGGGTGGACGTAAGCATCTTCGTTACTCCTCTTCTTGTTGATGAATGTCAGCATAGTCGCATTTGATGGAAGGCGTGCTGCGGCATATTGTCTGTCAGACGCGCACCCGCGACCGGACTCGCAACGGGCATACCCAATAAGGGGAAGATGCCTTCAAATCGCGCTTCAGGAGCCGTCGTCGCTGCTTGCCGAAGTCGTTTCGTCCGCCTGAGCGCCGCATTCCATGCGTGTCAGGCTTTCGTACTGGTGCGCCCAGTTGCCGGTGATCGCAGCCTGCGCTTGCGCAAGCGTCATGCGCCCCGCGCACACGCAGCGCTTCAGGCGCACCGTGAGCAGCGACTTGCGGCGCTCGCCAGCGTGGCCGCCCCACGGCAGCAGGTCGAAATTGGCGGTGGCGTCCGGCGAGCCGCCCAGGACGATCGGCACGTGCCGGTCGAGCGCGTAGCGAACCCCGTCGTCGGCGTCGATGCCGCGCGCCGCGAGCATGCGGTCCTTGAGCGCCATGGTGTCGTCGAACGGCGGCGCCACGGTATCGGCATACCCCGGGCGGCAAATCGTATCCGCCACCGACTCCTGTGTGACGCGCGTATCGAGCAGTTGCTGATCCTGCGCGCACGCGGCCTGCGCCGCGCCGCCCGCGGCCAGCGCCAGCAGCGCCACGCGCAGCACATGAGCACGCGAGCGAGGGACGCCGCCCCAACAAGCAAAACCTTCTGCCATGCGGCGCGCGATGCGGCTTCTTGCTGCCTTTTCTGCGTTCATGGTTGAGCGCATCGCGCCTGCTGCACGATGCGGAATGGATGGTTGGTGCGGAGTTATTAGACCACATTCGAAATTTGTCGGGGCAATTGAGCGCACCCCCTCGATCACACGCTCACACGGCCTCGATTCGGGCCATGCGCGCGGCGCGCAACGCCTCGCACTGCTCGCCCGCAACTCCGTGGTTTCGCAGGGAATTTTTATTACGGATGACGAAACGATTCGCACGCACGCCAAAACATCCTGCCGCCCCCGCTCACACTCTGCCCTCCGGCCGATGGCGACGCGCGACCCGATAGCGCATAATGGGCCGCCCGGTCAGCTCCGTCACGGAGCGCATCGCGCGCATTCGAAGAAACGAGGAAACCCCATGTCCATTTCCATGTATCAAGCATCGGTGCCCGTGCTGGTGCGCGGTCTCACCAATCTTCAAAACATCATCGGCAAGGCGCAGGCACACGCGGCCGAGAAGCAGATCGACCCTTCAGTGCTGACGGGCGCGCGCCTCTTCCCCGACATGCTGCCGCTCCTGCGCCAGATCCACATCGCCACCGACACGGCAAAGGGCTGCGCCGCGCGCCTCGCCGCCGTGGAGGCGCCGAAATTCGAGGACGTCGAGGTCACGTTCGACGAACTGCACGCACGCATCCAGAAGACCATCGACTATCTGAAGACGTTCAAGCCGGAGCAGATCGACGGCACGGAAGAACGCGCCATCACGCTCAAGATGCGCAGCGGCCCGATCGAATTCACGGGCCAGAGCTATCTGCTGGGCTTCGTGCTGCCCAACTTCTTCTTCCACGTCACGACCGCCTACGACATCCTGCGCCACAACGGCGTGGAACTGGGCAAGCTCGACTATCTGGGCGCCCGCTAAGCGCGCCGGCGTCCAAAAAGCATGCGGCGCCTTAAGCGCCGCATGCGGTCACATCCGTGTCATTCACGAAGGCTGTCAATCGAGCGACAGCCGCAGCGCGAAGCCGATCAACGCCGAAGAGAACGCCCACTTCTGCACCGTCTGCGCAAGCGGATGCCGGCGCAGCCACACGGCGATGCGCGCCGCGCCCAGCACATAGATCACGTCGAACAACGCACACACGGCAACGAGCACCACGCCCAGCACGGAAACCTGCAACCAGACCGAGCCCGCCTCGGGCCGGATGAACTGCGGCAAAAGCACCGAGCAGAACAGCAGCGCCTTGGGGTTCAGCAAGTTCGTGAGCAGGCCCTTGGCGAAATCGGCGCGGCGCGGCCGCGCCACGGCCACGCCCGCCTGTTCGGGCATGGCGAAGGCCGGCGCGCGGAAAATCTGCACGGCGATCCAGGTGAGATACGCCGCACCCACGTAGCGCACGACTTCGTAAAGCCAGGGCGCATTGCGCAGCAGGGCCGCGAGACCGCAGGCGGAAAGCGTCACATGCGTGGCGCGCGCAAGGCCGAGCCCGCACGCCGCCGCAAAACCGCTGCGCGTGCCGCGGTTCATGCTGGTCTGCATCACGAGCGCCATGTCGGCGCCGGGCAGCGCGCACACGATGATCAGGGCGACGATGAACATCAACAGCAGGTGGGCGGAAATCATGATGGCCTCGCGTGAAAGAGGCTCTATGATGCCGCTCCATGCAGAGCGATTTCTGGCGTTTTTCACACATCATTCTCCACTAATTAGCGGAATGCGCTAGGATTCTGAAATTCCCAAGAGCATTCCCCTCACCGCTATGAGCGACCTCGACAAACTCGACCGGGCGATCCTCGGCGCGCTGCAAGCCGACGGGCGCATGCCCAACGCCCGCCTCGCCGAAACCGTGGGCCTGAGTGAGACGCCCTGCGCGCGGCGCCTCAAGCGCCTGGAGCAGGAGGGCTATATCGAGCGCTATCGCGCCGTGCTCTCGCGCCGCGCGCTCGGCTACGGCGTGGTGGGCTTCGTCTCGGTGCGCTTCGCCGTGCACGACCGTGCGCTCGCCGACCGCTTCGAGCGCGAGGTGCTCGCCATCGAGCGCATTCTTTCCTGTCACAACGTGTCCGGCACGGCGGACTATATTCTGCAAGTAGTGGCCCGCGACCTCGACGACTACGGCACCTTCATGCGCGACCAGTTGCGCAGCCTGCCCGGTGTCACGTCGGTCGAATCGGCGCTGTCGCTGCGCGAAGTCAAAGCCGAGGGCGGCCTGCCGCTGCCCTGAGCCGCCCCCCTCAACAGCATCAACAGCATTCACTCAATACGGAGCTTTCAATGACCCCAGAACAGGCACGAGCCGAAGAAGCCGCCGCAATGGAACGCGTGCTCACCGCCACGCAACGCGTCAAGGCGGCGTTCACCTCGCTGCAATCGCAGTTTCCGCCCGAAGGCGAAGGCAAGCCGTCACAGTTCGCCTTGCAAACCTTCGACGCAGCACTCCAGGAACTGGAAGACGCCCAGGCCGCCTTCGACGAGTTGCTCAACGATCTGCTGGACGGCGAGCGCTAGACCCTGCCGCGCCTGTCCCGCGCAGCGGTGCTTGTGCTCGAGCGGCGCGTGGACACGATCGATTTTTAATTTGCTTCGGCATCCGTATCAATATCGGAAGACTTTGGGAAAGCATGAGCCAGGACGCAAACTCTCCAGTGACCGTGCTAGGCGTGGGCGTCGTCGTGCGCAATGGCGAAGCCTGGTTGCTCGGGCTGCGCAAAAGCGCATGGGGGCGTGACACGTGGGCCTTTCCGGGCGGCAAGGCCGACCCCGGCGAAGATCCGCTCGTCACCGCCGCGCGCGAACTGCGCGAGGAAACCGGTCTCGAACTGAGCCGCGCGCAGGCAGCCGGCTGGGCGAGCGGCTGGCTCGAAGACGGCCGCGTGCGCCATGTGACGCTATTCGTGGAGGCCAGCGCATCCGGCGAGCCGGTCGTCACCGAACCCGACAAGTGCGCGCGCTGGGCGTGGTTCACGAAAGAGGCGCTGCCCGCTAACCTCTTCGAGCCTACCCGCCTCTACTTCGAAACGCGCTAGCGCGGCGCGGGCACGCGCGCCCTGGCGAACGCCGCGATGCGCTCGCACGCCTCGACGAGCCGTGGCTCGTCCACAACGAAGCCGAGCCGCACGAAGCCATTGGCGGTTTCGCCGAACGCGCTCGCATCGAGCACGGAAACCTTCTGCGCCTCGAAAAGCTGCCAGGTGAACGCCTGGGTGTCGAGACCCGTGCCGCGAATATCGATCATCATGAACATGCCCGCTTCCGGCAGCAGACACTTCAAGCCGGGCACGTTCGCCAGCCGCGCGTAGACGATGTCGCGGCGGCGGCGATAGATCTCGCGCATCTCCGAGACGATCTGCGCGCGCTGGTTCAACGCCGTGAGCGCCGCCTCCTGGATGAAGCCGGGCAGGCCGTAGAGCATGCAGAGCGTGAGTCGCGCGAGGTGCGCGATCATCGTTTCCGGCGCGATCACCCAGCCAAGCCGCCAGCCCGGCATGGCATGCGACTTCGAAAGGCTGCCCAGCGTGACGGTGCGTTCGGCCATGCCTTCGAGCGCCGCGATGCTCACGTGCTCGCGCTCGAACGTGAGGTCGGCATAAACCTCGTCGGAAAGCACCCACAGATCGTGCCGCCGCGCCAGTTGCGCGATGCGTTCCAGATGTTCGCGCGGCATCACCGCGCCCGTGGGGTTGCACGGCGTGGCGAAGAAAATCGCGCGCGTGCGCGGCGTGACGGCCGCCTCCAGTGCGTCGCAGTCGAGATGAAAGCCGCTCGCAGGATCGACGGGCACCGGCACGAGCGTGGCGCCCGAGGCGCGAATCGCGGCCTCGTAGGTCAGGTACATCGGCTCGGGCACGAGCACCTCGTCGCCGGCCTCGCACAAGCACAGCGAGGAGGCGAACAGGCCGTTCTGCGCACCCGCGCTGAGAATCACGTTCTGCGCGCCGACCGTGCGCCCGCTTTGCCGCGCATGCTCGCGCGCGATCGCCTCGCGCAGCGGCTCGCGGCCCATGATGGCCGTGTAATGCGTGTCGCCTTCGCGCAGCGCGGCCACGGCGCGCTCGACGATGGGCGCGGGCGTGGCGAAGTCGGGGTCGCCCACGCTCAGCACGATCACGTCTTCGCCGCGCGCCGCCGCCTGCACCGCTGCGTGATGGATCTCCCATGCCGTCGTACGACGGCCCTGCAACCGCTCGACCAGATTCGAATACCTCATCTTGCGCGACTCCCCCGGACTCGTGTGTGCATGCGCCGCATCATGGCGCGTGCTCAACGATACCAAGGAACGGGGCCGCATCGATGGGCGCACCGCACTGTCCAACATGATGTTAGTATTTCCAGCCTGTTGGATCACTCTTCCGGCGGCAACCCCGCACGCAGTGCCATGTCCTCACCGTATGAAGTTCCCGCGCTGCGGCGCATACACGACATTCTCGACGTGCTCGCCCAGGCGCCGGGCCCGGTGCGCGCCGCGGCCATCGCGCAGGCCACCGGGCTCTCGCGCAGCACGCTCTATTTGATGCTCGACTCGCTGGAGCGCCGGCGCTGGATCGAAAAGCGCGCCGACGGCTATATCGTCGGCCTCACGCTGTTCGAACTGGGCAGCGCTTACGTGCGGCACGACCGGCTTCAGGAAGTGTTCCGGCAGGAAGCCACCGTGTTCGTCGCGCAGCATAACGAGGTCGTTCAACTGGCCGTGCTTGACGGCGCGCAAGTCGTCTACCTCGCGCGCGAAGACCCGGCGCGGCCCGTGCGCCTCGTCTCCGATCTCGGCTCGCGGCTGCCCGCGCATTGCTGCGCGCTGGGCAAGGCGCTGCTCGCCAGCCTGTCCGACGACGAAGTCAACGCGATCCTGCCGCGCCAGCTTCCCGCCGTCACGGCCCATACGATCACGCGCAAGCCGGACCTGCTCGCGGCGCTCGCCGCGATACGCCGCTCGGGTCTCGCGCACGAGCGGGAAGAAGTGACGGCGGGCATCACGTGTTTCGCGGCGTTCGTCGGCGTGACGGCGCTCGGCAAGCGTGTGGCGGTCAGCACGAGCCTGCCGCTCGAGCGGCTCGACGCACGCCGTGAAAAACGCCTCGCCATCGCCGTGGTCGAGATGGCGCAGCGCATCGGCAAGGCACTCTGATCGTCGGCAGTCCGGATGACTTCCGCCGTATCGAGCGTGACGTCATGCGCTCTCGCGCGGCACGACCGTGTACTGAATGCGCGTTTTGGCGGGATGCCGCGTCCCCTCGCCGTCTTCGGCCAGGAGCGCGGCGACGATGGCCTCACCCGTGCGCTGGCCGATGCCGTAGGCGTCCACTGAAACCGTGGTGATGGCCGGATGGCAGCACGCCGCGATCTCGAAGTTGCCGAAGCCCGCAATCGCAATGTCGCGCGGCACGTTCAGGCCGCGCCGCTGACACTCCATGATGGCGCCGAACGCCGACATGTCGCTCACGCACATCACGGCCTGCGTGTCGGGCCAGCGCTCCAGCAGTTCGGCCATGGCCGGCCCGCCGTGGCTCATCGTGACCGGCGACTCGCCAAGCCGCACCACGCGGTGGCGCTCGAGCCCGAGCGCCTTCATCTCCGCCTGGTAGCCCTTGAAACGGTCGAGGCCGCGCCGGTCGAGTTCGCTTGCGCCGCCAAGAAAACCGATGCGCTGATAACCCTTGTGCGCAAGGTAGCGCACCATCTCGCGCGACGCGCTCACGTTGGAAAAGCCCACGGCCATGTCGATCGGCTCCGTGGGCAGGTCCCACATCTCGACCACGGGCACGCCCGAGCGCTGCAACAGCGCGCGCGTGGCGTCCGTGTGCTGCGACCCGGTCAGCGCGATGCAGCGCGGCTGATGGCGCAGCATCTGGCGCACGAGGCGCTCCTCGCGTTCGGGCAGATAGTCGGTATCGCCGATCAGCAGTTCGAGGCCTTGCGGTTCGAGCACGGCCGTGAGGCCACCCACGGTATCGGAGAAGTTCGAGCTCGACAGCGACGGCACCAGCACCGCGACGAACGACGAGCGCCCCGAGGACAGCGCGCCGGCAGCCGCGTCCGCCACATAGCCGAGTTCCTCGATCGCGCGCTGCACGCGCCCGCGCGTCGCCTCCGACGCGCTGCGCCCCGCCATCACGCGCGACACCGTCATCTTCGAGACACCCGCAAGACGGGCGACATCCGACATGCGGGGCGGCGTGGCTTTCGGAGGCGTGATTCTGGACATCGGTGGTTGGGCGTCGAGATGAAAACAGCGCATATGATAACGGCAGCGCCCTGCTTTCTCTTCGATTTGCGTTGGCGGAATGCGCGGGCCATCGGCGGATTCGACGTAGGCGGTCGCTTAATTCGATATCCTGATTAAATCCCAGCCCCGGGCGTATTCACACGCCAACTGATCGCGCGTTCGAAAATTCAGCCACAATCCGGTTGCAAAGCCGGATTCCGCAGCACCGCTGCACCACCACACACGAGCCCCAAGGAGACGAACCATGCCAGCATCCCAGCGCACCATCGCCGAAATACGCGCCGACTTTCGCGCGCTGCATGCCGCCGGATGCTTCGTGCTGCCCAACCCGTGGGACGCGGGCAGCGCGCGCTATCTCCAGGGGCTCGGCTTCAAGGCGCTCGCAACCACGAGTTCGGGCTTCGCATGGTCGCGCGGCCATGCCGACAACACCTTGCCGCTCGAAGCGATCCTCGCGCACCTGCGCGAGATCGTGGCCGCCACCGACCTGCCCGTCAACGCCGACTTCGAAAACGGCTTCGGCGCGAACCCGGCGCAGGTCGAGCGCAGCGTGGGCCTCGCGGTCGAGACCGGCGTGGCGGGACTTTCCGTCGAGGATTCGACCGGCGACGCCGCAGCCCCGCTGCTGCCGGTCGAGGTTGCCGTGGAACGCCTGCGCGCGGCGCGGCGCGCGATCGACGACCGCGGCGGCGACACCCTGCTCGTCGGCCGCGCGGAGAACTTCGTGGCCGGCGTGCCCGACCTCGACGACGCGATCACCCGCTTGCGGGCCTACGCCCAGGCGGGCGCCGATTGCCTCTACGCCCCCGGCATCCAGACACGCGAGCAGATCGCGGCCGTCGTGGCGGCCGTCGCGCCCAAGCCCGTGAACGTGCTGATCGGCGCACAGTCGGCCTTCACGCTGGACGAGCTGGCCGCGCTCGGCGTGCGCCGCGTGAGCGTGGGCGGCGCGCTCGCCCGCAGCGCGTGGGGCGGCTTCATGCACGCGGCGCAGCGGTTGCGCGAGGGACGCTTCGACGGCTTCGAGGGCGCGGCGTCCGGCGCGACGCTCAACGGCCTTTTCAGCAACGCGAAATAACCTCGCCCGGCCGGTGCGTGTTTCACACGCGCGGCTTGCGCGCCGACGACCGCTCACGCGGCGTCTTCGTCGGCGACTTCCTTTTCGGCCCGGCCGGGGCCGCCGCGCCAAAGCGCGCCAACGCCCATTCCACGAACGCGCGCTGCTTGGGCGCCTGCGCGCGGCGATCCACGTAGAGAAGATGCATGGGCCGCATGGGCGCGGCGTAGCCCTCCAGAATCGGCACGAGCCGCCCCGCCGCCACCGACTGCGCCACATTCGGTTCGCCCGCGAGCACGATCCCCAGACCCGCCTCGGCCGCCGCGATCAATGCGCGGCCGTCGTTGCAGCGCAGTTGGCTGCGCGGCTCGACCTCGATCTTCGTTGCGCCGTCCATGAAGGCCCACGCGTAGGGCGCCGGAAAACTCTCGAACGCGTAATCGAGGCACACGTGCTGCGCAAGCTCGCGCGGATGCGTTGGCGTGCCGAAAGCCGCGAGGTAGGCGGGCGCGGCGCACGGCACGAGCCGGTACGGTGCGAGCGGGCGCGCAACGAGTTGCGAATCGGCCAGCGCGCCGATGCGAAACGCGACATCGAAACCGTCCTGGAGCAGGTCGATCTGCCGGTCGCCCAGCACGAGATCGATCTTCACGTCGGGAAACTCGGCCAGAAACGCCTTGATTTCGTGCGCGAGGCGATACGTGCCGAAAGCGACGGGCGCCGTCACGCGCAAGGTGCCGCGCGGATGGCCGGTTTGCGCGAGCGCGACGGCATCGGCGGCGGCTGCTTCTTCCAGCACGCGGCGGCACGCTTCGAAGTAGGCGCGGCCCGCCTCCGTGAGCGCGTGCTTGCGCGTGGAGCGATGGAGCAGGCGCACGCCAAGCTCCTTTTCCAGTGCGTCGACATGCTTGCCCGCCATCTGCGGCGTCATGGCGAGCAGACGCGCCGCCGCCGTGAACGACCCGGATTCCGCGGTCTTTACAAACACGGTCATGCTGGTCAGTTTGTCCACGGCTTGTCCACGATTAGAAACCCCCGATTTCAGGTATTTTCCCCAATGGGCCGATTATCGCATGATGGTTTCGGCGCTACGCTCGGGATTCCATTGTGAAACACGGGGGGATTCCCATGAACGAACCACGGTTATCTGTCGGCATTCTGGGTGCGGGCGAGATCGGCGCCGCGCTCGGCGAGTTGCTCGCGCAGGCGGGCCATGAAGTCATGCTCTCTTCGCGTCACCCCGAAGCGCGCGCGGGTCAGGCGGCCGCGCTCGGTTGCCGGATCGGCACGCTCGATGAGGCCGCCACATTCGGCGATGTCGTGATCGCCGCGCTGCCGCTCAACGCGCTCGACGAGATACCGGCGAGCGCGCTGGCCGGCAAGGTCGTCATCGACACCATGAACTACTACGCGGCGCGCGACGGCGCCATTGCCGCGTTCGACGAGCACCGCGAGACCACGAGCGGGCGCGTGGCGCAACGCTTGAGCGGCGCGCGCGTGGTCAAGGCGTTCAACGCGATCCTCGCCTACGACCTGCCCCGCGGCGAGCGGCCGCCGATCGAAGGCGGCCGGCGTGCGCTGCCCGTTGCGGGCGACGACGGCGAGGCGAAGGCGCTGGTGGCCGCGTTGCACGCGCAACTCGATTTCGACGCGATCGACGCGGGTCCGCTCGCAGAAAGCTGGCGCTTCGAGCGCGCGAAACCAGCCTACTGCATCCCGCTGAATCCCACGCAACTGCGCGCAGCCTTAGCCGCCGCCGAGCGCGACAAAGAGTTGCCGCACGGCTCGTGGCGTCGCAAGCCGCGGCCCGATTGACGCGTTGCGTCGCTGGCATGCAGCGGGGAAATCACCTGGCGGATTGAAGCATGCCGAACGAGGTCGGCCGGGAACGCAGGGCGAAGGAATTCGCGTGTGCGGAATTGGCGCGCGGGCCCATGCGGTCTGGCATACCCGGCAGTTTGCGCCGGATGCGGCGCAAGGAATCGAGGCGGAGCGGCGCGCGGCCGCTCCGCCTGGCAAGCGGTGCTTAGTCGTAGTGACGGTGCTTGTTGTGGTGATGCTTGCCGTGATAGCCGCGCGAGTAGTCGTCGGCGTACGAGTTCGAGCGCGAGATGTTGCCGCCCAGCGCCGAGCCCGCGCCGCCGCCCACGGCCGCGCCGATCAGGCCGCCCGTACGGCCGCCCATGGCGTTGCCCGCCGCCGTACCCGCGCCGCCGCCCAGCGCGCCGCCGATGATGGCGCCCGTGCGCTCGCGACGATTCGAGGTAACCGCGCCGCCGGCGCCGCCGCCCACCGCGCCACCGATCACCGCGCCGGTGCTGCCGCCCACGGCGCCGCCCACGGCTGCGCCCGCGACGCCGCCCAGCGCGCCACCCAGTGCGTTGTTCATATCGCCGGCGAACGCCGGCAGCGAAGCCGCCGCGGTCAATGCAGCAACGGCAACCATCTGGATGATTTTCTTCGACATAGTTGTGCTCTTACGTTTTAAGACGGCCCTGAGTATAGCGGGCAAAGTGAAAGCACCTTGTAACGCCACACAGCGACCTCCGTAAGAGGTGTAACAAAATAGACCGACGGCATGATCTGTCGGGGTCGCGCCCCAAAAGCCGCGCAAGCGCCGCTCAATCGAGCCGGAAGACCTTCACCGCGCTGGCGAGCAACGCCGTTTGATGATGCTGGCGCCTGACCTGCTCGACCGTGTCGGCGACATGCGCCGCGTTTTCGCGTATCGCGGCGTCGATCCCGGCGACGTTCTCACCCATCTGGTCGATGCCCGCCCTCTGCGCACCCGTAGCCGCCGCGATCTCGTGCACGATGGCCGAAAGCTGCGTGACGCTCTCCATCACCTCGCCCACGGTATTGCCGGCGCTCTCCACGAGACCGTTGCCCGTGCGGGCGCGCTCGACCGATTCGCCGATCAGCGTGCGGATCTCCTTGGCCGCCGCCGCGCTGCGCTGGGCGAGCGTGCGGACCTCCGACGCCACCACGGCGAATCCCCGTCCCTGATCGCCCGCGCGCGCGGCTTCGACCGACGCGTTGAGCGCGAGGATGTTGGTCTGGAACGCGATGCCGTCGATCACGCCGATGATGTCGGTGATGCGCTCGCACGAACGATAGATGTCGCCCATCGTGTCGACCACCGCCTTGATGGCCGCGCGGCCGTGCGTCGCGACTTCGCTCGCCGAGCCGGCCAGCGCGCTCGCGGCCGTGGCGTGATCGGCGTTCTCGTGCACGCTCTGCCTGAGTTGCTCCATGGCCGCGACCATGCCTTCGAGCGAGCGGCGCTGCTGTTCGGTCCGCTCGGAAAGGACGGCGTTGCGCGCGCTGGTCCCGGCCACCGAAGCGCCGACCTCGCCCACGCTGTCGCGCACTTGCAGCAGCGTCGTGCGCACCGCCGCGAGCGTCGCGTGAAACGCGCGGGCCACTTCGCTCGACGGCAGCGCCGCTTGCCCGCGTTGCCCGGTTTGCTCGCACAGCGTGATGAAGCCGGACGCCTGCCCCATGCCCGCGGACATCTCGGCGAGTTCGCCCGCGATATGCGCGTCGCGCTCCTGGCGCGCGGAAATGGCGGCGATGAACAAAGTCTGTAGCCAAAGAAACGCCCAGTGCCGCAGCACCACGTCGAAGCCGCTTTGCGCAAAGACCTTCACCGGCCAGCCGCATTCCTGAAGCACGTTGAAGACGAGCTGCTGCGCCGAGATGAAAGCGCTGGCCGCCAGCACCACGCGAACGTCGCGATAGGCCAGCAGCAGCGAGAGCAGGATGAACACGACAAAATGAAACTCGTCTTGCCCGCCGCCTACGTCGATCAGCAAGGCCGCGCCGCCCATGAAGGTGAACGCGGAGCCGAGCCTCGTGACCAGCCGGCCCGGCAGCGCGAGCGCGAGGACGGTCGAGACGAGCGCGAGCGGCACGCCGACGACGAACACCGGGCCGAGCGCGTCGAAGCGCCAGCCGACACCGAACGACCCCGCCAGAAGGATCCAGTTGACCAGCGCGCAGGCCCGGTCGGCCCGTTTGCGCGCGTTCATCAGCGGGCTTTCGACGGCCGCCGCGGCGCGCGCGACGTTGGCTACGGCGTCCGCACCGGCGTACCGGGCTTCTGCAAAACGGCTACTGGACATGAATTCCCCACTCCTGATTGACGACTGACCCGTGATGGCGGCCGGACGTGGCCGGCTGCGCACTTTGGAGTTATCGGCAAGCCGTCAGGCATCTTCATAAGGGTAATCCATTGAAGATTTAGATTGATTTATCAACTAATTCATGACGCAATGACGCGTAAATTTGAATTCATACACATGTAAATAGAGGATATTTCAACCTTATACCAATGCCACGCCGGTCAATCCGGCACTCGTTTCGTCGCAATACGCCCGACCGGCCGATCAATCGCCTCACGGCCAACAACCCTCTTGAAATGAGTGTCATCGCCCATATCGTAAAATTCCGATATATGATTCGGACAGTCACGATGCATCAGCGATGAAGAAAACCCAGCCCACCGCCCCACTCGACGTCGACGCGATCTGCAAAGCGCTCGCCAACCCCGTGCGCCGCGAGATCCTCACGTGCCTGCGCGAGCCGCAGGCGCACTTCGCCGACCAGGAACTTCCGCTTGACCACGGCGTCTGCGCGGGCCGGATCGACGCGCATTGCGAACTTTCGCAATCCACGGTGTCCGCGCACCTGGCCGTGTTGCAGAAGGCAGGGCTCGTCACGTCCAAACGCGTGGGCCAATGGGTGTTCTTCAAACGCAACGAGCCGGTCATCGAGGCGTTTCTCGCCCATATGAACGCGCAGTTGTGATCGAGGCGCGCGGCAAGCCGCGTCGTCCGTTTCGATTCCCGTATCCCTTTTCAGCCCGCGGGCCGCTCCCGCAGACGAGGTGAACTCATGGCAACGCTTTTCGACCCCATCCAGATCGGCGACCTCACGCTGCCGAACCGCATCATCATGGCCCCGCTCACGCGCCAGCGCGCCGGCGAGGAACGCCTGCCCAACGCGCTGATGGCCCAGTACTACGCCGAGCGCGCAACGGCCGGCCTTATCCTCAGCGAGGCGACCTCGGTCACGCCGCAGGGGCTGGGCTATGCCGAAACGCCGGGCATCTGGTCGCAGGAGCAAGTGGCAGGCTGGAAGATCGTGACCGACGCCGTGCATGCGGCGGGCGGACGCATCTTCCTGCAACTGTGGCACGTGGGCCGCATTTCCGACCCGATCTTCCTGAACGGCGACCTGCCCGTGGCGCCGAGCGCGATCGCGGCGCAAGGTCACGTGAGCCACGTCCGCCCGCAGCGCGCCTATGTCACGCCCCGCGCGCTCGAAACCGATGAAATCCCCGGCGTGATCGCCGCCTTCCGCCAGGGCGCGCTCAACGCGAAGTCAGCGGGCTTCGACGGCGTGGAAATCCACGGCGCGAACGGCTACCTGATCGACCAGTTCCTGCAAGACAGCACCAACCATCGCACCGACGCGTATGGCGGCCCGATCGAAAACCGTGCGCGCCTGCTGCTCGAAATCACCGACGCGTGCATCGACGTCTGGGGCGCCAACCGCGTGGGCGTGCACATCGCGCCGCGCGGCGACGCCCACACGATGGGCGACTCGAACCCGTCGGCCACGTTCGGCTATGTGGCGCGCGAGCTCGGCAAGCGCAAGATCGCGTTCCTCTTCGCGCGCGAATCGCTCGGCGACAACCGCCTCGGGCCGCAACTGAAGGCCGAATTCGGCGGCCCGTACATCGCGAACGAAAAGTTCACGCTGGATTCGGCGCAAGCGGTACTCGCGGCCGGCGAAGCCGACGCGGTCGCGTGGGGCCAGTTGTTCATCGCGAACCCCGATCTGCCGCGCCGCTTCGAACTGAACGCGCCGCTCAACGCGCCGAATCCGTCGACGTATTACGCACGCGGTGAAACGGGATACACCGATTACCCGGGGCTGGAAAACGCGGCGTAATCGGTGGCAGACGCGTCAGCGTCAGCGTTGGCATAAGCGCGGGCGACGAACGTCATGCGCGTGCGGCCTGTGGACGCACGCCATCGAGCGGCCACGGTGTGGGCATGGCGCCCCGCCGCGGCCGCTTTTTGCTGAAAGGCCTGTAAATACAGGCCTTTCGCGCGAATGGGCGGCCATTCCCGGACAGATCGCGCGATCGCGGCGCCCCCGGCGAGATACCGCGATAGTCGGATTCAATTGGTATCCCGCGCGCGCATAGCCTTGAATTCAAACCCTGCCAACCACCCCTTTTTCGCTGACCGGAGCCAAGTCATGCCGAAAGCTGACCTCAGCAAGATCGTCCATACCATCGCCGAAGAAACCAACACGCCCGAGGAAACCGTGGCGCGCATTTACGCCGACACCCTCGACGCGTATCGCGCGGAAGCCCGCATCCAGGACTATCTGCCCTTGTTCGCCGAGCGCAAGGTGCGCGCGACATTGCGGCAAAACAGCACAAAACCGCATTAATCAGCAAGCGTCAGCCAACACAGCCCATGTTTTCGCGCCAGCCGCAACGGGCTGGCCGCTTCTACCGCTTCCTCCCCGCTTCCTGTTTCCGCGCGGCGCGCGCCCGCCTCGGGCCCGTGCCGTGATCGTCATTGCGCGCGTCGGCGCCCCTGCGGCGCCCTCTCTTAAGGTTGGTTTAATTCTTTGCTGCAACCATAAGCTCAACCCCTGTTGAGCCGCCGGAACATCGGCGGCGTTTTTTTGCGCAGCAAACCGAGGAGCGAGGTCATGGTGGAAGACGACGTGCTGGTGCACCTACAGTCCCTGCTGCGCGACGGCGCGGCGTCGACAGTCGCGTCATGCCGGGTTTCGACGCCGCTCCAGCACCCCTGGGGCCGCGCCTACCGGCTGGTCGAATGGACGACGCCGCTCGACGACGGCGCACGCCGCCAGGTCGTGCCCGCCGAGAGCACGGCGCTCGAAATCGCCCGCCTCGTCGCCCAGCACGTGCCCGGCCGCCGCATCCTGCTCAACGGCGAGCCCGCCGCGGCCGAACGCCCGCGCACGCGCCGCCGCCGGGCGCGCAGCACGGCAAACGCGCACGCGGCGCGCTAACCGCGCGGCTTTCCTGCCGCGCGCCAGGCGCGTATCCGTCGCTCACCCGTCGCCTGACCGGCGTCAAGCCACGAGTCGCGCGAGCGCTTCTTCCAGCTCGCCGCTCACGCGCGTCATCGGCGCGCGCAGCTCGTTGCGGATCAAACCGCACGCGGCAAGCCCCGCCTTCACCGGCCCCGGATTCGGTTCCTCGAACGCTGCCCGCACGAGCGGCACCAGCGTATGCCAGATTGCGCGCGCGTCGGCCAGACGCCCTTCGCGCAACGCCCGCGCCATGCCCACGAAACGCTCCGGCCGCAAATGCGCCGACGCCGCGATTGCCCCGCTCGCCCCCGCGCACATGGCGCCGAACATCTCGATGTCCTCGCCGCACAGCACCTGCAAACGGCCGTCGAGAATGAGCGCGAGCGTCTTGTCGAGCGAGCCGCCGCAGTCCTTCACCGCGACGATGCGCTCGTGCCCGGCGAGTTCGAGCAGGCTCGGCAGCTCGATGCGCACGCCCGTGCGCGCGGGAATGTCATAGACGATCAAGGGCTTGCGGCTCGCGTCCGCGAGCGCGGCGAAATGGCCGATCACGCCCGCCTGCGAAGGCCGGATGTAGTAAGGCGCGGCCGCCAGCACGCCCGCGACGGGCTGCGCGTTGAGCGCCTCGATGCGCTCGCGCACCGCCCCCGTGTGATTGCCGCTCACGCCCGCCACGACGGGCAGAGCGCCCGCCGCCGCCAGCACCGTGGCGAGCACGGCGTCCTGCTCGCGCTCGTCGAGCGCGGCGGGCTCGCCGGTCGTGCCGAGCGCGACGAAGCCGGCCACACCGGCCTCGACGTAGTGACGCACGAGCGCGTCGAGCGCCGCATGATCGACGGCGCCCGCATGAAACGGCGTAATGAGCGGAATCCAGATACCCGAAAACTCAGACATGACTTTCCCTTGAACTCGACCGTATGGAAGGTCCGTGCAGCGGTGCGCGGGAGGGAAGCGAGCCGGGGATGAAGCGAGAGGCGAGACGCCGTCGACTGGCTGTTCCGTCGCACATCTGACGGAACAGCAGACTCCGGTCAGATGAGCGGCTGTTTTTTGGCTTTGACTTTCACCCACACCGACGGGGCCTGCGCGAGCGACGACACCGCGCGCGTGGCGGCGGTGTAATTCGGCAGGTCGTGACGGAGCGGGTTGCGTGGCATGTCGCGCAGTGTACCCGAGATCGCAAGATCGCGAGCCAATGTACGCACGCGGCGAATGCTCACTCGCGCGGCAGGATCTCGGTGATTTCCATTCCGGGCGAGTCGAGCAGCAGGTTCGGCGCGTCGTTGGGATCGCGCTTGGTGAGCTTGCCGTCCACCGAAGCCCCGCAGTCCATCTGCAACTGCTGGTAGTAGATGTTGCCGACCACGTGCGCATTGGCCTGGAGCTCGACGAAGTGATCGGCGATCACGTCGCCCTGGATGCGCCCGTTCACCACGATGTCGTAGCCGTGCACATTGCCCTCGATCGCGCCGCGCTCGCTCAGCACGAGCAGCGTTTTCGCGCCGGGCTTGCCGGCCACATTGCCGTGCACGCGGCCGTCGAGGCGCAGGCCGTCGGCGTATTCGAGGTTGCCCGTGATCACGATGTCCTGCGCGATCAGCGTCGCCAGCTTGGTTTGCTCGATGCCGGGCTGCGGCTTCTTTTTGTTGTTGAACATGGAAGGCTACCGTGTGGTGTGGGTGGTGTCGACGAGTGTCGATCAGTGTGGGAACGCGTCGCTCAGGCGGCGCGTCAACGCGAACGTGCGCCGTGGGCGCGCAGGAACAGCAGCTCGGATTGCAGCTTCGCGATCGTGGCTTGCGCGCCTTCCGCCGTGCTCTGGAGCGTGGCGCGCGCGGCGCGCTCCTGTTCGAGCCGCAGTTGCGTGTCGCCGAGTTCGCGGCTCAGGGCGTCCGGCGCGACCACGGGGCAGCGCAACGCCTCCTTCGGTGCGAGCCGCCAGGCGGTGATGCCCGCGCCCGCCGCCGCCGCGCACGCGGCCCACAGCATCACGCCACCCACGCGCCAGGCGCGCGAGCGCACCGGCTGCAATTCGTAGGCGAGGTCGGCATTCGTATGCACCCGGGCGGTGCGGCGCGTATCAGCCATCGGTGGGAGTCGCGAAAAGCGCGAGGTAGTCGGCGGGATTGACGGGCTGTCCGCCCACGAGCACCTCGAAATGCAGATGCGGTCCGGTCGAGCGCCCGGTCGAACCCACGTCCGCGATATGCTCGCGCGGCAGCACGATCTGGCCCACCTCCACGTCGATCTTCGAGGCGTGGCCGTAACGCGTGACGAAGCCGTTGCCATGGTCGATCTCGACGGCGTTGCCGTAACCGGCCTTCGGCCCCGCGAAAATCACGCGGCCGCCCGCGGCGGCGAGAATGGGCGTGCCGGTCGGCGCGACCAGATCCATGCCCGGATGAAAGCTCAAATGGTGCGTGAACGGATCGATGCGGTTGCCATACGGCGAACCGTTGCGCCCGCCCTGAAGTGGCCGGCGGCCAGGGAATGCGCTCCAGGCCACTTCGTGCTCCGCCGTAGCTTGTTCGAGCGCGGAAAGCGTGGCGCTCATGCAATCAAGCTCACCGTTGACGCTCCGGGCATTGGCCCGCGCGGCGGACGCCTCCATGCAACGGCGCGGCGCGAGCGCGGGCCCGCCTTCGCCGTCGCCGTCGTTGCCGGACGCCTCGCCGTCATCGCCCGAATGCGCGGGCGCGGCCGCCGGCGTGGCCCCGGCCCCGCGCGGCGGTTGCGCGCGCAGGCGCTGGTCGAACTGGCGCAACTCCGCGAGCTGCGCGGAAAGGCGCGCGATACGGGGATCGAGCAAGGCGATCGACGCGTCCATGCGGCCGATTTCGCCAACCACGTAGTGATGCTGGTTCGGGCCTGCGGCAGCGGCGGCGACGCCTGGCGACGCCGTGAAGTGGCCGATCGCGACACCGCCGCCCAGCGCGAGCGCGGCCGCCGCGCACGCGGAAACGATCGCCGTACGGCGCGCGGCGCCGTGGGTCACGAAGCGGATATCGCCTTTCGTCAGGTCTTCGGCAGCGCCGGACCACGGCAATTTCATGGCTGACTCCCTGCGCGCCGCGCGCCTTGCGAGGGCATGCGCCGGGAGCGGGATGGCTGGGGTGACACGAACATGCTTCGGCAAGGAAGGCCGGCGCGCGCCAGCCTGAAAAAAATTCGAAGCGGCGATTATGGTGGCGTCTCAGAAAGCGCCATCCCAATATATCGGCATCGTTCGCGGGGAGCGCCTTCCCTCGAACAAGCGAAGCGGCGACGGTGCGCCACGCGTGTCAGGGTGCTGCGATGCGTTGTCGCACCGCGTTCGGCCGGCCCCTGGCGCACGCTCCCGACAAAAGAGCTTGACTTCTCGCGTCGCCGAATTAATATACGCACCGCGTACATCAACCAGAAATCACGGGTGCCAGCATGAGCGTTCCGCAACAAGCCTTTCTCCGTGACGCCATGCGGCGTCTGAACATGACCCGCGACGCATTCGCGAGCCGCATCGGCGTATCGCGCCGGGCGCTCGACACGTGGCTGCTGCCCGAGGAGTCGCAGGAATCGCGCGCCATGCCGGAGATCGTCGAGCGCTTCGTGTCGGAAATCGTCGGTGGCGGCGAGCCGCGCGAAGGCTATACGCAAAGCGTAGATTCGCAGTCGCTCGCGAGCCAGATGCAATTCGAAGGCAAGCCGCAGCTACTTTCGGTGGATCAGTTCTCGCGCGACTCCGTCGAGAAGCTGTTCCGCGTGGCCGACATCATGCAGCCCATCGCGCGCCGCCGGAAAATCTCGCGCGTGCTCGAAGGCGCGGTGCTCGGCAACCTGTTCTTCGAGGCCAGCACGCGTACCCGCGTGAGCTTCGGCTCCGCGTTCTGCCGCCTGGGCGGTTCGGTGTGCGACACGACCGGCTTCACGTTTTCTTCGATGGCGAAGGGCGAATCGATCTACGACACGAGCCGCGTGATGGCGGGCTACGTGGATGCGATGGTGATTCGGCATCCTGATCAAGGCTCGGTGGCCGAATTCGCGCGCGCCGTGAACATCCCCGTGATCAACGGCGGCGACGGCCCCGGCGAGCACCCGAGCCAGGCGCTGCTCGACCTCTACACGATCCAGCGCGAGTTCTCGCGACTGGGCAAAATCGTCGACGGCGCGCATATCGCGCTCGTGGGCGACCTCAAGTACGGCCGCACGGTGCACTCGCTCGTGAAGCTGCTCGCGCTGTATCGCGGCATCAAGTTCACGCTCATTTCGCCGCCGCAGCTCGAAATGCCGGCCTACATCGTCGACAAGATTTCGACCAACGGCCACGTGGTCGAGCAAACGAACGACCTGCGCGCAGGCCTGCGCGGCGCGGACGTGGTGTACGCCACGCGCATCCAGAAGGAGCGCTTCGCCGACGAGTCGTTCGAAGGCTACACGCCCGAATTCCAGATCAACCAGGCGCTGATGGACGAATGTTGCAGCCCCGAAACGCTCGTGATGCACCCGCTGCCGCGCGACAGCCGCCCGGGCGCGAATGATCTTTCGACCGATCTGAATCACGACCCGCGTCTCGCGATCTTCCGCCAGACCGACAACGGCATTCCGGTGCGCATGGCGATCTTCGCGGTGCTGCTCGGCGTGGAGAATCTCGTGCAGCATTCGATGCGCGACGCGGTATGGCGTCCGCCCGCCTACCTCGGCCCGGACGACGCGGTGTTCCACGGCATCGACTAACACTCGTTGCGCTCGCAACGTAATCGGCCCGCAAGCGTCTGTCGCGCTTGCGGGCCGATTTGTTTATTGCGCGCTCGTCAGCTTGACGACGTGCACACCGTCACGCACGTCAGCCCCTGCGCCTTTTCCGCGGCATCGATCGCGGCCTCCAGCGCGTCGAACGCATGGCGCTCCACTTCGATCGCATCGAGCGGCACCTGCCCCGACTGCACGAGTGCGATCAGCGCGCGATAGTCCGCGCCGCTGTACATGAAGTGGCCCATCAGCTCCCAGTTGTTGAGGAGCATCTCCCCGTACTTGATCGGCAAGTCCACCTCCATGCTGCCCATCAGCACCATCCGGCCGTTGCGGCGCAGGCTGTGCAGCGCGGCGAGCGTGGCGTTCGGATCGGTGGCGTGGCCGACCATGTCGAAGGCGAGATCGACGGCGCCGTTCGCTGCCGCGCGGATCGCCTCGGTGTCGCGCGCCGCCTCGCCGGTGAGCGCGACCGTCACCACACGAGCGCCACCCAGCTTCGCGAGCGGGGCCAGCGCCGCCGCGCGCCGCCCGAGCGCCACCACCCGGCTCGCGCCGAGCGCCAGCGCACCGAGCACGGCCGCCGAGCCGAACGCCCCCGCCGCGCCGTTCACGACCACCGTTTCGCCCGCCGCGAGCCGGCCGCGCCGCAGGCCGCCAAACGGCACCACGAGCTTGCCGAGCACCGCGAGTTGCGCCGACGACAAGTGATCGAGACCGTCGAGCGGAAACACCGTCGCGGCGGGAAATTCGACCACCTCGCGCAGCGTGCCGTGCGGGAAATCGGCGAGCATCGGCGCACTGTCCGGGCTGATCGCGGTGAGCCCCAGCAGGGCCTGGGCGGGCTCGCGCAGGGCCTCGTCGGCAATCCAGTAAGGGCTCAGCGCCACGCGCTGCCCCACGCGGTAGCCGTACACGCCTGCGCCGATCGCAAGCACGCGGCCAATGCCGTTGGTGCCCGGCGAGAACGGCCCCGGCGGGTAGCCGTAGGGCAGCTTGCCTTGCACGTACTGGCGCGTGTAGCTCAGCAGCGGCACGGCCTCCACGCCCACCACCAGCGCCCCGCGGCGCGGTTCGGGTTGCGGTACGTCGCGCAGCGCGAGCGGCTGGCCGGGTTGATCGAGCATCCAGGCTTTCATGGCGTCTCCTTGAGGAAAGGGCTTTCGCGGTTCATCCGATGGATTGAACTCTAGGCGACCCGGACGTATTCTTGAAATCAATTCCCAGAATTTCACCTATCACCGTGATCGATCTCTCCGGCGTCGACCTGAACCTGCTCGTCTCGCTCGACGCCCTGCTCGCCGAGTCGAACGTCACGCGCGCCGCCACGCGCCTGAACCTTTCGCAGTCGGCCGTATCGGCGCAGCTCGCGCGGCTGCGCCAGGTGTTCGACGACCCGCTGCTCATTCCCGCCGCCACCGGCCGCGGCATGACGCCCACGGCGCGCGCGCTCGAACTCACGCAGCCGCTGCACGCGGCGCTCAAGACGCTCGAAGCGGTGGTGCGCCGCCAGCCCGTGTTCGATCCGCACACCGACTCGCGGCGTTTCGTCATCGCCGCGAGCGACCAGTGCGTGGCCGTGCTGGGCCTGCCGTTGATGATCGAATGGGCGCGCCTTGCCGGGCCGGGCCTGCAACTCGCGTTTATCGCCATCGAGTCGGGCTCGCTGGCACAGCGCTTCGAGCGCGGCGAAATCGATTTGCTGCTCGGTTCCGCGCAGCAGGTTCCGCCCACGCTCAAGGCCAGAAAGCTCTACGACGAACGCTTCGTGGTGGCACAGCGCAAAGCGCACCCGCGCGGCGCGGCCGCGTTCGACCTCGACAGCTATTGCGCGCTCGAACACGTGCTGGTTTCGACGAGCGGCGGCAGCTTCTTCGGCTTCATGGACGAGCATCTCGAAGCGCTCGGGCGGCGGCGGCGCGTGGCGCTTTCGGTGCAGCACTTCACGCTCGTGCCCGATGTGCTCGCGAGCACCGACTACCTCGCCACCTTGCCGAGGCGGCTCATCGCACGCGATGAGGATCGCGTGGACCTGTTCGAGCTGCCGTTCGAGGCGCGCGGCTTCTCGATGCATGCGGCGTGGCATCCACGCAATCACGCCGACCCTGCACTCGTGTGGTTGCGCGAGACCGTGTCCGGGCTGGCGCTTCGCACGACGCAGGCAGGTTGAATCGTTAGCGATCCTCTTTTTTGAGGAGCGCATTCCATTCGTCAGTCGATTGGTTCACCGGGCACTCACGCGCGCGCCGCCTATACTCCATGAAACGCCGCGCCGAGCGGCCAAAAAGCCCACGCCTCATCGTCGTCTCCCGCTTGCCCGCCACCCTGCGAAGCCATGCTGACCCAAGACGAAATCCGCGCGATTCCGCTGTTCTCCACGCTCCCCGAGGCCGAACTCGAACGCCTTGCCCAAAGCTCGGCGGATCTGCATCTGAGCCCAGGCGAATATGCCGTGCATGAAGGCGGCGAACGCGCGCTCTACGCCGTGCTCTCCGGCAAGATGGAGGTCGTCAAGCTGTTCGACGGCGTCGAGCGCACGCTGGGTTGGCGCTTGCCGGGCACCATCTTCGGCGAGGTGCCGCTCGCGCTCAGTTCACCGTTTCCGGGCGCCTACCGCGCCGCCGAAGCCTCGCGCGTGATGCGCGTGGACGCGCAGCACTATTACACGCTCGCCGCCGCCTCGTCCGACGTCGCCACGCGCATGGGCGCGCTCGCGCGCGAACGCATAGGCGGCTTGCAGGGCCTTTCCGCCGAACCGCCGAAAACGCGCGTGACCCTGATCGGCGCGCGCTGGGACGCGACCTGCGCGAACCTGCGCCAGTTTCTCGCGCGCAACCAGATCAGCTGCGAATGGATCACGCCCGACGCGCCCGAGCTGCAAAGCCGCTGGAGCGGCCCCTGCCCGCAGGAGCAGGACTGCCCCACGCTACGCCTCGCCGACGGCACGCTGCTGAGCCGACCCGCCACGCGCGAGCTGGCCGAACGGCTCGGCCTGCAAACGCAGCCGCATCTCGATGCCTACGACACGCTCATCATCGGCGGCGGACCCGCCGGGCTTGCCGCCGCCGTCTACGGCGCATCCGAAGGACTCCGTACCATTGTGGTCGAACGCGAGGCACCCGGCGGCCAGGCCGGCACGTCATCGCGCATCGAAAACTATCTGGGCTTTCCCGGCGGCATTTCCGGCGACGAGCTCGCCAGCCGCGCGCTGCAACAGGCAAGGCGGCTCGGCGCGGAAATCCTCGTCACGCGCGCCGTTGCGCGCGTGGACACCGCCGCGCGCGAAGTGCATCTGGACGGCGGCGACGTGGTGCGCGCGCACACGCTCATCCTCGCGACGGGCGTAACGTGGCGGCGCCTGGCGATCGAAGGCTTCGACCGCTTCATCGGCAAGGGCATCTATTATGGCTCGGCGCGCAGCGAGGCGAGCGGCACGCACGGACTCGACGTCTACCTGATCGGCGGCGGCAACTCGTCGGGGCAAGCCGCGCTGTACTTCGCGAACCATGCGCGCGCCGTCACGCTCGTCGTGCGCGGCGATTCGCTGGAGAAAAAGATGTCGCGCTATCTCGTCGAACAGCTTGCCGGCAAGACGAACGTTACCGTCGCATTGAATTCCGAAGTCGTGGGCGTGCACGGCGACACGCATCTGAGCGCCATCGACGTGCTCGATACCGCAAGCGCAAGCGTGAGCCGCCGCGAGTGTGGCGGCCTCTTCGTCTTCATCGGCGCCGACGCGGAAACGGGCTGGCTGCCGCCCGAGATCGCCTGCGACAAGCGCGGCTACGTGCTCACCGGCGACGATATCGTCAAAGCGGGACGCTGGTCGCACAAGCGCGACCCGTATCTGCTCGAATCGAGCATACCCGGCGTGTTCGCGTGCGGCGACGTGCGGCTGAGCCCCGTGAAACGTGTGGCCTCTGCGGTGGGCGAAGGCAGCATGGCGATCGCCTTCGTGCATCGTTACCTCCAGGAAGACCGCGCGTAGCGCGAGCGCTTGACCGCGCTGCTCTCACCCTCCTTCGCGCGCGGCTGACACGCCGCTTTCGACCGTGCTCGTCACGGCACACGGGCGCGATTCTGTCCGCCACGCCAGCTTCGCGACGGCCTGGCGTCAGCGCTGCGACAGCGTTGCGCCAGCCAACAATCCGCCCTGCAAAATTCACACGTTTGCGCTTTACTTTCGTGGTCCGAAAGTGCAATTTGCTGTTCTGGTCGGGCATGCGCGGTTCGCGAATAACCGCATGACGCGGCATCGGAATTGCTGCACACGATGCGCCGACTTACGTTCTTTACGTTCCGTCTTCGCCCTGGAGTCCGCCGAACGCCATGTCAAACGAACGTCCTCTCGATGCGCCGCGCGAATCAGGCGACGCGTCCCAAGCTCCCGCCGACGTCAAGCGCCGCCGCTTCCTGCAATCCGCCGCCGCTGCCGCCGCGCTGGGCGCGACGCCGCATCTGCACGCGCAGAACGCACCACCCGCCGCCGAACCCGAAGCGCCGCCGCCCGCGCCCGCCCAGGCGGTCAGGCTCGACATCAACGGTCGCGAATACGTGCTCCATATCGAGCCGCGCGTGACGCTGCTCGACGCCTTGCGCGACTATGCGGGCCTCACCGGCACGAAAAAAGGCTGCGACCGTGGCCAATGCGGCGCCTGCACGGTGCTGGTGGAGGGCCGCCGCATCAACAGTTGCCTCACGCTCGCCGTGATGCACGAAGGCCAGCGCATCACCACGGTCGAAGGCCTCGCGAGCGCGAGTGCGTTGAGCCCCGTGCAGCGCGCCTTCATCGCGCGCGACGCCTTCCAGTGCGGGTTCTGCACACCGGGCCAGTTGTGTTCGGCCACGGCGTGCCTCAGCGAATTCGCGGCGGGCGCGGCCAGCGCCGCGACGCCCGACGTGCGCACGCGCCCCGCGCAACTGAGCGACGCCGAAATACGCGAACGCATGAGCGGCAACCTCTGCCGCTGCGGCGCCTACGTCAACATCGTGGCGGCCGTGCGCGACGCGCACACGGCCGGCGCGTGAGCGCGGGGAGACGGCCATGGATGCCATTTCCTACCAGCGCGCTACCGACGTGAACGGCGCGATCGCAGCCGCGCAGCGCCCCGGTGCGATGTTCATCGGCGGCGGCACGAATCTGCTCGATCTCATGAAAGGCGGGCTCACGCATCCGGTGACGCTCGTCGACATCACGCGCATCGAAGCGCTGGATAACGTCGAAACCCTGCCCAACGGCGGCCTGCGGATCGGGGCGCTCGTGCGCAACAGCGACGCCGCCAATCACACGCTCGTGCGCACGCGTTATCCGCTGCTTTCGCAGGCGTTGCTCGCGGGCGCTTCGCCGCAACTGCGCAACATGGCGACCGTGGGCGGCAATCTCATGCAGCGCACGCGCTGCCCGTACTTCTACGACACTGCCTTCACCCAGTGCAACAAGCGCGCGCCCGGCAGCGGCTGCGCGGCCATTGGCGGCTTCAACCGCATGCATGCCATTCTCGGCGCGAGCGCGCAGTGCGTGGCCGTGAATCCGTCCGATATGAGCGTCGCGCTCGCGGCGCTCGACGCCACGGTGCAGGTGAGCGGCCCGCGCGGCGCGCGCACGATCGCGTTCTCCGCGTTCCATCGCTTGCCCGGCGATCGCCCCGATCTCGACACGACGCTTCAATCAGGGGAACTGATTACTTCAGTCGATTTGCCGCCGCCCATCTTCAGCGAGCACGCGCACTACCTCAAGGTGCGCGATCGCGCGAGCTATGCGTTCGCGCTCGTTTCCGTGGCAAGCGCGCTGCAACTCGACGGCCATCGCGTGCGCACCGCGCACATCGCGCTGGGCGGCGTCGCCCATCGGCCGTGGCGCGCGAGCGTGGCCGAGCAGCACCTCACGGGACGCACGCTAAGCGCGGCGGCGCTGCGCGAAGCCGCCGCGGCGGAACTCGCGCAAGCAAAGCCGCTCGATGGCAACCGCTTCAAGGTCGGGCTCGCGCAGCGCGCGATCGTTCGCGCAACGCTGCTCGCCGCCGGCGGCACGGGAGACTTCGCATGAGCACGCTGACCGGACAACCGATGGACCGCATCGACGGCGTGCTCAAGGTCACGGGCGGCGCGCTCTATGCGAGCGACTTCGCCGAAGCGCGGCTCGCTCACGCGGTGCTCGTCACCAGCACGATTGCGAGCGGCACGATCGCGTCGATCGACACGAGCCGCGCGCAGTCCATGCCGGGCGTGCTGCTCGTCATGACGTACCAGAACGCGATGCGCCTGCCCAACGGCGGACGCACACCGCTCAAGCCGCCAGCCGGCCGCCATCTCACGCTGCTCCAGGACAACGCGGTGCGCTACAGCAACGAGCCCGTCGCGGTAGTGGTGGCCGACACGCTGGAACACGCCACCGACGCCGCGCGCCACGTCGACATCGCGTACGCGCCCGCGCAGGCCACGCTTGACTTCGACCGCGCGAAGGGTGACGCGCACGCGCCGCCCAGCCCGATGGGCCGCCCCGTCGAATCCACACGCGGCAACGTCGAAGCGGGCCTGCAAGAGGGCGCGGTGCGCATCGACGCGGTCTACACCACGCCCACGCAATTCCACAATCCCATGGAGCCGCACGCGACGATGGCGCACTGGGACGGCCCCGACCTCACGCTCTACGACGCCACCCAGGGCGTGAGCGGCGCGCGCACCGCGGTCGCGGCCGTGTTCGGCATCGCGCCCGAGAACGTGCGCGTGATCTCGCCGTTTCTCGGCGGCGGGTTTGGCTGCAAGGGGTCGTCGTGGTCGCACGTGAGCCTGTGCGCGATGGCCGCGAAGCAAACGGGGCGGCCCGTGCGGCTCGCGCTCGCGCGGCCGCAGATGTTCGGGCCGGTGGGCTCGCGCCCGCATACCGAGCAGCACGTGTCGCTGGCTGCGCGGGCGGACGGCACGCTCACGGCCATCCGCCACGACACGCTCGCGCACACCTCCACGTTCGAGGACTGGCTGGAGATGTGCGGCCTCGTCACGCGCATGATGTACGCGGCGCCGAATTGCAGCACGAGCCATCGTGTCGTACCCCTGAACGTCGGCACACCGACCTTCATGCGGGCGCCGGGCGAAACGACGGGCTCGTTCGCGCTCGAATCGGCCATGGACGAACTGGCGTGGCGGCTGAAGATGGACCCCGTCGCTTTGCGTCTGAAGAACTATGCGCAAAGCGAGCCTCAGGACGGCAAACCGTGGTCCTCGAACGCGCTGCGCCAATGCTACGAAACGGCCGCGCAGCGCTTCGGCTGGTCGCGGCGCGTGGCCACGCCGCGCGCGATGCGCGACGGCAACCTGCTCGTGGGGCTCGGCATGGCGAGCGCGACCTATCCCGCGAACCGCAGCGAGGCGGGCGCGGTGGCGCGCATTCTGCCCGACGGCACCGCGATGGTGGCCTCGGGCACCCAGGACATCGGCACGGGCACCTACACGGTGATGACCCAGGTGGCCGCCGACGCGCTCGGCTTTCCGCCCGATCGCATCCACTTCGCGCTGGGCGACTCGACCTTGCCGCCCGCGCCGGTCTCGGGCGGCTCGCAGTCAGCGGCGAGCGTCTCGCCTGCGGTGCAGGCAGCCGCCGCGGCCGCGCGCGACAAGCTGATCGCGCTCGCGCGCGCCGATCGCGGCTCGCCCGTCTACGGCCTCGCCCCCGAGGACGTGACCGTGCAGGACGGCTGGGTCGTGAGCCGGGCCGACAACTCGCGCCGCGACCCCGCCGCCGCCGTCATCGCGCGAGCGGGCGGCAAGCCGATCGAGGCTCAGGTCTCGACGAAGCCGGGCGCGGAGAAGCAGCAGTACGCGTTTCACTCGTTTGGCGCGGTGTTTGCCGAAGTGCACGTCGATCCCGATCTCGGCACGATCCGCGTCGCGCGCATCGTCGGGGCGTACGACGTGGGGCGCGTGCTCAACGAAAAGACGGCGCACAGCCAGTTGATGGGCGGCATGGTGTGGGGCGTGGGCACGGCCCTGCACGAAGAGGGGCAGTTCGACACGCGCACGGGCCGCATCGCGAACAACAATCTCGCGGAATATCACGTGCCCGTGAATGCGGACATCGGCGAGCTGGACGTGCAGTTCGTCGGCGAGCCGGATTTGCGCTTCAATCCGCTCGGCGTGCGTGGCATTGGCGAGATCGGCATCACCGGTGTGCCCGCGGCCATTGCCAACGCCGTGTATCACGCCACCGGCGTGCGCGTACGCGACCTGCCGATCACGCTCGACAAGGTCACGCCGCCAATGCGCGCGTTCGCCTGATGCCCGCGACGGAACCGGCCATACAGCCGGCGCACCCGCCTGGTGCATGAACGGTCTGCAAACGCCGCAGGAATGGCGCGCGCGGGGCTTGCCTCGCGCGCGCTTGCGCCGCACAATCAGCGCTTCCCCTCCTCGCGAGCGCGACACTCCATGGCCTATGCATCGTTCGCCACCGGCGTGTTACTCGCCGCCGGCACCGGTTCGCGCTTCGATCCCAACGGTCTGCGCAACAAGCTCCTCGCCCCGCTCCCGGAAGGCACGTGCGTGGCGCGCGAGTCCGCCCAGCGCTTGCTGCGCGTCGTCCCGAAAGTGATTGCCGTGGTGCGTCCCGGCGCGGAGACGTTGGCCCACGTGCTCAACGACGCGGGCTGCGACGTGGTGTTCGCCCCCGACGCCGCGCGCGGCATGGGCGCGAGCCTCGCCGCCGGCGTCGACACCGACCACGAAGCGGAAAGCTGGATCGTCGCGCTCGCCGACATGCCGTGCATCGCGGTCGAGTCGATCGAAGCGGTGGCGCGTGCGCTGGACGATGGCGCATCGCTCGTCGCGCCGTTCTATCGCGGGCAACGCGGGCATCCGGTGGGCTTCAGCTACACGCATCGCGAGGCGCTCGTCGCGCTCGACGGCGATGCGGGCGCCCGTGCGCTGCTCAGTTCGCACCCGCTCATGCGCATTGACGTGGACGACCCCGGCATCCTGCGCGACATCGACACGCCGGCCGATCTCAACGGAATTTGAATGCAGGCGCGGCGCCTTACGGCTGTTCGGGCGCGGCGGCCTCGCTGCTGCCTGTATCGGAGGTATCCGGGGCTTCCGGATTATTGACGCCCGGCGCGGGAGTTTGAGCCGCGGCCACTTGTTGTGCCGGAGCGTGTGCCGCTTCATGGGTGAAAAGCGTCGGTATGCCGATTAAACCCGCTACGAACACCACCGCGACAATCGCCAGACCCATGACTCCACTCCGCAAGAACGACCGGGGCGCTTTGGCTTCGCCCCAATTTTGAGAAAGCCGCAAGTCTAAGGTTTGGCCACAAAGAGAGAAACGCCGCCCCCCTATAAACAGCGTTTCGCTGACCGCAATAATGCGGCACGAGGCCCACTCGATTGCGGTCGACTTACGTCAAAAACGCGGGCAATCGAGACGGGAGTCGGGACGACTGCGGAGACGACTGCCGCGCACGCGAAACTCCGCAGGCATGACATCGATCAACTACGCTATAAAGGCACGCGCGCCACCTGGCCCGCCGTTGCAGCGCAAGAGGACTTCGCGATGATCTGCTCGCATACGACCCCGCTTCCCGATCCACTCGCCGATCCAACGCGGGACCCTGAACGCGACCCGCTCACCCCGCCTTCGCCGGGCCACCACAACGACGAGCCGCAACAGCCCGAAGGCCCGCCGGACAAGGACCCCGTCTGAGCGCGCGCCCGGCGCGAGTCCGGGCGCCGCAGTCCGCAAACGCCGCGCCGCCTGCCGCGCGCGGCGCTCTGTCTTCCGTCCCCCAATCGAAGCCTTTCGTAAACCTTGCGCCGTGCGCCGCCGATCCGTAGAATGCAAACGATTCCTATTTGCAGTATTTTATAGATCGCCGTGAACCCAATCGAGATCGCGTTCGCCCCCGCATGCCGGCCGGCGAGCCGGGTTGTCGCATGAGACCGCTGCTGGTGCGTCTGCACCGCTGGTTCGGTCTTGGCATCGCCGCCTTCCTGTTCGTCGCCGGACTCACCGGCGCGGTGATCGCGTGGGACCATGAACTCGACGGGATGCTCAACCCGTCGTTCTTCCATAGCGCGACCGAGGGTGCGCCGTTGCCCGCCCTCGAACTCGCAACGCGCCTCGAAGCCAAAGAACCGCACGCGGTCGTCACCTTCATGCCGCTGTCGGTCGAGCCGGGCCACACGTGGATCGCGCGCGTGGCGCCGCGCATCGACCCGCACACCGCACAACCCTACCCGCTCGACTTCAACCAGGTCGCGCTCGACCCCGCGACCGGCGAGGAGCAAGGCCGCCGCATGTGGGGCAAGGCCTCGCTCGCGCGCCTGAACCTGATCCCGTTCCTCTACCAGCTTCACTACACGCTGTTCCTGCCGACGAAGATGGGCATCGACTTCGGCGTATGGACGATGGGCGTGGTCGGCATGGTCTGGCTGCTCGACGGCTTCATCGCCATCGTGCTCGCGTTCCCGAGCCTGAAAAGCTGGCGCAAGTCGCTCGCCTTCCGCGTGAAGCGCGGCGGTTATGCGCTGACCTTCGACCTGCATCGCTCGGGCGGCGTGTGGCTCTGGGGCCTGCTGATCGTGGTGGCCGTCACGTCGATTTCGATGAACCTGGGCGCACAGGTCGTGCGCCCCGTGGTGTCGGTGTTCTCGACGCTCGCGCCCGACCCGTTTCGCAGCGTCGCGCCCGGCCCGGCGCTCACGCCCGCCGAAACCACGGCGGCGCGCGCGCGCATCGTCAGCGAAGCCGCCGAAGTCGGCCGCCGCGAAGGCATCACCGCGCCGCCGGGCGGCCTGTTCGCGGTGCCCGCGTTCGGCGTGTTCGGCGTGGGCTACTACGGTGCGGGCAACGATCATGGCGACGCGGGCCTCGGCAATCCGTGGCTCGTGCTGAACGCGCGCACGGGCCAGGTGCTCGGCAAGCAGATTCCCGGTCAGGGCAGCGCGGGCGACATCTTCATCCAGGCGCAGTTTCCGCTGCATTCGGGCCGCATCGTGGGACTGCCGGGGCGTATCGCCATCAGCTTCACCGGCCTCGCCGTTGCGATGCTCAGCGTGACGGGCGTGCTCATCTGGCTCAAGAAGGCGCGCGCACGGCGCAAGCCCGCGAAGCAGGGCAAACAGGCGAAAGCGGCGGCCGGCACGGTACGTACGCGCGAGCGCGCGACGGGCTGAATCGACGGGTTGAAAACAACGCGACGTAAAGCAAAAAGCCCTTGCAGCGATCGCTCGCTGCAAGGGCTTTTCGTTGGCGTCAGCCTGGAAGCTTCGAGGCCTTAGCGCGTCACTTCATCGAACGCGGCCAGCAGGCGTTCGACATCGGCGGCGTGAATGTCGCCCATCGTCGAGATGCGGAACAGTTCCGCCGACAAGCCGCCCTGCCCCGCGTAGATCACAAAGCCTCGCGCCTTGAGCGCGTCGTGCAATTTCGGATAATCGACGCCTGCGGGCAAGCGGAACGCGCGCAGCACCACCGACGATTCGTCCTTCGGCAGCACGCTGTCCATGCCGCGCGCGGCGAGCCCCGCGCGCACCTGCTCGGAGAGCGCCGCATAGCGCGCGTGACGCGCCTGCCAGCCGCCCTCGTCGGCGAGTTCGCGCAGCGCTTCGACGAGCGCGTAATACGCGTGCACGGAAGGCGTGAACGGCGTGTTGCGCTGATCCTGCAACGTGGCGAGACGCTTGAGGTCGAGGTAGTACGTGCGGCTATGCGCCGGTGCCAGCGCCGCGCGGCGCACCACCACGAAGGCCGCGCCGGGCACGCCGTGCAGGCACTTGTTCGCCGTCGCGGCCACCGCCGCGATGCTCGTGTCGCCGAAGTCGATCGCTTCGGAACCGAAGCTGCTCACGCCGTCCACGAGCATCTGCACGCCGCGCGCGCGGCATGCCTCGCCCAGCGCGCGCAGGTCGTTCAGGCGGCCCGTGGTGGTTTCGTGATGGATGATCGCAACGTGCGTGATCGACTTGTCGGCATCCAGCGCGGCGGTGATGCGCGCGAGGTCCGGCGCCTGCATCCAGTCGTGCTTCACAACTTCATGCGCGATGCCGTACTGCTTCGCGATGGCCGTGATGCGCTCGCCGTACACGCCGTTTTCGACGATCAGCAGCTTGCCGTCGGCGGGCACGAGCGTCGAGATCATGCTTTCGACGGCGGCCGTGCCGGAACCCGTCATGAGCACGGCCTGCCACTGCGCGGGATCGAGTTCGTAGACGCCCACGAGACGCGTGCGCGCCTCTTCCTGCACGTCGAAGAACTCGCTTTCGCGATGGCACAGGTCTTCCTGAAGCAGGCTCTGGCGCACGCGTTCGGTGAGCGTGACCGGGCCGGGATTGAGCAGCAGCATCGGCATATCCTTATTGAGCGAGCGCGCCGATGTGGCGCATGAGACGCGTCTTCACTTCGGGCGGCGTGATCGTGGGGCGCGGCAGGCCATCGGGCGTGCCGCGACGAATCGTCAGGCATACGAACCGCGTGCCTTCGACACCCGAAGCGCCCTTTGCGCGTTCGCGCGAGGCGGCGAGCACATTGTCGAGCGTGACGAGATCGTCGCCCTCCACGGCGTCAGCGTAGCCGCAGGCGGCGGCCACGTTGGCGAACGACACTTGCGCCGACACGGTGGCCTGGCCACCCGTCGAATCGTGCGCGCCGTTGTCGAGGAGCACGTGCGTGAGGTTCGCGGGGCCATAGGCGCCGAGCGTGGCGAACACGCCCATGCGCATGAGCGCCGCGCCGTCGCCGTCGAGCGCGACCACGTTCAGGTCGGGCCGCGCAAGCGCGAGGCCGAGCGCGAACGGCGTGACGCAGCCCATCGAGCCGACCATGTAGAGCTGGTTCGAGCGGTCGTCGAGCGCATAGAGTTCACGGCCGCAGAAACCCGTCGAGGCGACGACCACGGTCGACTCGGCAGGCGTCGCCGCGATCACGCGTTCGAGCGCCTGCTGGCGCGTGGGCAGTTGCTCAGGAGTCCGTCCAGTCCACTTTGCCTGCGCAACGGGCAGTGCATGCTTTGCCGGCATCGCGCCGCCGCCCTTCAGTTCGTACGGCGCGACGCTGCCCTTTTGCATCACGAGCGCATACGGGCGGCCCGTTTCGTCCATGTGCTTGACGGCGCGTTCGAGCGCCGCGGCGATCTGGTCGGCTTCCGTGGGAAACGTCTCCCACGGAATTTCCATCGTCTCCAGCATTTGCGGCGTGACCGGGCCCATGAGCGCGTGCTGCGGCTCGTCGGCCACGCCCGGCTGGCCGCGCCACGTCACGATCAGCAGTTGCGGCAGGCGGAACGTCCACGTGAGCGAGGTGAGCGGGCTTACGGCGTTGCCGAGGCCCGAGTTCTGCATCATCGTGATGCCGCGCTTGCCCGCGAGCGCCACGCCCGCGATCACCGCGACCGCGTCGCCTTCGTTCGCCGCGCTCACGTAGTGCAGCGAATCGTCTTGCAGCACGTAGTTGATGAACGGTGTGAGGTACGAACACGGCACGCCCGCGTACCACTCGAAGCCGCGCGCACGCGCCGCTTCGACAAACTGTGCGGCTTCGATCACGCGTTGCCCTCCGCGCCCAGCGGCGTTTGGGAATGCGCGAAATCCCCCGCGCGGCGGAAGTCTTCGAGGTCGTTCACACCGCGCCAGTGGCCATGCACGTATTGCACTTCGATCTTCTCGCCGTCCGCGATCAGCGCGTTGAGCAGCGCGGGCATGTCGAGCGTGTCGAAGTCGGCGCGCGTTTGCAGTTGCGCGAGCTTCTTCGCGAGCTTCGCTCGGCCCGCGCCGCGCACGTTCACGAGACCGATCCAGCGGCCGTGCGCCGCCACGCCGTTAGCGGCGGGTTCGCTCGCCACGCGCTCGAGGAACACCTTGCTGCCGAACAGATCGCGCTCGTCGGCGGCCGAGCACCATGCGAAGTCGCGCGTGCTGCTGTTCTCCGACTCGGGCGACGAATCCACCACCACGCTGAAGTCCGCTGCGCTTTCCACGAGATCGCGAAGAATGTAGCTGCGGAACACCAGGTCGCCGTACGAGATCACCGTGTCGTTGTCGAGCGCGCCAACCGCGCACGCGAGCGACGCGAGTTCGTTCGTTTGCGCGAAGCGCTCGTTGCGCACGAGCTTGATGCCCGCCGTGTCGATGGCTTCGGCCTTGTAGCCGCCCACCACGGTAATGTCGTTGACCGACTGCTTCTTGAACGCGTCGACGAGCCAGCGCAGGAGCGGCTTGCCCGCCACGGGCAGCATGACCTTGGGCTTGTCTTCGGTGTAGGCGTCGAGGCCCGAACCACGGGTCGCGGCCAGCACGATGGCCGAACCTGCTCCGCGCGACGTCGCGGAAAGGTAGCGGTCTTCGGCTTCCGAGTATTCGTCGGCGTCTTGCAGGCGGAAAATTTCGTTGACCGTAGCAATGCGGTCTTCGACGTCGACGAGCGTCTGCGTTTCGTAGATCGTCTTCGTCACGGCCTGCATGGCCGAAACGGCCGCGCGGATCTGGTGGTTCGCCCAGATCACCGTGCTGATGCCCGCCTTGCGGAACACGTCGGTCGGCGTGCTGTAGTACTTGGTCGGCACGATCACGAGCGGGCCGCGGCCGGCCCATTCGCGCGCGAACGTGAGGATCTCGTCAGCTTTCGAGAGCTTGCTGTGGATGAGGATCGCGTCCGCGCCCGCCTGGCGATACGCCTCGGCGCGCTTGAGCGCTTCGTCCATGCCCCAGCCCGCGATCAGCGCCTCCACGCGCGCGACGATCGAGAAGTGCTCGTCGGTCTGCGAGTCCTTGCCCGCCTTGATCTTGCCGCAGAATTCGTCGATGTCGGCGAGCGGTTGCGCTTCGCCGCCGATGAAGCTGTTGGTCTTCGGGAACACCTTGTCTTCGATGCAGACGCCCGCAATGCCGCGCTGCTCCAGCTTGCGCACGAGACGGCGCACGTTGTTGAAGTTGCCGTAGCCGGTGTCGCCGTCGAGCAGGATGGGCAGGTCGCTCGCGTCGGCCATGAATTCGAGGTTGTCGACCACCTGGGTCCAGCTCGCCTCGTTGTTGTCGCGCACGCCGAACTGCGCGGAGATCGAGAGGCCCGAGCCCCAGATCGCCTTGAAGCCCGCTTCGCGCGCAATGCGTGCGGAAAGGCCGTTGTGCGCTTCCATCAGGAATTCGAGTTCGTTGCTGGTCAGCATCTGGCGCAGCCGCGCGCTGCGCGACGTGGCAACAGCGGCGGGGATCAGAGCGGGTTCGCGTGCGTTCATTCTTCTTCACTCCAGTGGACGTCGCGAAGGCGGCAGCACCTGCTGCGCCGCGCGCGTCGCATCGTTGGGAAATCCATCGGGACCCCGGGGCCAGCGGCCTTTGTGGGGCCGTGAGAGAAAGGCCTCGGAAAAAAACAGGCGCTCAAAACTGGGCGCCGGCGGGGCCGAAGCCGCGACTATAACGGAAACGATTCTTATCCGCAGTCGATCACCGCAAATAGTGGCAAATCATGGAGTTGCAGTGAAAATTGTGGCTTTTATCGGTGGTTTCGCGTGCATTTCAGCGCGGCGTCATACCAGCGCGGCGTCAGCGTGCCGCGCGTGGCCGCTTCTTTTGTCTGACGAATACTTGCCTGGGCAGGGTTCCTCCTGGGTCTCGCGTACGTTTGCGCACGCCGTAAACACAGGCTGGCGGCAACGTTTCGCCAGCCGTACAGCCCCTGTGAAATACCCGACCGACCATGCAGACGATGACACTCAACAAGAAGCTCCGCTCGATGATCGCGATCCTCTGGATCGGCCTGCTGCTCATCGTCGCCTTTGGCGCCTGGCAAAGCCGCGACGCCATGATCCGCGAACGACGCGCGCAGCTCACCTCGCTCGTCGAGGAAGCGATGAGCATCACGAACTACTACTACGGTCTCTCGCAACGTAACGCCCTCACCGAAGCCGACGCGCAGAAGCAGGCGCTCGCCGTGATCGGTTCGATCCGCTACGGCGCCGACGGCTATCTGAGCGTCAACAACTCGCAGTCGGTCATGCTCATGCATCCGATCAAGCCCGAGCTCGACGGCAAGAAGCTCACCGATTTCACCGATCCCGCCGGCACCCACGTGTTCAGCGAGCTCGTGAACGCCGCGAGCGGCCCGAACGGCGGCTTCCTCGACTACCTGTGGGCCAAGCCCGGCCACAGCGAGCCCGTGCCCAAGACGAGCTACGGCCGCCGCTTCGCGCCGTGGGACTGGGTCATCGTGACGGGCATGTACATGGACGACGTGCGCGCCGAGTTCTACGACAGCCTGTTGCGCTGGCTGGGCGTGACCTTCCTGCTGGGCGCGGCGGCCACGGCCGTGATGGTGCTCGTGGTGCGCAGCGTGCGCCGGAGCATCGGCGGCGAGCTGGAAGGCGCGGTGGACGCGGCCAACCGCATCGCCGAAGGCGACCTCACGCTGCGCGTGCAGGTGGAGGGTCCGAGCGAGCACAGCCTCATGCGCGCGCTCGCGACGATGCAGGGTGCGCTCGTGCAGACCGTCTCGCGCGTGCGCAGCGGCGCGGAGAACATCAACGTGGGCGCAAACGAAATCGCGGCGGGCAACACCGACCTGTCGCAGCGCACCGAGCAGCAGGCGGCGGCGCTCGTGCAAACCGCGTCGAGCATGGACCAGATGACGGCCAACGTCCGCCAGAACGCGGACAGCGCGCAGCACGCCGCTACGCTCGCGAGCCAGGCCGCCGACGTCGCCACGCGCGGCAGCGCCGTCGTGGACGACGTGGTGCGCACCATGGGCGACATCACGACGAGTTCGCAGCAGATCGGCGACATCATCGGCGTGATCGACGGCATCGCGTTCCAGACCAATATCCTCGCGCTGAACGCGGCAGTGGAAGCGGCACGCGCGGGCGAGCAGGGCCGCGGCTTCGCGGTGGTGGCCGCCGAGGTGCGCAGCCTCGCGCAGCGCTCCGCCACAGCGGCCAAGGAGATCAAGGCGCTGATCGAAAAATCGACGGGCACGGTGAGCGAAGGCCAGCAACTCGTGACCAATGCGGGCACGACGATGACCGAGATCGTGCAGTCGGTGCGCCGCGTGCACGAGATCCTCGAAGAGATCAGCCACGCCTCGCGCGAGCAGAGCGCGGGCATCGAGCAGGTCAACCGCGCCGTGGGCGAGATGGACCAGGTGACGCAGCAGAATGCGGCGCTCGTGGAAGAAGCCGCCGCCGCCGCGCACTCGCTCAAGGATCAGGTGAGCGTGCTGCGCGACTCGATTGCGAGCTTCCAGTTGCCGGCGCACGCATAAGGGCTCGTAAAAGCGGACCCTCGCCGGCTGCGCGCCGGCTTCGCTTCATCCCTGCCGGGCCGCATTCGCGGCCCGGTTCGCTTTGCGGCCGTCCTTCCCCTCCTGGCACCGCTCGCGGTGCATGACCACGCGCAACGCGCGCCCAATCGACGTGCCGTCCCGCGCACCCATCATTTCAATTAAATTACATCATGTTTACAATATAGCTCTGCCAAGCCACCCCGCCTTGCTCATGATCCGCTCCAGGAAACCGCCGCGCGACCCGCACGCGGCCGCGACCCGTCACCCGATGCTCGCCCCGAGCCTGCCCGCATGGCGTTCGAAATTCATCGTGTTCGTCACGTTCGCGGCCTTCGCGGCGCTCGCCGGACGCGCGTTCTGGGTTCAGGTCGCCAATCACGGCTTCTACGTGAAGCAGGGGCAAAAGCGCTACCAGCGCACGCTGGAGCTCGACGCCATGCGCGGGCGCATCGTCGATCGCAACGGCGCCCTGCTCGCCGTGAGCCTCGCGACCTTCGAAGTCTGGGCCAACCCCAAGGTGCTCGACGCCGCCGCGCACGCGCCGCTCGCGCGCCTGCTCGACATGCCGCTCGCGGAACTGGACCGGCGGCTCGCGGGCAACCGCAGCTTCGTGCTGCTCAAGCGTCAGGTGGATGCCGAAAGCGCCGCGCACATCGACGAAATGGCCACGGGCGGCATCACCCTCATCGCCGACTCCAAGCGCTACTACCCGGAAGGCGAATCGGCCGCGCACGTGGTCGGCTTCACCGACGTCGAAGACGCGGGCCAGGAAGGCGTGGAGCTCGCCGCGAACACGCGCCTGCGCGGCACACCGGGCCAGCGCGAAGTGATCCGCGACCGGCTCGGGCGCGTCGTCTCGGAGCCGAGCGAGCGCGTGCAGCCGCGCAACGGCGACACCGTGCAGCTCACCATCGACCGCCGCGTGCAACAGCTCGCCTATACGCAGCTCAAGGCGGCGGTCGCCAGGCACCATGCGGAAGCGGGCAGCGTGGTGGTGCTCGACGCGCACAACGGCGAAATCCTCGCGCTCGCGAACTGGCCGTCGTTCGATCCGAACGATCGCGCGCGCCTCACGGGCAAGCAGTTGCGCAACCGCGCCGTGGTCGACACCTTCGAGCCCGGCTCGACCATCAAGCCGGTGGTCGTCTCGCTCGCGATGGACCTGCGCAAGGTCAACGCCAACTCGATCATCGACACGTCGCCGGGCACGTACCGCATCGGCCCGGCGACGATCCACGACACCTCGAACCACGGCCGCATGACCGTGGCCGAGGCCATCCAGAAGTCGAGCAACATCGCGCTTGCGAAGCTGGCGCTGAATCTTCCCGCGCAAACCATCTGGGACAAGTATCAGGAGTACGGGCTCGGGCAGAAGCCCGGCGTCACGTTCCCGGGCGTGGCGCCCGGCCGTGTGCGGCCGTGGGCGCGCTGGCGCCCCATCGAGCAGGCGACGATGGCGTACGGCTACGGTCTTTCGACATCGCTCCTGCAAATGGCGCAGATCTATACGGCCTACGCGGGCGACGGCACGCTGCACCCGGTCACGCTGCTGCGCGATGCCCAGGGAAACACAGGCGGCGCCGCGGCAGCGCCGCGCGCGGTCACCACGCCGGCCACGGCCGCGGCCATGCGCAAGATGCTGGAAATGGCGACGAGCGAAGGCGGCACGGGCCGCGCGGCGAACGTGGACGGCTATCGCATAGGAGGGAAAACGGGCACCGCGCGCAAGCAGGTCGGCGCGGGATACGCGAAGAACCGCTATCGCGCGCTGTTCGTGGGCATGGCGCCGATGAGCGAGCCGCGCGTGATCGTCGCGGTGATGATCGACGACCCGGCGGGCAAGGCGTTCTATGGCGGGACCGTTGCAGGGCCGGTGTTTTCTGGCGTGACGGCCGGCACGCTACAGTTGCTCGGCGTGCCGCCGGACAGCGTTCAGGTTGTGGCCGATGGACGGGCCAAGGGCACTTGAACGCGCTGTTGGTGTCGCTTGCGCCTTTTGTGCGGCTCGCACGTTCTCTCAATCACTGAGCGGCGCGAGCCCACACGTCACCACACATCACAAGCGATGCTTAATTGCTGCCGCCCGACACGGCGGCCGGCGCCCCCGCTTCGCCGTTCGCCGCAGGCGGCGCGCCATAACCCGACTGCGCAACCTGCCCCTGCTGCTGGCGCTCCTGCGCAAGGCGCGCTTCCTTCGCGCGCTTTTCGGCGAGCAGACGCATGGCTCTTTGCGCGTCTTCCGGATACGTGACATCGTTCGCCGATGCCGGGTTATAGCCCACCGACTCCAGATCGATCAGCTCCTGCACGACCTGCGCGCGCGTGACCGGGCCATTGTTGTTGCTCACGGACTGGGCAAACGACATCGCCGGGACGATCGCCATCATCGAAACCAGCGCCGTGCGTACCATTGCGTTCTTCACTGTGCTCTCCATTCGGGACTCGCGGCCATGCGCCAGGCGAGTCGATGGGGAAAGTCTACGCAGCGAAGCGGCGCTAAAAAACGGGCGCAATCGGTAGGGACTCTTCTATTCCTCGCAAGATTGATAAGGACTTCTGCTGGCCCGTCCGGCACGGCAGCGCGGCCGAGGGGCCGGGCACCTCAAATCTGGTCGCGGCCGAACGCGCGCAGGCCGTTGAGATCGAGCACATCCACGCGGTTGTACGAAAGCGCGACCAGGCCGTGGCGCTCGAGCGTCTGGAGCGCCTGATTGATCCGCTGCCGCGACGCGCCCGCCAGCATGCCGATCTCTTCCTGCGAGATGTCGAGCGCGTGGCCCGACTCGGGATAGAGATCGGGATTGAACATCTGCGCGAGCGACTGCGCAACGCGCGCGTCCACGTCGAGCAGGCGGCTGTTCTGGATCAGCGCGATGAACTCGCCCATGCGGTTGTTGAGCTGATGGATCACGAAACGGTTGAACGGCAGGCTGCAATCCATGAGCCGGTGGAACGTGTCGGCGGGCACCGCCATCACGAGCGACGGTTGCAGCGCGATCACGTCGTAGCGGCGCGGTTCGCGCTTGATGACGCTGCCCTCGCCGAACCAGCCGCCGTGCGGCACGCCCGAAAACGTGCAGCCGCGCCCCGAGGCGTTGAAGATCGCGAGCTTCACGAGCCCCTTGCTCACGCCGAGCCACCAGTCCGAGGGCGCCTCGCGCGCAGCGACGATCGCACCCGCCGCATAGCCTTGCGCATGCGAGGAAGCCAGCACCCACTCGCGATGCTCGGGCGCAAGCGCGCGAAACCAGGCGCAGCGCTCGAACAGCGCCGCAAGGCGCGGCGCGTTCGTGGCGTCGATACGCTCGCCCTCGCGCCACGCGTCGCGCAGGGTCGTGGGAGAGCCGGCCGGAGCGTGCTCGGGCCGGGCCCCGTGCGGGGGCATAATGGACTGCGACATCGCGCTTTCCTGGGTTAAATCAAGGGTTTCGCTCGGGATCGTTCGCGGCGGCCCGCTCTGTCGCGCCGGCGACAGACTGGCGCACGCGGTCCTGCTACGGTAGCGCGAATCATACCTATAAATGGATAACCGGCCGCCACGGCCCTGCGATCGTCTGGAGACACCGCCATGTTGCACCCGTACGAAGAAGGTCTCGCGCAACGCGAAGCCAATTATGTGCCGCTCACGCCCATCGACTTCATCGCCCGCGCCGCCGAGGTCTACGGCGACCGGCTCGCGATGGTCCACGGCGACGTGCGCCGCAACTGGCGCGAAACGTATGCGCGCACGCGGCGGCTCGCGAGCGCGCTCGCCCAGGCGGGCATCGGCCGCGGCGACACGGTCGCGGTGCTGCTGCCCAACATCCCCGCGATGGTCGAGGCGCATTTCGGCGTGCCCATGCTCGGCGCGGTGCTCAACACGCTCAATACGCGGCTCGATGTCGCGACGATGTTGTTCATGCTGCGTCACGGCGAGGCCAGGGCGCTGATCGTCGACACCGAATACGCGGCGCTCGCGCAGCGCGCGGCGCTGGAATTTCCGCAACTGAAGATCATCAGCGTGGCCGACGTCGCGCCCGCCGACCCCGAGTTCTTCCCGCGCGCAACCGATTACGAAACCTTCCTCGAACAGGGCGACCCCGAGTTCGCCTGGGCGCCGCCGCACGACGAGTGGGACGCCATCGCGCTCAACTACACCTCGGGCACGACGGGCGACCCGAAGGGCGTGGTCTATCACCATCGCGGCGCGTACATGAACGCGGTGAGCAACATCCTCGAATGGGATCTGCCCAAGCACGCCGTCTACCTCTGGACGCTGCCGCTCTTTCACTGCAACGGCTGGTGCTTCGCGTGGACCATCGCCGCGCGCGCGGGCGTGAACGTCTGCCTGCGCAAGTTCGACGCGAAGCTCGTGTTCGACCTGATTCGCAACGAGCGCGTCACGCACTACTGCGGCGCGCCGATCGTGCAGGGTGCGCTCGCCGACGCGCCGGCGGAGTATCGCGAGGGCATCTCGCACACGGTGCGCACGATGGTGGCCGGCGCGCCGCCGCCGCCCGCCGTGATCGCGAAGATGAAGGTGATCGGCATCGAGCTCACGCACGTCTACGGCCTCACCGAGGTGTATGGCCCCGCCGCGGTGTGCGCGGTGCAGGAGCGCTGGAAGACGCTGCCCGACGAGGAGCAGGCGCGCCTCGCCGCGCGCCAGGGCGTGCGCTATCACCTGCAAAGCGGCGTGAGCGTGCGCAACGCCCAGACCATGGAGCCTGTGCCCGCCGACGGCGAAACGCTCGGCGAGATCATGTTCCGCGGCAACATCTGCATGAAGGGCTACCTGAAGAACGAGCGCGCGACCGAAGAGGCGTTCCGCGGCGGCTGGTTCCACACGGGCGACCTCGGCGTGATGACGCCCGACGGCTATGTGCGCATCACCGACCGCAGCAAGGACATCATCATTTCAGGCGGCGAGAACATCTCCAGCATCGAAGTCGAGGACACGCTGTATCGCCACCCGGCCGTGGCGCTCGCCGCCGTCGTGGCGATGCCCGACCCGAAGTGGGGCGAAGTGCCTTGCGCATTCGTCGAGCTGCGGCCCGGTGCGAGCGCGACCGCGGAGGGGATCATGGCGCACTGCCGCCTCTTCCTCGCGCACTACAAGGTGCCGCGCGCCGTGAGGTTCGGCGAGCTGCCGCGCACGGCCACGGGCAAGATCCAGAAGTATGAGTTGCGCACGCAGGTCGGCTCGCAAAGCGCCATCGACCTGAGCAGCGCGCAAACGCCGCCGAAACCGGCGCAGTAAGGCCGGCGAAAGGCCGTTGCGTGACGTGTCATGAACGCAGCGGCCTTGAATGCAGCTCGAATTGGCCTCGAATTGCGCCTCGATCGCCCCCGAATCGCCCTCGAATGTAACGCCAATTGACAACCCGACCCTCCCGGGCATGTGGACAACTGTCATGCGCCCCGTTTAATCCGTTCTCCATCAAGGGCCAACTGTCAGATCGGCCTCTTTCGTGTGACGGATGCTGTGAAACGAAAGCTTACAAGTGCTCACGTATTCCTTTCCTCACGGCCGATAAGCTTTGAACCGTGGTCGCAACACAAGGCACTCCGATGCCGCGTGACGACGAAACCGAAGAGGAGGTAACCACATGAATACGAAGAGCTGGAAGACCCCCGCCCGCGCTCTCGCTGCCGCGCTTATCGCAGGCGGCGCATTGCTGGGCGCGACGAGCGCCTTCGCGCAATCCTCGCCGTACGGGCTGCGCGCCAACTCGGCGCCGCAATATGGCGAGCCGCACATGATGCCGGTGGATGCGCGTATTTCGATCGGCTGGCACGACAACCGTTACTACGACGGCCACCGTTACTGGGAACACGACGAGTGGATGCATCACCATCCGCACGATCCGGGTCCCCCGCACTACCGTGACGACGACCGTCGTCCGCCGCCCCCGCCGCGTTACTGATCCGGGCGTGCTTCACATGTGACCCGCATGTGACCCACCTGTGATCGACAGGGCAAACAGGGCAACACCGAGGCCGGTCCTCCCCCACGGGGAGACCGGCCTCGGCGCATTTCCACGTCTTACTTCGCGCGCTTTCGATCCTTTCGCCAACTTCCTCAGCAATCCGAATCAAAATGGCGACAAGGCCCGCCACACGGCGTGTCCGGCGCAGCGGCGCCCGGCTCCGGCAGGCTTCGAAAGCCGGACGTCAGTAATCGCAGGTAATGCGCAAGCGTTGCCCGTGGCGCGTCGCGCGGGTAACGTTATTGGGCGTTTCGTTCCCCGGAGCGCACGGTGTATTCTCATTGCCCGGCCAGCGATGGCCGGGATTTTTTTTGGGCGCGACGAAACGAATGCGCCCGTCAGTGCCGGGCAAACGATCGGCCCGAACCTGGTTTTTTTCCGATTGCCGAGTCAATTTTGCGGACGTAAGGTGGTGTCGCCTCTTGAGAACAGGCGAGCCTTGTGACCCCCGGTCGTGAGATCTTGCGACCGGGGATTTTTTTGCCCCTGATTTGCGTGGGACCGCGGCGGTCTGCCGGGATTCGCGTATGCCGGAACGGCGCCGCGAGGGAATGCGAGGGGAAGAAGAGAAGGCGGAAAACATGACGGATCACCGAATGAGGAGTTCGGCGTCGCTCCAGCCAGAGCTAGATCCGTCATGTGATGCATTATCAGGCCTGGCAGACTGGGCGTCACTAGCATCTGACGCAAGAAACCGTTACGTAATTTGTGAGGATATGGGGACGGACGTCGAAGGCGCCCCGCCCGCATCGGTTAACATGACGGTTTCCCCCGGCGGCGCCGCGCGCCGAGCCGCCCCGCTTTGCCCACCGCGTCGCCCACTGTTTTGGCCACCTTTACGCTCGCCCACACTGTCAGCGCGGATCTGGAGATCCGCAAGAGCCGCTTCATCGCGCATGCGATTCCCGTCGCCGACCGCGAAGCGGCCATGGCCGAACTGCGCCGCCTGCGCGAAGAACACCCTGCCGCCACGCACGTCTGCTGGGCGCTGCTCGCGGGCGGCCAGTCGGGCATGTCCGACGACGGCGAACCCTCCGGCACCGCCGGCCGCCCGATCCTCGAAGTGCTGCGCCATCACGACCTGGACGGCGTGCTCGCCGCCGTGGTGCGCTACTACGGTGGCGTGAAGCTCGGCGCGGGCGGCCTCGTGCGCGCCTATACCGACGCCATCGCGAGCGCCCTGCAAGGCGCCACGCGCATCGAGCGCATCGCGCAGGCGCGCCTCACCGTCGAAATGGGCTACCCCGACGAAACACGCGTGCGCCACTGGATCGAGCAGGCGCAGTTCACGCTCGTGGACAGCCAGTACACGATGACCGTGCGCCTCACGGTGCAGATGCCCGCCAGCAACGTGGAAAACGCGCGTGAGGAACTGCGCGACCTCACGCAGGGCCGCGCGGGCTTCCCCGAGCACGTGTGAAAGCGTCGAAAAGCAACTGAAAGCGGCGGCCGGCGCCATGTCGGCCAAACTTTTCAATTTCTTTTCGATTCTTACATAAAGTTTCATGAAAGCTTGCCGTAATGAAAGAAAGTCCACGCTTTAAGCGTGTCCTGTCGATCCGACGCACCAGAACGAACGGACTTCTTTCATGGCAAGCACGATCACGAACACCACAGCCAGCGCGAACAGCGTCCTGAGCGACGCCGCGCAATCGATCATCAGCGGGGCGACCAACTCCGCGCTCGACGTCAACCAGCTCGTCAAGGCGCTCGTCAACGCGAAGATGGCGGGACCGAGCGCCGCCCTCGCCGCGCGGCAAACGGCCAGCAACACGACGCTTTCGGCGTTCGGCACGCTCAAGTCGTCGCTCGCCTCGTTGCAAACCGCGCTCGAACCGTTCAAGGACGGCGCCGCGCTCCAGCGCTTCACGGTCACCGCCAGCGAAAAGGACAAAGGCCTGAGCGCCGTGGCCGGCAAGAGCGCCGTGGCCGGCAGCTACACGGTCGAGGTGGATCACCTCGCAACCGCCCACAAGCTCGCCTCCGACGGCTTCGACACGGGCGCGACGCTCGGCACGGGCGCGCTCGACATCTCGATGGGCGGCAAGTCGATGCACCTGACGATCGCTGCGGGCAGCAACACACTCTCCGACATCGCGGCGGCCATCAACCGCGCGGCGGACAATCCTGGCGTCACGGCCTCGATCGTGAACGGCACCGACGGCCAGCACCTCGTGCTCAGCTCGACCAAGACGGGCGCGGCCAATGCGATCGAAGTGAGCGCAGACGCGGGCCTCGACGCACGCCTTGGCTCCGCGCAGATGCGCGAAGTCGTGCCGGCCGGCGACGCCGAACTGCATATCGACGGCACCCGCGTGACGAGCGCGAGCAACACGCTCGAAGGCGTGGTGAGCGACCTCACGATCAAGCTCGAGAGCGCCTCGGTCGGAACGAAGCAGACGCTCACCATCGCGCCGGACATGACGGCGACGGGCACGGCCATCCGCGACTTCGTGAAGGCCTACAACAGCTACGTGGACGCAATGAGCGGGCTCACCTCGTTCACGGCCGGCACCGACTCGTCCAGCTCGCACTCGGGCGCGCTGCTCGGCGACTCGGTCGCGCGCATGCTCTCCGAGGCGCTGCCGGCCGTCATCGCGAACGGCGTGAAGGGCGGCGACGGCGTGCGCCATTCGCTGGGCGAGATCGGCATCAAGCTGGACAAGACCGGCAAGCTGGAGATCGACGACAAGACCTTCGACAAGGCGCTCCAGCCGGATAACCGCGCGATCGCCACGCTGTTCGGCAGCGGCGGCATCCCCGCGAAGCTCGACGCCGCCATCAAGCCTTATGTGCAGTCGAGCGGCATCATCGAGCGGCGCACCGACGCGCTCAACAAGGAACTCAACGACATCAAGCAGCAGTCGACCACGCTCGAAGCGCGCGCAGCGCTGCTCACCACCAAGTTCAATCGCCAGTTCACGGCGCTCAACACGCTCATGACGACGATGAACAACAACGCGCAATACCTCACGCAACTCTTCGGCGGCGCGAACAGCGCGGGCGCACTCGCGACCAACCACAAATAAGCCGTGTCGAAGACGTGAACCGGCGCGCCTGCACGAAACAGGCGCGCCGGTTTTACGTTGGCGTGGCGATGCGCAGGAATGAATGCCCGATCGATAATCGCAGGCAAAAAAAAGCCGCCGAACGCATCGGCGGCCAACAGGGGACGTGAAGAACAACCGCGAATCGAACTATCGAATCGACCCGACGCACCCATCATGGCGACGCAAAATTAAGCCAGACTTAAACGCGCGCAAAAAACGGTGAAGAATTCCGCGAAGACCGCGTTGGGCAGTGAAAGAACGCGCAATAATGGGCTCGCTATAATGAATTCGGGCTAGGTGCTCGCTGTATTGTGTTCGCGTGACCGCCTTTCCAGTTCTTTCCGTCCTTTACTCAACCCGGAAGAGCCACCATGTTTTTCGACAGACTGCATCGGTTTATAGAAGGCGCCGGTCCCGCGCGGCGCCATCGCGTATGGAGCAAGGTGCGCATCTTCGTTGCAGCCATGGGCACGCTCGGCTCCGCGGCAGGCATCGCCATCGCCGTGATCGGCCTCCTTAATTTCGATCACCGGAAGGTCATTACGGGCGTGGCCATCATCATTGTTTGCACGGTGATTTACGTCTCGATCCTCGTGCGCGACCGCAATCGCGTCGATTAGCGCGTCAAAGCGCCGATGCGCGGCGGCAAGCCGCGCATCGGCATCATGCGTTCATCGCTCGCCGGCCCTCGACTCACTCCACGCGCTGGCCGTTGCGCGTCACCTGGACAGCGGTCGCGCCCACATAGTCGGCGCGAATGCTGTCACCCACCTTGAGCGAACCGATCGGCACGTCCTGGGGCACGGCCACCACCACCGTGTGACGCGGCCCGCGCAACGTCACCTTGCGATTCTTGTGGTCGATCTTCTGCACCGTGGCGACCACCTGAATGGCGCGCGCCTTGGCCACCACACCCTCCGAAGCCGGCGAGGTTGCCACCGTTTCGACACGCGAGCGTATGCCCTTCGTGCTCACCTTGTCGGCGCGCAGCAGCACTGCCTCCCGGTAGAGAATGTCCAGCTTGTCGCCGGGCGCGAGCTTGCTCACGTTGCCCACCGCCGGATCGACCGTGATCGTCTCCTGCTTGCCGTTATCGCCGCGCAGCGTGACCGCGTTGTTCGCCGCGTCGATACTCACCACCGTGGCCGTGCCCGAAATCTCCCCGACCTGTAGCAAGCCGCCCGGCGCGCTGGCAGGCGCGGCCTCCGATGCGGTTTGCGCATAAAGCGGCACGAGAGGCGAGGCACCAAAAGCGAGAACAAGAACGGCGCCGAGCAGCGGCGCGGACGTACGGTAACGCATGGACATGGACAGGCTCCTTCTCCGGATCGTGGATGACAACACAACGCAGGCGCGCGGCGCGCGCCTCATACGCCGTCCGCGCAAGCCGCTTCGGCTACGCAGCGTCGATAGTGGGCATACACGCGTTCGCGCTCGTCGCTCGCGAGCTGACGCTTTTCGACCAGCCTCAGCATGCGATGGCGGTCCGCGCCAAGCGTCGCGTAGTAGCGCTCGGCATGCAGACGCCGCAAGCGCTGGTAGAAGTCCGGCCCGGGCAGACCCGAGTCGGTCGCGAGCAACGACGCATAGTCGGCTTCGCCCGGCTCGCACAACGCCGCCGCGGCCGTCTCCAGTTTTTCATAGCGCTCACGCAGCGGCACGTCGCCTTCAAAGAGTGCGTGAAACGCTCCATACGGCACCAGCGAGCGACGGCTCGCGGCGCGACGCAACAACCTGCTTACCCTTTCATCAATTTCTCTATGCATCCCCACGACCAGGAAATGGGCCGACGCCTATGCTGCACGGCGCTTGCAAAAGGCACGCACATGGCGGCCCGGCAGGATTCAAGGAACCGTTTCATTTCGCAACGCGAAGCGAATCCGGCAATCGCCATTCGTTTCATTCCAATCCAATCCGCATTGAAATCAACCTGGAATGTTTGCGAAAAGTATTCTGCACAAAAAAATCATTTCGCTCCCTGAAATTGCACGGCCGACGAAAAACGTCCGACTATGGAGAGCGACGTCGAAATACGGGAAATGCTATCGGCGATACGCTAACAAACGTCTCAAGGCGCGCTTCGATATTTGATTTGCATTGTTTCGGCAACATTGGCGCCTATCGAAAGACCCATGATTACTCATACGAAACAATGCGCAATGCCCGGCCGCATCTTGCTCCGAGTAATTGAGTAAAAAAGTCAGGCTATTCGCCACAGATGGCGGAAACGACCGCATTGCAGCATCCGCGCGAAATGGCGGCCATCATTGTTGAGCAATCCGAGTCGGTTGTTTTTTCTCATTAGTTCAGGATTATCCACAAGTCAAGCAGACTATTTTTCCGCTGACTATACACATTCCCTACAAAAACAATTATTAATATCCGCTGCGGAACACCGAGGCGTTTCGCTACACGCGCCCTTCACCGGGCGTCGATTTCGCCGTCCGCCATGGCTTTCGCGTCACCGCACCCGGCGCGGGATTCATGGCAAGCGAGAAGACCCGCATGCAGGAAGAGGGTTACAGGTGCGGCACATCCGCAATGCCGCATGACCGGAATCTTTCGTCGACGAGTGAACACATGCTTACCCGAACCGAGAACCTGCCGAGCGTCGCGAGAAGAATGGCCGCCGGCCAGATGTTGATGGAAGGCGCGACCGTGAATAGCGTCGCCGACTCACTTCACCTTTCCGCCCAGACGGTGAGGCGCTACAAATCGATTGTCGAAGATGGCGGTCTCGCCGCGCTCAAGCAGATGAGCGTGGGCGGCCGGCCCTCGGTGCTCGACCAGGCCGCGCTGGGCTGGATCGCAACCGCCCTGCATGGCTCGGCGCGGGACCATGGCTTCCCGAGCGACGCATGGACCAACAGCCGCGTGCGCGAGCTGATCGGCCGCCAGTTCGGCGTGCACTATTCGCGCGTCTATACCTGGCAGATCGTCTCGAACCTCGGCCTCGGCCACCGGCTGTCGAAATCGGCACGCTAAGCGGCATGCACCGGCACCGCACGCCCCGCGGCGCATAGCGGGCGCGCGGCAAGCCGGATTGCGTCAGCTCGCGGGCGCGTCGCGGCCTCGGGTTCCGGCTTCGGAATCCACCACCGGCTCCGCGCCCTCGTCGGTCCATTGTTGCGAGCGGACCTGATTGCGGCCGGCATCCTTGGCCTCGTAGAGCAGGCGGTCGGCTTCGGCAAGCAGCTTCGCCCCGCTGCCGCCGACCGGCGGATTGCAGCTCGCGCACCCCACGCTGACCGTCACGCACCCGTGGTGCGTACCGTTCAGCGTGAGATTCGCCGACTCGATGCGTTGGCGGATCTTCTCCGCAATGCGCGTTGCGGCCTCGAGCGCCGTACCCGGCAGCACCACCGCGAACTCCTCGCCGCCAAAGCGCGCGGCGAGATCCGTCGCGCGCCTCGAACCGGCCGCGATGCGCCCGGCCGTGAAGGTCAGCACCTCGTCGCCGGCGCTGTGCCCGTAGGTGTCGTTGAAAAGCTTGAAGTGATCGATGTCGAAAAACAGCACGGAAAGCGGCGTGCCGTCGCGCACCGCGTGCTGCCATTCCTCCACGAGGCGCCGGTCCAGCGCGCGCCGGTTCGCCAGTCCCGTGAGCGGGTCGGTCACGGCGAGGCGCAGCAGCTCGCTTTCGGCCACGACCTTGTCGCGCAGCGCGAACGCGAGCACCCAGGACACCGCGACCCACGCGCCGCCGAACACCGTCGTCATGACCAGCGCGATATAGCTGCGCCGCCGCCAGCCTGCGAGCACGTCCGCCACGGCAGGCGCCACGACGACGATGAGCGGCGCGTTTTTCACATGCGCATAGGTGAAGATGCGCTCCACGCCGTCGAGCGCCGAATGGGCCGTGAAGGAGCCCGCGTCGTGGTGCGAAAAAATCGCGTAATTCGGTAGATCGCCATAATTCGCCCCCGCGCCGCGCAGCGAGGCGGGCTTGCTCGCGAGCAGCGTGCGGTCGTGCATCATGATGAACAGACGCCCGCCCTGCCCGACGTCGATCCGCTCCAGGAGCTGCTGGAAATAATCGAGGCGCACGCCGAGCAGCGCCACGCCCGCGAAGGAGCCGTCGGGCGCGTTGATGCGGCGCGAAAGACCGATGCTGGGTATGCCGCCGCGCAAGCGCGAGCGGTACGGCTGAGAAAAATAGAGGCCTGCCTGCGGGTCGCGTTGCTGCGCGATGAAGTAATCGCGGTCGGCGAACGAAAGACCCGCCGCCCCGGCTCGCCCGAGCGCGTTCTGCGACGCCCTCACGTGGCCCGTGGCGTCGATCACATAGGCACCGCCCAGGTTCGACGCCGCCGTCGCGCGGTCGAACAGCACGCGCTGGCGCAGCGCCTCGGGCATGAGCCAGGTTTGCGGCTGCTGCGCCGCCATGACCACGGCCTGTAGCGACAGGTCGTAAATCTCCATGTTGCGCGCGATGTCGTTGCTGATGAGCTGCACGAGGTTGCGCGAGTTCTCGGCCGCGTGGCGCAGTTCTTCGGCACGGCCCTCGTAGAGCGCCGCGTAGGTCAGGATCGCCATCACCGTCGCGACGAGCGTGCCCGAGAGCGCCGCGAAGAACGGATAGTGACCGATCAGGCGCGTCGCCCGCTTCGCCTGCGCGTGCGCCCATCGACGCACCCGAAGATGCGGCGAAAGAAACCCTCGTGGCATCTGCGCAATCCTCCGTCAGTCGGCGGGCCGCGTTGCAAGGCCCGAATCCGGCCACCGAAATTCAGCGTTTGCCTCACACGCCGCAGGGTGGCCTACGGCGATTTATAGGGCATGGCTGGCACAAATCCGTCATCAAACCGAAACCTGCGCGGTTCACGATCGAAGGCGAAACCTCTGCCTTCCCTCCATCCCCCAGGAGCGTGCCCGTCATGCCAGATCTTTCCCTGTCACCCCAACCGGGCGCCGCCCAGGCGCGTGGGCGCAATGCGAGCCTGCTCGCCTTCCTCATTGTCATCGCGGCAGGCGCCGTGTACGTGGGAATGCATCTCGCCGACGACCTCTCGCCGGTGCGCGAAAGCTCCGCGCTGCCCTGGCTTCTGCTTGGCATCGCGCTCTTGATCGCGCTCGGCTTCGAATTCGTGAACGGCTTCCACGATACCGCGAATGCGGTTGCGACCGTCATCTATACGCACTCGCTTTCGCCCAACATCGCCGTGATCTGGTCGGGTGCGTGGAATTTTCTCGGCGTGCTCACGTCCACCGGCGCGGTGGCCTTCGGCATCCTGCAACTGCTGCCCGTCGAGCTGATTCTCCAGGTGGGCAGCAGCGCGGGCTTCGCCATGGTGTTCGCACTGCTGATCGCCGCGATCATCTGGAATCTGGGCACCTGGTACTTCGGCCTGCCTTCGTCGAGCTCGCACACGCTGATCGGCTCGATCATCGGCGTGGGTCTCATGAACCAGCTCATGCACGGCGCGAATGGCGCTACGGGCACGAGCGGCGTGGACTGGAGCCAGGCGCTCGGCGTGGGTAAGTCGCTGCTGTTTTCGCCGATCGTGGGCTTCCTGCTGGCCGGGCTGCTGCTGCTCATCCTCAAGGCCGTCGTGCGCGTCCCCGCGCTCTATTCGGAGCCGAAGGGCAAGGAGCCGCCGCCGTTCTGGATCCGCGCGCTGCTGATCCTCACCTGCACGGGCGTCTCGTTCGCGCACGGCTCCAACGACGGCCAGAAAGGCATGGGCCTCATCATGCTGATCCTGATCGGCACGGTGCCCACCGCCTACGCGCTGAACCGCGCCGTGACGGCCGAGCAAACGCAGACCTTCGTCGCCGTCGCGCACGACGCCACGCGCGCGCTGGAGCGCTACACGAACGGCGTGGCCGCGCCCGCCGATTCGCGCGCCGAGGTGCAGCGCTTCATCAGCTCGCGCAGCCTCTCCAGCACGACGGTGCCGGCCCTCGCCGCGCTCTCGAACCAGGTGGCCGACCAGGTGCACGGCTATGGCTCGCTCGCGGCGGTGCCGCAATCGGTCGTCGACAACGTGCGCAACAACATGTACGTGATCTCCGAGGCGATCCGCCTGATCGACAAGCAAAAGGCGGTGGCCTTCTCAGCCGACGATGCGAAGTCCATCGATAACTTCCGCGGCCAGATCGACCACGCGACGAAGTTCATTCCGACGTGGGTGAAGGTGGCCGTGGCGATCGCGCTCGGCCTCGGCACGATGGTGGGCTGGAAGCGCATCGTGGTGACGGTGGGCGAGCGCATCGGCAAGCAGCACCTGAGTTATGGCCAGGGCGGCTGCGCCGAGGTCGTGGCGATGGTGACGATCGGCGCGGCCGACGTGTACGGCCTGCCGGTTTCGACGACGCACGTGCTCTCCTCGGGCGTGGCGGGCACGATGGCCGCGAACGGCTCGGGCCTGCAATGGAACACGGTGCGCAGCCTGGTAATGGCCTGGGTGCTGACGCTGCCCGCCTCGATCGTGCTGGCCGGGGCGCTTTATTGGGTGTTCAAGCACCTGTTTTGAGCGCGAACGGACGAGAAAAAAGCCGCGCTCCCGTGAGGGAGCGCGGCTTTTTTGCATTAGGCGTTTGGGTTCAGACGATCGATATCTTCAACGTTTTGCCGCACGCCTGCGCGTATTTGCGCAATGTGTCGATAGAAGGCGAGTGCTCGCCCGAGGCAAGCGCGCGTTCGAGCCGCGTTACCGCCGGCGCTTTTGTACCCATGCGCTCGGCCACCTGCGCCTGGCTGAGTCCCGCCTTGTGGCGGGCGGCCAGCATCTGGTCGAGCAGCGCAAATTCTTCCCGGTTCAACCGGTCGTATTCCGCCCGCGCCTCGGGATCAGCGAGAACTCGCTCGCGCATTTCCCTAAAGGTTCCCACTCTTGACCTCCTCGTGCCGCTTACGCGCAATGTCCAGTTCCTTGCGCGGCGTGTGCTGCGTCTTTTTCACAATGCAGTGAAGCATCACGACACGACGATCCACGATTGCGCAGTAGAACACCCTCGCGATGCCTTCCGCCCCTTTGAGCCTAAGTTCGAACTAGCCGTCACCCATCGCTTTGGTGTGCGGCTCTCCAAGGTTCGGCCCGTGCTGCTCCATACGTTCGGCAAGCGCCACGAAGCGCACCGCGAGCATTTTCGGCAGCGCATAGATGCTGCGTTCGACACGTTCGCTGTAGAAGTCGATCCGGTATCCCATGGCGATTATAGTAACAAATATGTTACTGCGCCACGGGCATCCCAGAATCGCCGCGTTTGTCCTCGATCAGGTCAAAATCAGGTCAAAGGCGGCCACCCGCTCAATAAATCTCCGGAATGACGATCTCGTCCGGCACCGGCTGGCGAATATAGTCGGGATGATGCACGCGCGCGGGCAGCGTCACCTGCGGGTGCTCGATCTCGTGATACGGCACCTGGCTCAGCAAATGGTGAATGCAGTTCAGGCGCGCGCGCTTCTTGTCCACGCCCTGCACCACCCACCACGGCGCTTCGGGAATGTGCGAGCGTTGCAGCATCACTTCCTTCACGTGCGTATACGCTTCCCAGCGGCGGCGGCTTTCGAGGTCCATCGGCGAGAGTTTCCACTGCTTGAGCGGGTCGTCGATACGGCTCTGGAAGCGCACTTCCTGTTCGTCGTCGGTGATCGAGAACCAGTACTTGACGATCTGGATGCCGCTTCGCACCAGCATCTTTTCGAACTCGGGCACCGAGCGGAAGAATTCCTCATACTCGTCGTCGGTACAGAAGTTCATCACGCGCTCCACGCCCGCGCGGTTGTACCAGCTCCGGTCGAACAGCACCATTTCGCCGCCCGCCGGCAAATGCTGCACATAGCGCTGGAAATACCACTGCGTGCGCTCGCGGTTGTTCGGCGCGGGCAGCGCCGCCACGCGGCACATGCGCGGGTTCAGGCGCTGCGTGATGCGCTTGATGACGCCGCCCTTGCCCGCCGCGTCGCGCCCTTCGAAGATCACGATGAGCCGGTGCCCCGTGCTCACGATCCAGTCCTGCAACTTCACGAGCTCGCCCTGCAAGCGGATCAGCTCGCGGAAATAGACGCGGCGCAGCGCGCGCGCCTCGTCGGTGAGATGCAGGCCGCTCTCCTGCAACCGGTCGTCCACCTCCATTTCGAGCTCTTCGTCGTAGGCGTCGATGAGTTCCTCGTCGAGACGGCGGCGGCGATGCAGCTCGGCCTCCCGCTGTTCGGCGTCCTGCGGTTCGTCGGCCCGTTGTTCGGCGTCGCGCACTTGCGCGTCCGCCTGGCGGTCGAGTTCATTCATGGCGACTTCTCTCCTGGTTCGGTCAGCTGGCATCCCGTGTCGCGCCGCCTTGCGCCTTGCAGCTCGCGCAGGCGGACGCGGCCTCGCGCCACTATCAGCGCGCCGAGTGTCACGAATATTTCAAATGCATCACAACCGCTCACGCGAGCGGTCTGGCGAAGCTCAACTCGTGGCCGTCGGGGTCGAGGAGATGAAAATAGCGCTCGCCCCAGGGCGCGTCGCGCGGCGCGAATTCGGGCGTCGCCCCGGCCGCCAGCGCGTGCGCGTAGAACGCGTCCACGTCGGCGACGTAGAGAATCACGCGGCCCCAGCCGCCCACCGCCCCGTGCGGTCCCTCCAGCAAGTTCAGATAGCAGGCGCCCGCCGCGCCCGCGAGTTCGAATGACGCAAAGCCCGGCACCGCCGGCCCGGCCTTGTGCACGAAGCCGAGCGCCTCATAGAAGGGCGCGGAGCGCGCGATGTCGCTGACAGTCAGCGTCACGGCACTCAACGATACGATCTGCGCGGCGCGCTCGTTCATGGTTGCCTCCCGCGGTATGGCCCGCTGTTATCTCTCGTCGCCTGGCGACCGGTTCCGACGACTTTAGCAGCGTTCGCACGCGCCGGGCGGCAAGGGCGTCTGCGCTCAGGTCTGCGCTGAGGTCTGTGCTCAGGCCTGCCCGTCCGGCGCGCGGCGGCGCGTGCGCGCCGCGCCTGCCGCCTTGCCCGCGCCCGCGCCGCGCTTTTGCGCACTCGCGCCGGAGCCGCCCTGCGCGCTTTTCCCGCGCCGCGCGGCCCCGGCGGGCGCGCCTTGCGCGCCGCCGCCCCAAACCGGGGCGCTCGTTTTGACAGCACTGGTCGGACCACTTTCCGGCCAGCCGATCTCATCGCCAACCCGCGTGCGCACGAAGTCGATATGCGTCTGCATCGCCGTGCGCGCCTCCTCGGGACGCCGCGCGACGATCGCGTCGCACAGCGTGCGATGCTGCTGGAGCAGCAGATCCGGCGCGTCCTCGTTCTGCACGCGCAGCCCCGTGCCGTTGATCGTGATGTGCTCACGCAGCACGCCCAGCACGCTCGTATGCAGGTGCAGGAACATGGCGTTGTGCGAGGCCTGCGCGATCACCTCGTGCAGCTTCGCGTCGGCGTCGGCCTCCGCTGCCTTGTCGTCCACTTCGCGCGTGCGCTCCAGCTCCAGCATCAGCGCCCGGATGCGCGCGAGGTCGTCGTCGCTTGCGCGCAGCGCCGCGAAATACGCGGTCGCGCCTTCCAGCACGCGGCGAAACTCCAGGATGTCGTCGCGCAAGGCCGGATGATCGGACACGAGCTGCCCCCAGGGCGACGCGAAGCCCGTGCGCAACTGGTCGGTGACGAACACGCCCGCGCCCGGCCGGCTCTGCACGAGGCCGCGCGCGGCGAGCCGCTGGATCGCCTCGCGCACCGTGTTGCGCGCCACCTCGTATTGCTGCGCGAGCACGCGCTCGGAGGGCAGCTTCGCGCCCGCGCGCCAGGTGCCATCGAGCAGCGACGTCTCCATCTGCCGCATCACGGTTTCCACGCGCCCGCGCGTGAGCGCCCTGTCCCTCATTGCCATCCCCGAGTCTCGTTGTGATGTGCGGCATGTGCGGCGAGCGGTCCAACCAGTTTGAACCACTTGCCCGAACCGGGAATTATGCGCCCAAACCAGCGCACCACGCGGCACAACGATATCCAGCGAGACATGAATCCACGGCACTACTCCACCGGCCAGGCAACGCCAGCGCGGCCCACCGACGTCTATCTGTTCGCCACCTGCCTCGTCGACCTGTTCGTGCCGCAAGCCGGCCTCGACGCGGTGAAGCTGCTCGAACGCGAAGGGCTCACGGTCCACTTCCCGCGCGGCCAGAGCTGCTGCGGTCAGCCCGCGTACAGCAGCGGCAACCCACGCCAGGCGCGCGAAGTCGCGCTCGCGCAGCTCGACCTGTTCGACAAGCCCTGGCCCGTGATCGTGCCCTCCGGGTCGTGCGCGGGCATGATGCGTCACCACTGGCCCGCCCTGTTCGAAGGCGACGCGCAAAACGCCGCGCGCGCAAGCGAACTGTCGGAGCGCATCTATGAGCTGACCGAATTCTTCGTGCGGGTGCTGAAGGTGGATTTCGGCGCATATGGCAGTCCTGCGCAACCCGAAGAACGCGTCGTGCTGCACACCTCGTGCGGCGCGCGGCGCGAGATGGGCACACGCGTGCACGGCGTGGAAGCCGTGGACGCCCTGCCGGGCGTCACGCGCATCGAGCACGAGCGCGAGTCCGAATGCTGCGGCTTTGGCGGCACGTTCTCGCTCAAGCACCCCGACATTTCCGGCGCGATGGTCGCCGACAAGATCGCCTCCGCGTGCGCGACGGGCTGCGAGCGGCTCGTTTCCGCCGATTGCGGCTGCCTCCTCAACATCGGCCACGCGGCCGTGCACAAGGGCGCGCCGCTCACCGTAGAGCACCTCGCGTCGTTCCTGTGGCGCCGCACCGGCGGAGACACCGCATGAGCCTCGATACGATGAGCGCGCGTGCGCGCATGCTCGGGCGCTTGCGCGGCCATGCCCCCGCCGCGCCCGCCACGCCGGTCGAAGCGCTCGATGCGCGCATCGACGCGCATTTCGCTGAACGCCGTGCCCACGCGCCGCTCGCGTTGAACGAAAGCCTCGCGCAGTTCGAACGCATGCTCGAAGCTGCGCACGCCGAAGTGATCCGCGCGAGCGCCGCAACGTGGGCCGCCGATCTCGCGCAGCGGCTCGAAGCCGCGGGCGTGCGCCGCCTGCTGCTCGACCCCGCAAGCACCGAGGGCCAGGCGCTCGCCGCAGCGCTTCCCGCCGCCGTGCAGGCGCGCGGCTACGCGCAGCCCATCGAGCAATGGAAAAGCGAGTTATTCGACACGATCGACGCGGGCTTCACGGTCGCGCGCTCGGGCCTCGCGGCCACGGGCACGCTGGTGGTCGTGCCCGACGCGAACGCCCCGCGCACGGTTTCGCTCGTGCCGCCGCTGCACGTCGCGCTGATCCACGCGCGTACGCTGCACGCCGACCTGCATGCGGCCGTGGCCGCGGAGCGCTGGCGCGACGGCATGCCCACGAATCTCGTGATGATCTCGGGGCCCTCGAAGACCTCGGATATCCAGCAGACCACGGCGTACGGCGCGCACGGCCCGCGTGCGCTGTGGGTTGTCGTCGTGACCGACGACAGCGACGCAACGAACGCATCGAACAAGCCCACCGAAGCGCAGGAAACCGCCCAATGAGCACGACCACGCAGACGCCCAGCGCGACGGCCCAGGAAAGCGCGCTCCACTTCGTGCCGACGGCCGAATTCCGCCAGCGCGCACGCACGGCGCTCGACGACCCGCAATTGCGCAAGAGCTTTCGCGGCGCGATGGACTTCCTGCAAGGCAAGCGCGCCGCGCAGTTCCCCGAAGCGGACGAACTCGAAGCGCTGCGCGACCTCGGCGAAGCCGTGCGCCAGCACGCGCTCGCCCGCCTGCCCGAACTGCTCGAACAACTGGAAACGAAGCTGCGCGCCAACGGCGTCCAGGTGCACTGGGCCGAGACCGCCGACGAGGCGAACCGCATCGTCCACTCCATCGCGCAGCGGCACGCCGCCACGCGCGTGATCAAGGGCAAGTCGATGGCGAGCGAGGAAATCGAGCTCAACCATTACCTCGCGGAACGCGGCGTCGACTGCATCGAATCGGACATGGGCGAGTACATCGTCCAGCTCGCGGGCGAAAAGCCCTCGCACATTGTGATGCCCGCCATCCACAAGACGAAGGGCGACATCGGGCACCTGTTCGAAGCACATATTCCGGACACGCCCTTTACCGAAGACGTCGACACGCTCATTCAAACGGGCCGCCGCGCGCTGCGCCGCGCCTTCGTGGACGCGCAGATCGGCCTCTCGGGCGTGAACTTCGCCGCCGCCGACACGGGCACGCTGTGGCTCGTGGAAAACGAGGGCAACGGCCGCCTGTCCACCACGGTGCCCGACGTGCACGTCGCGATCATGGGCATGGAAAAGGTGGTCGCGAAGCTCGAACACATCGTGCCGCTTTCGAGCCTGCTCACGCGCTCGGCCACGGGCCAGCCGATCACGACGTATTTCAACCTGATCAGCAGCCCGCGCCGCGAAGGCGAAAAAGACGGTCCGCGCGAAGTGCATCTCGTGCTGCTCGACAACGGCCGCAGCCAGGCCTACGCCGACGAGCAACTGCGCGCCACGCTGCAATGCATCCGCTGCGGCGCATGCATGAACCATTGCCCGGTGTACACGCGCATCGGCGGGCATGCTTACGGCACGACGTATCCGGGCCCGATCGGCAAGATCATCTCGCCGCATCTGCTAGGACTCGACGCCACCGCCGATCTGCCCACGGCTTCGAGCCTGTGCGGCGCGTGCGGCGAAGTGTGCCCCGTGCGCATTCCGATTCCGCAACTGCTCGTGCGCCTGCGCACCGAAGCGAACCGCGACCCCGAGGAAAGCGTGGCGCATCCGCTGCGCGGCCAGGGCGCGAATCACAGCCGCAGCGAGCAGTTCATCTGGCGCTTCTGGAGCGGCGCGTTCGCGCACCCGCGCGCGTACCGCGCGCTGCGCTGGGCCGTCACGCGCCTGCGCGGCCTCGCGCCCTCGCAGCAAATGGGCTGGACACAGCACCGCGTGCCGCTCAAGCCCGCGCCGCGCAGCCTGCACGACCTGCTGCGCGAGCGCAACCAGCCGCAGTAGCGCAATCGCGCAATCGCGCTCAAGTCATCAGGCATGCGAAATAACCAGCAAAGCGTGTCTGACGGCTTCGCATAAATTTTCTACCCGCATCATCGGAGGAGACCGTAGTGCAACCCTGGCATCAGATCTACACCCCACTCGGCAGTCTGTGGCTATCCGCGCTCGTGGCCGCCGTTCCCATCCTGTTCTTCTTCGTCGCGCTCGCCGGACTGCGCATGAAGGGCCACGTAGCCGCCGCGATCACGCTGTTGCTCGCGCTCGCCGTGGCGATCTTCGAATACGGCATGCCCGTGCGCCAGGCGCTCGTTTCAGCGGGCTTCGGCTTTGCCTACGGCATCTGGCCCATCGCGTGGATCATCGTCACCGCGGTGTTCCTCTACAAGATCGTCGTGAAGACGGGGCAGTTCGAAGTCATCCGCGCCTCCGTGCTCTCGATCACCGACGACCAGCGCCTGCAACTGCTGCTCATCGGCTTCTCGTTCGGCGCGTTCCTGGAAGGCGCGGCGGGCTTCGGCGCGCCGGTGGCGATCACGTCGGCGCTGCTGGTCGGCCTCGGCTTCGAGCCGCTTTACGCCGCGGGCCTGTGCCTGATCGCCAATACGGCGCCGGTCGCGTTCGGCGCGATGGGCATTCCCATTATCGTGGCGGGCCAGGTGACGGGCATCGACCCGTTCCTGATCGGCGCGATGGCGGGCCGCCAGTTGCCGCTGCTCTCGCTCTTTGTGCCGTTCTGGCTCGTGTTCATCATGGACGGCAAGCGCGGCGTGAAGGAAACGTGGCCCGCCGCGCTCGTCGCGGGCGGCAGCTTCGCGGTGACGCAGTACTTCACGTCGAACCACATCGGCCCCGAACTGCCGGACATCACCTCGGCGCTCGTGAGCCTCGTCGCGCTCGCCGCGTTCCTCAAGGTGTGGCAGCCGCGTCGCGCCGCGCAAGGTGCGAACGTGCAAATGAGCGGCGGCGCCGCCACGCTCGGCGGCTTCGGCGGCGGTGCGGGCGGTTCAGGCGGCGCGCGCATGGGCGCTTCGAGCCGCCAGGCTTCGCCGTACAGCATCGGCCAGACCGTGCGCGCATGGTCGCCGTTCATGCTGCTCACGGCCATCGTGACCGTGTGGAGCATCAAGCCGTTCAAGGCGCTCTTCGCGGCCAAGGGGCCGCTCGCGGGCACCATCCTGAGCCTGCACGTGCCGGGCCTCGACCAGCTCGTCGTGCGCACCGCGCCGATCGTCGCCTCGCCCAAGCCATATGAGGCCGTGTTCAAGCTCGACTGGCTTTCCGCCGTGGGCACCGCGATCATGATCACCGCGATCATTTCCGCGATCCTGCTGCGCATGAAGCCGCGCGCCGCCGTGACCGCGTTCTTCGAAACGCTCGGCGAACTGCGCCGCCCCGTGCTCTCCATTGGCCTCGTGCTCGCCTTCGCGTTCGTGGCGAATTACTCGGGCATGTCGTCGACGCTCGCCCTCGCGCTTGCAGGCACCGGCGCCGCGTTCCCGTTCTTCTCGCCGTTCCTTGGCTGGCTCGGCGTGTTCCTCACGGGCTCCGATACGTCGTCGAACGCGCTGTTCTGCTCGTTGCAGCACACCACGGCGCACCAGATCAACGTGTCGGACACGCTGCTCGTCGCGGCCAACACCTCCGGCGGCGTGAGCGGCAAGATGATCTCGCCGCAATCGATCGCCGTGGCATGCGCGGCAACCGGACTCGTCGGCAAAGAGTCGGCGCTGTTCCGCTTCACCGTGCGCCACAGCCTGTTCTTCGCGGCTGTCGTGGGCCTGGTGACGCTGATCCAGGCTTACGTGCTTACCGGCATGATTCCGCAGTAACGGCGCGCAGTAGCGTTGTAATCGCTGTCACAGCACGCAAGGCCGTTGCCCGCTCCACGCAGGCAACGGCCTTTTTGCATGTGCAGCGAAAACACGAAATCCCGCTGCTTTAAGGGACTTTTAAGCCGCGCTGCCTACGCTCGATTCGTCCGGAACGCACTCGCGCGCGAAAACGCGGCGCAGGCCGGCCCCGATGAACGAATCGATGGAGGTCGACAATGAAAGCACGCTCAACTCCGTGGATCGGCGCGGCACTCGCGCTCGCCGTCATGATCGGCGCGCCCGGCGCGTGGGCGGCCACTCCAGCCACTCCGGCCAGTAGCGCGGCAAGCGCGACAGGCAGCGTCGGCGTCCTGCCGCCCGCCCAGCACAAGGGCGACATCGCGTATGTGTCCGGCGGCATCGGCAGCGACCAGTCGGGTGCGTTCAAGGCGGCGATGCACCAGTACCCGCTCTCGCTGGAATTCGCGCGGCAATCGGCTGACGGCAACGAATACCTCGCGAACGTGCCCGTGAAAATCGCCGACATGCACGGCACGCCGCTCCTTTCCACGCGCACGCGCGGCCCGTTCATGCTCGTGTCGATTCCCGACGGCCGTTACGTCGTGAGCGCGAGCCACGGCGGCAACACCGAACGGCGCACCGTCGACATCGGCAAGACCACGCGCGCTCACGAAACCTTCGTCTGGCCGATGTGACGGCCGCAGCGCCACGTCTTTGCGGCGGTTGCGTTGCGTGCGCAACGGTTTTACGCGGCGCATAGCGCCGCACGTCACTCACCTGCGAGGCGAGACACACGCCTCGCACGCCTACCGTCTTTCACCGCTTCGTCATTGCGCAGCGCACCTGGCCGTCACGACTTTTCCGGTTGTGCCAGGATCGATTGGTAACCGGGCCATATCGTGACATCACATGGCACTGCCGGCCCGGATTCGATGCGCGACGCATTCCGCGGTTCGCGCGTCGCACGCCTGCCGCGAACCCGAGATGACGACGACGCAACACGCCCCCCGCACGCGCGCACCGTTCCCGTGCGCAACCGATCCTGCCGCGCGCCTTGCTGCGTCGTCGCGCCACATACCCCCGCAAACCGCTTGCGCCGCGCGCCTGGATGCCGGTCATCCATCCCGCGCTTTCTCGACTGAGGGCGTCACTGCGCCGCAGTCCACGGCACTTGTCGCACCCGACTCCGTCACACATATGGCTGAGCCGGCCGGCGGCCGCCCTGCTTCGTGCAGCGCGCGCTAACGCGCCGGCGTCCGCACGCGGCCTTTCTTTTGCGGCTTTTTTTGCGCTTGCGCGCCCGCACGCCGCACACATCGAGCGAAACGCCCGTCGTTGCGGCAGCCGTTTTACACCATGCCCGCCAAGAGGAGAGCTTTGCCATGATCCACCGCCCCGACTTCGCCGCCCTCACCGCGCGTCGACTGCCTCTGGCGGTGCTCGTCGCCCTGCTGGCGGGCTGCGTTTCGCTCGCACCGCCCTATGAGCCGCCGCCCATGCCCGTGCCGGCCACCTTCCCCGACGCGAGCGGCAACCCCGCCACCGGCGGCGAACATACCGCCAACGCGGCCTTGATCGGCTGGCAGGACTATTTCACCGATCCCACGCTGCAAACGCTCATTGCCGACGCGCTCGACTACAACCGCGATCTCCGGCTCGCGATCCAGCGCGTGGACGAAGCGCGCGCCATGTACGGCATTCGCCGCGCCGACCAGTTTCCGACCATCGGCGTGGAGGCCGATCTGGCGCGCGCACGCGTGCCCGCAGACCTCTCAGGCGTGGGGCGGCCCGTCACCGGAAACCAGTTTCAGGTGGGCGTGGGCCTCGCAAGCTGGGAACTGGACTTCTGGGGCCGCGTAGCGAACCTCAAGGAAGCGGCGCTGCAAAACTATCTCGCGAGCGACGCGGCGCGCCAGGCCGTCACGCTCACCGTGATCGAGCAGGTCGCCAACAGCTACCTGAGCCTGCGCGAACTCGACGAGCGCATCATGCTCATGAACGAGACCATCGCGAGCCGCGAAAAGTCTTACCGCATCTTCAAGCGCCGCTACGAAGTGGGCTCGACGTCGAGGCTCGATCTCAAGCAGGTCGAAACATTGTGGCGTCAGGCCGTCGCCCTTGGCGCACAGCTTCAGCAGCAGCGCGCCACGCGCGTGAACGCGTTGCAGGTGCTCGTGGGCAAGCCGGTCGAACTGCCGCACGAAGACATCCGGCTCGACGACAACGCCGTGATGGCCGACCTCCCCGCAGGCCTGCCCTCCGACCTGCTCGTGAACCGCCCCGACATCGTCGCCGCCGAATTCCAGCTACGCGCGGCCAACGCCAACATCGGCGCGGCGCGCGCCGAGTTCTTCCCGAAGATCACGTTGACAGGCTCGTTCGGCACCGCCAGCGCGCAGCTCGACAGTCTCTTTACAGGGCCGAGCCGCGCGTGGAGCTTCGGGCCGACCGTCTCGCTGCCCATCTTCGACATGGGCCGCCGCGAGGCGAATCTCGACGTCACGAAGGCGCAGCGCGACCAGGCCGTGACGTCGTATGAACTGGCCGTGCAATCGGCGTTCCGCGACGTGGCCGATGCCATTGCCGCACGCCAGTGGCTGGCCGAACAGGTCGATGCGCTGCGCGCGACCGAAAAGGCCCAGGCCGAGCGCGCGCGCCTCGCGCAAATGCGCTACGACCATGGCGCCTCGCCGTTCCTCGAAGTGCTCGACGCGCAGCGCGACCTGCTCGCCGCGCAGCAGCAGCTCGTGGAAACGCGCCGCGCGCTGCTTTCCAGCCGCGTCGCGCTCTATTCGGCGTTGGGCGGCAGCGGCTTCAGGAACGATGTCGCCACGCCTTCGGCCACTCCCGTCAATCCCGCCGCGCCCGCCGCCGGCGTACAGAATCCATCCTGATCGAGGTTCCCGTCATGCAGATTTCAGCCCGCAAACTGATCCCCGTCGTCATCGTGATCGCGCTCGCGGCGGGCGGCTATTTCGGCTGGCGCATGCTTTCCGACCGTGGTCCGGGCGCCGGTTTCGTGAGCGGCAACGGCCGCATCGAGGCGACCGAGATCGACGTCGCCACCAAGCTCGCAGGTCGCGTGCAGGACGTGCTCGTGCGCGAAGGCGACTTCGTCACCGCAGGCCAGGTGCTCGCGCACATGCAGGTCGACACGTTGCAGGCGCAACGAAACGAAGCCGTGGCGCAGCATCAGCAAGCCGTCAATACCGAGGCGAGCGCGAAGGCGCAGGTTGCGCTGCGCGAGAGCGACCAGCGCGCCGCCGAAGCGGGCGTCACGCAGCGCGAAAGCGAACTCGACGCCGCGCGGCGACGTCTCGCGCGCTCCGAAAAGCTCTCGAAGGAAGGCGCCTCGTCGATGCAGGAACTCGACGACGACCGCGCCCGCGTGCGCAGCGCCCAGGCCGCGGTTGCTGCCGCAAAGGCGCAAGTCACCGCGGCAGCCGCGGCCGTGACCGCCGCGCGCGCTCAGCAAACGGGCGCGGCCTCGGCCATCGCGGCCGCGCAGGCCACCATCGACCGCGTTCAGGCCGATATCGCCGACAGCGATCTGCGCGCGCCGCGCGCGGGCCGCGTGCAGTTTCGCGTGGCGCAGCCGGGCGAAGTGCTCGGCGCGGGCGGCCGCGTGCTCAACATGGTCGATCTCGCCGACGTCTACATGACCTTCTTCCTGCCCACCAGCGCGGCGGGTCGCGTGGCGCTCGGCCAGGACGTGCACATCGTGCTCGACGCTGTGCCGCAATACGTGATTCCCGCGCGCATCACCTTCGTTTCGTCCACGGCGCAGTTCACCCCCAAGACCGTGGAAACGCAAAGCGAGCGCGAAAAGCTCATGTTCCGCGTGAAGGCGCAGATCGACCCCGAACTGCTGCAACAGCACCTCAAATACGTGAAAACCGGCCTGCCGGGCGTGGCGTGGGTCAAGCTCGACGCCGACGCAGACTGGCCCGCCAACCTCCAGGTGCGGGTGCCCTGATGAGCGAGCCCGCCGTTCGCATCGAACACGTCAGCCTGCGCTACGGCAAAACCGTCGCGCTGCGCGACGTGACGCAAGACGTGCCCGCCGGACTCATGGTCGGCTTGATCGGCCCGGACGGCGTGGGCAAGTCGAGCCTGCTCTCGCTCGTGGCCGGCGCGCGCGCCGTGCAGGAAGGCACGGTGTGGGTGCTCGGCGGCGACATGGCCGGCAAGCAGCACCGCGACGAGGTGTGCCCGCGCATCGCCTACATGCCGCAAGGCCTCGGCAAGAATCTCTACCCGACGCTTTCAGTCGAAGAGAACCTGCAATTCTTCGGCCGCCTGTTCGGTCACGACGAAAGCGAGCGCCGCCGCCGCATCGACGCGCTCACGCGCAGCACCGGCCTCGATCCTTTTCTCGCGCGGCCCGCGGGCAAGCTTTCCGGCGGCATGAAACAGAAGCTCGGCCTGTGCTGCGCGCTGATCCACGACCCCGACCTGCTGATACTCGACGAGCCCACCACGGGCGTCGACCCGCTCGCGCGCGCGCAGTTCTGGGACCTGATCAACGGCATCCGCAAGGAGCGCCCTTCGATGAGTGTGATCGTCGCGACCGCGTATATGGACGAGGCGCAGCGCTTCGACTGGCTGATCGCGATGGACGACGGCGCGATTCTCGCGACCGGCACGCCCGCCGAACTGCTTGCGCGCACAACCACCGAATCGCTCGAAGAGGCGTTCATCGCATTGCTGCCCGAAGCGAAGAAGCGCGGCCACGAGCCGGTCAGGATCGTGCCGCTGCGAGCCGACGCGCACGCGGAAATCGCCATCGAAGCGAAAGACCTGACCATGCGCTTCGGCGACTTCGTCGCCGTCGATCATGTGAGCTTTCGCATCCGGCGCGGCGAGATATTCGGCTTTCTGGGCTCGAACGGCTGCGGCAAGTCCACCACCATGAAGATGCTCACGGGCCTGCTGCCCGCGAGCGAAGGCAAGGCCTGGCTCTTCGGCCACGAGGTGAACCCGCGCGACCTCGACACGCGCCGCCGTGTGGGCTACATGTCGCAGGCGTTCTCGCTCTATGGCGAGCTGACTGTGCGGCAGAACCTCGTGCTGCATGCGCGGCTCTTTCACGTCCCCGAAGATCAGATCGAAGCGCGCGTGAACGAAATGGTCGACCGCTTCGATCTGGCCGAGGCGCTCGACACGCTGCCCGAAAGCCTGCCTCTCGGGGTGCGCCAGCGCCTTTCCCTGGCAGTGGCGATGGTGCACAAGCCGGAACTGCTGATCCTCGACGAACCGACTTCGGGCGTGGACCCGGTGGCGCGCGACAACTTCTGGCGCCTGCTCATCGCCCTCGCGCGCGAAGATCACGTCACGATCTTCATCTCCACGCACTTCATGAACGAGGCCGGCCGCTGCGACCGCATCTCGCTCATGCACGCGGGCCGCGTGCTCGTGAGCGACACACCCGAGGCCATCACGCTAAAGCGCGGCGCGGCGACGCTTGAAGAAGCGTTCATCGCGTATCTCGTCGATGCGGGCGCGGGCACCGAAGCCAGCGCAACCGGCGAGCTTGCGGCGCTTGGCGAAAACGCCACGGCAAACGCCGACACCCACGCAAGCGCAGCGCACGCGCAACAACGCGGCTTCAGCTTCCAGCGCGCATTCAGCTATATGTGGCGCGAAGCGCTGGAACTGCGCCGCGACCCCGTGCGCGCCACGCTCGCGCTCGCGGGCTCGCTGCTGCTGCTGTTCGTCATGGGCTTCGGCATCAGCATGGACGTGGAGGACCTGCGCTTCGCCGTGCTCGACCACGACCAGACCACGCTTTCCCAGAACTACGAGCTGAATCTCGCGGGCTCGCGCTACTTCGTCGAACGGCCGCCCCTTGCGAACTATGCGGACATGGACCGGCGGCTGCGCAGCGGCGAACTCGCGGTGGCGCTGGAGATTCCGCCGGGTTTCGCGCGCGACGTGGCGCGCGGGCGCCCTGTGCAGATCGGCGTGTGGATCGACGGCGCGAACCCGCAGCGCGCGGAAACCGTGCGCGGCTACGTGCTCGGCATGCACCAGGGCTGGCTGCTGCAACAGGCCACGCAGCGCCTCGGCACGAGCGCGCACGCCGCGGTCTCCGTCGAAACGCGCTTTCGCTACAACCCCGACGTGCGCAGCCTGCCCGCCATGGTGCCGGCCGTGATTCCGGTGCTGCTGCTCATGATGCCCGCCATGCTCACCGCGCTCGCCGTGGTGCGCGAAAAGGAACTGGGCTCGATCATCAACCTCTACGTGACGCCGGTTACGCGCCTCGAATTCCTGCTCGGCAAGCAGGCGCCTTATGTGCTGCTCGCGCTGCTGAACTTCCTGCTGATGACGCTCGTCGCGGTGACCGTGTTCGGCGTGCCGGTCAAGGGCAGCTTTCCCGCGCTGCTCGGCGCGGCCGTGCTCTACAGCCTGTGTGCGACGGCCATCGGCCTGCTCGCCTCCACGTTCACGAAAAGCCAGATCGCGGCGCTCTTCTTCACGATGATCGGCACCATGGTGCCCTCCGTGCAGTTCGCGGGGCTGCTCACGCCGGTTTCTTCGCTGGAGGGCGCGGGGCGCGTGATCGGCCAGCTCTATCCGGCCACCTACATGCTCACGATCAGCCGCGGCGTGTTCAACAAGGCGCTGGATTTCCACGACCTCTGGCAGTCGTTCTGGCCGCTCGCGCTCGCCACGCCCATCGTGATCGGCGTGACCGTCGCGCTGCTCAAGAAGCAGGAGTCCTGACATGGGCCGCCATCTTGCCAACATCTACCGCCTCGGCGTGAAAGAGCTCTGGAGCCTCGCGCGCGACCCCATGCTGCTGCTGCTCATCGTCTTCTCGTTCACGGCGATGATCTATTCCTCGGCGACCTCGCGGCCCGAATCGCTGCACATGGCGCCCATCGCCGTGATCGACAACGACGCCTCGCCGCTTTCGCAGCGCATCATCGAAGCGTTCTTCCCGCCGCATTTCCTCGTGCCGAAGCACGTCACGCCCGCCGAAGCCGACGCGGGCATGGACGCAGGCCGCTACACCTTCGTGCTGAGCATTCCGCCCAATCTCCAGCGCGACGTGCTCGCGGGCCGCGCCGCCGAAGTGCAACTGAACGTGGACGCCACGCGCATGACCCAGGCGTTCACGGGCAGCAGCTACATCCAGCAGATGATCAGCGACGAAGTGAGCACCTTCGCGAACCGCTACCGGGCGTCCACGGAGTCGCCGGTCGATCTCGCCGTGCGCATGCGCTTCAACCCGAACCTCACGCAGGCGTGGTTCGGCTCGCTCATGGAGATCATCAACAACGTGACGATGCTCTCCATCATCCTAACGGGCGCGGCGCTCATCCGCGAGCGCGAGCACGGCACCATCGAGCACCTGCTCGTCATGCCCGTCACGCCCACCGAGATCATGCTCGCCAAGGTCTGGTCGATGGGGCTCGTGGTGCTCGTGGCCGCCGCGTTCTCGCTCACCTTCATCGTGCGCGGCGCGCTGCACGTGCCCATCGAAGGCTCGGTCGCGCTCTTTCTCACGGGCGCGGCGCTCCACCTCTTCGCCACCACCGCGATGGGCATCTTCATGGCCACGCTCGCGCGCAGCATGCCGCAATTCGGCATGCTGCTCGTGCTCGTGCTGCTGCCGCTGCAAATGCTCTCGGGCGGCAACACGCCGCGCGAGTCCATGCCCCAGTTCGTGCAGAACGTCATGCTCGCCGCGCCCACCACGCACTTCGTCGAGCTGGGCCAGGCCATTCTCTTTCGCGGCGCGGGCATCGACGTGGTCTGGCGGCCGTTCCTCTGGCTTGCCGTGATCGGCAGCGTGCTGTTCGCCCTCTCGCTCATGCGCTTTCGCAAGACCCTCAGCCAGATGGCCTGACGCGCCGCCACCTTGTGGCAGGCCAGGCGGCATGGCGTTGCGCACGACGCCTTCATGCCACATGAATGAACTCCGGCCCCGTTTGCGGCTATGATCGTGAACTGCGGCGCGCCGGCTCGCCCGGCCTCGCATTCCGTGCAGCACCGCGCAACGCAAACCCGCCGCCCGGCGGATTCCCGGAGTGTGTCGAATGGCAATGGGCTGGCTCGTCGTAATACCGTTCGTCGCCGCGGCGCTCATCGCGTTCGCGGGCCGGCGCGCGCCGGCCGCCGGCACCTGGGTCGCGTTCGCGGCCGCGCTCCTCGGCCTCGGACTGCTGGCAAGCGAACGCGTGGGCATGCCCACCTACGGCGTGCTGCAATGGCAAGCCGACTGGATTCCGCAGCTCGGCCTGTCGTTTTCCCTGCGCCTCGACGGCCTTTCGTTCATGTTCGCGCTGCTCGTGCTCGCGATCGGCCTGCTCGTTTTCATCTACGCGCGCTACTACCTCGCGGGCAGCGAATCGCTGCCGCGCCTCTACGCGCTGCTGCTGCTCTTCATGGGCGCGATGCTGGGCGTCGTGCTGTCGAACAACCTGCTGCTGCTCGTGATCTTCTGGGAGCTCACGAGCATCGTGTCGTTCCTGCTGATCGGCTTCTGGCCTTCGCGCCCGGAGGCGCGGCGCGGCGCGCGCATGGCGCTCACCATCACGGGCGCGGGCGGTCTCGCACTGCTTGCCGCCGTGCTGCTGCTCGGCCGCGTATGCGGCAGCTACGACCTGAACGTCGTGCTCGCGCACGCGGGCGAGGTGCAGCGCAATCCGCTCTACCCCGCCATTCTGCTGCTCATCCTCTTTGCCGCGTGCACGAAGTCGGCGCAGTTCCCGTTTCACTTCTGGCTGCCGCATGCGATGTCGGCGCCCACGCCGGTTTCGGCCTACCTGCATTCGGCGACCATGGTGAAGGCGGGCATCTTCCTCATTGCGCGCTTTTACCCCGTGCTGGAAGGCACCGGCTGGTTCTTCTACGTGACGAGCCTGATCGGCCTCGTCACGCTCACGGGCGGCGCGGCCATGGCGCTCGTGCAGCGCGATCTCAAGGGGCTGCTCGCGTATTCGACCATCAGCCATCTCGGGCTGATCGTGCTGCTGTTCGGCCTCGACACGCAGCTCTCCACCGTCGCCGCGCTCTTTCACACCTTCAATCACGCGGTGTTCAAGGCCTCGCTCTTCATGGCCGCGGGCATCATCGACCATGAAACCGGCACGCGCGACCTGGGCCGCCTGCGCGGGCTGCGCCGCTTCATGCCGCATACCGCCGTGCTCGCGAGCGTGGCCTCGCTCGCCATGGCGGGCGTGCCGCTGCTCAACGGCTTTCTCTCGAAGGAAATGTTCTTCGGCGAAACGCTCGCGCAAGACCTGCTCGGCGACTTCAACTGGATCATTCCCGCGCTCGCCGTGGTGGCCGCCGGGCTTTCGGTGGCGTACTCGCTGCGCTTCGTGTGGGGCGTGTTCTTCGACGGCGAAACGCCGCACGACCTGCCGCACTATCCGCCGCACGAGCCGCCGCGCTTCATGAAGCTGCCCGTCGAGATTCTGGTGGTGATCTGTCTGCTGGTTGGGCTCGTGCCGCAGCAAACCATCGGCGGGATGCTCGAATCGGCGGCGTGGTTCGCGCTCGGCGGCGTCGTGCCCACCTACAGCCTGAGCTTGTGGCACGGCATCAACGTGCCGCTCGTCATGAGCGGTCTGTCGTTCGTGGGCGGCGCGCTGCTGTTCTTCTTCCGCCGCGACGCCTTTCGCCATCATCGTTCGCGGCTCTCCGAAATGAACGCGAGCGAGGGCTTCGACCGCTTCGTCCAGCAACTGGAAAAAGCGGCCGGCGCCGTGGTCAATCTCTTCGAAACGCGCTCACTGCCCTCCTATCTTTCGTGGATGATCGCGGCCATGCTGATCGTGCCGGGCGCGGCGCTCGTCGCACTCACGTCGCTCGACGGCGCGTACCGCTCGGTGCCGCCCGACTCGCTCACGCTGATCGGGCTCGCACTGGTGGCGCTGTTCGCCGTGGGCGTCGTGCTCGTGCGCGCCAACACGCTCTACGCGCTCGTGCTGCTGAGCACCTGCGGCCTTCTCGTCACGCTCGCGTTCGTGCGCTTTTCCGCGCCCGATCTCGCGCTCACGCAAATCTCAGTGGAAGTGGTGACGGTGCTGCTGCTCGTGCTCGCCATTTACTTCCTGCCCGTGGTGCAGCGCGCGGTGCAGCCGGTGCCCACGCGAGCGCGCAACGCCGTGCTCGCGCTCGCGGGCGGCGCGCTGATCGGCAGCGTGGCGTACGCGGTCATGACGCGCGCGCCGGTGGCCGGCGTCGGCGCGTACTTTCTCGCGAACGCGTTGCCGGGCAGCGGCGGCCATAACGTCGTGAACGTGATCCTCGTGGACTTCCGCGGCTTCGACACGATGGTCGAGATCAGCGTGCTGGTGGTCGCGGGGCTCGCAGTGAAGGCGCTGCTGCGCGGCCTGCGCCTGAAGTCGCCCGACACGGGGCCGGGCGGCCTGCCGTGGTCGTCGCAATCGCATCCACTGCTGCTCTCCATTCTCGCGCGCCTCATGCTGCCGCTCACCGTGCTCGTCGCCGTGTTCATCTTCCTGCGCGGCCATAACCTGCCGGGTGGCGGCTTCGTGGCTTCACTCGTGGTGTCGATCGCGCTGCTGCTGCAATACGTGGCGAGCGGCGTGCTGTGGACGGAGTCGCGCATTCGCATCAACTACCGCGCGCTCGCGGGCTTCGGCATTCTCGTTGCGGGCGCAACGGGTCTGGGCGCCATCGTGCTCGGCCAGCCGTTTCTCACGAGCGCGTTCGGCCACCTGCATGTACCGCTGATCGGCGAGATCGAACTGAGCACGGCCATGCTGTTCGACCTCGGCGTGTTCGGCGCCGTGGTGGGCACGACGCTCACGATCGTCTCGCACCTGGGCGTGCGCGACAAGGACATGCAATCCGTGGAGAAAAGCTGATGGAAGCCGCCTTCGCCATTACGCTCGGCGTGCTTTGCGCATGCGGCATCTACCTCATGCTGTGCGCGCGCGTGCTGCCCGTGATCCTCGGCATCACGCTGTTCTCGTACGCCATCAACCTCTTTCTGCTCGGCATGGGACGGCTCTCCACCGGCAAGCCGCCCGTGATCGCGGCGGGCGCGCAATACGCCGACCCGGTGCCGCAGGCGCTCGTGCTCACCGCCATCGTGATCGGCTTTGCGATGACGGCCTTCACAGTCGTGCTCGCGCTGCGCGCGCTCGCGATAGACGGCACCGACCACGTGGACGGCAAAAAGGCGCTCGGCGAATGAATCACGCTCTCATCCTCCCGATCCTGATTCCGCTCTTCGCGGCCGGCGCCATCGTCGCGCTGCCGCTGCGCGCCAAGCGCCTGCAACGCGCGATCAACGTGATCGCCACGCTGGCCCTGCTGCCGATCGCCGTGGCGCTCGCCGAGCATGCGGCGCAGGGTGAAATTGCGAGCTATGCCCTCGGCGCGTGGCCCGCGCCCTTCGGCATCGTGCTGCAACTCGACCGGCTCGGCGCGCTCATGCTCGTGCTCACCGCGCTGCTCGCGTGCTGCTGTCTGCTTGGCACGACCAGCGCGGACGTGCGGCGCGGGCGCTACTATCGCGCGCTCGTGCAGTTCGAGCTGATGGGGTTGAACGGCGCGTTTCTCGCGGGCGATCTCTTCAATCTGTTCGTGTTCTTCGAACTGCTGCTGATCGCCTCATACGCGTTGTTGCTGCATGGCGGCGGGCGGCGACGCGTGCGCAACGGGCTGCATTATCTGCTGCTGAACCTCGTGGGCTCATCGTTCTTTCTGATCGCGATTGGCGTGCTGTACGGCCTCACGGGCACGCTCAACATGGCCGACATGGGCGAGCGGCTCGCGCATCTGGACCCCGCCTCACTGCCGCTCGCGCAATATGCGGGCGCGACGCTCATGCTCGTTTTCGGCCTGAAGGCCGCCGTGTTTCCGATGTCGTTCTGGCTGCCGCAGGCGTATCGCAGCGCCATCGGGCCGGTGGCCGCGCTGTTCGCGATCATGACGAAGGTGGGCATCTACGCGATGCTGCGCTGCGACGCGCTCGTGTTCGGCGGCCCCGGCGGCGTGCTCGACGCGTTCATGCACGACTGGGCGTGGTGGCTCGCCATCGCGACGATCATCTATGGCGCGCTCGGCGCGCTCGCCGTGTCTAGCCTCAAGACCACCACGGGCTTTCTCGTGCTCGTCTCGGTGGGGCTGCTGATCGCGGCCGTGACGTTCCAGACCGTGCTCGCATGGAGCGCGCTGCTCTACTACCTCATCAGCACGACGCTGTGCACGGGCGCCCTGTTCCTGCTCGCCGATACACTGGAGTCCGAAGCAACGGAACCGGTGGCGGTGCCGGCTCTGCCCGAAGCCCGCGAGCCCGCCTCGCTCGAATCGCTCGACGACGCCAGCGCGCCCGCCATCACGCCCGAGGCCGACGGCGAGCCCGTTGCCGTCGCCTCTCTCGCCGCACCGGCAAGCGTCAAGCCGTCGTCGGGGCCGTGGCCCTCGAACACCGCCGGTGTGCTCTATCTCGCCGCCGCCGTGGGCGCGGCAGGCCTGCCGCCGCTTTCGGGCTTTCTCGGCAAGGCGATGGTGCTCGCGGCCGCGCCGCTCTCGCAAGCGGTCGTGCTCTGGCCCGCCGTGTTGATCTCGGGGCTGCTCTCCATCGTCGCGTTGAGCCGCACCGGCACGCGCCTGCTTTGGGCGATTCCCGCCTCGCACGCCTTTGCCCATACGCCGGTCGCCGCGCCGCGCGGCAGCCGCGCGAAACTCGCGGCCTGCGCGTTGCTGCTCGCGAGCGTGGTGGCCGCCACGCTGCTGGCGGGTCCGCTCAAGCAGTATCTCGACGCCACCGCCGCGCAACTGCTCGATCGCGAAGCCTACGTCCACGCGATCGTGCCCGCGCAGGGGAGCTGACATGCTGAAAAGGCTCTTTCCTCACCCCTGGCTCACGGCCGTGCTGCTCGTCTGCTGGGTGCTGCTGATGAACGACATTTCGCCGGGCAATCTGCTGCTCGGCCTCGTGCTCGGCACCGTCATCGCCTTCGCCGTGGGCGAAGGACTGTGGCTTGCGCCCGTGCGTTTCGGCAGGCCCTGGCTGCTCGTGCGGCTCCTCGCGCACGTGCTCTACGACATCGTCGTGGCGAACCTCGAAGTCGCGCTGCTCGTGCTCGGCCCGACCCGGCGCCTGCGGCCCGCCTTCATCGAAGTGCCGCTCGACAGCACGCACGAAATCGCGCTTTCGGCGCTCATCAGCATCGTTTCGCTGAGCCCCGGCACGCTGTGCGCCGAGCTTTCCGACGACCGCACGCGCCTCGCCGTGCACGTGCTCGATCTCGAAGACGAAGCCGCGCTCGTGGCTTTGATCAAGTCCCGTTACGAAGCCCCGCTAATGGAGATCTTCGCATGCTAGCCATCGTCATTCCGGTGTCCTTCGCGATCCTCGGGCTCGCGTTCCTGCTCACGCTCGTGCGCCTCGTGCGCGGGCCGTCGCTGCCCGACCGGCTCGTCGCGCTCGACACGCTCAACATCAACGCCATCGCGCTGATCGTCGTCTACGGCATCATGCTGCGCTCCACCGTGTTCTTCGAAATCGCGTTGCTGATCGCGGTGATGGGGTTCGTCGCCACCGTCGCGCTCACGAAGTATCTGCAACGCGGCGACATCATCGAACTCAACTAGCCGGGCCCCGCCATGCAAACCGTCATCGAAGCGATTGTCTGCGTGCTGCTGCTGCTCGGCAGCGCATTCACGCTGATCGGCGCGATCGGCCTCGCGCGCCTGCCCGACTTCTACATGCGCCTGCACGGCCCGACCAAATCGACCACGCTCGGCGTGGGCGGCGTCGTGCTCGCCTCCGTGGTCTACTTCAGCACGCACAACAATTTCGCGAGCCTGCACGAACTTCTGATTCCGGCGTTCCTGTTCCTCACCGCGCCCATCAGCGCGCATATGCTCACGAAGGCGGGCATTCAGCAGCGCGTGCGGATTTCGCCGGTCACGCGCGGCAGGCCGCCGGAAACCGGCGCTTGCGCGAGCAACGATAGTGCGCAAGGCGCGCACCCGGACGAAAAGCCCGCGCGCGATGCGTAACTAGCCGCCAACCCTGATCGGCAGTACAGATATTCCCTTCTCACGTAAAAGCTGCCATCGAACGGTGTAAAGGTGGCGGCTTTCACGCGCCTCGATTCGCCCCGCTCCCGCATCCCGCCTGGTCTCTCCCGCCCGTTATCCACGCCCACGCCACGCCAATGCCGCGCCGCTCGACACGCGCGGCACACCGATTGCTGAACATGCTCGCCCGAATGGAGCGCCGCGAGGCTGTCACGCCTTGCGAGCGGACACCACTGAAGCAACGGGCGCAATAACAACGTAACAACGCGCGGTCGCGGTGATCGCCGCGCGCCCGAACAGCCAGAACGAAACCGGAGAGGCAAACGATGAAGACAATTCGCACCCTGGTCGCCTTTGCGAGCGCGGCGGCCTTGCTGAGCGCGTGTGGAGGCGGCGGCAACGACGTAGGCAAGGAACTCGGCCTGCAAAACCCCCTGATCCATTTCGTGCATGCCCTGCCGGGCGGCCCCAACGTCGATTTCCTCGTGAACGGCAGTCCGTTGCAGAGCAATATCGGCTACAAGCAGGTGACCAACTTCGCCAACATCAACACCGGCAACACCAACGTGGCCTATGCGAACACCGGCTCGACCACGGCGATTGCGAGCGGCAACTTTCCCGATGTCGCGAAGGGTCACGAGTACACCGTGCTCGCGCTGCCCGCGCTCACGGGAGGCGACATCGGTCTGATCGACGATCCGTTCGACAAGGGCCTGCTCTCGAACGACGCACGCGTGCGCGCCTTCAACGCCACCGTCAATGCGCAGAACCTCGACATCTACATCGTCGCGGCCGGCACCAATATCGCCAACGTATCGCCCACGATGGCCGGCGTGGCGTTCAAGAATGCCGTGCCCGCCAGCGGGCAGGACTCGAATTACCTGAGCGGCGGCACCTATGTGGCGATCGTCACCGTTGCGGGCAGCAAGACGCCGATCTTCCAGTCCGACACTTTCAACCTCGCGAATAACGCGGACTGGCTCATCACGACCGTACCGATAGGCGGCACGCTCTCGCAACTCGCGCCGGGACAGATTCACCTGCTCGTCGCGCAGGGCGGCAACACCTCGCAGCCGGCAGTGGAACTCAGCAACACGCTCACGAACCAGTAACCAGTAACCAGTAATGCGTTGCGTGCGCAACCAGTACGCCGCGTGAACGCGCTTCACGCGGCGGCGCCGCGCCCGGTCTTGCGGGCCTCGCCCAGCACGTAGTCGATGAAAGTGGATGCCGCGCGCGTGTGGTGGCGGTTCGGCATATAAAGCATGTACATGTGCGTGCCGAAGATGCTCAGGCGCCACGCGTCGAGCGACGTGACGGCCGCGCCCTGGCGGATGTCGTCGTGCATCACATAGTCGGGCACGATGCCCACGCCCAGCCCCGCGAGTATCGACTGGCGCAGAAATAGAAAGTTTTCCGAAATAATCGAGGGCTCCAGCAACACCTCGTGGCGTTCTTCGCCCAAATATCCCGCAAGCCGCAGTTGTCGCCCCACCACCGTTGCCGTAATCACAGGCGCGCGCGCGAGGTCTTCCAGCGTTTGCGGCATGCCGTGCTTCCCGGCCCACTCCGTGCACGCGCACGCAATGTACTTCACGGGCCCCATGTCGCGCGCCACGAGATTTTGCGGCGGCTCGTGCATCACGCGCACGGCGATATCCACTTCGTCGCGCAGCAGGTCTTCCACGCGATTTTCGAACATCACGTCGAGCACGATGCCGGGGTACAGGCGCTTGAACTGGATGAGCCAGTCCGACATCACGAGTTGCCCGTAGCCGCTCGGCACCGAAAGCCGCACGCGCCCTTGCAGGCTTTGCCCGAGCGTGGACACCGACTCGCGCGCGGCGAGCAGCGCATTCTGGATCGCCCGGCCGTGCTCGTAGAGCTTCAGGCCGATCTCGGTCGGCTCGACGCGGCGCGTGGTGCGGCGCACGAGTTGCAGGCCAATCGACTTCTCCAGGTGATTGAGGTGATAGCTCACGTTCGCGCGGCTCATCTTGAGCCGGCGCGCCGCCTCGCTCAGGTTGCCCGCGTCGAGGATCTCGACGAGCAGGGTCAGCGCATTGACGTCCATGGCGAGTCCATTGTCAAAAATACTTTGACAGTCTGTCAACGAGCCATGGGATTGTCAATTCCCCCTGACGCGCTGAGAATCGACGCCAACATAGAACACCTGCCGCCTGCCCCGCCAGTCCGGCCCTCATTCTGGAGACAGCATCCTCATGGCATCCGAAAGCGTCAACGCGTCCCCCGTCACCCACGAACTGCGCGGCAAGGTGCTGCTCGTCACGGTCGACAATCCGCCCGTCAACGCGCTGGGCGTCGATGTGCGCCGCGGCCTCGCCGCCGCCATCGAGCACGCCGAGGCGAACGACGCCGTGCAGGCCGTGCTGATCGTCGGCGCGGGGCGCAACTTCATCGCCGGCGCGGACATTCGCGAGTTCGGCAAGCCGCCGCAGCCGCCCGCGCTGCCCGACGTCCTGAACCGCATCGAGGCCTGCCACAAGCCGGTGATCGCCGCCATTCACGGCGCGGCGCTTGGCGGCGGCCTCGAAGTGGCGCTCAGCGCGCACTATCGCCTCGCCGTGGCGGGCGCGAAGCTCGGCCTGCCCGAAGTGCAACTGGGCCTGCTGCCCGGCGCGGGCGGCACGCAGCGCGCGCCGCGCCTGATCGGTGCGGAAGCCGCGCTCTCGCTCATGCTGAGCGGGCGCCATGCGAGCGCGCAGGAAGCGCTCAAGCTCGGCCTCGTCGATCGCGTGGGCGCGAGCGACGACATCCTCGCCGAAGGCCTCGCCTACGCACAGGAACTGCTCGCGAGCCACGCCCATGTGCGCCGCACGCGCGACGCCCAGGCGCTCGCCGACCGCACGCAAGCGCAAGCCGCCATCGACGCCGCGCGCGCCGACACCGGGAAGAAGTCGCGCGGCCTGTTCTCGCCGTTGAAGATCGTCGACTGTGTGCAGGCCGCGCTCGACCTCTCCTTCGAGGAAGGCCTGCGCTTCGAGCGCAAGCAGTTCCTGGAGTGCCTCGAAAGCCCGCAGCGCGCGGGCCTCGTGCACGCGTTCTTCGCCGAGCGCGAAGTGCAGAAAGCCCCTGAAACGAAGAGCGCGAAGCCGCGTGCGATCGAAACCGTGGGCGTGATCGGCGGCGGCACGATGGGCGCGGGCATTGCCGTGGCCGTGCTCGACGCGGGTCTGCCCGTGACGATGATCGAGCGCGACGACGCCTCGCTTGCGCGCGGCCGCGCACATGTGGAAAAGGTCTATGACGGCCTGATCGCCAAGGGCCGCATGAAGCCCGAGGCAAAGGAGCAGATTCTCGCGCGCTTTAGCGGCAGCACCTCGTACGACGCGCTCGCGACCACCGATCTCGTGATCGAAGCCGTGTTCGAGGACATGGCCGTGAAGCAGGCCGTGTTCGCCGAACTCGACCGCGTGTGCAAGCCCGGCGCCGTGCTCGCGACCAACACCTCGTATCTCGACATCGACGCCATTGCGGGCAGCATCAAGCGAGCGCAAGACGTGGTGGGCCTGCACTTCTTCTCGCCCGCCAACATCATGAAGCTGCTCGAAATCGTGGTGCCGAAGGCGGTGAGCGCCGACGTCGTGGTCACGGCGTTCGAGCTGGCGAAGAAGCTGCGCAAGGTGCCCGTGCGCGCGGGCGTGTGCGACGGCTTCATCGGCAACCGCATTCTCGCCGTGTTCCGCACGGCCGCCGATCATCTGATGGAAGACGGCGCCTCGCCGTACCAGATCGACAAAGCCGTGCGCAACTTCGGCTTCCCGATGGGCCCTTACCAGGTGGTCGATCTCGCGGGCGGCGACATCGGCTGGGCCACGCGCAAGCGTCGCGCCGCCACGCGCGACCCGAAAGCGCGCTACGTGCAGATCGCCGACCGCATTTGCGAGCGCGGCTGGTTCGGCCAGAAAACGGGCCGCGGCTTCTACCTCTACCCCGACGGCGCGCGCACCGGCACGCCCGACCCGGAAGTCGAATCGATCATCCGCACCGAGCGCGAGCGCGCCGGTATCGAGCCGCGCAGCTTCAGCGACGAAGCCATCATGCGCCGCTACATGGCCGCGATGGTCAACGAAGGCGCGAACGTCGTGCACGAGAAGATCGCGCTGCGCCCGCTGGACGTGGACGTGACGCTGCTTTACGGCTATGGCTTCCCGCGCTATCGCGGCGGCCCGATGAAGTACGCCGATACGGTGGGCTTGGCCAACGTGCTCGCCGATATTCGCGAGTATGCGAAGGAAGATCCGCTGTTCTGGCGTCCCTCGCCGCTGCTCGTCGAACTCGTCGAGCGTGGTGAGAATTTCGCGAGCCTCAATCAATCGGCCTGAAATGCAATAAGGGTGCAATAAGGAGCAACGACACATGGACCTGAAATTCACCGCCGAAGAAGAGGCATTTCGCAGCGAAGTGCTGGACTTCCTCAAGGAGCGCCTGCCGCAGCGCCTCGCCGACAAGGTGCGCAACGGCAAGCACCTCACGCGCGAGGACATGGCGCAATGGCACGCCATCCTCAACGAAAAGGGCTGGCTTGCGAATCACTGGCCGCGGGAATACGGCGGCCCCGGCTGGAACCCCGTGCAGAAGTTCATCTTCGAGAACGAATGCGCGATTGCAGGCGCGCCGCGCATCGTGCCGTTCGGCGTGAACATGCTCGGCCCCGTGCTCATCAAGTACGGCAGCGAAGCGCAAAAGCGCTACTGGCTGCCGCGCATTCTCGACGGCGCGGACTGGTGGTGCCAGGGCTATTCGGAACCCGGCGCGGGCTCGGACCTCGCTTCGGTGCGCACGACCGCCGTCCTCAAGAAGGACAGCGACGGCGACCACTACGTGGTGAACGGCCAGAAGACGTGGACCACGCTCGGCCACTACGCGAACATGATCTTCTGCCTCGTGCGCACCGCCACCGACGTGCGCAAGCAGGAGGGCATCAGCTTCCTGCTGATCGACATGAATACGCCGGGCATCGAAGTGCGCCCGATCGTCACACTCGACGGTGAACACGAAGTCAACGAAGTGTTCTTCACCGACGTGCACGTGCCGGCCGCGAATCTCGTGGGCGAAGAGAACAAGGGCTGGACCTACGCGAAATATCTGCTCACGTATGAGCGCACGAACATCGCGGGCGTGGGCTTTTCCGTGGCCGCGCTCGCGCGCCTGAAGCGCGCCGCGCAGAAAATCACGCGCAACGGCCAGCCGCTCGCGCAAGACCCGCAGTTCGCCGCGCGTCTAGCGAAGGTCGAAATCGATCTGGAAAACATGAAGACGACCAACCTGCGTGTGATCGCCGCCGTGGCGGGCGGCGGCGTGCCGGGTGCCGAAAGCTCCATGCTGAAGATTCGCGGCACCGAGATCCGCCAGGAGATTTCCTCGCTGCTGCGCCGTGCGATGGGTCCGTATGCGGCGCCATTCGTCGAAGAAGCGCTGGAAGAGGGTTACGCGGGCGAAGCCGTCGGCCCGGACGAAGCCGCCAGCGCCGCCGCGCAGTACTTCAACAACCGCAAGCTGTCGATCTTCGGCGGCTCCAACGAAATCCAGAAGAACATCATCTCCAAGATGATTCTCGGTCTTTGAGAGGCGCGTCATGAATTTCCAGCACACTGAAGACCGCCGCATGCTTGCGGATACGCTGAACCGCTTTATCGCCGAGCAATATGGCTTTGCCGCGCGCGATGCCATCGCGCGCTCCACTGAAGGCTTCAGCGCCGACATGTGGCAACGTTTCGCCGAACTCGGCGTGATCGGCGCGCTGTTCGACGAGGCCGACGGCGGCTTCGGCGGCGCGGGTTTCGATGTGGCCGTCGTGTTCGAAGCGCTCGGGCGCGGCCTCGTGGTCGAGCCGTTTCTCGACACGCTGATCGTGGGCCGCGCGCTCGCGCATGCGGGCAGCGAAGCGCAGCGTGCGCGCATCGCATCGTTGATCGACGGCTCGCTCGTGGCCGCCCTCGCGCACGACGAGCCGGGCTCGCACTACGAAGACGCACGCGTGACGACGCGCGCCGAAAAGCACGGCGACGGCTGGGTGCTGCAAGGCGCGAAGGGCGTCGTGCAACACGGGGAACACGCGGACGCACTGCTCGTTTCGGCTCGCACCGCAGGCAACGAATTCGAGGAAGCCGGCATCTCGCTCTTTCTCGTGCCGCGCGACGCAGCGGGCGTGAGCGTGCGCGGCTACGGCAAGATCGACGGCGGCCGCGCGGCGGAAGTGACGCTCGATAACGTGGCGGTGAATGCCGACGCGCTCGTTGGCGCACAGGGCGGCGGCTTCGCGACGCTGGAACACGCGCGCGGCTACGGCCTCGTGGCGCTCGCGGCCGAAGCGCTGGGCGCGATGGATGTCGCGCGCGACTTCACGCTCGAATACCTGCGCACGCGCAAGCAGTTCGGCACGCCGATCGGCAGCTTCCAGGCGTTGCAGCATCGCATGGCGGACGTACTGCTCGAAATCGAGCAGGCGCGCTCGGCGGTCATCAACGCGGCGGCGGCCGTCGATGCGCCACGCGCGCAGCGCGAGCGCGCGCTTTCGGCCGCCAAGTACACGATTGGGCGCACCGGCGCACGCGTGGCCGAAGAGGCGATCCAGTTGCATGGCGGCATTGGCATGACGTGGGAATTGCCGCTCGCGCACTATGCGAAACGACTCGTGATGATCGATCATCAACTGGGAGATGAGGATCATCATCTCGCACGCTATATTGCGTTGGCGCGCGTAGCGGCCTGAGCCAGTATGAGGAGGCGAAGGCGCACCCTTCCCTCCAAAACGAACCAGGAGACATGCTCATGCAAAGCGACAACCCAAGCCTGCCGCTGTCAGGCGTACGCGTCCTCGATCTTTCACGCGTGCTGGCCGGACCGTGGAGCGCGATGGTGCTCGGCGACCTCGGCGCGGAGGTCATCAAGATCGAGCATCCCGACCGCGGCGACGACACGCGCGACTGGGGCGTGCGCGTCGGCAAGACCGAGACTGCGTACTTCAACAGCGTGAACCGCAACAAGCGCTCGATCACGCTCGATCTGCAAACGCCCGAAGCCCAGCAGATCGTGCGCGATCTGGCGAAAACGAGCGACATCGTCGTTCAGAATTTCAAGTTCGGCGGCGCGGAAAAACTCGGGCTCGGCTATGCCCAGTTGAGCGCGGAAAATCCGCGCCTCATCTATTGCTCGATTTCGGGCTACGACCGCACCGGCCCCGAAGCGAAGCGCCCCGGCTACGATCTCGTGGTGCAGGGCGAAACGGGCCTCATGGCGATGAACGGCGAGGCCGACCAGCCGCCGCTCAAATTCGGCGTGGCGGCCGTCGATCTTTTCACCGGCATGTATTCGGCGCAGGCCATGCTCGCGGCGCTCTACGAGCGCGAGCGCACGGGCCGCGGACGCCACATCGAAATGGCGCTGTTCGACTGCGGCCTCATGATCACCGCGTACTACGGGCTCGAAGCGTTGCTGATCGGCGAAGACCCGCCGCGCTTCGGCAACGCGCATCCGTCGATCGTGCCGTATGGCGTGTTCGATGCGGCCGATGGTCCGATCGTCATCACCGTCGGTAACAACGCGCAGTTCGAGCGCTTTTGCCGCGAAGTGATCGAGCGCCACGACCTCGCCGACGACGCGCGCTACAAGACCAATATCCTGCGCGGGCAGAACCGCGAGACGCTCGTGCCCGAACTCACGCGCGAGCTGGCGAGCCGGCCGCGCAAGCTGCTGCTGGAACGCCTGGCGGGCGCGGGCATTCCGTGCGGCGAGGTGGCGGGGCTGCGCGAAGCGCTGCTCTCGCCGCGCGCCACGCAAGGCGGCCTCGTCACGCAGCAACCGCACCCGCATACCGAAAGCGGCACGACGCCGGTGCTCGCGCCGCCGTGGCGCTTCGACGGTGAGCGCATGCCCGTGCGCCGCGCGCCGCCGCAACTAGGCGAAGGCACGCGGGAAGTCTTGCAGGAAGCGCTCGGCTATTCAGCGCAGAAACTGGCCGAGTTGAAGGACAAAGGCGTTATCTAATTCAATGTGGATGGAGGGATGCAGTGAAGATTCTTGTACCTGTCAAGCGCGTGGTGGATTACAACGTGAAGGTTCGCGTGAAGTCGGACGGCACGGGCGTGGATATCGCCAACGTGAAGTTCTCGATGAATCCGTTCGATGAAATTGCTGTTGAAGAAGCGGTGCGGTTGAAGGAAGCGGGTGTTGCGACCGAGGTGATTGCGGTTTCGTGCGGTCCTTCGCAGGCGCAGGAAACGCTGCGCACGGCGCTCGCGATCGGTGCCGATCGCGCGGTGCTGGTCGAGTCGAATGAAGACCTGCAACCGCTGGCCGTGGCGAAGCTTTTGAAGGCGCTGGTCGACAAGGAACA
>NZ_QEOB01000031.1:0-87588 GCF_003096875.1 Paraburkholderia unamae
CCGAGATCAAGGTGCCGTTCAAGCATCCGCGCAACCGTCTCGACCCGGTCTTCCGCAAGCTCGTGGACGACATCTACGCGAAGATGACCGCGCGCGAAGCCGCCGAGGCCACGCATCGCCGCCTCGAAGTGGGCAGCCGCTTGCCCGATGTGTCGACCAACATCATGGCCGGCCTGATCGAGACGCTGGCGGCCGCGCCGTATCACGGCCGCGCGGACATGCCGGAAATCGCGCGCTCGCTGCATCTGGAAGTGGACGACCTGTTCCCGATCGTGGAGATGCTCCAGCAGCTCGGTTTCGCCGACGTGCGCGAAGGCGACGTGCTGCTCACGCCGCCCGCGCGCGTGTTTGCCGAGATGGGCACGCAGGCGCGCAAGCTCATGTTCGCCGATCACCTGCTGCGCAACGTGCCGCTCGCGGCGCGCATCAAGAAGGTGCTCGACGAGCGGCCGGGCCACCGCGCGCCGCGCGTGCGTTTCGAGCAGGAACTCGAAGACGTGCTCTCCGATGTCGCCGCGGAAGAAACGCTCGACACCGTGGTCGAGTGGGCCCGTTATGGCGAGGTGTTTTCGTATAACGACCAGACCGAGATTTTCAGTCTGGAAGACGTCGAGGCATAAGGCCGCGAGTCGAATAGAGCAGTGCGCAAACCGGACGACAGGTCGTCCGGTTTTTTTTTGTGCCGTTCTTTCGCGAAGGCCGATACGCGCTCATGAAGCGGCGTACGGTGTGCCGTCCTTGTGCAGAAACCGGCCGTCGCGGCTCGGGCTCATCATATCGACGTCGGAGCAGGTGATGACGTCGGCCGGAGAGCGCGAGCCGACTTCGAGATAAACGGCGACTCGACCGGACTGGTTGATCATGTGATGCCCGTTGCCGGAGTGCTTCGCAAATGCGGCACAGTCCCCCGCACGCAGCACGGTTTCGCCATCGTCTTCGATGAGGGTCAACTCGCCCTCGAGGACGTAGACGAACTCGTCTTCGTCCGAATGCCAGTGACGTTGGCTCGACCAGTTTCCCGGCGGCAAGCGCATGAGATTGACGCCGAAGTCGCGCAGGCCGCTCGCATCGCCAAGGCGCTGACGTATGCGTTCGGCGCACGGGGCGGCGAAGGGCGCGGGATAGCCGGTGCCTTTGCGCTCGGGCACGTTGGCAACGTCGATCTTGGGCATGGGGGACTCTCCAGTTCTCCGAAAGCAATGCGAACGGTGTCGACAAACTTCTTGCTGGGCTTCTGGCCGTGTAGCCGCTGTGACGCCGGAGCGTGCCAAAGGTGAGCTTCTCCGGGGGGCGCATGCAGCATCTGCGGCGCACCCTGCATGCCTCACGCAGGCCATTGATTCGACAGGGAACTTTACTCCGCCTGCGGCGCGCCGCAACGCCGCCGGCCGCGCATGGGTGAGCTTTTTCGGGAGATGCGCCGCGTGCGGCGAAGGGTGAGGCCGGTGCGCAAGCGCCGCGCACCGGTCGTTGGGTCAACTCATCAATTCGGCTTGCCGCCGGACGAACCGTGCCCGTCGCCTGAGGCGCCGCTGCGCCCGTTGCGCGGCTTGGCGCCTCGCGATTGCGCCCGCGCGCGATCATCGCCGCTTGCGCCTTCGTCGCGATTGTCCTGATCGTTGCGGTCATCGAAGTCGTCGCCGTATGTCCGGCCTTCGACATCGTCGCCGCGCGCCATGCCCACGAGGAAATTGCGCTGCGGGTTCGCGAGCTCGATGCCGCGCTCCGTGAAGCGCAGCAGCACGCGCCGGTTGAACTCGCGTTGCACGCCCCAGCGCGCCGAGTCCTTGCACTGGATCTGACCGACGAGCGTCACGCTCGCGCCATCCACCTGATCGACGCCCCAGTAGGCGAAGTCGCTGAGAATGCCGTTCTTGTACGCGTCCTCGCCGCGAATCTCCGCGCCGATTTCCTTGAGCGTGTCGATGGCGCGTTGCAGATCGGAGCCGTGCGCGATCTGCACCTTGACCGCCGCGTTGCCGATGCCGCGATTCGTGTTGTTCACGGTCGTCACCGAACTGAACGGCACGGTGTAGAGCGAGCCGTCGCCGCCGCGCAGCCGCACGGTGCGGATCGAGAGAAATTCGACCGTGCCCGACACGCCCGCCACCGTCACCCAGTCGCCCACCTGCATGGCGTTTTCGGTGAGCAGGAAGATGCCCGTGATGAAGTCCTGTACGAGCTTTTGCGAGCCGAAGCCGAGCGCCACGCCGAAGATACTCGCGCCCGCGATGAGCGGCGCGGTGTTCACGCCGAGCTGCGAGAGCGCGGTGAGCCCGACCACCACGAGAATCGCAACGAGCAGCGTGGTGCGGAACATCGGCAAGAGCGTGCGCAGGCGCGCGGCGCGCACGAAGTCGCCCGCGTCGGTCCAGGCGTGCAGCCGCCGCTCGGCCGCGCCGTTCGCGAACTCCCAGATCGCAACGGCCGTGACGATGGCAATGGCGATGGTGAGCAGCGCCGAGCCGAGCAGGTGTCCGATGGGCGCGAGCGCGAGAATGCGCGCGGGCCGCAGGCCCCAGATGTGCAGCAGCAGATCCAGCGTCACGATCCACAGCGCCGCGACCACGATGCGCCGCAGCGCGGGGTAATAGCGGTACGCGCGGCGCTGGCCGAAGCTCATGTTCTGCTGGTCTTCGCGCAAACCGAAGACGCGGCTGAGCGCGCCGAGCAGCACGATCGCGCTCACGCGCGCGGCGAGCAGCACGACGAGCGAGAGGCCGCCCGCGCGCACGAGTTCGCCATAGCCGCCGCGCAGGTCGAGCGCCCAGACGAACCACAGCGCGATCACGACGAAGAGCGCCACGCCAACCCAGATGTCGGCGAACCATTGCATGAACCACGCGTAGGTGCCGTGCCGCGCGGCCGCCTTGCGCATGGCGTCGGCCACGGGGCGGCGCAGTTGCAGGATCATCACGACGAGCGCGAGATGGCCGATCAGCGTGACGACCTTCACGAGCGCGAGATGCGCGTCCTCGGTCATGCCGAGCGGCACCGCGCAGCCAATCGCACCGCCCACGCCGCCGATCACGACGATGCGCACGAGCCAGCGCTGCGCGTAGGCGGCCCAGTCGTCGGCGAGCGGCACGAGTCGCAGGGCCGCGGCGTCGGGCGCGAACAGCAGCTTGCCGAACATCACGAGGACACGGCAGATCACATAGGTGTCGACGATATGGCCTACGGCGTCGGCGGGTGCCGCGTCGTCGGGGCCGAAGAGCGAGAGCACGCCCGCCGCGCACAGGCCGAACGCGATCACGGGCACGACTTCGAGCAGCATCACCAGCAGGGCGCCCGGCAGGCGCTGTAGCAGGCGCCAGTGATGCGCGCCGCGCAGCGCGTGATAGGCCTCTTTCGCGCGCTCGGCGGGGCTTTTGGGCGAGGCGTCGGCGTCGTCGCGCGCCTGGGCGGCGGTGAGCGTGGCGCGCGCCGTGGCGTTGGCTTGCGCATTCGCGTTGGGACCGGCATTGGGGGCGCCGTCCGCCTTGGCTTTGCCGTCGGCGGGCTCCATGCCGGCGGCTTCGCGCAGGGCGTCCTGCTCGGCATCGGCTTTGGCGTCGGCTGCCAGGGCTGCGCTCGTGCCGGTGGCTTCGGGCGTTTGCGGCTGCGGCACGGGCTCGCTGGCGCGTGGCGGGCTTTCGTCCTCTTCGCGTTGCTTCGCGGCCTGATGCGCGGCAATGGCGCGCTCCGGCGCGGCGATGGCGCGGCGCAACAGCGTTGCGATGGCGAGCGCGGGCACGAGCGTGAGCACCAGCACGCGCAGGAGGCTCAGCAGCATCGCATGGCCCTGCGGCGTGTTCAGATGGTCGTGCCACCACGCGCCCGTGGACCAGAGGCCGAGCAGCGTGGAGACCGTATGGTTCAGATGCTGGCCGACCATGCGCGCGCCGTGCGCGGCGTGGTCGGCGATCTGCACGACAAGGCCGTTGGAGCGCAGCGCGCCCGCGAGCGGCGCGGAAGCCGGCGTGGCGGCCGCCGCGCCCGATGCGGCGGGCGCGCTGGCCGGCGCGACGGCCGAGGCGGGTGTGGCAAGCGCGCCGGCGGCGGCGATGGCGCGCAGCGTGTCTTCCATATGGCCGCGCTGAACCGGGTCGTCGAGAACCTGGAGGGCCGCTTGCGCCTGGGTGGGCGTGAGCGCCACGGGTGCGGCGGGGCTGCTCGCGGGCGTGTCAGGCGCGGGCGTGGCGGCCGGTGTGGCCGCCTGAGCGCCCGTCGCGCCGAAGGCGAGCGCGAGCGTGATGGAGAGAGCGGCGATCACGGCGATCGCGCCGGACGGAGCAAATTTGCGCGAAATGCGCGCGGACCGAAAGGCGAAAGAAAGCGACATCCTTGTCATGGGCTTACGGGTCGCGGCAGCGACGACCCTTCTGTGGCAGCGGAGTGAAAAGACAGCAGGACGAAACGCGCGGTTGGGAACGCGCTGGCGTGGCGCAAACGCTGCCGCCGCCCGATTCGTCGGAACGTTCGACGCGCTGCCGCAATTTTTGTGCCCCGGCGGGGCCACATGGCGTTTGCGGTACCGCAAACGATGCGGTGCGCGAAACGTGAGAGCTGGCTATGCCGGGAAGTATGCCTCTTTTGGCGCGTGGGCGCGGTTGGCCGCGCACGGCGCGCGCCGATAAACGGGGACATGTTATGGGCGGCAGCAACCGTCTGTCGCGCGTCGGGACGTCGATGCATGCCGCGCCGCCTACGCGGGTTTTGATCAGTGGCGCGCGCGCGCCCGCGAATGCTACCGTTGCACGATCCACCATCCAGGCCCGCCAGAGGCCGACGAGGAGAGCCCATGAACAGCGTCAGCATGACCGGAGTGCGGAAGGGCAAACTGAGCCGCACGCAGTTGATCGTCGCGGCGACCATCGGCAATGCGCTCGAATTCTTCGATTTCACCGTCTACAGCTTCTTCGCGCTGACCATCGGCAAGCTGTTCTTTCCCACCATGTCGAGCTACGGGCAGTTGCTGGCCTCGGTGGCGACCTTTGGCGTGGGCTTCGTGATGCGGCCACTGGGCGGCGTCGTGATCGGCGCCTACGCCGACCGCGCCGGACGCAAGCCCGCCATGACGCTCACCATCTTCATGATGGCGCTGGGCTGCTTGCTGATCGGCCTCGCGCCCACCTACGCGCAGATCGGTGTGGCCGCACCTGTGCTGATCGTGTGTGCGCGGCTGCTGCAAGGCTTTTCGGCGGGCGGTGAAGTGGGCGCTTCCACCACGCTGCTGATCGAAGCGGGAACGCCCGCCAATCGCGGATTGCTCGGTAGCTGGCAGTTCGCAAGCCAGGGGCTGGGCGTTTCGCTGGGCGCGCTAATGGCCGGACTCCTCACCACTTTCCTCGCGGCCGACACGCTGCTCGCCTGGGGCTGGCGCGTGCCGTTCCTCATGGGCGTGGCGATCGCGCCGCTCGGCATGTGGATTCGCCGGCGTCTGGACGAACAGGCGCCCGAGCACGCGAGCGCCGTGCGCATGCCCGTGTTCGCCGTGCTGCGCGACTACTGGCGTCGCGCCGCGCTCGGCATTCTGCTCACGATCGGCTCCACGGTCACGGCCTACGTCGTGACGTTTTATATGCCGACCTATGCGATTCACGAGCTGAAGGTGCCCGCGCCCACGGCCCTGCTGGCGGGGCTCGTTTCCGGCGTCGTGACGTTCGTGGTCGCGCCGATCTCGGGGCTGCTATGCGACCGTTTCAGCCGCCGCACGCTGATCTTCTGGCCGCGCGTGGGCGTGCTGCTGCTGATTTATCCGGCGTTTCTCTGGCTCGCGAGCGGGCCGGACGCCGCGCGTCTGCTGATTACCGTGGGCGGCCTGAGCGTGCTGCTCGGGCTTCAGGCCGCGCCGTCCATCACGATGCTGCCGGAGATGTTCCCGCGCGCCGTGCGCGCGACGGGCATGGCGATCGTCTATAGCATCGGCGTGGCGATTTTCGGCGGCTTCGCGCAGACCATCGCCACGTGGCTCGTCAAGAGCACCGGCAATCTGCTCTCGCCCGCGTGGTACGTGATGGCGTGCGTGGCGCTCTCGTGCCTAGCGCTGCCGTTCATTCGCGACCTCACGGGCAAGCCGCTCGAAGACTGACCACGCGCGCGCGTTGCGCGCGGCTTCGAGATTCGCGTCGAGCTGGCGGGCGAGGCCATAGAGCATGCCGAGCGACGGCGCATCGACGCCCACTCGCTGCGCCAGTTCGTACGGCGCGCCGAGCAGCGCCTCGACTTCGAGCGTGCGTCCCGCTTCCACGTCCTGGAGCATCGAGGTCTTGAACGCGCCGAGCTTGCGCGTGATGGCGCTGCGCTCCTCGATGGTCATGGCGATGGGAATGCCGAGCGCCGCGCCAATCGCGCGCGCTTCGACCATGATCGTGCTCACGAGCTGCGCCGTGAGCGGGTCGTCGAGAATCACGTCGGCGGTCGAACGCGTGAGCGCGCTGATGGGGTTCATCGTCATGTTGCCCCAGAGCTTCGCCCAGATGTCGGCCTGAATGGGCGCGGCGGCCGCGACTTCGAAGCCCGCGCGCGTAAGCAGCTCGCGCGCCTCTTGCGCGCGTGCGGCCATGGGCGCCGAGCCCTCGCCGACGATCAGATGATTTCCGTTGCCCTTGCGGATCACGCCAGGCCCCGCAATGGACGACGAAAGATGCACCACGCAACCGGAAGCCTGCGCGGGCGGCAACGCCGCCGACACGACGCCGCCGGGATCGACCGCTTCGAGCCGCCCGTTCGCGTTGGCGCCGCCAAAGCCGTGAAGAAACCACCAGGGCACGCCGTTCATGGCCGAGACGATATGCGTGTGCGGCCCGATGAGCGGCGCGAGCGAGGCGGCGGCCTGCACGAGCGCCTGGCCCTTCAGGCAGACGAACACGATGTCCTGCGCGCCGAGCGACGCGGCGTCGTGGGTGGCGTGCACGGCTTGCGTGTAGCGCGTGTCGCCTTCGACGATCGTGAGGCCGTCGCGGCGGATCGCTTCCAGATGCGCGCCGCGCGCGAGCAGACTTACCGCAATGCCCGCGCGCGCCAGGCGCGCGGCGATGAGGCCGCCGATCGCGCCGCCGCCGACGACGGCGATCTTTTGATTCGGGGTAGTCAAACCTTTACTCCTGATAAGAAGGGTCGATGCGCGTCACGCGCCGGATCAGCGCGTCGAGCACGTTCTGGCCCGCGCCGTGCTCGGGAGAGAACTGTAGCGCGTCGCGCGTGGCGCGCTCGGTAATGGCGGGCGCGATGGGCAGCGTCTGGCCGCGCATCGAGTCGGTCACGACCTGCACTTCGCAGGCGCGATTGAGCGTCCACAGCAGCGCGAATGCGTGCGCGAGGCTCACGCCCTGCGAGAGGAGCCCGTGATTGCGCAGGATGAGCAGGCGCTTGTCGCCCATCGACTTCAGGATGCGCGATTTTTCTTCCGAGTGCACGGTGATGCCCTCGAAGTCGTGATACGCCACCATGTCGTGCAACTGCGCCGAATAGAAGTTCGTGTACGCGAGACCGCCCTCCATGCACGCCACCGCGAGGCCCGCCGTGGTGTGCGTGTGCATCACGCAGTGGGCGTCTTCCACGTTCTCATGGATCGCGCTGTGAATCACGAAGCCGGCGGGATTGATCGGGTACTCGCTCGGGCTCAGCACATTGCCTTCGAGATCGATCTTGACGAGATTCGACGCCTTGATTTCGTCATAGGTGAGCCCGAACGGATTGATGAGGAAATGCTTGTGCGGACCGGGCACGCGCAGCGTAATGTGATTGAAGATGAGTTCGGTCCAGCCCATCAGATGAAACACGCGATACACACCCGCGAGTTGCACGCGCGCTTCCCATTCCGTGGCGTCGCACCACTCGGGCCGGGCGCGCTGGATGTTTTCATTCATGAAAGTCTCCTCCTTTTTCAGGCTCTGATCACGCCGATCCTACGCGCAAATAAATGCGTGTGCAAGCATCAAATTTTCCATGAAACGCTTGCGGAAAAGGGTTCGCGGCGATGCTATGCTAACGGCACGGACGCGCTTTTGCGGCCGCGGAAAACCAGGCGGGAAGACGAATGACGGGGAAGTACAACATCGAAGAGCTGTTCACGTACCGGCTGCATGTGCTCAAGAAGCAGACCGACCGCACGATGAACGACGCGTTCGAGGCGGCGCTTTCGCTGTCGCTCACGGAGGCGCGCCTGCTGCTGAGCGTGGGCGCGTTCGGGCCGTTGTCGGTGTCCGATCTCGGGCGCGTGTCGAACCTCGACCGCAGCCAGGCGAGCCGCGCCACCGACGTGCTGGAGCGCAAGGGCCTGCTCGCCAAAACCTCGAACGAAGCAGACGCGCGCGGCGTGCTCGTGGCGCTCACGACGCAAGGGCGCAGCACGTACCGGCGCGCCTCGACGATTTCGAAGGCTACGAACGAGGCGATTCTCGCCACGCTCAGCGAGCACGAGCGCGAGGTGCTGACGAGCGTGCTGGCCAGGCTCGTGGCAAGCGGCAAAGAGAGCGAATAAGCCGAACGCCGCGCGTGCGGCGTTGGCAAGCAGGGTGTCAGCCTTGCGCCGCAGGCTGGCGGAACTTCGCGGCAAGCTCGCTCGCGCTGCGTGCCAGCAGCGAGACGTCGCTCCCCACGGCAACGAACGTCGCGCCCGCTTCGAGATAGTCGTTCGCAATCGCCGGATCGGGCGCGAGCACGCCCGCGCCCTTGCCTTGCGCGCGCACGGCGCGTATGCCCTTGCAGATCGCTTCGCGCACCGGCGTCGAACCGGGCTGGCCGAGCAAGCCCATCGAAGCGCTCAAGTCCGCCGGGCCGAAGAACACGCCGTCCACGCCTTCCACCGCGGCGATCTCGTCGAGCTGCGCGAGCGCGCTCGCGGTTTCCACCTGCACCAGCACGCACAATTGTTCGGCGGCGTGATGCAGATAATCGGGCGAACCGTTCCAGCGCGAGGCACGCGCAAGCGCGCTGCCAACGCCGCGCACGCCGTGCGGCGGGTAGCGCGTGGCGGCCACGGCGGCGCGCGCCTCGTCGGCGTTCTCGATCATCGGCACGAGCAGCGTTTGCGTGCCGATGTCGAGCAACTGTTTGATGATCGCGGGGTCGTTGCGCACGGGCCGCACGATCGGGTGCGTGGCATAGGGCGCGACGGCCTGCAATTGCGCGAGCGTGCTGCGCAAGTCGTTGGGCGCGTGTTCGCCGTCGATCAGCAGCCAGTCGAAGCCCGTGGTCGCGAGCAATTCGCTCACATACGAGTCGGCCAGCGCGGCCCACAGGCCGATTTGCGGGCGCCCTTGCGCGAGCGCGTGTTTGAACGGGTTGGCAGGTGCGGTCATGCGTTCTGGAATCCTGATCAGATGAAATTGAAGCCGATACCGCCCAGCGGGCCGTAATCGGCGTGGAACGTGTCGCCTGCGCGCGCGGCAATCGGGGCCGTGAACGAGCCGCTCAGGATCACGTCGCCGGCTTCGAGGCGCTCGTCGTGGCGCGCGATCTTGTTGGCGAGCCAGGCCACGCCCGTGGCCGGATGATTGAGCACGGCGGCGGCAAGGCCGCTTTCCTCCACGGCGCCGTTCTTGTAGAGCAGCGCGCCCACCCAGCGCAGATCCACGTCGAGCGGCTTCACGGGGCGGCCGCCCAGCACCACGCCCGCGTTGGCGGCGAAGTCGGAGATCGTGTCGAACACCTTGCGCGGCGCTTTGGTTTCGCGGTCGAACTGCTCGATGCGCGCGTCGATGATCTCGATGGCGGGCGTCACATAAGCGGTGGCGTCGAGCACGTCGAACAGCGTGACGTCGGGTCCTTGCAGCGGCCGGTTCAGCACGAACGCCAGCTCCACTTCCACGCGCGGCGCGATGAAGCGGTCGGCGCGTATGTCGCCGCCGGCGGGAATGAACATGCTGTCGAGCAGCGGCGCGTAGTCGGGTTCGTCGATCTGCGAGGAACGCTGCATGGCGCGCGACGTGAGGCCGATCTTGCGGCCCTTGACCGTGTGGCCCGCCGCGAGCTTGAGCTTGACCCATTCGCGCTGGATCGCATAGCCGTCATCGATCGTCATCTCGGGATGCGCGCGAGAAAAGTGGCGCAACTGCGTGCGCGTGCGTTCCGCTTCGTCGAGCTGCGCGGCCAGCGCGCGGATGGTTTGCTGATCTAGCATCATGAATTCCATTGCGAGCCGGCGCTCACGTTTTGAGCCTGGCGTGCAGGTTGTTGTGCTTCCATGCGCCTTCCTCGCTGAACTCGACGATTTCGAGCGAGAGCGCGAGGCCGTGCGTGGCGAAGGCCTGGGCGAAGTGCTGCTTGATCGCTTCGAAAAGCGCGTCGCCTGTCGCCTTGCGCACGGCCTGCGAGCGGCCCGCGCCGATCTTCAGGCAGCCGTGCAGGAAGGCGTTTTCCGGGTTGCCGTCGGCCACGAAGAACTGCTCGCAGCGCAGCGCGCGCGTGCGAATGCCGCCGCGCGGGTAGACGCGCGCGCCGCTGTCGTCGCGCTGCGCGTCGAGCACGTGCGCGAGCGTTTCGCAAAGCTGGCCGATGCTGTTCGCATCCGCGAGATTCGCGCTGTATTCGAGGGTGAGATGGGGCATGGCGGTCTCCCGTTCTTCAAGCGGGCAGCGGCGTGACCGGCAGGATCGCGTTGATCTGCCCGGTGCCGGAGCTGCCGAAATACGGCGTGACGATTTCCGCGCGGCCTTCGTAGCGGTCCCAGCCGAGCGCGCCGAGCAGCATGGCCGTGTCGTGCATGCCGCCTTCGCCCCAGCACTTTTCGTTGTACATGGGCAGCATGCCGCAGAAGGTCTTCCAGTCGCCGCGCTCCCACATTGCCACGACGTTGCGGTCGGTCGCTTCGAGGAACGGGTCCCAGACCTTGTGCATGAACGCTTCGGCCGTGCCGTTGTTGGCGAAGTGGTGGCTGAGCGAGCCGCTCGCGAGGATCGCCACCGTGCCGTCGTAGTGCTCCTCGATCGCGCGGCGCACCGCGAGACCGAAGCGCGCGCTCGTGGCGAGGTCGTGCCACATGCACCAGGCGGCCACGGAGACGGTGCGGAAATGCTCGTCGCCGTTCATGTAGCGCATGGGCACGAGCGTGCCGTATTCGAGGTCGAGTGTCGTGTCGCTGTGCGCGCGGCTTTTGATGCCCATTTCGTTCGCGACTTCGGCGATCAAATGCCCGAGCTGCGGATTGCCCGGATAGGCGTACTGCATGTTCTTGATGAAATGCGGCAGCTCGTTGCTGGTGTAGACGCCGTCGAAGCGCGGCGCGCAGTTGATGTGATATTCGCTGTTCACGAGCCAGTGCACGTCGAACACCACGATCGTGTCGACGCCCAGTTCGCGGCAGCGGCGGCCGATCTCGTGATGGCCGTCGATGGCGGCCTGGCGGCAGCCCTTGTGCGGGCCGTCCAATTCGGAAAGATAGAGCGAAGGCACATGCGTGACCTTCGCTGCCAGCGCGAGTTTGCCCATTACACGCCCCAGTGCGGAATGTGATGCGAACCGAGCGAAACGCACACGTTCTTCGGTTCGAGGAACACTTCGTAGCTCCACGTGCCGCCTTCGCGGCCCACGCCGGAAGCCTTCGTGCCGCCAAACGGCTGGCGCAGGTCGCGCACGTTCTGGCTGTTCACGAAGCACATGCCCGCTTCCACGGCGGCCGCCACGCGCAGCGCGCGGCCGGTGTTCTCGGTCCACACGTAGCTGGAAAGGCCATAGGCGATGTCGTTGGAAAGGCGGATCGCGTCGGCTTCGTCTTCGAAGGGAATCAGGCAGGCGACCGGCCCGAAGATTTCCTCCTGCGCGATGCGCATGCGGTTGTCGACATCGACGAACACGGTGGGCTGCACGAAGTTGCCCTTCTTGAGCGCGTCGGGCACGGCGGGGGCGTCGAGCCCGCCGCACGCGAGCGTCGCGCCTTCCTTCGAACCGAGCTCGATGTAGCTGCGCACCTTCGCGAGATGGCCCTGGCTGATCATCGGGCCGACGATGGTTTTCTCGTCGAGCGGATCGCCCACGGTAATGCGCTTCGCGCGTTCGATGAAGCGCTCCGCGAACTTCGCGTAGATCGAGCGTTGCACCAGAATGCGCGAACCAGCCGTGCAGCGCTCGCCGTTGTTCGAGAAGATCATGAACACGGCGGCGTCGAGCGCGCGTTCGAAATCGGCGTCGTCGAAAATCACGAACGGCGACTTGCCGCCCAGTTCCATCGAGAACTTCTTGAGGCCCGCGGCCTGCACGATGCGGTTGCCCGTGGCCGTCGAACCCGTGAACGACACCGCGCGCACGTCGGGATGCGAGACGAGCGGCTCGCCCGCTTCCTGGCCATAGCCGTGCACGACATTGAGCACGCCCGCCGGAATGCCCGCGTCGAGCGCGAGCTGGCCGAGCATGGAGGCCGTGAGCGGCGAAAGCTCGCTCATCTTCAGCACGGCCGTGTTGCCGAACGCGAGGCAGGGCGCGACCTTCCACGTGGCCGTCATGAACGGCACGTTCCACGGCGAAATGAGCGCGCACACGCCAACCGGGTGGAACAACGTGTAATTGAGGTGCGTGGCGGTGGGATAGGTATGGCCGTCCACGGCCGTGCAGACTTCGGCGAAGTAGCTGAAGTTGTCGGCGGCGCGCGGCACGAGCTGCTTGCCCGTTTGCGAAATGGTCTGACCCGTGTCCTTCGTTTCGGTCTGCGCGATTTCCGGCACGTTCTTCGCGATCAGCTCACCGAGCTTGCGGATGGCCTTGGCGCGCTCGGCCGCGGGTTTGGCGGCCCACGCGGGGAACGCTTCTTTCGCGCCGCGCACCGCGAGATCGACTTCCTCCGCGCCGCCGCGCGCGACTTCCGCGAGCACGTCCTGGTTGGCGGGGTTGACGGTCTCGAAGTAATCGCGCCCGGCGTGCGAGCGGCCGTTGATGAGATGTTCGATTCGCATGTCTAACTTGTCCTGTGTTCGATTCGTTGCCGCATCAACGCCCGTAGTCGGCGTCGCTCGCGATGGTGTTGACGAGGCGGCCGAGCCCGTCGATTTCGCACACCACTTCGTCGCCCGCATTCACGTTGACGACGCCTTCGGGCGTGCCGGTCAGAATGACGTCGCCGGGGGCGAGCGTCATGAAGCCGCTCAAATACTCGATGAGTTCGGCGATGCCCGTGACGAAATCGCGCGTATTGCCGTCCTGCTTGAGTTCGCCGTTCACATAGGTGCGCAGGCCGAGTGCGTTGACGTCGGCGACATCGGCGGCGTCGACGAACCACGGACCGAGCACGGTGCCGCCGTCGCGATTCTTCACGCGCAGGTTCGGGCGATAGTAGTTTTCCAGGTAGTCGCGAATCGCGTAGTCGTTCGCGATCGTATAGCCCGCCACGTACTGCATGGCGTCCTCGCGCTTCACATTCTGCGCCGTGCGGCCGATCACGACGGCAAGCTCGCACTCGTAGTGCATGAACGTGACGTCGGCGGGACGGCGCGTCGTGCCGCGATGGCCGATCACGCTGCCCGGCCCCTTGAGGAACACGAGCGGTTCTTCCTGCTTCGAGAACTGCAATTCCTTGGCGTGCTCGGCGTAGTTGAGCCCGAGCGCGAAGATCGTGCCGGGCTCGAACGGCGCGAGCCACACGACCTCGTGCTCGTCGCGCACGCGGCCGTCGGCAAGGCGCACGCGGCTTTGCTCGTGCGTGTAGTCGGGTGTGGCTTCGTGGATTGCGCCTGCGTAGGCAACGCGACCGCGCATCATGCTTGTGCTCCCAGCGCCGCGTTCGCAGCAACGAATTCGATTTCGAGCGGCGCCCAGTCGCCAATGGCGAGCGTTGCGCGCGCGCCGGCCTGCGCCACGGGCGCGCCGTGCGGCACGCCGAGCGTGAGGACGTCGCCGGGGGCGAGCGTCATGAAGTCGGTGACGTCGGCCAGCAATTGCGCGACGCCGCGCAGGTTCGTGGCCGTCGTGGCGCTGAAGGCGGGCTGGCCGGTCACGTTCACGCGGATGTCGAGTCGGTCGGGGTCGGCGACATGGCGGCGCGCGACCACGGCCGGGCCGATCACGCAGAAGTTGTCACGGGCGCGAAAGCGCACCGAGGGGCGATAGACGCTGGCGTGCGGCACGCAAAGGTCGGCCACGAGCGTATAGCCCGCGATGTAATCGAACGCTTCATGCACGGCGACCCGCGCGGCGGTGCGGCCGATCACGACGCCGAGCGACGCGCCCACTTGCACACCCAACTGCGCACCCTGCGCATCCTCGCCACCGGGCACGGCCACGCGCGCACGGTGGCCGGCGTGCGTGTTGCGCGGCTTCAGGTAGAGAATGGGGGCGCGCGGCGGCGCCTTGTAAGGGGGCGCGTTCGCGGCGTCGCCCAGCGCTTCGAGCGCGTGACGGTCGTTGAGCAGCGTGCCGTAGACGGCGCCGCTCACGGGCGGGCGGCCGTGCGCGCCCGTGGCGAGCAGCGCGTGGACGGTGGCTGCGTCCACGTCGCGCGGCAGGGCTTCGCCTTCGACGTGCAGCAGATGATCGGCAACTGAAAACATGGCTTGTGTCGGCTTCCCGGAAACACTAACATGTTAGCAATAGTGCGCTTGCTATCATCCGTCGTCAATCATCGATGAGATATTTGCGGGTTTCCCCTGGGATCTCCCCAGTGTCCCGATTCTTCGCCTGGCCGAAACCACCATGTCTGAAAACTCGCGTTCGTCCACCCGCGTTGCGCACCGCAACCTGCCCATGTTGCTCCTGCGCGCGCGCGAAAAAATGATGGAGCGCTTTCGCCCGCTCATCACCTCGCACGGGCTCACCGAGCAGCAGTGGCGCGTGATACGCGCGCTCAACGAAAGCGGCCCGCTCGAGCCGCGGCAAATTTCCGATCTGTGCACGATTTCCAGCCCGAGCATGGCGGGCGTGCTCGCCCGCATGGAGGCGCTAGGTCTCGTGACGAAGGAGCGCTTCGCCGACGACCAGCGGCGCGTGCTCGTCTCGCTTACGAAAAAGAGCCATCAGCTCGTGAAGGCGATTTCGAAGGATCTGGAGGCGCGCTACAAGGCGCTGGAAGAGCAGGTGGGGCCTGAGGTGGTCGAGCGCGTGTACCGCGCGGTCGACGATCTGCTCGCGGGCCTGGAGGACTGAACGCCGCGCGCGCGTTGAGGTGAGGATTTACGGGGGCGGTCCGCGCGAGGGCGGGGACCGCGTGTGAGGGGGCGAGCGACGCGAGTGCCTTGGAGCGACGCGAGCGACTACGCGAGCGTGGCGAAAGCCTCGTCGAGCTCGGCGGCGTTCTGCGGACGCACCACGCGCGCGACTTCCACGCCGTTGCGCAGGAAGATGAGCGTGGGCCAGAGCTTCACGCGAAACGAGCGGCCCAGCGCGCGGCCCGGTCCATCTTCCACTTTCAGGCGGCGCACCTGCGGGTTGCGCTCGAAGGCCGCGCCGATCACGGGCTGTGCGCCCTGGCAGTAGCCGCACCAGTCGGTGCCGAACTCGATGACGGCGGGCCCGCCGAGAGAGTCGATTTCCTTGCGCGCGGGCGCGTTCGTGGCATAGCTCATCGTGTGCTTCCTCGTCTGGCTCGTAGTGGCGTGCCCATACGATACCGCATCGCGCGACGCCCTTCAGGCGCGGGCTCAGGCATCCGCGCGCGCGGCGATCGTCGCTGTGGATTCGATGCGCTCGATCAGACAGCCGTCCGCCTCCGCATGGGCGGCCACGAGCGCGTCGATGTCGGCCAGCAGGGCGTCGAGGCGCTCGCCCAGACGCTCGCGCGAGAGGCTCGACATCGAAAGCGGACGCGCCTTCAATTGCGCGGCGCTGACGCGCCGGTATTCGATCACGCTAACGCGCTCCAGCGCGGCGAACGCGGAGCGCGCAAGCACGTCGAGATGGCTTTCCCACTCCGCCGACTTGCGCTGGGCGCGCGCCGGGTCGGTATCGGCGTAACTGTCGAGCAGCTCGCGATACTCGCGCGCCCACGGGCGCAGCGGGTCGTCGAGATGCGAGGTGTTGAAGAGCGCCACGGCGCCGCGCGGCGTGAGCAGCGTGGCGAGGCGCGCGAGCGTGTCGCTGCGATCCATCCAGTGAAACGCCCGGCCGATCACGGCGAGATGGAACGCGCCGAAGGCGGGGCCCAGATCGTACGAACTGCCCTGGCGGTATTCGATGTTCGGCGCGATGCCCGCGCCGAGTTGCGCGGCGATGTCGAGCATGGCGGGCTCGGGATCGACGGCAACGGCGTGCGCCACCCAACTGGCGAATGCGAGCGAAAGCTGGCCGGGACCGCAGCCCAGGTCGAGCAGGCGCTGCGAGCCGTCGAGCCCGACGTGTTGCGCGACGCGGCGGATCAAGGCGGGTGAGTAGGCGGGGCGGCCGCTCAGGTAATGCTGCGCGGCGTGGTGAAAGCGATCGGGAATGAACGGCGTGACGTGATTCATGGCGCTGGAGAACCCCTGGACGTGACGACCCGCACAGTCTGGAGAGGCGCGAGAGCGGCGTCAAGGCACGGTTCGACGCAAAGGTGAGCGTTTTCGGGAGTGAGTGCGACGGCGTGCGGCTGCGCACCTTTGAGCGACCGGCGCTTGAGCGGGTGCGAGACCCTCACGCGAGAAAATGCCTTGAAAACAAGGGTAAAACGCTAAAGTGGCGGCTGAACAGGTGAGCCGAATTTTATCGGCAGACGCACTCGATGCGCGACGAACCAGGGTGTCGAAGCACAAAGGTGAGCGTTTTCAGGAGGGAGCTGGGCGCACGCGCGGTGAAGGCGTGGAGCAGCAAATGCAGCCATTGGCGAAATGGTGATAAATCAACTTTAGCCCTGATTTCAAGGCGTTTTTTATTGCCAGGCCTGACGAAGCGACAAGCCGCCGCGCCCGTGGCGACGGCATGCGGGCGGCAAAGGTGAGAAGATTCGGGAGTGCGCTTCGTGTGGCTTTTCGCGGCGGGGCGCGCCGGCAACTGTCCGGCCCTCAATGGACGCACGCACGCGATGGGTATATAACTTAAACCGAGTGCAAGATTTTTTCGACTACTGCTCAGCAAGGGAGATAGGGTTCATCATGACGAGCGACGACACGCAAAAGCAGGACGCTCAAAAGCCTGGCGCAGGCGCGCCGCAACCGGATCTGGAACATCTGAACGCTGCGTTCACCCACGTCGACGAAGGCGTGAAATCCGGCAAGATCGCAGCGGGCGCGGCCAAGGGCCTCGTCTTCAGCCTGGTGGAAACGTTGGGCGCGCTGGTGGGCGACCCCGACCTGCCGCAGCACGCGCGTTCAGGCTACGAAGGGTTGCTCGAAGCGGCGCGCGAGTTGCGCTCCAAACTCGAGCACTGAGTCGAGCACTGAGAGCGCCACCGCCATTTCACTCAGCCAGCAGGGCGGCCGCCAGGCCGTCCGGCGCGGCGCCGATACTCAACTCCGGCGTGCCGTGCCACAGTGCGCAACGCTGTAGCGCCCGGCGTAGATCGGCCACCAGACGGCCGCTCACGCGCACGCCGGGCTCCAGATGCAGCGACTTCACCTCGAACACCTGCTGCGCCCTGTGCGCCTTTGCGTCGATGCGTCCGATCAATCGTCCGCGGTTCAAGATCGGCAGTACGAAATAACCGTACTTGCGTTTCGAAGCCGGCAGATAGCATTCGATCGCGTAGTCAAAATCGAACAGCGCCACCGCGCGCTTGCGGTCCCACACTACCGGGTCGAACGGCGAGAGCAGCGTGGTCGCCGTGGAGGCGAGCGTGCCGTTCGCCGCATCGCCGATCAGCGCGGCGAAGTCGCGGTGCACGAACGCGTCTTGCTTCCAGCCTTCCACACGCACCGGCAGCAACTCGCCCGCGTCGGCGAGCGCGTGCAGCGCATCCACGTAAGGGCGGCGCGGCAGGCGGTAGTAGTCGGCGGCCCAGTCCGCACGGATCACGCCCAGCGCCTGGCACGTGCGCAAAAGCAGCGTGCGTTCCGCCTGCGCGCGCGGGGGCAGGTCGCGCGCGTCGCTCCAGGTCGGCAGCACGCGCTCGGCCACGTCGTACACGCGCTGGAAGTTGCGGCGCTCCGCCACCATCAGCGCGCCGGTTGCGAACAGCACTTCCAGGTGCCGCTTCTCGGGCTTCCAGTCCCACCAGCCATTGCCCTTGTCGCCTTCGGCGCGCGCGAAGTCGGCGGAGCGCACGGCGCCCTCGGTGCGAATGCGTTGGAGCAGCGCGTCGATCTCGTCGCGGTATTGAGTGTGCCAGTCGGCCGCGTATTTCCAGCCCATGCCCGAAGGGTCGAGCATGCGATGGCGCAGCAGCCCATAGTCCTCGATCGGCACGAAGCACGCCTCGTGCGACCAGTATTCGAAAAGGCGGCCTTCGGCGAGATGCGCGTCGAGCCAGGCCGGTTCGAACGCGCCGATGCGGCTGAACAGCACGAAATAAGGACTGCGCGCGACCACGTGGATCGTGTCGATCTGCAATTGCGCCATGCGGCGGATCGCGTCGAGCACGTCGTCTTTCGTGGCTTTGCGGCGCGGCGGCGCGAGCAGACCCTGCGCGGCGAGATGCAGCGTGCGCGCCGCCGTGAGCGGCAGGGTTAGCGAGGAACGGGTGTCGGCAGTCCCGGACGCTGCATCTGCACTATCCGCGCTGCACTCACGCATGGACGCCCGCAACCACCGTCACCGGCCGCGTCGTCGCGAGCCGCTGGTGGATCTGCGCGACCACGGCCGCGCCTTCGCCCACCGCCGCGGCCACGCGCTTGGTCGAACCCGCACGCGCGTCCCCGATCGCATAGACGCCTTCCACCGAAGTCGCGAGGCTGCACGACTCGTTGTCGCCGGTCAGCACGAAGCCGTGCGGGTCGAGCTTCACGCCGCATTCGCGCAGCCAGCCCGTGTTCGGGTCGGCGCCCGTGAAGAGGAACAGGTGCCGCGAATCGAAATGGTCAATACCCTCCGGGCATGGCATCTTCAGACGCACCGAAGCCAGCCCGCTCGCATCCTCGCCCAGGCCGCCGATCTCGCTGTGCCCGTGCACTCTCACGTTCGCAAGCGAGGCAATCCGGTCGATCAGGTAGCGCGACATCGTCGATTCGAAGCCCGCCTTGCGGATCAGCACGTCGATCTGACGCACGTGCGTGGAGAGATAGACGATGGCCTGGCCCGCCGAATTGCCGCCGCCCACGAGCACCACGTTCTCGTGCTTGCAGAGCTTCGCCTCGACCGGCGAGGCCCAGTAGTAGATGCCGCGCCCCGTATAGCGATCGATCCCTTCGATGGTGGGCTTGCGGTACACCGCGCCACTCGCGATCACGACCGTATGCGCGCGCACGTCGCCGCTACAGGTTTCGAGCCGGCGCGGTTCCTCATCGCAGTACAGCTTGCGCACCGATACGGGAATCGCAACGTGCGCTCCGAACTTCTGTGCCTGCACGAACGCGCGGCCCGCGAGCGCCTGGCCCGAGATGCCGGTGGGAAAGCCCAGGTAGTTCTCGATGCGCGAGCTTGCGCCCGCCTGGCCGCCCGGCGCGCGCGAATCGAGCACGATCACCGAAAGGCCTTCGGACGCTGCGTACACCGCTGTTGCGAGGCCCGCGGGACCCGCGCCCACCACGGCGACGTCGTAGACGCGCTGGCCGTCCAGCTCGGGCAGGATGCCGAGGCAGGTGGCCAGTTCGGGCGCACTGGGATGACGCAGCACCGAGCCGTCGGGGCAGATCACGAGCGGCAGGTCTTCGCAGCGCGCGGCGAAGCGCTCGATCAGCAGGAGCATGCTTTCGTCGCGCTCGTCGAGCACCGAATACGGATGGCCGTTGCGCGAGAGGAAGCCTTGCAGCGAAACGAGTGCGGGATCGTCGTGCTTGCCGACGAGAATCGGGCCGCCCGCGCCTTTTTCGATCAGCGAGACGCGGCGCAGGATCAGCGCCCGCACGATGCGCTCGCCGAGTTCGGCTTCGGCGACGATGGCCGCGCGCAGTTGCTCGGGGGGAATCAGGATGGCGTCGACGCTTTCGAGCGCCAGGCCGTCCACGAGCGCGGGGCCGCCCGAAAGCTGACCCACCTCGGCCAGAAAATGGCCGCGCCCATGTTCGACGATGAGCCGCTCGCGGCCCAGCCCGTCGCGCTGGAACACCTTGACCGAACCGGAGAGCAGCACGAACATGCCGGGGCCGGTTTCGCCGGTGCGAAAGAGCAGTTCGCCCGCCGCATAGTGGCGTTGCTCGCCGAAGCGCGCGAGGCGCGCGATCTCGTCGTCGGTGAGCTCGGGGAACATCTGGTGACGCCGCGAGGAAAGCGTCGAGAACGGCGCTTCGGCGGGTTGCGGCTGCGTGTCGGAGTGGCGGCTCGCGGAAGGAAGTTCCGCGGAATCCGGAACTTCGGCTTCGGTGATCGTGCCCATCTGGCGGTTCTCCTCGTGCGGGCGGCTCGGGAGCGGGCCGCCCGGATCAGACAGCTTTAGGCGTGATGTTGACCGGGACTTCGCTGTGCGCCATCAGCTGGAGCGATTCGAGCGTGCGGCCGGCGTCGCGCCACGCGTCGAGACCGCCGAGTAGCGGCACCACATCGGTAAAGCCAGCCTCGACGAGCTTTTTCGCCATCCAGGCCGCGGAAATTTCATTGGGGCACGAGCAGTAGATCACGAGCTTCTGGTCGTTTGGATACTTGCCGACGATGTCTTCGAGCTTGCGCTCGTCGGCGAATAACGCGCCCGGAATGATGTACGGATCGAGCTTGCGCTTTTCTTCGGAACGGATATCGAACACCACGGGCGGCGGCTTGGCGCCCATCGCGCGGTAGAGGTCGTCTACCGTGATGCGCGCGTTCGCGAGCTTCTTGATGAGCTGGCGGCGGCGCTGCCAGCGGTAGGTCGCGTAGAGCACCAGCAGCACGGCCACCACAACGAGGGCGAAGCGGCCAAGCCGGCTCGCGCCGCCCATCAGCATGTCGATTTGCGGGGCGAACAGCACGCCGATGAGGAGGCCCGTGCCGGACCACAGCGCCGCGCCGATGCCGTCGAAGCCCACGAACTGGCGGTAGGGCACGCCCATCGCGCCGGCCATCGGCACGGAGACGAGCGAAAGCCCCGGCACGAACTTGGCGACGGCGAGCACGCGCACGCCCCAGCGACCGAAAAAGCGCTCGGTCTTTTTCACGCAGGTGTCGCGCGAGAGCGAGAGCTTGCAGAGTGTCTTGAGCGTGTTGCCGCCGTAGAGACGTCCGGCCAGGAACCACACGCTGTCGCCGATCAGCATGGCGAAGATGGCGAGCACGAGCACCGGCGCGACCTGCTGGCCGATCGAACCGGGATGCATGGCCGCCATCGCGCCGAACAACACGAGCGCGGGCATCGCGGGCACGGGCAGCCCTAGCGATCCGGCAAGCACATTGATGAACACCAGCGCAGGCCCGTATTGCGCGATGAGGTCATGTAGCATCGGCTTACTTCCGTTGCGCTTTTAAGCGGAGAACGGGAAAGATAGGAGGGTAACGTAAAGATTATGGACGCATTTCGAAGGCGTGCAAGCGCGCCCGTACGTGCGTATGAAAACGACGCGCGCGATACACGCCCGCCGGGGTGGACACATCACGACCGATTGCGCTTGAGCACGCGAGAACGGACTTGCCGCAAGCGGCAAGTCCGTGAAAAAAGCGCCGGAATGGAACGAGGCGGCAGAAAGCGGCATCAATGCGATGCAAGACGGTTATGTAGCCGCGGAAACCGCGGGCTACCCAACCGCGCGTGCCTCGCTTCGCCGCCAGTCTGCGCTCAGCGCGTGTGCGATTCCCCCGGCAGTTCCGCGCCTTGAGCGCGAATCGCCGCTATCAGCTCGGCCGGCGTGATCTCGTAACGCACTTCGCGATGAATGCCCGGTTTGCGCTCGTCGACTTCGATCAGCATGAGGCTTTTGCCGTCGGCCGCCGATTCGAGGCGCAGTGAACGCAGTTCGCGTCCGGTCGCGTCGTCATGCTCGGTGAGCAGGGTCATGTTTCCGGAAGACCCGGTCGTGCGCATTGATGTTGTCCTCGTGCGTTGGGTGGTCGAGCCATTGTACGGGGTCGCCCGCGCGGCGTGTCTTTGCAAGTGAGCGCAGACGCACACAGCAGGATCGCCGTGCCGCAACCCTGGGCCAGTGTAACGCGACTCGCCGCCGTGACGGCCCATTTTTGCGCGCCCTGCAACGACCCATGCGAAATGCGTTGCGCGTTGCACCACTGTCATGGTTGTGACGCAAAGCGGCGTCACGCGAAGGTCGGGGAGCAAGGCGCGCGCCCCAAGAAAAAACGGCCCGCCCGGGCAGGCCGGGTGAGCCGTTAAAACGCCGTTGTTACTCGGATCAGCAAGCCGAGGTGCGGGTTGCTGACGGTTTCCATGGTGCAGCCCGGGGGCGGCGCTGTCGAGATGGGACTAACGCCGATCTCTCAGACCAATGCCACGCCGGCGCAGCGCCAACGCGGCACCCAGGCCACTCAAGCTACTCAGGCGGCGATTTCCTCAGCCGTTTCGGCCCGCGCCTTCGACACGGCGGCGTGCCGCGCCGGGTTGCGGGCGGGCTTGGCGCGCGCGCTCGCCTGGGCGCCCGCCACGGTGAACAGGCGCACGGCTTCGTCGAGCACGTCGGCCTGCTCGGCCAGACGCAGCGCCGTGGCGGCCGCCTGCTCGACGAGCGCGGCGTTCTGCTGCGTGGCGCTGTCCAGATGCGCGACGGCCTGGTTGACCTGGCGGATGCCTTCGGCCTGCTCGCCGCTCGCATTGGCGACCTCGGTGATGATCGACGAGACGCGGCTCACCGCTTCGTCGATGGAGCGCATCTGCGCCGTGGTGTTGCCCACGAGCCGCGTGCCCTCGGCGATCTCGTGCACGCTGGCGTCCACGACCTGCTTGATCTCCTTGGCCGAAGCCGCGCAGCGCTGCGCGAGCATGCGCACCTCGCCCGCCACCACGGCGAACGAACGGCCCGCCTCGCCGGCACGCGCGGCCTCGACGGCGGCGTTCAGCGCAAGGATGTTGGTCTGGAACGCGATGCCGTCGATCACGCCCGTGATGTCGCTGATGCGCCGCGACGCGTCGGTGATGCCGGTCATCGTGCGCTCCATCTGCGCCGCGATCGAGCCGCCTTCGGCGGCGGCTGACTGGGCGTCGCGCGCGAGGTCGAGCGCGCGGGCGCTGGCGTCGGCGTTGGCTTGCACGGTGGTCGTGAGCTGATCCATCGTGGCGGCGGTTTCCTCGAGCGACGCCGCCTGCATCTCGGTGCGGCGCGAGAGATCGAGATTGCCGCTGGAGATTTCGTGCGCCGCGTCGAGCATGCCGTCGATCTGCGAGCGCACGTCGAACACGATCGCCGTGAGATTGGCCTGAAGCTGGTTGAGCGCCTGGAGCACGTCGCCGAGATCGTCGTTGGTGGCGATCGCGAGCGTGGCTGTGAGGTCGCCGGCGGCCATGCGCGTCGAGGCCGTGGTCATTTGCGCGAGCGGTTCGCCCAGGTGCCGCGTGGTGAGACGCCAGGCCCCGACCGCGCAGACGCAGGCCGCGCCGAACGCAGCCCAGAACGGCAGCGGCGGCAGACCTTGCCAGGCCGCGAAGCCGGTTGCGGCAAAGACGGCGGGCACCGCGCCGTAGCCGAAGGCGATGCGCGTGGCGATGGGCACGCGCAACAGCGACTGAAGCGCGCCGATCACGCCTGTGCGGACCACCGCGCCGTGACGCAGACGCACGCCGTGCAGACGGCCTTCGCGCATTTGCGCGTACAGCGCTTCGGCATTGCGGATCTCCTCGCGTGTGGGTTTCACGCGCACGCTCAGATAGCCGACCACGGTGCCCTGCTCGGACACGGGCGTGACGTTCGCGCGTACCCAGTAGTGGTCGCCGGTCTTGCGGCGGTTCTTGACGAGCGCGGTCCAGGGGCGCCCTTCGCGAACGGTGTCCCACAGATCGGCGAACGCCTCGGCCGGCATGTCGGGATGGCGAATGATGTTGTGCGCCTTGCCGATCAGTTCTTCTTTCGCAAAGCCGGACACCGCGATGAACGCGGGATTGCAGTACTGAATGCGGCCCTTGAGGTCGGTGGCCGAGACGAGCATCTGCGAAGCGGGATAGTCGAATTCCTGCTGCGTGACGGGCTGATTGTTGCGCATGAGATTCCTTCGATGGGGCCGCCTGAGACCCAACAACATAGTGACCGTTAACGGCAATTTCCTTACGGACTTTAGGGAATTGGGCAGGTGGGGGCGAAGTGCGGGCAGCGTGAAAATCCGTTGTGCTATCAATGGATTGGGCGGGATGTTGGGGGGCGTATGCACAGAGTTTTCCACTTCAGCTGTGGAAAACTTTGCTGCCTTCGAAACGTGCAACTTCTCTGTCGCGCGGTTGATTGACGTTTGCGATCAGGGACTTAGGTTCGCTGTCCAGAAGTTGTGCACAGGGCTGCCAACAAAAACTGTGGAAAAGGTCGGTGCGATGGGGCTGCTATTTGGTCGTTTTCTGATCGTTTTGCCGCGATCGGGGACGGTGTGCGTTAACCGAATCGCATCAAGGACTTGGTGCGGTCTTCCAAGGGTTACGCACAGGGCTGCCAACAAAATCTGTGGACAATGTCGTGGCGCGGCGTACTAGACCTACAAACATCCATTCTTTGTGGATTCAAAAACTTGGTTGTTGGCATACCGGCCTCGGTTGTCTATACGATTTGGACACCGCAGTTTTGTGGGGAAAACCGTTCTCAAACCATCAGCGAAGGCGCGCTCCTGAAGCTCACCGCCGCCGACAACGACCGCGCCTTGCAGGAAGCATCGGTCCGTCGGGAAAGCTCCACGCCGAGACGAAAGGAGGCAGCGTGCACTTCCGCTACCGCTTCGGCCGCGCTCAAGCTCGTTACATCGCCCACCTTCTGGCGCAGGTCGAGCGCGTGACCGTCGATCACGCGTTGCCATGTGATCCCGATCCTGCTTCTGATCGAGCGGCAGCGTCAGCACAGACGATGAGCAACAAGTGACTGCTGATCCGGTTTCGCTCGTACAGGCACCACTCACGTTACCGACGCCGCTTGTCGCAGATCACGCGGCCAGAACTCTACCCAGCCTGCATCTTCATTTAGGAACTGTCCAGTATCGCGCAGATTCAGGAAGTGCAGTATCAGGACTGCTAATTTGACAAAGGAAATTGCATGTCTGGATTGTACGGAGGCAACAGCAGATGAAGGATGCAGCAACCGGACACGAAGTCGCCCGCCTGGGCGATACAACAGACCACGGTGGCATCGTCATCGAGGCTGCGCCGAATCTTCGGCATAAGGGCATTCGCGTGGCGCTCGACGGACACATGGTTGACTGCCCGAAGTGCGGCGGCAGGTTTCCCATCAAGGCGGAGGGCACGCGAACACACAATGGCGCGCGCGTCGCGTTTCTCGGGAACAAGACTGCGTGTGGGGCCACGCTGATGTCTGCCGGGGAGGGCGCGTGAGGAATCACAAGCACAATCACCCGCAGAAATACGAGGCACCGGAAAGACCCATGTCGATAGACGGGCCTGCGCTGCCCCGCTTTACGCCGCCAGGCCCCCGACCAGACTGGTATTACCGCGTCCATCCGTCTGCCACATCTGAGGACGTGACGCAGTGCGTTCTCGTTCCCATCCATCTGCATGGCAGGGAAGCCCTTGGCGAATGCTACCGCTACACCGTGCGTATGAGGACCGATGTCAGGGTGCCGTCCGTTCCCGACATCATCACGCTCGATCTGGACAAGGTGGTGGGAACGGAAGTCACGATATCGATTGATGTGCCAGGCCGTGGCACGTTCATTCCCGGCATGCCGGGCGACACGGGCCGGGGCAACATCGGCTTTCACGTGCGCGAGATTTCCGGGCGCATCGGCGCTGCCCGCTTCATCCGGCGCGACAACCGGTCGATGGTGTACGAGTTCGATATCGAACCGGCGCTGATGCAGGCGGCGCTCGGCCAGAACTATCGCAATTTTCAGGACAGGACGGTAATCGAGGCGATTGAAGAACTGCTTGCCCCGTACCCGACGTCGATTGACTGGCGCATAGGCGGCCCGAGTTTCAGTAGTCACTACCCGAGGCTCGACCTGCAACGGCAGTATTGGGAATCCGACTATACGTGTTTTAGACGCTGGTGTGAGCGTGCTGGACTGTTCTACTGGTTCGAACACAGCGGCGGGTTTCACAGGCTCGTGATCGCGGACACGATGGGCGCGTTTCATGCCCACGGTGAAGCATACGAAACACTGCGCTACGCGCCAGGCGAGAACCGTATCGAAGAGGAGCACATCGAGCGCCTGGAAGTGATCAGCCGTCAGACGGAGGGGAAAGCGACAGCGGTGGATCACGACTACATGACACCTCGCAACGGACCCTGGGTCATGCCGTTACGGGGCTCAGACGTACGTCCCCGCTGGACGGCGCAGGCGGATCAGGAATTCTACGAGCAGGCGAAGATCAGCCAGCCGCTCCAGGGGAGCATGGGATTGAGCGGCCAGCCGCTGGACCTGGACAGGCAGGCGCAACAGGTGGCACTGGTGCGCATGCAGTCGCTAAATTGCCTGGGACTCAGGGCGAAGGGTTCCGGGCATCTGCGAGGCTTGCGCACTGGTTTCACGTTCGAGGTTGAGGATCACCCGATTAAAACGGCGAATCAGGAATGGCTTGTCATCGCCACGACACTCACCATCGAGTGCAATGACCAGACCAGCGGCACGGAGCAGGTATTCAAGTGTGACTGCCAGTTCGAAGTCCAGCCATCGTACAACTGCCACTATCGCTTGCCGATCGTCACGCAGTGGCCTGTGGCTCACACTGAAATTGCCATCGTCACAGGCTACGACGAGCGCGAAATCTGGACCGATGCACAGGGCCGTGTAAAGGTCCAGTTCGTCGCCGACCGCAATGGCACTCATGATGAAAACTCGTCGGTCTGGTTGCGTGTCGCCCAGCCGTGGCAGTACACCCAGATGGGCGCGGCTTTCGTGCCGCGCGTCGGCTCCGAGGTCCTTGTGGAGCACATCAACGGGGACCCGGATATGCCCTTTGTATCGGGGAGCGTCACGAACCGCTACAACACGCCAGCATGGGCGCTTCCGCATAACCAGTGGGTTTCTGCACTGCGCAGCAAGGAACAGGATGGCCAGGGCTCAAACCATGTTGCGCTGGACGATACACACGGCAAGCAGCAGGCGCAGTTGGCGAGCGATCATGCAAAGTCGAGCCTGAGTCTCGGCTATATCACGCGCATCGACGGCAACAAGGGGCGGCAGGATGAGCGTGGTATCGGGGCTGAGATACGCACGGACGGACAGGCGACGGTGCGGGCAGCGCAAGGGGTGTTTCTCACGACCGATGGCCGTCCCAATGCGCAAGGCAAGGTCAAGGAGAACGGCGAGGCCGTCTCGCGGTTGACCGCTGCGCGTGACATTCACGAGAGCATGGCACGCGAAGCGCAACGACACTTCGCACAGGACGCAACAGGCGATCAAGGCGACGTGGTTGATTCGATACGCGACGCGAACGCGGCACTGCGGGGCAACGGGAAAGCCGGACTTTCTGACTTCCCCGAGTTTGAAAACCCGGATATCGCCATTTCGAGCGCCGCTAACGTTCATATGGCGGCGTCCGCTAGCTCCCATATCGCCAGCGGCCATCACACGGCGTTCACGGCAGGTAAGCATCTTTCCGTCGCCACCGGGCAATCGTTTTTCGCGTCAGTGCGGAGCAAGATTGCGTTTTACGCAAAAAAGGCAATGACCTTCGTTACGCCGGGTCCAGTGCGTATCCAGTCGCAAGCCGACAACGTTGACCTCATTGCCAGGAAGGTGCTCAACCTGTTGAGTGAGCAGGACGAAATACGCCTGACGGGCAGGCGCATTGTGCTCAATGGTAGCGGTACGCAATTTGTGATTGGCCCGGAAGGCGTAATCGGCAAAACGAACGGTGTATTCCTCGTCCATGCGGCATCGCATGCGACAAGCGACCCGGAGGACGTGCCTGTAAAAACGCCGATCACAGACATTGCCGATGCGAAGGTTGTGGATCACTACGTGTTGCCGGATAGCGGCTCAGGCTTGGCGATGTCAAGCCAGCGCTATCGAATCAGACTGGACGACGGACAACTCATCGAAGGCGTATCCAGCGAGCGCGGAGAAACATCACTGGTGATGAGCCAGGTCATGCAGATAGCGGAAATTAAGCTTCTGCGAAACGATGGGTCAGTAATGTCTATATTCCGCCCGATGCTGACGAAGGACGCGGAAACCGCCAACAAATCATCAGGGACAGAAAACGCGTGACCAATACAAACGATACCGAAGTTCACAAGGTCGGGCCGTACCTGTTGCAGAAGGTGAAGCCAGGGCGGACGTCAGCCGGAATTGAACCGACTTACGCCTTGTGCACACCTGACAGGTGGGGCATGCGCTGGTCGGATGAACATCCGGACCAGAACGGCCAACTTATCTACCCGGTTGCGCGGGATTACGTCAAGGCAATGCGGGCGGTCATGCTGGAGCAAATACAGTGGGGAGACACCTTTTACGGACCTGCGGGCTCAACGCCGGTACTTAAACTGACATGGCCGATTGATGCGGACCAAACGAGCCAGTTTTTTGAGTTGGTGCGCCCGGTCCTGGCGGCCGCCCTAACCAACACCGCGGGGGGGTTCGGAATCCCTGAAACCGCTGTGCCGCCAATTGAATCGTATGTTCCCACACTGGAGGGAGAAAAAGGCGCGTTTAACATGACCTACTGGACCATGAAGATAAACGTGGAGTCGCTGAAATCTATGTTTCCGTCTGGAGGCGGTGCAAAAATATTTCACCAAAAGTCGCGCAGCGAACAAGTACACCCGCTACAGGAAATGGTCGATACGCTCTATCACGAGTCACGCCATTGTCAGCAGTTTTTCTGGATGTATGCATTGGTGCATCAACATCCGGAGAATTTTGAAACGATGCCCAATATTGCAAAGTGGCCCGAGGCGGCCAGTAACGTCATCATGGCTCCGCACTTAGCCAAAATTCTTCAGCTCACGACTAGTCAATTGCTTCCCCATGATGTGGCGGCGCTCATTAGTCTTAAGCGCATGGCAGTCGGTTCATATTTTTGGGATTTATATGACTGGCGCACGAGTACTTATCGTCCTGCTTATCTGGCGGACTCGGGAGCACTCGAAGCAGAATACCAACGTGCACGAACCGCAGCTATTGATCTCTTGAAAAATGTTGGTATTGGAGGGACGGCAATTGACGTCGACGAAATGGTACTGGACCCCGGCAGATGCTATTGGGGTTACTCGGAAAGGCCTTGGGAAAATGATGCGTTCTGCTGCGGGGAGATGGCCGCTGCTTATTGGTGGGCGAGCATGGACGTTCACAACGCCCTCAAGACCTATCCCGCTGATAAGTGCAGCGCGGCTTATGAGACTGGTAACAATATGCGCGGGTATGCTGCTGCAAATCAAGCCGCTGGTAAGTCAGGCGGAGGGAAATAATATGGAAACTAGGCAGCAGGTAACAATGACGAGCGGGCAGCAGGAAGAGCTACTTCAGGATATTGATATCGGATTTAAATGGGTTAAGGGTCAATTTTCCATTGATGATGTAATCAAAAAAATTGGTAAGCCTGATCGAATTTCAAATCAAAACGACTGCATGGAATATCGTTATTATCCACATAAATTAATGACAGTAGTTTTTCATTTTGACAAAATAGATTATCCTAACGGAAATCCTGTTATCGGGACGTTCAGCATATCTGTGGGCAACGACGTGCACACGAACATTCCTTATGAATCGTTCGACAACTTGGGAATGAAGCGCATAGCACGCGGAGAGAGACTTGACAGCGTGCGGATCGAGAACGCTGATTTCTTTAGCCCAGACGGCGTCATCGATACTTCGGGTAGTCTCCCCAAAAATTACGTCAGCTTTGGCTGGCGCTTACCTATGCCGGAGGACTCTCCCTACGACATCAAGGCGGCAGCGGCTTATCTCGGAGAGTGGATCAATCCAAATGGGGAAAAAGTATTCGGAAATTTTCGAAACGCCGTCGATTTGCGCAAAGTGGTTATTTCTCGTTCCTACCTGCTGCCTGACGACCTCAACAAGCGCAACCACGCCAAGCGCGAAAAATACGGCTACATGAACCTGCGTACCGGCATGACGTGTCCCGAGACGGGCCTGTGGGAAGGCTGGACGAAGGAGTGCGGCGCGACCGACATCCTTCAGTTGGAGAAAGGCCAGAAGTTCGACATGGTGCGCACGGTGCCGGTGTATAAGGACCGCTCATCGTGTCCGATGGTCGAAGGCCAATGGATGTGGCTGTGCTCGCTGGTGGAGTTAAGCGGGTTCTCCTGGTACGGGATCACGCTCAAGGGCTAGGTGCATGTCGCCCCGCTTTGGCCGGGGGGCTTTCATGAGAAGAACAATATGGGACATATCTTCCGCGTCGTGCTTCTGGCATCGTTATTTGCATGCACCTACGGCGTCAATGCATGCACCATCAGGGACTACACGTGGTATTTCGGTTACTTGGAAGATATTGGCGATCACGATTTCGAGTTGGACCAAGCCGTCGCAAACGATATCAAGCGCGCCAAAACTATCGTATTCGAGGACGGGCCGACACTTCAGGAGCACCACCTGTTCTATTTGCGGCGAGGCGTGCTGTACGTGAAAGGCGAACCGGTAGAGTCAGTTGATGGATCGTTCCGTTATCTTGGGAACGGCTATTTCAGACTTCATGGCATGCTCTACTACCGGGGCGTAGCGGAGGCCTTCTATTCACCCGGAACAGTCATCAAGACCTGGAACGAAGCCCGCGAAGACCCACCGCCACCCGCGCGTGCCGATGGCGTGCCGATTCTGTATCCATGCGGGCGACCAACGTACCCGTGGTTCGTGCTTGAAACGAGTGATGGCCTGCATCTGGAACACAAGGAATCTTTTGGATTTAGCAGTTTCCCGTACGGGATAACCTGCAAGAGCATAACGGGTCGGTCATGTGAGGACCTTGGACGGCAGGGCCATAACTTCAAGCCCAAAGGCTATTACGAAGTGCTTCGACCAAAGACTAACCGCTGGGGGGACCGCATCAGTAGGGTCATCAATGAGGTGCTCGCCGTTATGGAGCTGGGCGTCGCGTACAGCGTGGTTCAGCTTGTCAAGCGTAGTGGCAGTACAGATCATGCCGCGCACTGTGCGAGGCATCGAGGCGCTGAAAATCACACCCTGTGATTTCCCTATCAGGGTGCCGTGGGGGAAAACTCATTCCCCACACAGGCCACGTGCAGCACAGCATGAACAATTCAGTTGTCGAAGTTTTTTCCCGACAAGTGACTTGTAGAAAATGCCTCAAGTCTTCAATTGATTGCAATTCTTACAAGACAGATGTTTAATATGTGGACCGTCTCCCCTGTGGGGGAACGGCGGTTTCCTCGCAGCGCAATGCGCGGGGAAACGTGGGGGAATGGATGCCTGGTGCTGCTTGGGGAATGGAAATTCCCCCACGCATCGCCCGGAAAGCCTTGTGGCGCGGACTTGCGCGGTGTGGGGGAATAGTTGTCCCCAGCTTTGCCAACAAAAACTGTGGACAACCCAACCCTCCATAGACCGAACGTTTCGCGCTGCCAAGGAAAAGCGCTGCCAGCCGAAGGCCGCGTATCGACGCCCGCGTACACACCAGCGCAGCCGTCATATTTTCGGGACGGCCCTTTTCGAGCCGGTGCGAAGATAGGCGCTCCCTTGCCGCCGATCTTTGCAATGAAACTCCCGATGCTATTCAAGTCCCTGTTCGATATCGAACCGGAAAACCCGGCTCCAGAAGCGACTCTTGGTCCCGAGCGCAACGCCGAGCCCAGGGCCGAACCCGAACCCTCGCAGCACGATGAACCTCAACCACAGCCGCTTCCCGCGGACGCCGTGAAGCACCACGCCGATCCGCTGCTCGACGGCATCGACACGCTCGGCGACATCGTGCTCGCACTCGACGCGCAGCTTCGCGCCGAACGCTTTAGCAGCCAGGTGCTGCGCCATCGGTTGAACGATGAGCTTGCGGCGCTGAGCAAGGCGTTGGGTTAGGGGAGCCCTTGTAGCGGCAGCGCGCCGATACATCGACATAACCGCGAGTTATGTCGATGCATTTCATTTCAATTGCCTCACCACGTCGATGAATGAATACTCGAAAATTGACGCGGTCTCGCACGCGTTTTCCGAGTCGAACAATCATTCAAAGGAAGCGATATGAAATGCCTTGCGACGTTCTCGGCGCTCGCCATCGGGTGTACGTATCTCGCGCCGGCGCAGGCGCAGGACACGACGAGCCCCACACTCAAGAAGATCCACGATACAGGTGTGATTTCGCTGGGCGTGCGGGAATCGTCAGTGCCGTTCTCCTATTACGACAGCCAGCAGCGCACGATCGGCTATGCGCAGGACATCGCGCTGAAGATCGTCGATGAAGTCAAAAAGGAACTCAAGCTCGACAAGCTGACCGTCAAGGAAACGCCGATCACTTCGCAAAACCGCATTACGCTGGTCCAGAACGGCACGATCGATATCGAATGCGGTTCGACGACCCACACCAGGGAGCGCGATAACCAGGTCGCGTTCACGAACAGCTTCTTTCAGTACGGCGTGCGCCTGATTGCGAAGAAGGATGCCGGGATCAAGGACTTCCCCGACCTGGCGGGCAAGACCGTTGTGACCACGGCGGGAACCTCGGAAGACAGGTTGCTGCGCGAGATGAACAACAACAAGAAGATGGGCATGCAACTGATCGCAGCCAAGGACCACGCCGAGTCGTTTCTCAACGTGAAGACGGGGCGCGCGGCGGCATTCGTCATGGACGAACCGCTGTTGTACGGTGCGCGGGCGAAGGAGGCGGACCCGCAGAATTACATCATCACCGGCACGCCGCCGCTTTCGGAGGTGTACGGCTGCATGGTGCGCAAGGATGATCCCGCGTTCAAGAAACTGGCCGACGGCGTGATCGCGCGCATGCAGACTTCCGGAGACGCGGAGCGGCTGTACACCAAGTGGTTTACCCAGCCGATTCCGCCGAAGGGCATGAATCTGGATTACTCGCTTTCCACCGAAAATCGGACGCTGTTCGCGCATCCGAATGATCGGGCGCTCGATTGAGTCGAATCTTCGGGCTAAGCGAGCGCGTTGGCAACCAGTGGATACGGGCCGCCAACGCGCAGCCACTTACCGCACGTCCCCTTCCCCCCACCCCTCAGCCCCGTCCACATCCCCCGCCACCGAATAAAGCACTTGCGTATTTCTCGTCTTGAGGAACTGCTCAAGCGGTTCCCCGCGCATGGCAGCGTAGATATGAAGGTTCGAAGTCCCAACCACTGCGCCAAGTTTTTCGAGCACGAAGAACACCACCCCATAATGAATCAACCCACGCCAATCGCGCCGACGCAAAAGGTCCTTCTCCTCGTCGGTTAGCCCGGCCTCGGCGAACGAGCGCTCCGCATCGGCCAGGAACGCGCGCCGGTGCTGCACATCGATCATCGCGTGCAGATACTTGTTCAACCGATACGCCTTGACACTCGATTCCAGGCCGAACGGATACGTACCCGTCAACGTCTGCGCGCCCGCAAGCTGCCGCGCCATATGCTCCCGGTGCCGTGCTTGCGCTTCTCCGGCCGGGGGCGTTGCTGTGTTCTCGAGCACGAGCGTGCCGATGCCCGTCATCGAAGGCAGGTAATAGCCACTGTGCACCTTCTTCACGCTGGCGCTCAGTGCGCCGCGCATGATCAGCCACATGATGACCTCGGCGCCTTCAAGGCCGCCCAGTTGCGCGTATTCGGCGTGCGTCATTTCCGCGAGCGCCTCCGGGTCGTTCGTGATCGCGTCGAGGAAGCGGTGGTCCCAATCCACGTTGTTGAAGCCCGCATGTTCGCCGTGCACCTGGTGTGAAAGGCCGCCCGTCGCCATCACCACCACGCGCAGATCCTCGGGGTAGCTTTCGATCGCGCGGCGCAGCGCCTGGCCGAGTTTGAAGCAGCGCCGCGCGGTGGGTATCGGGAACTGCAACACGCCCACCTGGAGCGGCACGACGCGTGTGGGCCAGCCCGTTTGCGTGCGGTCGAGCAGCGCCGACATCGGCGAGAAGAAGCCGTGGTCTAGCGGTTTGTCCTGGAAGAACGACATGTCGAATTCGTCGCTCATGAGGCTCGTGCCGATATGCCGCGCGAGCGCCGGATGTCCACCGATGCCGGGCAGGTCGCGCACGCCGCCGCCTTCGTCGGCGACCGGGTACTCGCTGCCGATGCCCAGCGCGAACGCCGAGTAGTGGTCGAAGAAGAACGACGTCACGTGGTCGTTGTAGACGTAGACGATGGCGTCCGGCTGCTGTTCGTGCAGCCAGCGCTTGACGGGCTCGAAGCTTTCGAAGATCGGCGCCCAGTCGGGGTCGTTCTCTTTGTGCGCGTCGTGCGCGAAACCGATGGTCGGGGTGTGCGAAACGGCGATGCCGCCAACGATCGTGGCCATGTCTCCGTGCTCCTTGTGTTGGATGGGTCGTGTCGATGACGCCAATGTAGGGTTGACGGCAGGTTAAGTAAATTGACTTATTCGCGAAAATTCAATAACTTGAGGTTATGAAAAAGAGCGAACCCCGGCCGGGCGGGAAGCCGGCCACCAAGCCCGACATCAACGCGGGCGCGGCCCGCGAGGCGGTCGACGACGCGCGGCTGCTGCTGGCGTCGAGGCTGCGCCTTCGACATTTGAACTGTTTCGTGGCGATTGCCCAGGAGCGCACGCTCGCGCGGGCGGCGGCGCGTTTGCACCTGAGCCAGCCGGCCGTTTCGAAGACGCTTGTCGAACTGGAGGCGTGGGCGGGCGCGCGTCTTGTCGAACGTGGCAGGAACGGCGCGGCGCTCACGGCGCAAGGCGAGCACTTCTTGCGCTATGCACTCGACGCGACACGCGCGGTCGAGGCCTCCGCCGCAGCGCTCGCGCGCCACGACGCGCACGCGGCGCCAGCATTGCGATTAGGCGCCTTGCCGACCGTCGCGACGGCATTGCTGCCCTCGGCGCTCCTGCGCTTCAAGGCACAGCGGCCGCATGTAGGCGTGAAGATTCAGACTGATTCGAACTCCGAATTATTGCGCGCACTAAAAGGCGGCGATCTCGATCTGATGGTGGGACGCATGGCCGAACCGGCCATGATGCAAGGCGTGTCGTTCGAGTATCTGTACACCGAGTCGCTGCTGGTCGTCGTGCGGGCGGGGCATCCGCTTGCGCTCGAAAGCGCCGAGCCTTCGCTTGACGCCGTGCTCGCCTTTCCTCTCGTGATCGCGGGTGAACGCACCGCGCCGCGTCATCACACGGAGGCGTTCTTTGAAACCCATGGTTTGGCGGTGCCCGAAGGCGCCATCGAAACGCAGTCGGCTTCCGTGGCGCGTCTGATCGTCGCCCGCTCGGACGCCGTCTGGATCGTGCCGCAAAGGGTTGCGCAAAGCGATATCGATACGGGACTGCTCGTGCGGATCGGCGTGCCGGCACCGCGGGGCGTGGAGCCGATCGGCATTCTCCGGCGCAGCACCGTTGCGCTCAGCGAAGCAACCGGCGCACTCGCGCAGCAATTGCGTGAATGTGCGCAGGAGGCGTAAGGCAAGCCGGCGTGACGACGACGTTCACCGGCCTATCCTTACGCGCCTTCCGTGCGCCCCAATGCCTTTGCCGCTGCTATGCGAACTTCGAGCGGCGCCGCATCTTCGTTGATGACGCCGGTAAGGGCTGCTCTGGCGAACCGTCCACCCATTGAGCTAAGGCCCTCCACGGCGGCTACGCGTAACTCAACCGGCATGCGTGTGTTATTGAGAGTTTTCTCAAGAGTCCGGAATGTATAGGCGTGGTGCATGGGAAATATCCTATTTCGTTTGTCTTCTACTTAATGAATTAACGAAAGACTAACGTTTGTCTGAGCCGATGGGTACTGTCCTTGAAAATAATTGACGTTTCCTTGTCGGAAATCTAGAGGGCAAGGTGAGCGACGCCGGGCCCCACCCAAAGCCCGGTACGCGTTGTTGACGATGCGGGAAATCGATGATTTCGCCTGCGAAGGCTAACTTGTTCGCTTCGCTTTCTCTTCATCTGTTTGCCGCATTTCGCGAAGGCCGAATAATCGTTAGTCAGTCTGGATTCCATAATAAATGTGAAACGCAATTCCCGATCCACTCGCGCGTACCCAGTCCTCACTGGCACACCAAAAAAGCAATTACGCAGACAAAATCCATCGGCAAATAATTACATTTAGTATTCAGAAAATTACATTAACCTTAATTCCGCCGTGGACGCGAAAACTGTTGTTTTGCCGCAGTTAGCGATTGAAACAGAATGAAACATATGGAATGATATCGATTCTCATTTCCTCGTAAAAATACGGGGCCAGACAACAACACCAGCCAGCCTAGCGTCGATTTCCCCGGTCCTTTTGGGGCGGCCCAGCCAGCCAATCAACCCGCGTCGTGCGCGCCAACCTTTCGCGCGTGTCGTTCGGCCGGGTCTTGCCTTGCACAGGGACCACATGTTGACCAGGACGCCGCTCGCGAGTGCGCTCGCGCTGGCTTTTGCCGTACCTTTCGCTTCTCCAGCGCTCGCGCAAAGCGCACCCGTTGCCAGTTCGGCCACCTCGGCCACCGCCGCTTCGGCAGCGGCGCTCGCCGCCGACAACGCCACGTTGCCCGCCATCTCCGTTTCGAGCCAGAGCGATGCTCAAGACTTCCAGGCAGAGCGGTCTACCGTGGGCGCGAAAACGCCCACGGCGCTGCGCGACATTCCGCAGTCGGTCACGGTCATCAACAAGGCGGTGATGCAGTCGCAGGGCGCCACGTCCTTTCAGGACGCGCTGCGCAACGCGCCCGGCATCACGATCGGCGGCGCGGAAGGCGGCCAGATCGGCAACAACATCAACCTGCGCGGCTTCACGGCGCAAAACGACATTTATCTGGACGGCTTTCGCGACCGCAACCAGTATTACCGCGACACCTTCGACCTCGAATCGATCGACGTGCTCTACGGTCCTTCGTCGATGCTATTCGGTCGCGGCTCCACAGGCGGCGTGATCAACCAGGTCACAAAGCAGGCCAACCTCAAGCCGCTCACCGAAGTCTCGACCACCCTCGGCACCGACGACCGTTACCGCGCCACGCTCGACGTGAACCGCCCGATCGGCGATCACGCGGCATTTCGCCTGAATGCGTTCGGCCAGTCGATGGGCTCGACGCGCGACGAGATGAAGAACAAGGACTACGGTTTCGCGCCCGAGCTGCGTTTTGGCATCGGCACGCCGACCGAGGTGACGCTCTCGGCGCTCATCCAGCACAACTACGACATGCCGGACTACGGCGTGCAGGCGATCAACGGCCGCCCGTTCGCGCCTTCGAAGAGCACGTTCTACGGCCTCACCGACGACCGCACGATCCAGGACGTGCAGACTGTTTCGGCGCGCGTGGATCACACCTTCAACGATCAGTTCAAGATCAGCAACCAGACGCAGTTCTCGCACTCGCTCACCGACGCGCGCGAAACCGCGCCGGGCGCCGTGCTCACGGGGCCGCTTTCCTCCAGCACGGCGCTCAAGAACGGCAACTTCACGAACCTGCCGCTGGAGGATCTCTACATCAAGCTGGCGAGCCACGACCGCGTGATCGAGAACCACTCGATCTACAACGATACGATGGCGCAGTACAAGTTCACCACGGGCTTCCTCAAGCACGAGATGCTCGCGGGCATCGAGATCGGCCACGACAGCTATACGAATCAGGCCTACACGCGCAACAATCTGCCGATTCTTTCGCTGCTCGACCCGGTCTATATCCCGACGCCTTCGAACGTTACGCAGACCGTGGGCAATCACGCGGAGTCGGGCGCGACCACGTTCGCGGCGTACTTCAACGAAACGATGTCGATTGGCGAGCACTGGAAGCTCATTGGCGGCGTGCGTTGGGACCGCTTCCAGGCGCATATCGCCAACACGATCAACGCGCCGCTCTACGCGGACCAGACCAACACGTTCACCAGCGTGCGCGCGGGCGCGATCTATCAGCCGACCGACTGGCAGTCGTACTACTTCTCGTACGGCACCTCGTTCGACCCGTCGCTCGAAGCGCTCACGGTCACGAACAATACGCAGAATCTCGCGCCCGAGCATACCAAGTCGTATGAAGTGGGCGCGAAGTGGGACCTGCTGGGCGGCAATCTTTCGGTAACCTCAGCATTTTTCCAGCAGGAGATGGACAACGCGCGCACGCAGACATCGACCGGCGAATACACGCTCGAAGGCGATATTCGCGTGCGCGGCTTCCAGGCGGGCGCGACGGGGCATATCACCGACAAGTGGCAGGTGTTCGCGGGCTACACGTACATGGACGGCGTGGTGCTGAAGGCGCTGGACGGCACCCAGGGCAACACGCCGGCCAACACGCCGCGCAACACCTTTACGCTGTGGACCACGTATGCGTTCACGCCGCATTGGGAAATCGGCGGCGGCCCGACCTATATGTCGGCGCGCTACGCGGCGAACACGAACTATGTGGAAACCGGCGGCTACACTCGCTGGGACGCGACGGCCGCGTACCACGAGAAGAAGTGGGATGTGCGCCTGAATCTGCTGAATCTCACCAACAAGTTTTACTATGACGCCCTTATCCCGTCGGACGGCGGACGTTCGGTGCCGGGCATTGGCCGCACCTTCCTCGCGACGGCCGACTACCGGTTCTGACGCCCGCGCATGACGTAGACGACGCGCTTTTTTGCGCGTTGTCACGCGAAGCCCGCATAATGCGGGCTTTTTGCGCAATTGAACGAATGCGGCCGCACACGCGGCGAGCGAAGGAAACGACGATGCTGGTTCACGTCCCCAACGTACTGACACCCGAGCAAGTGCGCGCGCTGCGCGCGAAGCTCGACCACGCGGGCGATGCCTGGGTGGACGGCCGCGCCACGGCCGGCTGGTCCGGCGCGCCCGTGAAGCGCAACCAGCAGATCGCCGAACACACGCCGGTTGCGCGCGAGCTGGGCGACATGGTGCTCGCGGCCATCGAGCGCAATCCGCTCTTTATCAGCGCGGCCCTGCCCAACCAGGTGTATCCGCCGCTTTTCAACCGCTATGAAGGCGGCATGACGTTCGGCAGCCATGTGGATGGCGCAGTGCGCGTGCTGCCCAACGGCGTGAAGCTGCGTACCGATGTGTCGTGCACGCTTTTTCTCTCGTCGCCCGACGAATACGACGGCGGCGAACTCGTGGTCGAAGACACCTATGGTGTGCAGGAGGTGAAGCTGCCGGCGGGCGACCTGATCGTCTATCCGGCCACGAGCCTGCACCAGGTCACGCCGGTCACGCGCGGTGCGCGTGTGGCGAGCTTTTTCTGGGTACAAAGCCTCGTGCGCGACGACACGAAACGCGCGCTGCTCTTCGACATGGACACCGCCATCCAGCGCCTGAACGCGAGCGACGCCGACGCCCAGGCACGGCGCAGCCTCGTGGGCTGCTATCACAATCTTCTGCGACTCTGGAGTGAAACATGAGCTTTCCCGATACCGCCGCGATCGACGCGCCGGCTGCGCCGCGCGCGCATCTCGACGCCGCGCAGCGTGAGGAACGCGCGAAGCGCTCGCGCCGCGCGACGTTCATCAAGTGGCTGCGCAAGGTGCATGGCTGGGTGGGGCTGTGGGGGGCCGCGCTCGGCCTGCTGTTCGGCGCCACGGGTTTCGTGCTCAACCATCGCGCCGAGCCGCTGCGCATCTCGCCGGGCGCGCCGCAGGTGTCGAACATGCAGCTCGCGCTGCCCGACCCCGCGCCCGAAACGCCGCACGACATGGTCAAGTGGTTGCGCTCGCAACCGGATCTCAAGCTGCCCGCGCGCGTGGGCCGTGTGCAGAAGGAACCCGGGCACAAGGTGGCCTGGGGCGACCGCGAAGTCGTGCAGCCCGAGCACTGGCAGATGATGTTCACCGCGCCGGGCGAGAACGTGATGGTCGAGTACTGGGTGGGCAACGACAAGCTCTCGCTCAAGCGCACCGACAATTCGGTGGTCACGACCATCGCGAACCTGCACAAGGGTGTGGGCATGAGCGTTGGCTGGGTGCTGTTCATCGACAGCTTCGCGGGCGCGCTCATCCTGCTTTCGCTCACGGGCGTGCTGCTGTGGACGGAGCTGAACAAGCGCAGGACGGTGGGCGCCGTGCTGCTGTTCGGCTCGATCATCGTGGCCGTGTGCGTGGGGCTTGCCTGAGGGACTCAACTGGGCGGCAAATTGAGCGGCGAACTGCGCGCGCCCGCTGCGCTTCAGTCCGCGTTCATTCCTCGATGCCGCGCTTGCGCAGCAAATAGGTGTCCATGATCCAGCCGTTCGCGTCGCGCGCCTGCGCCCGCACGCGGACGATCTCGTCCTTCACGTCCTCCAGGCGCCCCGACATGAGGATCTCGTCGGGCGTGCCCACATAAGCGCCCCAGTAGATATCGAGCGCTTCGCCCTCCAGCTGCGCGTACGCGTTCTGCGCGTCGAGCATGACCACGGCGCTTTCCACGTCCTGCGGAAAACCGCCTTCGGCGAGCCGCCTTCCGGTCGTGATGCTCACCGGCTTGCCGATGAAATTGAGCGGTACGCGGTGCTTCGCCGCGAGCGCCTGCACGCTGCTGATGCCGGGGATCACCTCGAAGTCGAACGCGAGCCGCCCTTCGGCGAGAATCGCATCGAGAATGCGGATCGTGCTGTCGTAGAGCGACGGGTCGCCCCAGACGAGAAACGCGCCGCATTGGCCGTCTTGCAGTTCATCGTCGATCAGGCGCTCGAATACGCGCTGCTTGTCGCGGTTGAGCTCGTCCACGGCGGCCTTGTAATCGAGGCCTTCGTCGCGGCGGCGCTCGGGGCTCGTCGCTTCCACGATGCGGTAATCGGGGTCCTTGATGAAGCGCGCGCAGATCTCCTTGCGCAGCGCAACGAGCTTGTCCTTGGCGGGGCCCTTGTCCATCACGAAGAACACGTCGGCGGCGTTGAGCGCTTCGATGGCTTGCACGGTCAGATAGTTCGGGTCGCCCGCGCCGATGCCGATGATGAGGATCTTTTTCACGTTGCAGTTCCGGAAAGGGTGTCGTCGGTGCGGCGCAATGATAGCGCGAGTTCGCCGGCGGCCCGCGCCCGCCCGCATGGGCAATTTTCTTCAATACGTTCGCGCGGCGCGCGTCTACCCTCGGCACTCATTGATCGCCAATGGGCGTAACGAGGAAAACCGTGAGCACTGCCTTGTCGATGGCCGCCTTCGCGCTGGCCACATCCATCACCCCCGGACCCGTCAACGTCGTCGCGCTGGGCGCGGGCGCGCGTTATGGATTGCGCGCGAGCCTGCGGCATGTGACCGGCGCAACCGTCGGCTTCGCACTGCTGTTGCTGCTGATCGGCCTCGGCATGCACGAACTGCTCGCGCGCTGGCCGTTTCTCACGCGCGCGATCGAATGGGCGGGCGTGGTCTTCCTGCTGTACGTCGCGTACCGGCTTGCCACGGACGACGGGCGCATCGACTCGGGAGCCGCCGCGCGCGGTCCCTCGCTCATGGTGGGCGCAGCGATGCAATGGCTCAATCCCAAGGCGTGGCTCGCGTCGGTGGCGGGCATGGGCGTGTATGCGGCTTCGGGCGAGAACGCGCTCGTCTGGCAGTTCGCCGCGATCTACTTCGTGGTGTGCTACGCCTCGATTGCGTGCTGGGCGTGGGCGGGCGCGTCGCTGCGCCAGGCCTTGCGCGAACCGGCGCGCGTGCGCTTCGTGAATCGCACGATGGCGTTGCTGCTGGCGGGCAGCGCGATATGGCTGGTGCTTGCCTGAAGTCCCGGCGCGCGCCTTATCCGCGATACTGCCCAGGCGTGGCGGCCACGAACTGGCGGAACGCGCGCTGCAAATGCGCCTGATCGGCGAAACCGGCTTCGGCCGCGACGTCGGCGATGGCGTGACCGCGCCGCAGTTGCGCGCGGCTGAACTCGATGCGCCGGTTCACGACATACGCGTGCGGCGTCATGCCGTACTGCTCGCGAAAAGCGCGTATCAGGTAGGAGGGCGAAAGATCGGCGGCTGCGCAGATCTCTTCGAGCCGGAGCGCGCGCGTGTAGTTGCCGTCGATGAACTCGGCGGCGCGCGCAAGGCGCGGGTTCGGCTCGCGCGCGTCGACGGGCGCGGGGTTGAGCGACTGCTGAAGCTTCGTGAAATACGCCACGGCCGCGCTTTCCTTGCGCAAGGCCGTTGCTTCAGGATCGACCAGCACGGCGTAGAGCGCATTGAGGCCGTCGAACAGTTCGGGCTGCCAGGTCAAGGTCTGCGCGAACGGGCGAAAGCCCTCGTCGGCCGTGAAGCCGAGGTCGTGCTGGCGCTTCGCGAGCCAGGCCGTGTCGAGATAGAACATGCGGTAGGCCCACGGCTCGTCCGCGGCCGGGTTGCAGGCGTGCACGACTTCCGGGTTGATGACCACCACCGCGCCCGCGCTCACCTGCTCGAGCGTTTCGCCGTTCAGGTAGGTGCTGCGCCCGCCCGTGACCGCGCCGATCGAAAACGTGCTGTGCGCGTGGCGGCCGTAGCGGACCTTGCGGCCGTCGGCGATCGCGCGCACTTCGATGAACGGCAGGGCCGGGTCGCGCCAGAAGCTGGGCTGGGCGTCGGACGGTGTGGCTTGCGGCATGATGGACCCCGGAAACGAGGCCGCGCGAACGGCACGCGGCGCGAGGCGTCCATCTTAGCGCAAGGCGAGAAAACGAGGGGACGTGCTAGGCTTGCGTGGCGAACGCTAGTCATCTCTTCCTGTTGTTCCGTTGCCAGGCACTGCACATGAACGAAACGAAGCCCGTCATCCGCGCATTGAACGAACAAGACGCTGAAGCTTTCCACGCCATGCGTTTGCAGGCGACGCAAAACTATCCCGCCGGCATCGTCACGACCTACGACGAAGAGGCCCAGCGCACGCCGGAGGCCAGCCGTGCGCGCGTGCGTCCTGGCGCCGATGAAACCGTGTTTGGCGCGTTCGACGGCGAAACGCTCGTCGGCATTACCGGCTTGTATCGCGATCCACGCCGCAAGGTCGCGCACAAGGGGCTCATCTGGGGCGTGTTCGTCGACCCCGCGTATCGGCGCGGGGGCGTTGGTCGGCGATTGCTCGAAAGCGCGATCGACCATGCGCGCGGCATGGGGCTCCTGCAAATCCATCTCGTGGTGAGCGTGTTGAATCCGCGTGCGCAGGCGCTCTATCGCTCATTCGGCTTCGTGCGCTACGGGGTGGAGCCGCGCGGCCTGTGCGTCGACGGCGAGTACGCCGACGACGAACTCATGGTTCTCTTCCTCGACGACCCCGCCGTGCCGGATTGAGCCGCGCGCCGTGCGACCGGTTCAGGGCGCGACGAATGCCGGCCCGTGCGGCCGCAACCGGATGCCCGGCTTCAGGCGCCGCCACGGCAAGTCGGCGGGGTCGGCAATCATGGGGCCGGGGGCCTTCGCCACCAGCACCGCGTGCGCAATCGGCTCGAAGTCGGCGCGGAAATGCACGGAACTCTTGTTGACGAGAATCTTCATGCGCTCGGGCTCGATGCCGGCCACGCGGTAGAGATTGCGGTCGAGCATCTGCGCTTTCGTCGAACTCACGGCCACGCGCACGCCGCCAATTTGCAGGCACGCCACCGGGCCCAGTTCCACCTGCATGCCGTGCATCATCGGGCCGTCGTAACGGCAACTTCCTTCCGAAAGCGCGATCACCTCGAAGCGGCCCGCGAACGGCTCGTCGCCCGGCGTGCCGCTTGCACCGCCCAGCGTGAGGTCGAGCGTCGCGCCCACGCCTGCCGCGTGCGCGCGCGCCGCCGCCTCGGGGGCGAAGAACAGGCCAAGCGCCGCGTCCTGAGCATTCGCTTCCACGAGGGCGCGCAGCATGCCGGCCGTGTTCGAGTCCGCGCCCGCGCCGGGGTTGTCCTGGGTGTCCGCGATCACCACGGGGCCTTGCGCCTGCGGGTCGGCGGCGAGGCGCAGCGCTTCGGCCACGGCGTCGCCGGGTGCGAGGAACGGCACCTGCCAGCGCGCCTCGTCTTGCAGCATGCGCTCGTAGAGCTGCGTGACGGCGGCTTCCACCGCGCCGGCCTCATCGCCGTAGCCCCAGATCACGGGACCGCACTCGGGAAAGTCCGCGGCGGGAAAGCCCGGCGCGAACGAGAGCGAGCGCACCGCGCCGCGCTCCAGTTCGCCCAAGAGGGCGTACATCGAGCGCGAGGGTTCGAGCAGCGTGCACATGCCGTTGATCGGAATGAGAAAGGGCAGGCGGCGCACCGCGCGCGCAAGCGGCTTGCCGCGTGCGAACAGGGCCTGCAACAGCGTGGCCGCGCGCTCGCCCGTGGCGGCCATATCGACGTGCGGGTAGGTGCGGTAGGCGACCAGCGCGTCGGCATTCGCGAGCATCTGCTCCGTTACGTTCGCGTGCAGGTCGAGCGAGGCGACGATCGGCACGGTCTGTCCCACGGCGCGGCGCACGCGGGCGAGCAGTTCGCCTTCGCCGTCGTCGAAGGCTTCGCTCACCATGGCGCCGTGCAGGTCGAGGTAGACCGCGTCGAAGCCGCCGCGCTGCACGGCCGCGACGATCTCGCCGGCAATGCGCTCATAGGCGTCGGCGCTCACATGCGCGGAAGGGCTCGCGCCCGCCCAGACCACGGGCACGAGGCGCCAGTTCGCGGCCTCGGCGGCGCGGATGAAACCGCCTATCGGCAGGTTCACGTCGCGCAGTTCGAGCACCGCGTCGCCGCGCGGCAAGGCCGGGTGGCCTTCGCCGCGCTCGAAATTCGCGTACGTCGCCTTCGAGGGCGCGAAGGTGTTGGTCTCGTGCTGGAAGCCCGCGATCAGGACGGTGCGCGGCGCCTGGGTGGCTTCGGTGGGTGGGGTCGTTGCAGTGCTGGCGGACAAGTGTCGTCTCCGTTGATGGCGCACGTGCGCGTGCGTTGTTCACGCGCCCAGGGCGCTCGCGCTCCGGGCGTGTTCAAGAGAAGGGTGAGTGCGCGGGCGGCATGCGCGCCGCCCGCGCGGGGTTCAAGCGTGGTTCAAGCGTGATTCAAGCGCGACTCAAGAGTGATTGGCCGCGGCGAACGCTTCGCCGCCCGCGCCTTGCGGCGAGGCCTGGCGGCGCGGCACGCGGATCGCCATCAAGAGGCCCGCGCCGATCACGAGCAACGCGACCATCACATAGAGTCCCGCGTGCAGCGAGCCGGTCGTGGAGGTCGCCCAGCCGATGATCGTCGGGCTCAGGAAGCCGCCCAGCAGGCCGATGGTGTTGATGAGCGCGATGCCGCCCGCGGCCACGTCGCCTTTCAGATACTCGGAAGGAATTGCCCAGAACACCGTATAGGCGGCCCACATCATGAGCGTGGCGATCGTCATGAAGAGCAGCGAGGTCGCGAGGTGGCCGCCCGCCATCGTCGCGATGGCGAGGCTCACGCCGCCCGCCAGCGCGGGCAGTGCGCTATGCCAGCGGCGCTCGCTGCGGCGGTCGGAACTGCGGCCCACGATCACCATGCCGATCACGGCGGCCATATAGGGGATCGTCGAATAGAGGCCGATGCGCATCGTGTCGGTCACGCCGTCGGCCTTGAGGATGCTCGGCAGCCAGAAGTTGACCGCGTAGATGCCGCAGATCACGCAGAAGTAGGCGGCGGCCATCAGGTAGATGCGCGGGTCGGCGGCCACGCTGCCGAACGACTGGTGCCCCGCGTGTGCCGGCGTATGCACCTGCGTTTGCAGCAGCTTGCGTTCGTCGGGCGAGAGCCAGCGGGCGGTGTCCGGGCGGTCGGCCAGCACGAACCACGCGAGCACGCCGAGCACGACGCACGGCAGCCCTTCGATGAGGAACATCCACTGCCAGCCCGCGAGACCGAGCGTGCCGTGGAACGCCGTCATGGCCCAGCCGGAGAGCGGTCCGCCCACCACGCCGGACAGCGGACCCGCCGTCATCACGATGGCGATCGCGCGCGCCATGCGCGCCTCGCCATACCAGTAGGTCAGATAGAAGATCATGCCCGGCGCGAAACCCGCCTCGAACACGCCCAGCAGGAAGCGCAGGCCGTAGAACATGGGCACGTTGCGCACGAACATCATCGCGGCCGAGGTGAGGCCCCACAGTACGAGAATGCGTGCGATCGTGCGGCGCGCGCCGATCTTCGGCAACAACAGGTTGCTCGGTATTTCGAAGAGCACATAGCCGAGAAAAAAGATCCCGGCGCCAAGGCCGTAGACGGCGTCGGAAAGCCCGAGATCGCTCTGCATCTGGAGCTTCGCGAAGCCGATGTTGAGGCGGTCGAGACAGGCAAACAGGTAACAGATCAGCAGAAACGGCAGGATGCGCCAGTTCAGGCGGCCATACAGGGACGCGAGGGCGGCTTCGCCGGGGGCGGCCGCTTTCGTGGGGACGGTGGACACGAACGGACTCCTTGGTGTTGGGCTGTGGGCTGCCTTGCTCTTGTGCTTGCGACGGCCGGACCATCGTCGGCAGTCAATAAAACGCAAGCAAGAGCAACTGAAGTTCCGTAAAGTTGCCTTTCAGGCAACACTCAAAACAAAGGGTAGGAACAACGCCATGCGCGATATCAACCAGCGCCGCTTGCGCTACTTTCACGAAGTGCTCACGCAGGGCTCGATTCGCGGCGCCGCGGACAACCTGAACACGGCCGCCTCCGTCATCACGCGGCAGATCCGCTTGCTGGAGGAGGAGATCGGCGCGACGCTGTTCGAGCGCCGCGCGCGCGGCGTCGTGCCGACCGACGCGGCCCAGCATCTCGTGGAGTACTGGCGCGGCTGCCAGGCGCAGCAGGAGCAGTTCGAGCGCCATCTCCAGGCTTTGCAGGGCTTGCAGCAGGGGCAGGTGCGCATCGCGACGAGCGAAGGTTACGTGGACGGCCTGATGGACGAAGTGCTCACGGCGTTTTGCGAGCGTTATCCGCGCCTCGACGTGGGCGTGGACGTGCTGCCCGTGAACGACGTGGTGGGCGACGTGGTGGAAGGGCGCGCGCATATCGGGCTCGCGTACAACCCGCCCGCGCATCCGCATATCGAATATTGCGCAAGCTCGCCGCAACCCGTCGTCGTGCTCGCGCATCCCGCGCATGCGCTCGCGCAGCGCGGCGCGCCCGTTCATGTGGAGGACCTCGCGCGCTATCCGCTCGCGGTCATGCCGCCGAGCTACGGGCTCGGGCAGATCGTGCAGATGCTCGCGTATGCCGACAACGTGCATCTGAACGCTTCGCTCACGACCAACTCGCTCACGGTGCTCAAGCACTTCGCGAAGAAGGGCGAAGGCATCACGCTGATGGGGCCCTTCGCGGCCATGCACGAAATCGCGGCGGGGGAACTCGTCGCGTTGCCGGTCGCGCATCCTCTTTTTCAGTCGGCGAAGGCGCGCATGCTCGTGCGCGCGGGGCGGCCGTTGTCCGCGGCCGCGCAGGCGTTGCTGCAATCGATGCTCACGGGCCTCAGCGCGTTTCACGAGCGCGTGTGAATTGCGCACTGATTCCGCACGAATTACGCATGAATCGCACAACAATGTGCGCTAACGAACAGCACATGCGACTGAATCATGTCCCTTCATCATTTCGTCATACCTGAGCGTCGATAATCCATCGCGAATAAATTGGCCGACGTTTCCCGAGTCTCGCAGCCATAGCGAGGCCGGCGCATCGAAGGCTCGGGGGATTTCGACATGACCATTCGTCACCGCATCACGCTACTCATCGTCCTGATGTTCGTTGCGTTGTCCGCCATTGGCGGCTACGCGGCTTATCAGGCCCGCCGCAGCGCCACCGACGTCCGCCAGGTCACACAAGGCGTCGTGCCAAGCGCACTCGCATCGTCCGACCTCGTTTCGCTCGTGAAGGACGTGCAGCTCGCCACCATGACGCTCGTCTACGCACCCGACGCCACCGTTGCGTCGCTCGCGCAAAACGAGCTCAAGGAAAAGGAAGCCGCGCTGCGCGCCGCGCTCGACGTGCAGCGCAAGGCCGCCGCGAGCCACGCCCAGGAAGGCCTCGTCGCGCAGGCGCAGGAAAGCCTCGCGAACTACTTCTCCGCGATCGACGACACCGCGAAGATGAAGGAGAGCGGCAAGAACGAGCTTGCCCAGGCCTATCTTTTCGCGAACGTCGCGCAGTACCGCGACGAACTCGAAGGCATCGTCACGACGATGCGCGTGGAGAAGAACCGCCAGAAGGATGAGGCGATCCGCACGCTCAACGGCACGCTCGACACCACCACGAGCGCCATTGCCGGCGTGACGGGCGGCGCGGTGCTGCTGCTCACGCTGATCGGCGCGCTGCTCTACCGCCAGATCACGCGTCCGCTCTCGCGCATGCAAGCCATGATGAGCGAGATCGCGTCGAGCCAGGACTTCACGCGCCGCGTGCCCGTGGGGCGCATGGACGAGATCGGCCATTCGATCGTCGCCTTCAACGGCATGATCGAGAAGATCCAGCACAGCTCCGCTCAGCTCAAGCGCAAGACCGCCGACATTCAGGCCATGTTGCAGAACATGCAGCAGGGCATTCTCACGGTGGTCGAAGGCGCGACGATCCACAACGAATACTCGGCCTACCTCGAAGCGATCTTCGAAACGAACGCGATCGCAGGCGCGCCGCTCATGGACCTCGTGTTCTCGCACACGAACCTCGACGCCGACACGCTCGCGCAGATCGACGCCGCCGTGCATGCATGCCTTGGCGAAGACGACGTGAACTTCGCGTTCAACCAGCATCTGCTCGTGAACGAAATCACGCGCACGCTGCCGGACGGCCGCGCGAAGGTGCTCGATTTGAGCTGGTCGGCGATCACCGACGAAAACGACGTGGTCGTGCGCCTCATGCTGTGCGTGCGCGACGTGACGGAGCTGCGCGAACTGGCCGCCGAAGCGGGCGAGCAGAAGCGCCGCCTGGAGATGATCGGCGAGATTCTCGCGGTGAGCGAAGAGAAGTTCCAGCACTTCGTGGATAGCTCGACGGGCTTCATCCACGAGAACGAGCACATCATTCGCCAGCACGATTGCGCGGACATGGGCGCGATTGCCGCGCTGTTCCGCAACATGCACACGATCAAGGGCAATGCGCGCACGTACAGCCTTCAGCATCTCACGGGCGTGGTGCACGAAGTCGAGCAGCGCTACGACGCGCTGCGCCGCGAAGACACCGATCACGCGTGGGACCAGCAGGCGCTGATCGCCGATCTGGAGCGCGTGAAGTCGGCGCTGGAGAACTATTCGAGCATCAACGAAGTGAGCCTCGGGCGCGGCCCGCGCGTTGCGCAGAACGGCGACGCGAACATGAGCATCGGGCGCGAAGCGATCGAAAAGACCTTGCGCATCATCGACGCAACCGACGAAAGCGATCTGCCCGCGCTGCGCGCGATGCGCGCCGAGCTGCGCAGCACGCTGCGTGCGATTGGCACCGAGCGCGTGGCCGATGCGCTCGCGGGCGTGACTGGCTCGCTGCCTTCGCTGGCGGAGGAGCTTGGCAAGGTCGCGCCGGTCGTGCAGGTCGAGGACAACGGCTATCGCCTGCGCAGTGAAGCGGCCGGCACCGTGAAGAACGTGTTCATGCACTTGCTGCGCAACTCGCTCGATCACGGCATCGAAATGCCGCCGCAACGCCGCGCGCTGGGCAAGGACGAGGCCGGGCACATCGACATCGACGTGAACGTGCACAACGGCGCGCTGAAATTGACGCTCGCCGACGACGGCCGGGGCCTCGCGCTCGCGCGCATTCGCGGCATCGCGGTGGAGCGCGGCTGGATCGACGCGTATGAAGCCGTGAGCGACGAGACGATCGCCTCGTTCATCTTCCGTCCCGGCTTCTCGACCGCGGCGAACGTGACCGAAGTGTCGGGCCGCGGCGTGGGCATGGACGCGGTGCGCGACTTCCTCGAACGCGAGGGCGGCGCCATCGAGCTGCGTTTCACCGACGATCGCCGTGGCGCCGATTACCGGCATTTCCAGACCATCGTGCGTTTGCCGTTGCAGTGGGCGGTGCAGACGGCCGATGCCGCGCAAGCAAACCAGGCAGCAAAGCAAGAAGACGCGCTGGCGAGCTAGCGCATGGCGGGGGTTGCAGTGGTCTTACCGTATTTGATCGAAGGCGCGGCGCTGCTGGCGCTGGCGGCCGGCGCGGCCGCGACGTGGCAAGCGCGCGCGCGCAAAGCGTCGCGCGCAGCGGCGCACGCGCAGGAGGCGGCGCACGCCGCCGCACTTGCGCAGGCCGAGGCGCGTCACGTCGCGCAGCAGGAAGAGGACGCACGCGAGCGCGAGACGCTCGCCGCGCAGATCGACTCGCTGCGCGCGGAGCTTGGGCAGCGCAAGTCCGTGGCGGACGCGCTCGAAGCGGCGCTTGCGAGCGAGCGTGCCCATCGCGACGACGCCATGCAGCACACGGCGCGCATTGCGAGCGAGGCCGCGCGCCTGAAGTTGATGTCGTCGACGTTCGAGCGCTGGCACGAGCAGATGATCTCGCTCATGGCGCAGAACCACGACATGCACAACAAGAATCAGGAGCTGTCGGCGATCGTGAGCCACGTGCTGATCGTTTCGCTCAACGCCTCGATCGAGGCGGCGCGCGCGGGCCCGGCGGGGCGCGGCTTTTCGATCGTGGCGGGCGAGGTTCGCGCGCTCGCCACGCGCTCGCAGGAGCTGTCGAAGAGCTACCGCGACAGCCTGAACCGCAATGACCTCATTACCGCCGCGACGTTCCAGGACATCCAGGCGGGCGGCAAGATGATCGCCGCGTCGCTTGCGAGCGTCGAGGCTTCGTCGAGCCAGTTGCACGCCCAGCTTGAAGCGACGCGCGCCGGGGCGCATGCATGATCGGGCCGCATGGGAAGGACAGTATCGAGCGCATTTTTCTCGCGGCGGCGCGCTCGCGGCTCGTGACCGATCCGCAGCATGGCTGCGAGATCGTGCCGCGCGTGGGCGAAGCGCCCCAGGGCACACACCTGGTCATACTGACGATTTCGTCGATGCAGTTTCGCCTTTTGATGCTCCTGCATTTCGAGGACGACGAGCGCACGCAGCGCTACTACGTAGGCGACGCCGCGCGCTCGCTCACCGAGTGCTTTATGGAGTTCGGCAACCTGTGCTGCGGGGCGATGAACCAGCAACTGGTCGAGCATTTCCCCGACCTCGGCATGTCGACGCCCTATGCGCTCAGCAGCGAATGCCTGCCGTATCTGCGCGAACTGAAGCCGGATTACACGCAGTCGTATGCGCTCACGATCGATCACGAAGTGCGGCTCGGCGCGACGTTGTGCGTCTGCACGCAAACCTCGCTCGATTTCGTGGTGAGCGCGGCCGCCGTCGAAGCGCATGACAGTGCGGGCGAACTTGAATTGTTTTGAGCGCGCACCGCGCGCGGCAATGAACTGAAGCAGGCGAAAGCAGAGAAGGGAAACATGAACGCGAACAAGCCAGTCAGCAAGTTGCTGCTGCTGGAAAGCGACACCGCGCGCGCTGAGGCGATCGCGCAAATCGGGGCGGCGCACAACTGCACCTGCGTGAGCGTGCGGCGCGAGGCGCTCGCGGCGGCGCTCAAGACGCACTACGACCTGGGCGGCGTGTTGCTGGGCGAGGACTTCGGCGGCTCGCGCGAAGCCGCGGCGGCGGTGGCGGTGGCGCTCGATGCCGAGCGGCCCGAATTGCCGGTCGTGTTGCGCCTCGCCTCGCAGGAGAGCGACGACGATCTGCCCGAACCGCTGCGCCGCTTGCCGTGCGCGAACTGGTTCGAAAGCGACGCGCAAACGCTGGTCGCGGCGCTGCAAGCAAACGTGTTTTCGCACGACTACCCGGACCCGCTCGTGGACGGCATCACCGACATGACGCTCGGGCGCCTGCGCGGCCTCTTTCCCGATCTCGAAGTGAACTGGGATACGCCGGGCATCGTGCGCGACCGCATCATCTTCGGTGAAGTGCTCACGCTCATTCCGATCGAGACCGCGTGGTGCCGGGGCTGGCTGCTCATGCAGACCGAGGAGATGCCGCTCATCGAACTGCTGCCGCCGCGCGCGGGCCGCGACGAGGCGAGCGACTTCCGCGACGTGAACGGCGTGCTCGCCGAACTCACGAATCTCGTGTGGGGAGCGTTCCGCAACCGTTATCTGGGCGACGCGCGCGCCGCGGGCGAAGCGGGCTGGGGGCGCGCACAGGTGCAGGTGCCGCTGCTCATCAATCATCGGCGGCGCTACTTGTCGTTTGGCTCCGACAACCCGCAGTTGTGCATCAAGTATCGCCTCACGTGCCCGAAAACGGGCCGTGAGGTGGTGATCGATCAGCGCTTCGTGTTCAGCCTCGGCTGGTCGCGCGAAGGATTCGACGAGACCGCCGCGCAGGCCGCGGCCGCCGCCGTTGAAGAGCAGGCCAGCGGCGAGCTCGAACTATTTTGATCAAGTACGCGCCGCAAGAGGCGCGAAGGAGAAGGACGACATGGCAAAGATTCTGGTGGTGGACGATTCGAGCACGGTGCGCGACGAAGTGGCGGGCTTTCTGCGCAAGAACGGGCTGGATGTGGACACGGCGGTGGACGGCAAGGACGGCCTCGCTAAGCTGCGCTCGAACCCGGGCGTGAAGCTCGTGGTGAGCGACGTGAACATGCCGAACATGGACGGCCTCACGATGGTCGAGAAGATCCGCGGCGAACTGGCGAATACGGCCGTCAACGTCGTGATGCTCACCACGGAAAGCAGCCCGGCCATGAAGGAGCGCGGCAAGGCGGCGGGCGTGCGCGGCTGGATCGTGAAGCCGTTCAAGGGCGAAGCGGTGCTGGAAACGTTCCGCAAGCTCGCGAGCTAAGCGGCGCGCAGCGCATGCAAAAAAGCCCCGGCGCAAGTGCCGGGGCTTTCGTGTGGCCGAACCGCGTGCCCGAACCGGGGGCTCGAACTTCAGGCCGCGATGGCCTGAGCGTTTGCCTGAGGGTCTTCCTGAGCGTTGACCTTCGACGGGCTCAACAGCACGGGAATCGACTTCGAGGTCGGCGTGCCCGCGCCGTCGGCGACGGAGGAGAGCGGCACGAGCGGATTCGTCTCGGGATAGTACGCGCCGAGGCAACCGCGCGGAATGTCGTACTCCACGAGCATGAAGTCCTCGACGTGCCGCTCCACGCCGTCGTCCCACACGCTCGTGATGTCCACGTGCTGGCCCGGCTCGAAGCCGAGCACCGTCATGTCCTCGCGGTTCGCGAACAGCACGCGGCGCAGGCCGTACACGCCGCGATAGCGGTCGTCGAGACCGTAGATCGTGGTGTTGTACTGATCGTGCGAGCGCGTGGTCATGAGCGTCATGAGGCGCGCACCGTGCTCGGCGCGCGCGCGGTGAATGGGCGTGTCGAGCGCGATGCCGTGCACCACGAACTGCGCCTTGCCGCTGGGCGTTTTCCACACGCGGTCGCGCGAGGCCACGCCCAGGTGGAAGCCGCCGGGGTGCTTCAGACGCTCGTTGTAGTTCTCGAAGCCGTCGAACACCTTTTCGATGCCGTCGCGGATCTTCGAATAATCGGCGGCGAGGTCGAGCCAGTCCACCTTGTCGCTGCCGAGCGTGGCGTGCGCCATGTGCGCGACGATCGCGATTTCCGAAAGCAGGTTCGTGGAAGCCGGACGGTTCATGCCGTACGAGATGTGCACCATGCTCATCGAGTCTTCGACGCTCACGCCTTGCGGCACGCCGTTTTGCAGGTCGATTTCGGTGCGCCCGAGCGTGGGCAGGATCAGCGCGTCGTGGCCGTGCACCAGGTGGCTGCGGTTGAGCTTCGTGGTCACGTGCACCGTGAGCGCGCACGCGCGCATGGCTTCCCACGTGCGCGGCGTGTCGGGCGTGGCGATCGAGAAGTTGCCGCCCAGACCGATGAATACCTTCACCTGGCCTTCAAGCATGGCGTGGATGGTTTCCACCACGTCGTAGCCGTGTTCGCGCGGCGGCTCGAAATCGTAGGCCTTGCCGAGACGGTCGAGGAACGCCTGGGTGGGCTTTTCCTCGATGCCCACCGTGCGGTCGCCCTGCACGTTCGAATGGCCGCGCACGGGGCATAGACCCGCGCCGCGGCGGCCGATGTTCCCGCGCATCATCATGAGATTCGAGAGCAACTGGATCGTCGCCACCGAATTCTTGTGCTGCGTGAGGCCCATGCCCCACGTCGAGATCACGGCTTTGCCGTTCACGTAGATGTCGGCGAGCTTGAGCACTTCTTCGACCGGCACGCCCGCTTCGGCCACGATGGTGTCCCACGATTCGGCGCGCAGATCGGCGGCGAAGGCGTCGAAGCCCACGGTATGTTCCGCGATAAAATCGACGTCGAGAATGCGCTCGGCGCCTTGCGCGAGCGCCTGATCGTCGAGTTCGATCACGCGCTTGGCCACGCCCTTGATGAGCGCGAAGTCGCCGCCCACGCGCGGGCGGATAAACACGGAGCTGATCTGCACGCCCTTGGGCGAAAGCATGTCGAGCGTGTGCTGCGGGCTCGCGAAGCGCTCCAGTCCGCGTTCCTTCAACGGATTGATCGACACGATGGTCGCGCCGCGCTTCGCGCATTCGCGCAGTTCGCCGAGCATGCGTGGATGGTTCGTGGCCGGGTTCTGGCCGAAGATGAGGAGGGTGTCGGCGTGCTCGAAGTCGTCGAGCGTGACCGTGCCCTTGCCGATGCCAACCGTGCCCGGCAGGCCGCGGCTCGTGGCCTCGTGGCACATGTTCGAGCAGTCGGGGAAGTTGTTCGTGCCGTACATGCGCACGAAAAGCTGGTAGAGGAACGCGGCCTCGTTGCTCGCGCGGCCCGAGGTGTAGAACGCGGCGCGGTTGGGGTTGTCGAGCGCCTTGAGGTGCTTGCCGATCAGCTTGAACGCATCGCTCCATTCGATCGGCACGTAGCGGTCCTGCAACGCGTCGTACACGAGCGGATCGGTCAGGCGGCCATGTTGCTCCAGCTCGTAGTCCGTTTGCGCCATCAGCTCGCTCACGGTGTGCTCCTGGAAGAACCGGGGCGTCACGCGCTTGCTGGTCGCCTCCGCCGCTACGGCCTTCACGCCGTTCTCGCAGAATTCGAAGGTCGAGGCGTGCTCGCGGTCGGGCCACGCGCAGCCGGGGCAGTCGAAGCCGTCGGGCTGGTTCTGCTTGAGCAGCGTGCGGTAATTGCCGCCCGTCACCTTTTCCTTGATCAGGTTGATGGCGACCTGCTTGAGCGCGCCCCAGCCTGCGGCGGGGTGGTGGTACGGCTCGATGCGACCTTGCGGCTTCTTCATGATGCGGTTGGCTTTCGTTTTCCAGGGCGGTCTGCCCGATGACCCAAGGCTACTGTGTTCCTGTGCTCCCGGAGATCACAGAAAAACCGAAAAGCAAGGGATACAGTTGCGGCGTTTTGTCATAGACTGGGCGGGAACGACCGCGCCCGCATGGCGTCTGTGCCTCATCCCCTTTGCCCTTTTGAACGTGACCCGCTACGAGCAACTCGCCGACGATATCGAAGCCGCTGTGCGGCGGGGCGTGTTTGGCCCCGGCGAGCGCATTCTTTCGGTGCGGCGCGCGAGCCAGCAATACGGCGTGAGCATCAAGACTGTGCTGCATGCGTACGCGCTGCTGGAGAGCCGCAGCGTGATCGAGTCGCGTCCGCAGTCGGGTTATTTCGTGCGCTCGCGTGTGGGCGCGTCCCACGCGGGCGGCGTGAACGCGGCGAGCGCAGCGACCAACGGACAACGGCCGCCGGCCGCCCCCGCGGCCTCCCTGGCGAGGCTGCGCCGCCCGAGCGCGCCGAGGCAACCGGTGCCCGCCAACGTGGACGTGAGCCGCCTCGTGCTGTCCACCTTGCGCAGCATCGGCGCGCAGGACGCGGTGCCGCTCGGCTCGCCGTACCCCGACCCGGCGCTGTTCCCCTGGCGGCGCATCAACCAGTACGCCAATGCCATCGCGCGCCGCCATGCAAGCTGGAATCTGATCGACGACCTGCCGCCCGGCAATCCCGAACTGATCCGGCAGATCGCGCGGCGCTACGCGGAAAACGGCGTGAGCGTCGATCCCGAGGAAATCGTCATCACAGTGGGCGCGACGGAAGCGATCAATCTGAGCCTGCAAGCGGTGGCGAAGCCGGGCGACACGGTGGCCGTGGAGTCGCCCACCTACTACGCGATGCTGCACGCCATCGAGCGTCTGGGCATGCGCGCAATCGAAGTGAGCACGCACGCTGACACCGGCATCGACCTCGACGCGCTGGAGCGCGTGCTCGCGCGCCAGAAGGTGGCCGCGTGCATGGTGATGCCGAACTTCCAGAATCCGCTGGGCTTTCGCATGCCCGACGCGCACAAGGCGCGGCTCGTGGCGCTGGCCGAGGCGCACGACCTGCCCGTGATCGAAAACGATGTCTACCAGGAGCTGTATTTCGGGCAAACGCGGCCTTCCACGCTCAAGCAGTTCGACACGCGCGGGCTCGTGCTGCATTGCGCCTCGTTTTCCAAGAGTCTTTCGGCCTCGTACCGCATCGGCTGGGCGCTGCCTGGGCGCTACCGCGCGCAGGTCGAGAAGCTCAAGTTCCTCAACACGCTCACCACGCCTTCGGTGCCCCAGGTCGCGCTGGCGGATTACCTGCGCCACGACGGCTACGACCGGCACCTGCGCCGCGTGCGGCGTTTCTACCGTCAACAGGCGCGGCTCATGCGGGCCATGGTCGAGCGTTTCTTTCCGGCGGGCACGCGCACTTCGGAGCCGCAAGGCGGCTACGTGCTGTGGGTGGAACTGCCGCCGCGCGTGGATTCGATGCGGCTCTACCAGGCGGCGCTCGCACAAGGCATCACCATCGGGCCAGGCTATATGTTCTCGATGCGCAACGAGTATCACCACTACATCCGGCTGAATTACAGCTACCCATGGACCGCGCAGACCGAGGCCGCGCTGAAGACGCTCGGCGAAATGGTCGCGAAAATGGCGTGAGGAGACAGACGATGAACGCAGATGAAGAGCGCGACGATAACGACGACGAGGCCGGCATCGATCCGGCGCTGGTTGCCGTGCTCGAACAGTTGTGGCGCGCGGAGTGCGAGAAGCAGGGGCAGCCTGAGCGTCAGTGGCGCGCGTGGTCGCTAGCGAAGCTCTCGAAGCAGGCCGGCGTGCCGATGAGCGCATTGCGCAGGCATTTGACCGCGCTCGTGGACGGCGGTCTGGTCGTGACGACGCAAGCGGAGGACGGCACGGGAACGGCGAGCTTGTCCGACGAGGGGCGGGGGTTTTGCGAGGAGGTGTTCGGCAAGGGCGACTGAAAGGCTTTAAGCTACGCGAACGCCACACCCCCACACGCTCATGGACTATATCGACAGCCTGCGGATCTTCCGCTCCGTCGTCGAGGCGCGCAGCTTCACGCGCGCCGCGGATATGCACAGCCTCACCACGCCCGTCGTCTCGCGTGCAATCGCGCGGCTCGAAAAGCGCCTTGGCAACCGGCTCTTTCATCGCAGCACGCGTGCGGTGTCGCTCACCGAGACGGCCGAGCGCTTCTACGAAGGCTGTTGCCGCGTGCTCGACGACCTCGACGCGCTGGAGGCCGACGCGACCGACCAGACACGCGAGGCCAACGGCGTGCTGCGCCTCGTCGCGCACACCACGGCCACGGTCAACCGCCTCGTGCCGCTCATCGCCAGCTTCAAGCGCGCACACCCCAAGGTCACGCTCGACGTGATCCTCACCGAGCGCCCCGTCGATCTGATCGCGGACGGCTACGACCTCGGCCTCGTGCTGCCGTTCATGCTCAACAACGAGTCGACCGTCACGCGCCTGCTCGAACGCATCCCGCTCGCGCTCGTCACGACGCCCGCGTATCTCGCCGAGCGTGGCACGCCGAAGCATCCCGCCGACCTCGTGGAGCATGTGTTCGTGCCGATGCCGCCGTCCATGCGCAAGCCCTCCATTGCGTTTCGCGCGGACGACGAGGAAATCGTCATCCCCATGCAGCACGAGGTCGCCTCGAACAACCCCGAGTTCAACCGCGAAATGGTGCTGCAAGGCTTCGGCATCGGCATCTTGCCCACCGCGCTCGTGAGCGAGGAACTGGCGGCGGGCAAGCTCGTGACCGTGCTCGACGACTTTCCGCTCGTCGACATGCAGATCGAGATCCGCCTCGCCTACACAACGCGCACGTTGCTGCCGGCCAAGGTGCGCGCGTTCATCGACCACGCCACCGCGTTCTTCGACGATGTGAGGCATGATGCGCCCGCCAAATCGAAGGCTGAATGAAAGGATGGGGCGATTGTTGTCGGCGCGGCCATAATGTGATGTCGCGCGTGAAGCTTGTTCGGGGCCGGAATGCCCGCTAGTCTGTGCATATGCACATCGAAGCCCCAAACCCACGCACGGAGCACGGCGCCGACCAGTCTCCCGAGCACGACGACTGTTTCGCCGTGCGCCAGGCCGCGCGGCATTTGTCGCAGCTTTACGAGCGGCACCTGAGCGCGGCAGGGCTCACGCCCACGCAATTCAGCATTCTCGGCGCGCTCGGCCGTGCGTCGAGTCTCACGATGGCGGAGCTGGCGCGCTCGATGGTGATGGAGCGCACCACGCTCGTACGGGCGTTGCGACCGCTCCTGCGCGGCGCGCTGGTGGCCGACGCGCCAGATGGAGGCGAACGCCGCCGCCGTCTCGCGCTCACGCTTGCGGGCCGCGCGCGGCTTCAGGCGGCGCACACGCATTGGCGCGCCGCGCAGGACGAATTCGAGCGCCGCTTCGGCGCGCAGCGCGCGGCGTGGCTGCGGCGCGAGTTGTTTCGCATCACACGGGCTGTCTAGTTTTTGCTGGTCGCGTCACGCCTTTTTTATCTTAAACAGTGCATATACACAGGTAAACGTCATGTCGAGTCCTTCCACTCCCGTTGCGGTCGAGCCGGTGCAGGCGAGAGAGAGCGCGCGCATCTCGCGCATGCGTCTCGCGCTAGGCGCGGTCGCGCTCGTGCTGGCGGCCGCCGCCGGCTACTGGTTCGTCGTGCTGCGCTTCGTCGAGACCACCGACGACGCCTACGTGGGCGGCAACGTCACGGTCATGGCGCCGCGCGTGAGCGGCTTCGTCTCGGAGATCCTCGTGCAGGACAACCAGCGCGTGCATGCGGGCCAGGTGCTGCTGCGGCTCGACTCGCGTGATTACGACGCGAAGCTCGCGCAGGCCAATGCCGAACTGGCGAGCGCGCGCGCCTCGGTGGACGAATTGCAGGCGAAGCGCTCGTTGCAGGAAGCCGTGATCAACCAGCATCAGGCGGAAGTGCGCGCCTCGAATGCGGAACTCACGCGCAGCGGCCAGGACCAGACGCGCTACCGCGAACTGGTGAAGGACGACGCGGTGTCGAGCCAGTTGGTGGAGCGTGCGGACTCCGATTACGCGAAGGCCCAGGCGTCGGTCGCGCAAAGCGGCGCGGCGGTGCTGGCGGCGCAACGCCAGCTCGACGTGCTGGCCGCGCAGATCAACGACGCGCGGGCCCGCGTCGCGACGGCGCAAGCCAACCAGCGCCTCGCACAACTGAACGTCGAATACACCACGTTGAGCGCGCCGGTGGACGGCTACATCGGCAATCGCACGGCCCGCGTGGGCACGCTCGCGAACGTGGGCGCGCCGCTGCTGACCGTGGTGCCCGCATCGGGTCTGTGGGTGGACGCAAACTTCAAGGAAGACCAGTTGAAGAAGATGCATGCGGGCGACCACGCCGACGTCACGCTCGACGCGGCCAGCGGCACGCTGCACGGCGTGGTGGAGAGTCTCGCGCCGGCCACGGGGGCGACGTTCAGTGTGCTGCCGCCCGAGAACGCCACGGGCAACTTCACGAAGATCGTGCAGCGCGTGCCGGTGCGCATTCGTCTCGATGCATCGGCGTCGCCGGGCATGGAGGGCGCGTTGCGGCCGGGCCTTTCCGCGACCGTGAAAGTGCATCTCGCTCAAGCGCATTGAAGAGGCCACCGCGATGAACGCCACTACGATGAGCCCCGCTTCAAGCGTGCAGGAGCCGCTCGCGCCGCATCTGCAACCGATGGCGCAACGCGCCTTCGCGTTCGCGCTGATGTGCATCGGCTTTTTCATGGCCACGCTTGACATCCAGATCGTCGCTTCGTCGCTGCGCGACATCGGCGGCGGACTTTCCGCAAGCCAGGACGAGCTTTCGTGGGTGCAGACCGCTTATCTGATCGCCGAGATCATGGTGATTCCCATGTCCGGCTGGCTCTCGAAGGTGTTTTCCACGCGCTGGCTGTTCGTGGCGTCTGCGGTGGGCTTCACTGTCACGAGCATGTTGTGCGGCCTCGCCTGGGACATCAACTCGATGATCGTGTTTCGCGGCCTCCAAGGCGCGCTCGGCGCCGCGATGATCCCCACCGTGTTCACTACGGCCTTCGTGCTCTTTCCGGGCAAGCAGCGTCTGGTTGCGTCAACAACCATCGGCGCGCTCGCCTCGCTCGCGCCGACGCTCGGGCCGGTGATCGGCGGCTGGATCACCGATCAATGGTCGTGGCACTGGCTCTTTTATCTGAATCTCGTGCCGGGCGTTGCGGTGGCGGCGCTGGTGCCGAAGTACGTGAACATCGACAAGCCCGATCTCTCGCTGCTCAAGCGCGGCGATTATCTCGGCATCGTGCTCATGTGCGGTTTTCTTGGCTGCCTCGAATACGTGCTCGAAGAAGGGCCGCGCAAGAACTGGTTCGGCGACGACGCGATCGTGGCCTGCACGTGGATCTCGGCCATTTGCGGTTTTCTTTTCCTCGTGCACGCGCTCACGGCGAAGGACCCGATCGTCGATTTGCGCGCGCTGCTCGTGCGCAACTTCGGCATCGGCAGCCTGCTCTCGTTCGTCACCGGCATCGGCATTTTCGTGGCCGTTTATCTCACGCCGCTTTTCCTTGCCGAAGTGCGCGGCTATAGCTCGCTGCAAATCGGTCTCTCGCTGCTTTCCGTGGGCGTGTTCCAGTTGCTCGCGCTCGGTGTGTATGCCTGGGCCACGCGCTACTTCAGCATGCGCAAGCTGATGCTGTTCGGTCTGGTTTGTTTCGGCCTTGGCTGCTACCTGTATGTGCCGCTCACGCACGACTGGGGCTGGCAGCAGTTCCTCCTGCCGCAGGCGCTGCGCGGCATTGGCCAGCAGTTCGCCATTCCGCCCATCGTCACAATGTCGCTCGGCTCGCTGCCGGCATCGCGGCTCAAGTCGGCAAGCGGCCTCTTCAATCTCATGCGCAATCTGGGCGGCGCGATCGGCATTGCCGTGAGCGCGACGATGCTCAACGACCGGCTCAACTTTCATTATCTGCGCCTGAACGAAAGCGTGACCGATGGCGCGCCGCAGGTGCAGCTTCTGCTTGCGGGGCGCACCGCGTACTGGTCGTCGGCGGCGGGCAATGCGCTCGACGCCGCCCAGGCGGGGCTTGCGCAACTGCATGCGCTCGTGTTGCGCGAGGCGCTCGTGATGACGTTCTCCGATACGTTCTTCGCGCTTTCCCTTTGCTTCCTCGTGGCCATTGCGAGCGTGGCGTTTTCGCAGCCGATTTCGATGGGCGGCCCGCCGCCCGACGCTCATTGAGGTGCTTCATGCAAACCCTCCCAACCCCGCAGTCCCCTCGGGCCGACAGCCGCTCGTCGAAACCCATGCGCCTCGCTCTCTCGATGCTCTGCGCCGCCGTGCTCGCCGCCTGCGCGGTGCAGCCCGCGCAGCACCCTGATTTGCCTGCCTCCGTGCACGAAACGGCGCCCGTGGCGTGGCGCATCGACGCCCCGCAAGACGCGATCGAAGCACGCGCCTGGTGGGCGCAGTTCGGCGATCCCACACTCGACGCGCTGCTCGCCACGGTGCTCGAAGGCAATCTCGACTTGCAGGCCGCCGCCGAGCGCGTGAAGCAGGCGCAATCGATCACCACGCAAAAGCACGCCGCGTTGCTGCCGCAACTCGATTTCACGGCGCACGGCGCTTACACGCGGCAAAATACGCCGCCGCCGCTCGGCTACGTGAAGCAGGCGGGCGCGGGACTCGCGCTGAGCTGGTCGCCCGACGTGTTCGGCGGGGAACGTCTCGACCTGCTCGCCGCGCAGGCAAACCTCGTGGGCCAGAAGCACGCGCTCGACGCAGTGCGCCTCGCGCTTGCGGCGAACACGGCTTCGGCGTACGTCGATCTGCGCTATGCGCAGGCCGAGTTGAAAATCCTTCAGGATAACCTGGAGATTCGCAAGCACACGTTGCGGCTCACGCAAGACCGCCTGAAATACGGCCTTTCGACGCAACTGGACGTCGCGCGCGCGCAAACGCAGCTCAGCGAGTTGCAGGCGCGCATTCCGCGCGCACAGTCGAGCATCGACCATCAATTGAACCTGATCGCGGTGTACACGGGGCGCACGCCGGAGTCGGTGGCGCAACTCGCGCTCGCGCAAAGCGCGCCTATTCCAGGTGTGCCCGCGAGCGTGCCGCAGATGCTGCCTTCCGAGGCGTTATTGCGCCGCCCCGACGTGCAGGCGGCTTACGCCACGGTGCAGCAGCGCGCGGCGGAAGTGGGCGTGGCGCGCGCCGAGCGCTATCCGAAGTTCACGCTCAACTTGACGGACGGCATTCTCGCGGCGTCTTATCTCGGCATGCCCACGCTGACCGACAATCTCTTCAGCGCGGCGATCGGCGCGACGAGTCCGATCTTCAACGCGGGGCGCATTACGGCCGACATCGACCAGAGCGAGAGCCGCATGCGCGAATTGCAGTTGAATTTGCAACAGACCATGCTGCAAGCCTTGCGCGAAGTGGAGGACAGCCGCAGCGATCTCGTGAGCACGGCGGGGCAAACGCAGCAACTGAACGATGCGCTGGCTTCGTCGGCGCAATCGCTCAAGCTCGCCAACCAGCTTTACAAGGGCGGCGCCGCCGACTTCCTCGACGTGCTCAGCGCGCAGCAAACCCTGCTCGCCGATCAGGACCTGCTCAACGACGCGCAGCGCGAGCGCGCGCTCGCGGCGGTCGCGCTCTACCGGTCGCTGGGCGGCGGCTGGAGCCAGAGTGGCGATGTGGTGCTGGCGCAGGACGCGCCCGCGCACGGCGGTTGAACGACATGCCTGCAACGCTTGCTTGCAACGACGCCCGCGGGCTCACGCGCCGGCCGCGGCCTCGCGTGCGAGCGCGCGCCACTGCGCGGGCGTCATGCCCACGTGGCGCTTGAAGCCGCGCTGGAACGCCGCGTCCGACTGATAGCCCACGAATTCGCCGATCTCCGCCACGCTCTGGTTGCCCTGCGCGAGCATGCGGCCCGCGAGCGTCATGCGGATATCGGTGAGCACGTCGGCGGCCGAGCGTCCGATGGCCTCGTCGAAGTGCCGGGCGAAGGTCGCGCGCGACATGTGGCAAAGCTCCGCCAGCTCGGGCAGCGTCCACGGTTTGCCCGGCGCATCGAACATGGCGTCGATGGCGGGTTGCAGGCGCGGGCGCTGGGCGAGCGCGAGCAGGCCGCGCGGCGGGGCGTCACCGGCGCTCGCATAGCGCAGCGTGAGCCCGAAAAGCGCGCCGGAAAGATGGTTCACGAGCGATTCGCTGCCCGGCGCGGCCTCGTAGGCTTCGTCGCGCAGGAGCGCGATCAGGCGCACGAGACGCTCGGGCGCTTGCGTGCCTTCGCGCGCGCTGTGCACGACGAGCCGCGCGGGCAGATTCTCGCGCAGCAGGCGCTGCGGCACGGCGGGCAGCAGGAAGCGGCCACACAGCACGTCGGCGCTCGCGCCCGTGCCGCCATTCGTTTCGATGGCGACACCGTGCTCCATGCGCGTTTCGACCGCCGCGGGCGCCGCGCCGCTGCCGTCGTGGAGCACGTGGGCGCTGCCGGTGGGAAATAGCACGATGTCGCCCGCGTGCAGGGCGACGGGCGCGCCGTGCGCGTCCTCGACGATGGCGCGCCCCGCAATCAGCACGTGATAGCGGATCTCGCGCTCCTTCGCGCCGGGCTCGTCGATGCGCCAGGGCGCGCCGAAATGGCAGCGCACGTCGAGACGGCCCGCAACGGGCATCAGCGCGAGAAGGCGGCTCAGCAGATCCATGATGGGCGGGTGAGACGTTTGAGCATGAAGTCGCGCCATTCTGGCATTAAAAACGCAACCGTGGGCGACTAGACTGGCTTCATGCCATCGACGATGGCTACGCGATACCCCCAACCCAGCTCGCGACCACGCAACGTTCAAGGAGTCGAACATGTCCCGTCTTTCCGCCATCAAGCCCGAAGCCGCCACCGGCGCCGCCGCCGACATCTTTGCAAAGATCCGCAAGGCCGTGGGCAAGGTGCCCAACGCCTACGCAACCATCGGCACGCACAGCCCCGAGGCGCTTGGCGCGCTGCTCGCCGTCGAAGGCGTGATTGCCGCCGGCACGCTGTCGAAGCCCGATATCGAAACGATCAAGCTCGCGGTGAGCGAAGTGGCGGGTTGTGACTACTGTCTCGCCGCGCACACGCTGGCGGGCAAGTTCGCAGGTCTCGCCCCCGAAACGATGAAGGCGGTCCGCGCGGGCGAACCGAGCGGCGACGCGGAGCGCGACGCGCTGGTGCATTTCGTGCGCGTGCTCGTCACCACGCACGGCACGCTGCCGGAAGCGGACGTGAGCGCGATTCGCGAAGCCGGTTATACGGAGCGCCAGATCGTTGAAATCGCGCTGGCGGTGACCTCGATCACGTTCACGAATCTCGTGAACCGCATCAACGATACGACGCTGGATTTCCCGCGTGCGCCGTAAGTGATGGGTTCACCCACCCTGCGTGCGCTGACACGACATCAATCGTGCCAGCGCACGCGAGCGCATCTTCCACAAAATCGTTTGAAAGTGTGCATATGCATACATAGAATGATGGTGAAAGGGTGCACACGAAAGGAGAAGTGACGATGAGTAAGCTGAATTCACGCGAGATCGTTCTGTGCCAGCCGGTGCGAACGGCAATTGGCGGTTTCAACGGCGCATTCAAGGGCGTGCCCGCTGTGGAGCTGGGCGCGGCGGCGGTGCGCGAAACGCTCGCGCGCGCGAAGCTCGATCCCGCGCGGCTCGGTTCGGTGGTCCTCGGCAACGTGATTCAGGCGGGCAACAAGATGAATCCCGCGCGCCAGGCCGAGCTAAACGGCGGCGTGCCCGTCACGGTGCCCGCGCTCACGGTCAATCGCGTGTGCGGCTCGGGCGCGCAGGCCATTGCGAGCGCCGCGCAGGAAGTGATGCTGGGTCTCGCCGACGTCGCGCTGGCGGGCGGCATGGAGAACATGGACCGTGCGCCGTATCTGCTGGACGGCGGCCGCTGGGGTTATCGCATGGGCAATGCCGAGATTCACGACAGCATGCTGCGCGATGGTCTCGTCGACGCGTTCTCGGACCAGCATTCGGGCTGGCATACCGAAGACCTCGTCACGCAGTCGGCGCTCACGCGCGCGCAGCAGGACGCCTGGGCGGCGCGCTCGCAACAGCGCTTCGCTGCCGCGCAGGCAGCGGGCCGCTTCAAGGAAGAGATCGTCGCGGTGGAAGTGAAGGGCAAGAAGGGCATGGAGCGTATCGATACCGACGAAGCGCCGCGCCCCGACACGACGCTGGAAACGCTCGCGAAGCTGCGTCCCGCGTTTCGCCCGAACGGCACGATCACGGCGGGCAACGCGCCGGGCCTGAACAGCGCGGCGAGCGCGATGCTCGTGGCCGAGCGCGGCTTTGCCGAAGCCGAAGGCCTCGCGCCCATGGTGAGGCTCGTGGCGTGGGGCGTGGCGGCGGTGGAGCCGGGTCTCTTCGGCCTCGGCCCGGTGCCCGCCGTGCAGCTCGCGCTGCGGCGCGCGGGCTGGTCGCTCGGCGACGTCGATCGCTTCGAGATCAACGAGGCCTTCGCGGCGGTGCCGCTCGCGGTGATCAAGCAGCTCGGCATACCCGAGGACATCGTGAACGTGGAAGGCGGCGCCATCGCACACGGTCATCCGATCGGCGCGACGGGCGCGATTCTCACCACGCGCCTCGCGTGGTCGATACAGCGCGACGGGCTGCGTCGCGGGGTGGTCACGCTTTGCATCGGCGGCGGCCAGGGTATCGCGCTCGCGCTCGAGAAAGTATGATGACTGCGCGCTGCGTGGCGCGGATCAGGTGAGGACCATGACGATGACGAAGCGGGTGACGCGCGAGGAATGCAACTGTTTTGCGCTGCGGCAGGCGGCGCGCTTCGTCACGCAGCTTTACGAGCGTCACCTCTCGCAGGCGGACGTCACGGCTGCGCAGTTCACGATCCTCTCGCGCCTCGCGGGGCGGCCCGACGCCACGGCCGCCGAACTTTCCGAAGACCTAGTGATGGACCGCACCACGCTCGTGCGCGCGTTGAAGCCCTTGCAGCGCGACGGCCTCGTGCTCACGGCGGCGGCCGAGCACGACACGCGCACGCTGGTTTACCGGCTTTCGGCGGCCGGCCTGCGCCGCTATGAGAAGGCGCATGCGTTGTGGCTCGACGCGCAGGCCGAGTTCGAGCAGCACATGAAGCGCGACCGCGCGAAGGCGCTGCGCGCCGAGTTGTTCGCGCTCACCAGGGCGGCGGGCTGACACTCGGCTTTCATCAGCCCTGCGTGCACGGGGGCGGCGGCAGGGGCAACGGCAGGGGAAACGCCAGCGATCAGATCTGTCGCGAAAATGGCATGATGAGATCTCCAGGAGTCTGACGCAGTGCCGCCGGGTTCTCATGAGAAGACATCGACCGCCGCCGCCTAACTTTCTGCGTGACCACGCGCATCTTTCCTGGCGCGACATCGCGCTGACCACGTTGCCCGTTGCGTTGTTCTGCGCCGTCGTGATGGGGCTCGTCATCTGGCTCGTCGATCCCGCGCCGCCGCGCAGCCTCACCATCAGCGCGGGCCCCGCCGACAGCTCCTTCATGCAGATGGCGCAGGCCTACCGCACCATCCTCGCGCGCAACGGCGTGAAGCTCAAGATTCTCGAATCGGACGGCTCGGTGCAAAACCTCGCGCGCCTGCTCGATCCGAAGGAGCACGTCGATCTCGCCTTCGTGCAGGGCGGCGTGGCCGACGGCCAGGACACGCGCTCGCTCATGTCGCTCGGCAGCGTGTCGTATTTGCCCATCGTCGTGTTCTATCGCGGCTCGGGCCTCACGCGGCTCTCCGAACTCGACGGCATGCGCATCGCCATCGGCCGCGTGGGCAGCGGCACGCGCGAACTCGCGCTCAAGCTGCTCTCGGCGAACGGCATCGACCCCGGCGGCGACTCCACCTTCCTGCCGCTCGACGGCATGGACGCCGCCACCGCGCTCGTTTCCGGCCGAGTCGAAGCCGCCATGCTCAGCGGCGACTCCACGACGCGCGGCTTGATGCTGCGCCTGCTCGACATACCCGGCATCTCGGTCATGAGCTTCGACGAAGCGGCGGCCTATACGCGGCTCTTTCCGTATCTGGAGAACATCGACCTGCCGCCGGGCGTGCTCGATTTACGCCGGCGGCAGCCGCGCGATACCGTGCACCTGATCGGTCCGACCGTGGAACTGGTGGCGCGCGACACGCTCCATCCCGCGCTTTCCGATCTGCTCATCGAAGCGGCTAGCGAGGTGAACGGCGTGCCCGGCCTGATGCAGCGCGAGGGCGAATTTCCGAGCCCGGCGGTGCACGACTTTCGCATCAGCGAGGACGCCACGCGCTACTACAAGTCGGGCAAGAGCTTTCTCTATCGCGCGCTGCCTTTCTGGCTTGCGAGCGTGACCGACCGCCTCCTCGTGCTGCTCCTGCCGCTTGCGGTGCTCGTGATTCCCGCCTTGCGCGCGATACCGGCGATGTACCGGTGGCGCGTGCGCTCGCGTATCTATCGCTACTATGGAGCGCTCATCGCCATCGAGCGCGACGCGCTCAAGCATACGAACGAAGAGGAACGCCGCGCGCTGGTGGCGGAGCTCGACGAGATCGAGCGTTCGCTCAACACGTTGCGCATGCCGCTCGCGTATGCCGATGCGTTTTACGTGCTGCGCGAACACGTGGGTTTCGTGCGCGTGCATTTGAGTGCAAACGAGTCGCAATCGCACTCCCGGACCGAATGATTCATGCCCGCGAGATTGTTACGTTGACCGTACTTTTCACTGTCATTGATGCACATCGCGTAACCATTGTCTTGAAACACATCTTCCATTGACACTGCCAGTCGTGGCCCTTTATTTTCCTGAAGCACGTCGTAGCGTTATTCGAGATCGTTTCGTTCGCGGGAGTTTGCGTGCAGGGTTGTTTGCGAATGTTCGATCGCTACACAAATCGGCACCAACGTTCCGTAACCGGGAGGACAGTCAAGTGAAATCAACCGGGGTAAGCCAGCGCCTTGCCTGGCTCGTGTGCGCGACGCTTGCGGGCGCACCGCTTTTCGTGGGACCGCTTGGCCCCACTGCCGCGCTCGCGCAGAACGCGGCCCATCTTTCGAACCAGCAACTCGACTCGCTCACCGCGCCCATCGCGCTTTATCCCGACGCACTGCTCGCGCAGGTGCTCATGGCCACCACGTTCCCGCAGGACGTGCAGGCCGCCGCGCAGTGGTCGAAGGCCAATCCGAACGTGAAGGGCGACGACGCGGTGAAGGCGGTGGCTTCCGAGCCGTGGGACCCGAGCGTGCAGTCGCTCGTGGCGTTCCCGCAGGTGCTGGCCACGATGGCGACGAAGCCCGACTGGGTGCAGCAGATCGGCAATGCGTTTCTCGCGCAGCCCAACGACGTGATGGACTCGGTGCAGCGCTTGCGCGTGCAGGCGCAAAATGCGGGCAACCTCAAGTCCAACGAGCAGCAGAAGGTCGTGGTGCAGCCGGCCTCGGGCACGTCGACCACGCAGACCATCGTGATCGAGCCTGCGAATCCGCAGGTGGTCTATGTGCCCACGTACAACCCCACGGTGGTTTATGGCGCGTGGCCGTATCCGGCCTATCCGCCCGTGTACATGCCGCCGCCGCCGGGGTACGCCATTGCATCGGGCTTCGTGGGCGGGCTCGCGTTCGGCGCGGGCATCGCGGTGGCGAACTCGTTGTGGGGCGGCTTCAACTGGAACAACCATGACGTGAATGTCAACGTCAATCGCTACAACAACATCAACGTCAACAACCGCATCAACACGAACAACGCCACGTCGAACTGGAATCGCAACGCCAACGTCGAGCGCCGCCAGAACTTCAACAACGCGAACGCGAATGGCCAGCGCAACCAGTATCGCGGCTACGACCAGTCGCGCACGCAGGCCATGCAGACGCTGGAGAACCGTACCGGCCAGAACGTGAGCGGCAACGCCAACCAGCGGCTGCACGACATACAGCAAGGCGGCAACCGCACCGGCGCGAACGGTGCCAACGGGCTGAACGGCAATCGCGGCAACGAGTTGAACAACCGCGGCCAGAACGGTGCGCAAAACGCCAATCGTGGCAACGAGCTCAATAACCGTGCCCAAAACGGCGGCCAGAACGCGAACCGCGCGAACGACCTCAACAACCGCGCCCAGAGCGCGAACCGCGACAACGCCTTGCGCGGCGCGGGCGACGGCGCGAACGCGCGGCTCGACCAGCAGCGCGGCCAGCAAAGCCGCGAAGCGTTCCAGAGCCGCGGCGGCGGCATGGGCCAGGCGCCGCATGGGAACTTCGGCGGCGGCGGTGGTGGTGGCGGGTTTGGAGGCGGTGGTGGCGGTGGCGGCGGACGTCACTTCGGTCGCCGGTAACGTTGAATTACATGAGGAGTCTAACGATGATCCGCATTCACGCACGCCGCCTCCCGCATGCTCATGCGCTTGCGTTTGGCGCGGCACTCGCGCTCTTTGGCGCGCCCACGCTGTTGCCGGTGCAATGGTCGGTGGCGGGCGCCGCGCACGCGCAGGCCGTGTACGCCACGCCCGACGCCGCCGCGAGCGCGTTCACCGACGCGCTCGCGACCAACGATCACGACGCCATGAAGCACGTGCTCGGCAGCAATTTCCAGCAGTTCATCCCGACGCAGAACATCGGTCAGGAAGATATCTACGATTATCTCGGCGCCTGGGCCAAGGGCCATCGCGTCGTGCCCGACGACAAGCCCGTGGCGGGCAAGGCCAGCGCGCATATCGAAGTGGGCGACAGCGGCTGGACGATGCCCATCCCCATCGTGGAGTCGGGCAAGGGCTGGCAATTCGATCCGCGCGTAGGCGCGAGCGAAATCCTCACGCGCCGTATCGGACGCAACGAACGCGCGGCCATGCTCACTTCGCTCGCCTATGTCGACGCGCAGAACGACTATCGCAAGCTCACGCAGCACTATGCGCTGCGCTTCGTGAGCACGCCGGGCACGCACGACGGCCTCTACTGGCCGGTTGCGGAAGGCGAAACCCAAAGTCCGCTGGGTCCGCTTGCGGAAGCCATGCCGCATAACGCACAGGTCTCGCCGAAGGAGGGTTATCACGGTTATCACTTCCGCATTCTCACGGCGCAGGGGCCGCACGCGAGCGGTGGCGCGCGCAACTACCTCGACAACGGCGTGCTGAGCGGCGGCTTCGCGCTCGTGGCCTGGCCAGCGGAATACGGCAAGACCGGGGTGATGAGCTTTATCGTCAATCAGGACGGTCAGGTTTATCAGAAGAATCTCGGGCCGAAGGGCGCGCAAACGGCGGCGGCGATCAAGACGTTCGATCCCGACCCGTCGTGGAAGGCCGCCACGCCTTGAGCATTGCCGTTGGCATGGTCGGGATTTGCTGACGGAGTCCTCCGTCATACGCTCCACGCATAATTCGGGCACAATCAGGCCAAGGCGACGTTGGTGTCGCCTGAAGCCGATCTGTGTCAACTGGGCGCGGCGGGGTCGGGCATGTGGTTTGCTGCGACTACCCCGCACTCTCATTCGTGTGGAGATAACCAAATGCAACGACGCAACTTCATGCTAACGGCGGCGGTGACGCTCGCTTCGGGCGGTCTCGCGCTCGCGGGCTGTACGACGACCACGGGTTCGAATTCGACGGCGGCGACCAACATGTCCAAGCGGCAGTCGATCGACGCGTCCGTCGACGGCACGCTGTCGCGGCTCTTCTCGACCGTGAAGGGCTCTCACGAACTCCTCGCGAAGTCGCGCGGCGTCCTGGTGTTCCCGGAAGTGCTGCAAGCCGGCTTTATCGTCGGTGCGCAGTATGGCGAAGGCGCGCTGCGTGTGGGCGGCGCGAGCGTGGGCTATTACAGCACCGTCTCGGGCTCGTTCGGCCTCCAGGCGGGCGCGCAGTCGAAGGCGCTCATCTTCGCTTTCATGACGCAGGATGCACTCGACAAATTCCGCGCAACGGACGGTTGGGCGGCGGGCGCCGACGCTTCGGTCGCCCTCGTGACCGTGGGCGCCAACGGCGTGATCGACACCAATACGGCCACGCACCCGGTCGAAGCCTTCGTGCTCACCAACGCGGGCCTGATGGCCGATGTCTCGCTGGCGGGCACCAAGGTTTCGCGCCTGAGCATCTAGGCGGACAGTCCGCTCCGGCAAAAATAGCGCCGGACCATGGAAAAAGGGCAAGGTGCAATACCTTGCCCTTCGTCATTTCTGCGTGCGGCCGCAGTGAGCAGCGGCTCAGCAGCCCGTGTTCTTCACGCGCTCGACTTCGAGCCCGAACAGCGGGCGCAGCTTCGTGCCGAGCACATTGCCGGCGAACGCGCACACGAGCCACAGCCAGCCGTGCAGGCTGCCCGAAACGATGCCGCTGAAATACGCGCCGATATTGCAGCCATACGCGAGGCGAGCGCCGTAGCCGAGCAGCAGCCCGCCGATCACGGCCGCGAGCAGCGAGCGCAGCGGAATGCGCCACACCGGCGCGTAGCGGCCCGCGAGCGAGGCGGCGGCCATGGCGCCGAGCACGATGCCGATGTCCATGACGGTTGTGACGTCGTGGCTCGCCGGGGCGGCGAGCGCGGCGGCATTGGGGCCGGCCGTCCAGTACTTCCAGTTCGCCACGTCGATGCCGAGCGAGGCAAAGCCCTTCGCGCCCCACAGCGCGAACGCCGAAGTCACGCCCCAGGGGCGGCCCGAGAGTGCGAGCGTCGCGAAGTTGAGCACCGCGAGCGCCACGGCGCCGGCGAGCAGCGGCCACGGGCCGTGCAGCCACGGCGAGGTGTGCGGCGCGCGCTGCGGCTCGTTGACGAGGTGGCCGTGGCGGCGCTTTTCGATGACCACGGTGAGCGCGGCGATGAGCGCGAACACCGCGAGATTCAGCGCGATGGCGGGCGCGACGCCGAGCGCATTGACGAGCGAAAGCGGCTTGAGCTGCGGCATCGACGTCCAGAACGGCATGTGCGCGGTAGCGACCACGGAGCCGACGATAAAGGCGATGAGCGTGATGACCATGCGCGTGCTGCCGCCGCCCACCGTATAGAGCGTGCCCGAGGCGCAGCCGCCGCCCAGTTGCATGCCCACGCCGAACATGAACGCGCCGACGATGACCGAGGTGCCCGCCGGCGAAACGAGGCCCGTGACCGGGTGGCCGAACAGCGAACCCGCCGAGAGCGCGGGGAAGAACAGCAGCACGCCAATGGCGAGCATGACCATTTGCGCGCGCAGGCCGGCGCCGCGGCCATCGGCGATGAACACGCGCCATGCCGAAGTGAAGCCGAACGCGGCGTGATAAAGCGTCATGCCGAGCAGCGCGCCGACCACGTAGAGCGCCGCCTGGCGCGCGCTCACGGTCTGCGCGAGATACACGGCGCCGAGCGCGACGAGCAGAAGCGCGATGCCGAGCGGTTTCGGATTGATGGAGTCGAGACGGCGCGGCGCGCGCGCGAGCGGCGTGGAAAGGTCGGACATGATCGAGCGGAGAGGAAGGGGCGAAAACGCGGCGGGCCGGAGGGAGCCCGGTGGCGTCACGCCCGCGGCCGGCTGCGTAGCGGCCTGAATCAACTAGTTAAACAAAATAACCAATCGGCTAAAGCAAAACGATAGCACGAATCGCTCGCCAGTCTGACAGAACGCTTCCGGTGGAGCGCGCGAGACCGCGCCCGATCGCCCGGCAACCCCGCAAACCTTTGCGCGGCAAGGCTTCCCGGCATTTTCTCGCCGTGCCGCGCCCAGGGCCGCGTAGCCCTGCGCGCATCATGGATTTCCCCTATGCAGCGCCGCGCGCCGCATGCCGATAGCCGAAACGAGATGCGAGCGTGCGCCCGGATGCACCAAACCGCATCGGTTGGAACACAAAAAACGCAACGGAGACCTCATGCCTGGAAACATCACCATTCGCGGTGGGCTTACGCTCGTTATCGGTATCTTCGTCGCATTCCTGCTGATCGTGATCGGCGTGTCTTACGGCGCGCTCAAGATCACCAACGACAGCCTCCACGACACCCAGCGCGGCGCGCAGTCGCTCGATGCGCTCAAGACCAGTTCTGAGCGCCTGCTCCAGGTGCGCCTGGCGCTTGGCGGCTATGAAACGCTCTTTAGCGTCGGCAAGGCGACCGATGGCCTGCTCGAAAAGGCGCATCAGGTGCTCGTCAATTCGAACAAGGAGTTCGCGCTCTACAGCGCCGGCCCGTTCGAAAGCGCCGACGAGGCGCGCCTCGCCGAGGCCGTGAGCGGCGCGCGCCAGGCGCTCGTCGAACAGGCGCTCGAACCCGAATACAAGGCGCTGGTCGATAACGACTTCAACACCTTCCGCACGATCCAGGGCGAGACCGCCGACCGCTATTACGGCGCCTACGCGAAGGCGATCGAAGCGCTGGAGAACTGGCAGGTCGCGCGCCAGCAGCACGACGCCGACACCGCCGCCGAGCGCTTTCGCCTTTCGCTCATCGTGTTCGGCGTGATCGCCGTGGTGGGCGTGGCGATCGGCGTGGTCGCGCGCGCGGCGCTCGCGGCCGCCGTGGTCAAGCCGGTGAATCATGCGATCCGTCATTTCGAGCGCATCGCGGCGGGCGACCTGACCGTGGAGGTGAAGGTGCGCTCGAACAACGAAATGGGCCGGTTGCTCAGCGCGCTACAGACCATGCGCGATGGCCTTGTTGGCACCGTTTCGCGCGTGCGCGGCAGCACCCACGAAATCACCCAGGGCGCGAAGCAGATCGCCTCGGGCAACGTCGATCTCTCCGATCGCACGTCGCAGCAGGCCGCGGCGCTCGAACAAACGGCGGCGAGCCTGGAGGAGCTTTCGGCGGCGGTGCGCCACAACACGGCGGGCGCGAAAGAGGCGAGCGGGCTCGCCCAGGGCGCGCTCGACACGGTCACGCGCGGCGCCGATGTGGTCGCGCGCGTGAACGCGACGATGAACGACATCTCGGCTTCTTCGCACAAGGTGGAGGAGATCACCGGGATCATCGAGGGCATTGCGTTCCAGACCAACATCCTCGCGCTCAATGCCGCCGTGGAAGCGGCGCGCGCGGGCGAGCAGGGGCGCGGGTTCGCGGTGGTGGCAAGCGAAGTGCGCAGCCTCGCGCAGCGCTCGGGCACGGCGGCCAAGGAGATCAAGGAGTTGATCGCCGCTTCGGTGGCGACGGTGGGCGCGGGCGCGCGCCTCGTGGACGACGCCCGCCGCACGATGGACGAGGCGCGCGGCGCGGTGGCGCGCGTGAGTGCGATCATGAACGAGATCGAGACCGCGACGCACGAGCAGAGCGACGGCATCGAGCAGGTGAACCGCGCGATTGCGCAGATCGACGAGGTCACGCAGCGCAACGCGGCGCTCGTGGAGGAAGCGGCGGCGGCCGCGCAGTCGCTCGAAGCACAGGCCGATGCGCTGCGCGAAGCCGTGGCGGTGTTCAATCTGGGCGGCGGGGCGGGCGCGCATCATCGCGCCGCGCGCGCGGCGGCGGCCGATGCGCCGGCGCTGGCGGGGCACGGGGGTGCGGCAGCGCTGGCCTGAGCGCGCCGCGCGCGCAAGCCGTTGCGCAGGCAACGTTCGCGGCGCGAGGCGAAAGGGGTAAGTCGGAAGGGGCGTGCCGAGAGGCAGCGCCCCTTTTTTTTACGCGTGGCCCCTTTAACCTGAGGTTATACCCCGCGCGCAAATCGCAATTGAGTTCCGTAGGGTTCCGGGCGAGACTGGTGGCGTGGGCCGCGAGGGTTCGGCCGCATGCGAAAGAGAAGAACGGACTATGCGAGTTTGCGTGTTGGGCGGTGGGGTGATCGGCGTGAGCACGGCGTACGCGCTCGCCCGTGATGGGCATGAGGTGACGCTCGTGGAGCGCCATGCGGACGTGGCGCGCGAAACGAGTCACGCCAACGGCGGCCAGCTCAGCTATAGCTATGTCGCGCCGCTGGCCGACCCGTCCGTGCTGCCGAAGCTGCCGCAATGGCTGCTCTCGCGCGACGCCGCGTTGCGCTTCGTGCCGCGGTTCGATCCGCACCAATGGCGCTGGTGCGCCGCCTTCCTGCGCGCCTGCACGCGTGCGCGCAGCCAGGCGACCACGGCGGAATTGCTCGGCCTTGGCTTTCTGAGCCAGCGCCTCATGCATGAGGTGGTCGAGCGCGAATCGCTGGCGTTCGACTATGTGCGCAACGGCAAGCTCGTGGTGTATCGCGACCGGGAAGGATTCGAGGGCGCGCGCCGCCAGGCCGGGTATCAGGCGCAACTGGGCTGCGTGCAGCATGCGCTCGACGGCGCGGCGTGCGTCGCGCTCGAACCTGCGCTCGCGCATATCGGCGGCGAGATTGCGGGCGGCATTCACACGCCGGGCGAAGAGGCCGCCGATTGCGACCGGTTCACGCGCGGCCTCGCGCACGCGGCGCAGCGCGACGGCGTGGCCCTGCAACTCGCCACGGAGTTCTCAGGACTGCGTACGAAGGGCTTGCGCGTGCTGGCCGCGCAAACCTCGCAGGGCGACATCGAGGCCGACGCGTTCGTCGTGTGCCTCGGCTTCCAGAGTCAGCCGATGCTCGCCTCGCTCGGCGTGAGCGTGCCCGTGTATCCGCTCAAGGGCTACAGCCTCACGCTGCCCCAGGCAAACGCGCAGGGTGCGCCGCGTGTTTCCGTGACGGACGCGCATCACAAGGTCGTCTATGCGCCGCTCGGCGAGCGCCTGCGCATTGCGGGCATGGTCGATCTCACGGGTATGAACCCAGGCGCCGACACCGCGCGCATCGCGCTGCTCACGCGCCAGGCGCGCGAAACGTTTCCCGCCGCGGGTGACTACGACGCCATCCAGACGTGGACCGGCATGCGGCCCGCCACGCCGGACAGCAAGCCGCTGATCGGTGCGACGCACTTTCACAACCTGTGGCTCAACACGGGTCACGGCGCGCTGGGCTTCACGCTCGCGCTCGGCAGTGCGCAACTGCTGGCCGATCTGCTGGCGCAGCGCGAACTGCCGATCGACGGCGACGCATTCGCGCCGGGCCGCTGACGCGCTTTCCCTTATTGCAGGGTCCCGCCTTCTTCGCGCACGACCACGCTTTCACGGCCGTCGATGCTCACCGGCACTTCGCCGCGCACGGTCGCGCGCCGCACGATACGGCGCGCGTCGCCGTAATCGTTGATCGCATAGTGCTGGGTGGCGCGGTTGTCCCAGATCGCCACGTCGCCCTCCTGCCAGTTCCAGCGCACCGTGTGTTCGAGCCGCGTCACGTACTCGTGGAAGACCTGTAGCAGGTGTGCCGAGTCGGTCACGGAAAGCCCTTTGATACGCTGAACGAAGTGGCCGAGCACGAGCGTGCGCTCCCCCGTTTCCGGATGCACGCGCACCACGGGATGCTCGGTCTCGTAGACCTTCGACGTGAAGACTTCGCGATAGCGCTTGAGTTGCGCGCTGTCGGCGTTTGCGTGCCTGGCGGCGTAGTCGTAGGCGTTGGTGTGCAACGCCCAGAGCGTGTCGGCCAGCGCGCGCAGCGGTTCGGGCAATTGCGCGTAGGCTGCGGCCGTGTTCGCCCATACCGTATCGCCGCCGAATGGCGGAATCACCACGGCGCGCAGGATCGAAACTTTCGGGTAGGCGTCGACGAAGGTGACGTCGGTGTGCCACGAATTGGCGCGTGCGCCATGCAGCGAATCGAGTTCGAGCAGACTGCCGCCTTCCACCGAGGGCACCGTGGGATGCGCGACCGTCACGCCAAAGCGGCGCGCGAAGGCTTCCTGCGCGGCGTCGTCGAGGTGCTGCTGGCCGCGGAAAAAGAGCACTTTGTGGCGCAGCAAGGAGGCATTGATGGCGTCGAATGTTGCCGGATCGAGATCGGCGTGAAGGCGCACGCCGTCGATGCGCGCGCCAATGTGGCCCGCGACGCGATGAAGGTCGAGCGTGGTTTCGGTGTGTGGCGCGGACGGAACGGAAACGGCGGGGCGCGGCGTTTGAACGTCGGACATCGAAAGTCTCCTCGGCTGGACGTGGAGTGTCCATTCAAGCAGGCTTGCCGCGTGAGAAGAACCGACGATTTCTGCGAAGCTATGCGCGTGGTTGCGCGCTATGGATAGTAGTGCGTGTCATTAGCGCGCACCAAAACAAAATGACGCAGACCCGCGAGGGAATGCGTCATTCACAAGATGCTGCAAGGTACAGCTTTTTTACTGCATGTTCGTTGGTAGGCTCGATTGGATTCGAACCAACGACCCCCACCATGTCAAGGTGGTGCTCTAACCAACTGAGCTACGAGCCTGTTGAGCGGCGAATTATAGAGACACCCGAGCGCGCTTGCAAGTGCTTTTCTCAAATTGGATGAAGCGCCGTGTTTTCGGGGGCACGGGTCCTCAAACGCTAGGCAAATTCGCGCGCCAGATTGCGCAGGTTCTGCGCGGGATCGGCGAGCGTTTCGCGGGCAATGCGCGCGCGTTTGTCGATCAACGCCCTGGCGCTGCGCATGTCGCGGCCCTGGTTCACGGTGATCGCGCCAACCAGCGTGCCTTCGCCGTCGAGGCCGAACAGCACGCAAGGCGGTGCCTCCAGCGAGCCGCGAGCGAGCCACTCCGGCGCGGCCATATTGCCCGCGAACTGGATGTTGAGGCCGCATTGATCGGTCCAGAACCAGTCGGCTTCGCGCGCGTCCTCTGCTTCGGGGGCGAGGCCCAGCATCGCGCGCGCGGCGGTTTGCGCCTGGCGGTTCGCGTTCTCCCACGTTTCGCGGCGCTGGTGGCGGCCGCTCGCTTCGTCCCACTGGCTGGCGGCGTCGCCGGCGGCGTAGATGTGCGCGCACGAGGTGCGGCACTGCGCGTCGATCACGATGCCGTTGTCCACGCGCAGGCCCGCCGCCTGGGCGAGCGCGGTCTCCGGGACGACGCCTATGCCGTAGATCACCGCATCGCCCGCAACGCGCGTGCCGTCTTCGAGCGTCAGCACGATCTCGCCGTTCTCACGCGCCGCCGCCGCGAGCGGCGAGCCCAGATGCAGCGCCACGCCGCGCGCACGGTGCAGGTCGCACAGCGCTTCGGTCAGCACGGGCGGCGCGCAGCGCGCCATCGCGCGTGGTGCTTGCTCGATCACCGCGACCTGCGCGCCGAGTTCGACCGCGCTCGAGGCGAGTTCGAGGCCGATCACGCCCGCGCCCACCAGCAGCACACGCTTGCCCGCTTGCAGCACGGGCACGAGGCGTTGAGCGTCGTCGAGCGTGCGCAGCGTGTGCACGCTTTCTCCGGGGCCGCCGAGCGTGTCGAGCGCATCGAGCACCGGCAGGCGGCGCACACGCGCGCCCGTGGCGAGCAGCAAGCTGTCGAAGGCGATCGCTTCGCCGCTATCGAGCGTGACGGTGCGCGCCTGCGCGTCGAGCGCGGTCACGGCCGCGCCGAGCCTCAGCTCGATGTTCCGCTCGGTGTAGAAGGTCTCGCCGTGAATGGCACAGCGCGCCGTTTGTGGCTGAAGCAGCACGTCTTTCGAGAGCGGCGGCCGCTCGTAAGGCGCATGCCTTTCCTCGCCGATCAATACGACGCGGCCGGCGTAGCCTTGCTGGCGCAGTTCGGCGGCGGCGAGCGCGCCCGCCTGGCCGGCACCGACGATGACGATGGTCGAGGCGTTCATGTTGTGTTTCCTGTTACAGATGCAGTCCGCCCGCCGCGTGACGAATGCCGCGAATGCCCAGGCCCGCGTCCGCGTTGATCATCACGCCGCTCAGCACGCGATTGTTGGCACGCGAGGCGAGCATGACATAAGGGCCCGTGAAGTCGGCGGCTTGCGGGAAGAATTGCAGCGGCAGGATGCTCGCGATCGCTTCGGGCGAACGCGAGTCCATGATGCGCAGGTCCTGCTGGCCGAGCGAAACGGGGCCGCGCAAATCGCTCGCCATGCCGCACGGCCCAACGCCGTTCACGCGCACCTTGGGCGCAAGCTCATAGGCAAGCTGGCGGATGATGCCCACGGCCGCATGCTTGCTCGCGGTGTACAAGGGCCCGCCGCCGCCGGGGTAGAACGACGAGTTCGAGAGCGTGAAGATCATGCTGCCTTCGCTCGCGATGAGTGCGCGCGCCGCGGCTTTCGCGCCGAACAGATAGCCTTTCACGTTGATCGAGAAAAGCTCCTCGTAACCGCTGTCGAGTTGCTCGGGCGAGAGATCGACGAGGCCCGACGCGTGATCCCAGATCGCCGCGTTGCCGACGAAGGTGTCGAGCTTGCCGAAGGTTTCGACGGCGGCGCTCACGGCGCGCTCGTTGTCGGCGTACGAGGTGACGTCGCCCTGCACGGCAATCACGCGTTGTGAGTCGAAGCGCTCGCGCAAAGCCGCGACCTTTTCCGCCGAGCGTTCGAGCACGGCCACGCGCGCGCCTTCTTCCAGAAAGCGTTCGACGAGTGCGAGTCCGAGCCCCGATCCGCCGCCCGTGATCAACGCCACTTCATGATCCAGCCAGCCCATTACGCAGCCTCCGGCACGTCGACATACACTGCGCCGTCAACGAGCGCAACGGGGAACGTCTTGAGCGGTTCCGTTGCGGGCTGACAAAGCGCCGTGCCTGTTTTCAGGCAAAAGCGCGCGGCATGCAGCGGGCACTCGACGGTGCCATCGTCTTCGATATACCCTTCGGACATCGAAGCATTGCCATGCGAACAGCGGTCGTTGAGCGCGAAAAGCTCGCCATTCACCTTGAATACGGCGATCGCGGCGGACGGGCCGTCCACCTTGATCGCTTCGCCATCGGACAATGCGTCGTCCTGGCAGACAAAAATACGGGCCATGATCAGAAAAGCACACTCAGGTTATGGGAAGTGAGCACCGCCTGGTCGAGCGTGATCTCGCGGCAGCACACCTGCCAGCCTTGCGCGCCTTCCACGCGGCGCACACGGTCGATGCGGCGGCCCGCGTAGATCGTCTCGTCGCGCTCCTTTTGCGAGCGGTAGAGCAGGTAGTTCACGCGCGCTTCGTATTCACCGGGCGTTTCGGTGGTGAACACGCGCAGGTTCGTCACGAGATGGCGCGTGCGCGAGGGCGGCTCCTCCGCCCAGGCCATGCCGGTTTCGAGGCGCGCCACGCGGCGTTCGAGCTGGAAATGCGTGTCGTTGAAGATCCACGTGGTGGGCGGCTGCACGCCGCGCCGCCGGTCGCGCGTTTGCGCGTTGACCGTCGTGCGCATGGTGTAGCGAATGTCTTTCGCCATCACGTCGAGCCACGTGCGAAAGCGCCATTCGTCGAGCAGCGCCGCTTCGTCGAAGAGGAATTGCTCAATCTCGTGATGCAGTTGGAAATCCACGCGAGCGGGCGCGAAATCCAGTTCAGCGACTTCGCTCATTTCAGCACCTCGGCTTCGTAGCGCACGGTACGCTCGTTCACTTCGTTCCAAGTTTCCGAACTCAGCAGATCGGCCCAGCGGCGGTACATGCCGCGCGCCGCCGTCTCCGAGAAAATATAGTTCGTCATGCCAGGAATGCCGTCATTGCGCACGCGCTCGTTGCCAAGGCCCATTTCGAGGCACAGCTTCGTCTTGCGCGCGCGGCTGCCGCGCAGCACCTTCTGCACTTCGGCCCAGTTTTCCGAGTCGTCCTGTTCGAGGAAGCCTGCCGGGCCGAACGCGCGCGTCGCGCTGCGCTCGAAGGCGGCTTTCACTTCGTCGGAGGCGGCCTTGTCGGCAATGCAGAACGCCCACACTTCCACCTGGTTCGGGCCGCGCGGGTGCCACACGCGCAGCGTGGCCGTGCCGTTGAGCCAGGAAAGCGTGGGGAACATGTTGTTGTGGCCCGCAAGACGCAGCGCGCGCACCTTGCCCAGGCGCGCTTCGGCTTCGGCGTAGGTGTCGCGGAAATACTGCGAGACTTCGCCGTCCACCCATACGTTCGCGTCGGGCTGCTCGGTGAAGAAGAAGCCGCTGCCGTGGCCCGCCTGGCCATATTGGAGCGCGTCTTTCGCGGTCTCCCACACGGGGCGCGCCGTCTGGCCCGCGCCCAGCGCCTTGTCGGCAGCGCCTTCCTTCGCGCCCAGCACTTCGATTGCGGAAGCGTGCGTGAAAAGCGCGTGATACTGGTCGCTCGCGAACTGCTCGGCGGGGAATTTCCAGTTGCAGTCGATCACCCACTTGTGCACGCCGCCCACGATCTCGGTGCCGCCTTCGCGGCGGTCGAGCACGCCGTCCAGATACCAGGCGATGTCACCCATATAGGTTTCGAGGTCGGGCGCGTCGGCGTCCCAGTTGCCGAACACGAGGCCTTTGTACACCGCCACGCGCGTGACTTCCTGCAAGCCCCATTTCTCCTTGCACAGGCCCTGCGGATAGGCGCGCGACTCGAGCGGCACATCGATGAGCGCGCCGTCCACGCCATACGACCAGCCGTGGTACGGGCAGGTGAAGGCGCGCGTGTTGCCGCAGTCGGCGTGGCTCACGCGCATCGAGCGGTGGCGGCACTGATTGAGGAAGGCCTTGATCGAGCCGTCCTTCTGGCGCACCACGACGATGGGGTCTTCGCCCATGTAGGTATTGAAAAAGTCGCCGACTTTCGGTATTTGACTGACGTGGGCGAGAAAAAGCCAGCAGCGGCCGAAAATGCGCTCGAGTTCGAGCGCGTAAATGTCGGGATCGGTGTATATCGACGACGTGACGCGGCCGTTTTGCGCGTCGACGAGTGCATCGATGTCGATGGTTGCGGACATACGAGTCTCCTCCGTGGCAGCATTGCTTTTTTGGCGGGAATGCAGACGGATGATCGGCGCTCGCCAAACCGTTGTGAAATATTTTGTTTGTAGCCAGTAAGACTTTCGAACGATAACTCCGAGCATGGAACTGAGACACCTGCGCTATTTCATCGCCGTCGCCGACGAACTGAGCTTCACGCGCGCGGCGCAACGTCTGCATACGGCGCAGCCTTCGCTTAGCCAGCAGATCCGCAATCTGGAAGACGAAGTCGGCACGCCGCTTTTCGAGCGCACGCGCCGCAAGGTGGAGCTGACCGAGGCCGGCAAGGTGTTTCTCGCCGAGGCGCGCCTCGTGGTGGCGCAGGCGGATCGCGCGGTGGCGCGTGCGCGCCAGGTGGGGCAGGGACGCGCGACGGTCACGATCGGCTTCGTGCCCGCCGCGGAGATCCGGGTTTTCCCGGTGATTCTGCCGCGCTTGCGCTTGCGCTATCCCGACGTGAACGTGGAGTTGCGCAGCCTGCCCACGGCGGAACAGGAAGAGGCGCTGCTGCGCGGCGATATCGACGTGGCGTTCATGCGGCGACCTGTTGTGTCGCCGGCGTTGCGCAGCGAGGTCGTGCTGACCGAACCGCTCGTGGTGGTGCTGCCGAGCGGCCATCCGCTCGCCAGGCAACAGCGCATCGCACCGGCGCAGTTGAGCGGCGAGCCTTTCATCAGCACGCATCCGCAATTCTCGGGGCAGGTGCACAGCGTAGTGGAGGCGTACTGCGAGGCGCACGGCATCGAGCGCAAGGTGGCGCAGGTCGCGACCAATATTCTGCTCAATCTGAATCTGGTGGGCATGGGGCTGGGCTATGCGCTGCTGCCCGCGTATGTCTCATCGCTCACGAGCAGTGCGATCTGCACGCGGCCGCTCGAAGGCGAGCCGCCCACCATCGACCTGCTGATGGTGGCGCGCAACGAGCCGCATACCGCGGAGCTTGAAGCGTTGTTCGAACTCGTGCGCGAGAACGAGGCTTAACGCTTCGTGTTTTCCTCCTGCGCTTCGAGCGCCGCGACCATCTCCTGCGCGGCGCGCTGCAACTCGGGCACGAAGCGCCGCACGGCCTCCGCCGGATTGATGGCCTGCTCCAGATAGATCACGTTGAGGCTCGCGAGCACGCGCCCGTGCGCTTCGATAGCCGTTGCGAGCGCACCGATCTTGCGTTGATCGGACCAGTCGCCGTGGTTCGAGCCGAAGCCGTCCGCGCGCGTTTGGCGCACGAGATTGCGGATAAAGGCCTTGTCCGCCGCGAGCTTTTGCTGCTGCTCGCCGCCAGTGCCCGCGCGCAATAGCTCCAGGATGTCCTCGCGTTCCGCCTCCGGGCACATCGCGAAGTACACGCGGCCCGCCGAGGTGAGCAGCATCGGCAGGCGGCGCCCCACCATCGCGCGGTGAAACGACAGCGGGCTGAAGCGGTGCGTGGTCTCGCGAATCACCATGGCGTCGCCGTCCGGCGTCGTGAGGTCCGAAGGCCACACGGTGCGCTGGAGCATTTGCGCCATGATCGGCGGCGCGATGGTGGCGATCAGCTCGTCGTCGGTGAAACCTTCGCTCAGGCCGCGCACATTCATCGTCAGACGAAAGCTGTCGTCCGACGCGCTGCGGCGCACGAACCTTTCCTCCACCAGGGTTTCCAGCAGGCGTCGCACCGTCGTGCGGTGCAGGCCCGTCGCCTCGCTCAGTTGCTGGCTCGTCGCGCGCCCGTTCTCCATAGCGTTGAGCGCCTGGAGCACCTGGAGACCGCGCGCCAACCCCCGCACGTTTGCATACTTCGTCATCGGAAATGCCTTAAAAATCAACTGTGTGCATTCTATGCACATTTCTCTAAAAATGTTGAGCGCGTATCGGGCGGAACCTAGACTCGCTTCCATTCACCGGACTGTGACAAAACGTCCAACCGGATGATCCGTTTTCAGGCACCACCTGTCAGCATCCGCAGCGACCGCATAAGTCGCGCGAGAAGGAGACACATGAACACCCCCCTCGCCCACAAGGCGGATTCCGTCCGCCCCCGCCACATCGCCACCGACATCGCCATCATCGGCGCGGGTCCGGTCGGCCTCATGATCGCCAATATTCTCGGCCTGCAAGGCGTGCGTGTCACGCTCGTCGAAAAGCTCGATCAGATCATCGACTACCCGCGCGCCATTGGTCTGGATGACGAAGCATTGCGCGTGTTCCAGTCGATCGGCCTGGCCGATGTGCTGGTGCCGCACACCACGCCCGACCACTGGATGCGCTTCGTCACGAAGGACGGTCACTGCTTCGCCTCGATCGAGCCGCGTACCGACGAATTCGGCTGGCCGCGCCGCAACGCCTTCCTCCAGCCGCTGGCCGACCGTGTGCTGTACCAAGGCCTTGATCGCTTCGAGCACGTGGACGTGCTGCTCGGCCACAGCGTCAATGCGTTCGAGCAGGACGCGCAGGGCGTGACGATCGACGTGAGCGACGCGAACGGCGAGCGCCGCACGATTCGCGCAGCTTATATGGTCGGCGCGGACGGCGGCAACAGCTTTGTGCGCCGCGCGCTGAACGTGCCCTTCGAAGGCCGCACGAAGCCGAATCAATGGATCGTGGTGGACGTGCGCAACGACCCGATCGGCTCGCCGCATATCTATATGCATTGCGACCACGAGCGTCCTTATGTTTCGGCTGCGCTGCCGCACGGCATTCGCCGTTTCGAATTCATGGTGATGCCGGGCGAGACCGAGGAAGAACTCTCGAAGCCCGAGAACATGGCCGCGCTGATCCGCAAGGTGGTGGCCGATCCGGACAAGGTCGACTACATCCGCAAGCGCGTGTACACGCACAACGCGCGACTCGCCGAAACGTTCCGCGTGGACCGCGTGCTGCTGGCGGGCGACGCCGCGCACATCATGCCCGTGTGGCAAGGCCAGGGCTACAACAGCGGCATTCGCGACGCGAACAATCTGGGCTGGAAGCTCGCGATGGTCGCGAAGGGCCACGCCGATGGCCGCCTGCTCGACACCTATACGGTGGAGCGCCGCGCGCACGCGCGCTCGATGATTCACCTCTCGGAAGTGGCCGGCGACATTTTCGCGCCCACCACGCGATTCGGCGCGCGTTTCCGCGACACGTTCGTGCGCTGGATGAATGTGTTCCCTTCGGTCAAGCGTTACTTCGTGGAGATGCGCTTCAAGCCGATGCCGCGTTACGAAGCGGGCGTCGTGCTGCTGCCGCCGCCGCAAAAAACGGGCGGCTGGTTTGCGCGCCTGCTGGAGCGCTCGGGCAACTCCGCGCCGGGCCGCCTGCTTGGCCTGATGAGCCAGAAGCGCGATTCGCTGATCGGCCGCCTCGCGTATGGCCGCGATCCGCTCGCCGCCTCGCCCGTGGGCCGCATGTTCATTCAGCCGCGCGTGCGTCTTGCCGATGGCCGTGTGGTGCGCCTCGACGATGCGATCGGCAATGGCTTCGCGGTGCTCGCCTGGGGTGCCGACCCGACCTTCGGCCTCACGCCGCAGGCGCGCGCGCTGTGGGAGCGCCTGGGTGCGCGCTTTGTCTTCGTGAAGCCCGACGTGCAGCTCGAATATGCCGACGACGTGCCCGAGGGCGTGCTCGCGCTCGGCGACGTGCAGGGCCGCCTGAAAGAGTGGTTCAGCCGCCTGCCCGAGTCCGTCGTGCTGCTGCGTCCGGACCGCTTCGTTGCGGGCGTGTGCACGCCGCAGCAGGTATCGGAGTCGATTGTCGAACTCGCGGGCAAGCTGGGTGTGACCGACGCCACCGAGCTTGCGCTGCGCGAAGCGAATGCGGCCGCACCGCAAAACCGTCCCGTGCGCGGCGTGGCTGTCGCGCGCGCAGCAGGAGCATGAGCATGCCGATTCACCTCGAATGTCTGTCGCACACGCCGTTGCATGGCTATTTCGATCCGCTGCCCGATGTGGTGGCGGAAGTCGAGCGCGTGGGCCGCACCGCGCGCGAGCGCGTGGAAGCCTTCAACCCCGACGTGATCGTTGCGTTCGCACCCGATCACTACAACGGCTTCTTCTACGACATGATGCCGCCGTTCTGCATCGGCGCGCGCGCGGAGGCGATCGGCGACTTCAAGAGCATGGCGGGCACGCTGCCAGTGCCCGAGGAACTCGCGCATACGCTCGCTGAAAATGTGATGGACGCCGATATCGACGTGGCGCTCTCGTACCGTATGCAGGTCGATCACGGCTGCGCGCAGGCGCTGGAAGTGCTCACGGGCGGCCTTGACCGCTACCCGGTGATTCCAGTGTTCATCAATTCGGTGGCGCCGCCCATGGCGACGCTGCGTCGCGCGCGCCTGCTCGGCGACGCGATTGGCCGATTCTTTTCACGCAGCGACACGCGCGTGCTCGTGGTGGGTTCGGGCGGCATTTCGCACGAACCGCCGGTGCCGGAACTGCTCGGCGCGACGCCCGAAGTGGCCGAGCGCCTGATCGCGGGCCGCAATCCCACGCCCGACTCGCGCGCCGCGCGCCAGGCGCGCACCGTGGCCGCCGCGAAGTCGTTCACGGCAGGCGACAGCCACCTGCATGCGCTCAACCCCGAATGGGACCGCGCGTTCCTCGCGCGCCTCGAATCGGGTGAGCTGACCTCGGTGGACGGCATGACCAATGCCGCGATTACGCGCGACGGCGGTAAGTCGGCGCACGAGATCCGCACGTGGGTGGCGGCGTTCGGTGTGCTGGCCGCCTATGGCCCGTATCGCGCAACGCTCGACTACTACCGCGAAATTCCCGAGTGGATCGCGGGTTTCGCCACCATGCACGCTACGCCCGCCGCGGCTTGATCGAACAATACGGACTCCGGAGAATCAACATGTCAGATTCGAAACTCGTCGCGGCGCTGGCCGCCCGCCTGCGCGAAGCCGAAGCGTCGCGCAACGTGATCGAGCCCGTGCGCGGCGAGATCGCCTTGGACGATATCGCCACGGCATACGCCGTGCAACAGGCCAACGTCGATCTGCGCGTGGCGAATGGCGAGCGCATCGTGGGCCGCAAGATCGGCCTCACGTCGCTCGCGGTGCAAAAGCAACTGGGCGTCGATCAGCCCGACTTCGGCGCGCTGTTCGCTTCGATGGCCTATGGCGACGCCGAAGCGATCCCGCTCTCGCAACTGATCCAGCCGAAGGTGGAAGCCGAAATCGCGCTGGTGCTGGAGCGCGACCTCACGCACGAGAAGCACACCTTCGTGGATATCCTGCGCGCCAGCGCCTATGCGCTCGCGGCCATCGAAGTGGTGGACAGCCGCATCCAGAACTGGGACATCCGTTTTGTCGATACGGTGGCCGACAACGCGTCGAGCGCGCGCTTCGTGGTGGGCAGCCGCCCCGTGCCGCTTTCGCAAGTGGACCTCACGGCATGCGCGATGGAACTCTCGCGTGACGGGGAAGTGCTCTCGCGCGGCAACGGCGCGGCGTGCCTCGGCAATCCGCTCAACGCCGCCGTGTGGCTCGCGGACCGCATGGTCCGGCTCGGCACGCCGCTGCGTGCGGGCGACGTGGTCCTCACGGGCGCGCTCGGCCCGATGGTCGCGGTGAAGGACCCCGGCACCTACACCGCGCAGATCGAAGGCCTTGGCAGCGTTCGCGCGACTTTCTCCGCCTGACACAGGAATTCATATGGCTTCCGAAAAACTCAAGGCCGCGATCATCGGCTCCGGCAATATCGGCACGGACCTGATGATCAAGATCATGCGCAACAGCCAGCATCTGGAGATGGCGGCGATGGTCGGCATCGACCCGAACTCCGATGGCCTGGC
>NZ_QEOB01000032.1:0-87098 GCF_003096875.1 Paraburkholderia unamae
GTTTGCACCTTCGACAAATCGCCCCATCTCCGCCTCTCGCGCTAACAGGTTGATTCAGTCTAGGCGATCGCACGTGTTTTGACACACCCTCGGCCGGTTCGCGACGCGGGGACTAGAAAAGGACAATTCACGCCGTGAACCGTGATAGACCCACGAATACCCGGATGAACTTAAGACTTTGATTTTGTTGATAAAGTTAACTCTAATATACCGTGAGAAACTAATCAACTTCCCCGCACAGGGGCAACGCTCGCAGACCGACGCGACCACAAGGAAACGCGAAAACCCCGGCCACAAAAGCCCCCCAGCGGCAGCACCGAAGCCCCCCCACCCACCATGCTAGAATCGCCCGCATCCCATCCCTGCTGCGGGCCACAAAAAATATGGCAAGACCGGCGGCCTCGGCCGAACGCAACGATGCTCAATCCGAAAGCCGCCGCAAGTACGATCCCGAGCAGACCAAGCGCAATATCCTCGAAGTCGCGACCGCCGAATTCTCGGCCATGGGTCTCGCAGGCGCGCGCGTAGACGCGATCGCCGAGCGCACCAACACGACCAAGCGCATGCTCTATTACTACTTCGGCAGCAAGGAAGGGCTGTACGAAGCGGTGCTCGACAAGGTCTACGGCGACATCCGCGCGCTCGAACTGGACCTGCACATCGACGAACTGGACCCCGTGGAAGGTCTGCGGCGACTCGTCGAATTCACCTTCGACTATCACGACCGCCATCGCGACTTCGTGCGCCTCGTGACCATCGAGAACATTCACGGCGCGAAGTACATCGAGCGCCTCAAGACTTTCCGCAGCCGCAACGCCAGTGCGATCCGCACGATCGAGGACCTGCTCGCGCGCGGTGTGGCGAGCGGCGCGTTCCGCGAAGACATCGATCCCATCGACCTGCACCTGCTCATCAGCTCGATGTGCTTCCACCGCGTGGGCAACCGCCATACCTTCGGCGCGGCGTTCGGGCGCGATCCGTCGCATCCGCGCCTGCGCGCGCGCCATCGCGAGATGGTCGTCGACGCCACGCTGCGCTTCGTCAAGAAGTAAGCCGGAACCCGCCGCGCAGGCGGGCCGCACGCAAGTGCGCCGATGCGCCGTGCATCGGCGCCAGCCGCGCCGCCCCTCCGAAAACGCTCTTCCAGCACCTTGCCGGCCATTTCAAAATGCCCGGCAAGCCCCGTTTTACGTGGCTGTTCGGCCGTTTGCACTGTCCCAAAAAGTGCGCGAACGCATTACACTACGGCGGTCGAGGCCGCGCGCGCGGCCTCGCCCTGCGCCGCCGCGCCCTGCCTCGCCGGCAGGGGTGGCGCGCCGGTCCCCGCCACCGGAGAGCCCTTAGCGTAATGAGCACCGCCATGCCCCGATCCGGCCACGCCGGCCTTCCGCGACAGACCCAGGGTCGCTTCACCCTCGGCACGCGCATCGTCCTCAGCTTCGGCCTGCTGTTCGTGCTGATGCTCGCGATGGCCGCCATTTCCTACGACCGCCTGCGCTCCATCGACGGCGAGGCGCTCAGCCTCACGCACGATTCGGTGCCGGGCCTGTTCTACGCGACCTCGCTGCGCGCGGCGGCCAACCAGACCTACAGCCTCGTCGAGCGCGCGGCTTTCGTCGATTCCGATCCGGACACGCTCGCGCGCGACCTCGCCAGCCTGCCCGCGGCCGTGACGCAGGTGGAAGAAACCGCGCGGCTGTACGAGCGCTCGGTGTTTCGCAGCGATGACCGCGAGCGCTTCCAGCGCTTTCGCGACGCCTATGCGCGCTATCTGCCGATGGCGACGGCCGTGGCGCACCAGTTGCCCGGCTCGCGTGCGGCGGCGCAAGCCGCGTTCTTGCAGATCGGCCCGGCGTGGCAGGAAGTGCTCAGCACGGCCAACGCGCTCGTGGCGGAAAACCGTCAGCAGGCCGACGACTCCGCGCAAACCATCCGCAGCTCGGTCACGGGCACCGAGATCACGCTCGCCACGGCGCTCGGCGTGGTGCTGCTCGCGGCGCTCGTCACCGGCTACGCGCTCTATCGCGCGATCACCGTGCCGATGGCGCGCCTCGTGGAAGTGCACGATTCCATGCGCACGGGCAACTTTTCGCAGCGGCTGCAACTGAACCGCAGCGACGAATTCGGCGTGCTGGAAGACGGCTTCAACCGCATGAGCGACGAACTCGCGAGTCTCGTGGCCCAGGCGCAGAAGTCGTCGCTCCAGGTCACGACCTCGGTGGCCGAAGTGGCCGCGACCTCGAAGGAACAGCAGGCCACGGCCAGCGAGACGGCGGCCACCACGACCGAGATCGGCGCGACGTCGCGCGAGATTTTCGCCACCGCGCGCGACCTCGTGCGCACCATGAGCGAAGTCGCCACCGTCGCCGAGCAGTCGGCCGGGCTCGCCAGCACGAGCCAGAGCGGCCTCACGCACATGGAAGACACCATGCGCAGCGTGATGGAGGCGGCGGGCTCGGTGAACGCGAAGCTCGCCATCCTCAACGAGAAGGCGGTGAGCATCAACCAGGTGGTCGCGACGATCACGAAGGTGGCCGATCAGACCAATCTGCTTTCGCTGAACGCCGCGATCGAAGCGGAAAAGGCGGGCGAGTACGGGCGCGGTTTCTCGGTGGTCGCCACCGAGATCCGGCGCCTGGCCGACCAGACGGCGGTCGCGACTTACGACATCGAGCAGACCGTGAAGGAGATCCAGTCGGCGGTGTCGGCGGGCGTGATGGGCATGGACAAGTTCGCGGAGGAGGTGCGGCGCGGCATGCACGACGTGCAAGCCGTGGGCGCGCAGCTTTCGCAGATCATCGGCGCGGTGCAGACGCTCGCGCCGCGCTTCCAGGTGGTGAACGACGGCATGCAGGCGCAGGCCACGAGCGCCGAGCAGATCACCCAGGCGCTCACGCAGCTTTCCGAAGCCGCCCAGCAGACGGCGGAGTCGTTGCGCCAGTCGTCGCAGGCCATCGACAATCTCACGCTCGTCGCCAACGAACTGCGCACCGGCGTGTCGCGGTTCAGGATCGAGGCCTGACGCGGGAGCGGCGATGCTCTTCCTGTTGTTCGAACTGGACGGCGAGCGATACGCGCTCGATGCGCGCGAGATCGCGCACGTGCTGCCGCTCGCGCCCGTGCGCGCGTTTCCGGGCACGCCCGCGTATATCGCCGGTGTGATCGACCACGAGGGCGCGCCCGTGCCCGTGGTCGACCTGTCGATGCTTGCGCTCGGGCGGCCCGCGCGCGCGCTCATGTCCACGCGGCTCGTGCTCGTGTACGACCATGACGGCACGGCGGGCTCCCCGGGTTCGTCCGAGCCGCCGCGCTCGCGCCGTCTCGCGTTGCTGCTCGAATGCGCGACCCGCACGCAGTCCATCGCGCCCGAGCGCTTTGCCGAGGGCGGCATCGCCACGCCCGAGGCGCGCTGGCTCGGGCCGGTCGCGCGCGACGAAAGCGGTTTCGTCCAGTGGGTGAAAGTCGCGCAACTGCTCGATGCGCGCGTGCGCGCGCTGCTCTTTCCCGATCCGCCTACGTGGCAAGGTGCGCCATGAGGATGGTCGATCCGCGCTTTGGCGCCTGGCTGCTCGACGAAACCGGCATCGACGCCGAATCGCTCGGCGCGAACGCACTCGCGCGCGCGGTGGGCGCGCGGGCGGCGGCGACCGTGGGCGTGGAAGCGGCCGATGGCTATGGGGTCGCCGCTCACGCCCAGCGCAACGAGTGGGCGAGCGGCGTGGCGTTGCCCGAATGGGCGCGCGAAGCGTACTGGCAACGCCTCACCACCACGCCCGCCGAGCGTCAGGCGCTGATCGACGTGCTCGTCGTGCCCGAGACGTGGTTCTTCCGCGAGCGCGAGGCCTTCGCCGCGCTGGCGCGCCTTGGCGCGAAGCGGCTCGCGGCGCAGCCCGGCGAGGTGCTGCGCGTGCTGAGCGCGCCGTGTTCCAGCGGCGAGGAGCCGTACTCGGCGGCCATGGCGTTGCTCGACGCGGGTCTCGTGCACGAGCAGTTCGCCATCGACGCGATCGACATCAGCGCGCAGTCCATCGCGGCGGCGGCGCGCGGCGTGTATGGCCGCAACGCGTTTCGCGGCGACGGCCTCGCGTTTCGCGAGCGCTACTTCGAGGCGACGCCCGATGGTTGGCGCATTGCGTCGACGGTGCGGCGCGCCGTGACCTTCGAGCGCGCGAACCTGTTCGAATGGCTCGCGCCGCATCCGGTGCGCTATGACTTCATTTTCTGCCGCAACGTGCTGATTTATTTCGACCGCGCCGCGCAGGACCGCGCGATCGGATTGCTGCGCGCGCGGCTCGCCGAAGGCGGCATGATCTTCGTCGGACCGGCGGAAACGGGGCTGATGATGCGGCACGAGATGGCGTCGGCGTATATACCGCTCGCCTTCGGCTTCCGCGTGCCGGCGCCCGAAACGAACGCCGCGCCCGTGCCCGCGCCGCTGCCGGTCATCGCGGCCACGGCCGCCGCGCCCGCGCTCGGCAGCGCGTCGGTGTTCAAGCCGCTCGACGCGCCGGTGGCCGCGCCGGCGCGCCGGCCCGCGCCGCCGCCGCTCGCCCTGCGGCCCTTGCATGGCGCGCCCGCGCCGCGCGCAGCGGCCGTCGTGCGGGTGCCGGCCGCGACCGCGCAGACGGATGCCACGCCCGAGGCCGCGCTCGCGCAGGCGCGGCGTCTCGCCGACGCGGGCTCGCTCGCCGACGCCGAACGCCTCGCCGCCGACGCCGCGAAGGCGCTCGCGCACAATGCCGACACCTGGTACCTGCTCGGCCTCATCGCCGACGCCCAGGGCCGCGCGGCCGAAGCGCACGGGCACTATCGCAAGGCCATCTATCTGGAGCCTTCGCACTACGAAGCACTGACGCATCTGGCCGCGCTGCTCGAAGTGCAGGGCGACGCTGACGGCGCGCGCCGCCTGATGCGCCGCGCACAACGCGCCGCCGAGCAGAACGGGGACGATGAACGCAATGAACGCGACGCGGGAGGCGCGCATGCCTGAACGCGACCTGCTGCCCGACACGGCGCTTGCCAGTCCGCCGCCGTCGATGTGCTGGAAGGTGATCGGCACGCTCGGCGACAACTCGTGCCCGCGCCTCGAACAGTGCGTGCGCTGCCTGAATTGCCCGGTTTTCGAAGACGCCGCCGCGCGCATGCTCGACCGGCCCGCGCCGCCCGTGCAGGCGCTTGCGCCCGCCGTCGCCACGCCCGCGCGCGCGCAAGCGGGGCAACAGGCGGGCAAGGAAGGCTCGCTGGTGTTCCGCGTGGGCGCCGAATGGCTCGCGCTGCCGGCCACCGTCCTGCGCCACGTGGACGAAGCCCGCGCCATCCACACGCTGCCGCACCGGCGCAGCGCCGCCGTGCTCGGCGTGGTGAACGTGCGCGGCGTGCTCACGCTCGCGGCTTCGCTCGCCGCGCTGCTGCATATCGAGCCTGCGGCGTCCGGTGCGTTCGCGGCCGGGCAGCGCGCCGCCACGCCGCGCCTGCTCGTGACGGAATGGGCGGGCGCGACGACGGCGTTTCCCGTGGACGATGTGGAAGGCGTGGCGAGTTTCAGCGCCGACGAATTGTTGCCCGCGCCCGCCACGCTCGCGCAGTCGGCGGGGCGTCACGTGCGCGGCGTGACGAACTGGCGCGCCCGCTCGGTGGGCGTGCTCGACGCCGATGCGCTATTCGATGCGTTGGCAAGGAGTTTGCGATGAGCGACGACGAACTGAGCCGCCGCTCGCTGCTCGACCTGTTCCGCGAGGAAGCGCAGGCGCAAACGCGCACGCTCTCGGCGGGACTGCTCGCGCTCGAGTCCGCGCCCGAACACGCGGCCACGCTCGAAGACTGCATGCGCGCGACGCACTCGCTCAAAGGCGCGGCGCGCATCGTCGGGCTGCCCGAGGCCGTCGAGGTCGCGAGCGCGATGGAGGATTGCTTCGTCGCCGCGCAGCGCGGGGAATTGCGCATCGACGCGGCGCGCATCGACGCGTTGCTCGTCGGCATCGACATGCTGATCGCGGCGGGCGACGCCAGCGCGCCGCCGCTTGCGCACGAGGCGGTGCAGGCGTTCGTCGCGCGGCTCACCGGCTTGGCGTCAACCCCCAACGAGGCGCACGAGGCCGACGCGTTCGCCGCGCTCTCGGCCTCGCTGCGACTGCCCGAGCCGGAACCGGCGCCCGAACTTGAGCCCGAACCCGAACCTGCGGCCGTCGAGCCCATCGTGCCGACACAGCCGCAGCAACCGCGTCCGGCCGATGCCGAGCGCATGCTGCGCGTGCGCGCGGGCACGCTCGACCGGCTGCTCGGCCTCGCGGGCGAATCGCTCGTGGAGTCGCGCCGCATGCGGCCGTTCGCCGATGGCCTGCTGCGCGTGCGCCGCGCGCAGGGCGACGTGCTCGCGGCGCTCGGCCAGTTCCACGAGCGCCACGTCGACGCGCTCGACGCCGACGCACGCATAGCGCTCGCGGGCATTCGCGAAGCGCTCGTCGGGCTCGATCGTCAGCTTTCCGAACGATTCGACGATCTCGACCGCATCGACCGCAGGGGAACGCAGCTCGCGCAACGCCTTTACGACGAAGCGCTGCAATGCCGCATGCGGCCGTTCGGCGACACCGCGCATGCCTATCCGCGCATCGTGCGCGACCTCGCGCGCTCGCTCGGCAAGCGCGTGCGCTTCGCCATTGTCGGCGAGTGGACCCAGGTCGATCGCGACATCCTCGAAATGCTCGACGCGCCGCTCGGCCACCTGCTGCGCAACGCGCTCGATCACGGTATCGAGGACACCGAAACAAGGCGGCGCGCGGGCAAGTCCGAGGAAGCGAGCCTCACGCTGGAGGCGCGCCACAGCGCGGGCAAGCTGCTCATCACCGTGGCCGACGACGGCGCGGGCGTGGATCTCGATGCACTGCGCGCGAGCATCGTCGCGCGCGGTCTCGCGCAGGCCGAGGCGGCCGCCGCGATGTCCGACGCCGAACTGTTCGATTTCCTGCTGCTGCCCGGCTTTTCGATGCGCGACACCGTAACCGACGTGTCGGGGCGCGGTGTGGGCCTCGACGCCGTGCAGAATTTCGCGAAGGCGGTGCGCGGCACCGTGCGCATCGAAAGCACGGCCGGGCAGGGCACGCGTTTCGTGCTGCAACTGCCGCTCACGCTTTCGGTGGTGCGCAGCCTCATCGTCGAAGTCGCGGGCGAAGCCTATGCGTTCCCGCTCGCACATGTGCGCCGCGCGCTCAGCGTGCCGCGCCACGCGATCGAGATGCTCGAAGGTCAGCAGCACATCCCGTTCGAAGGGCGGCCCGTGGGCCTCGTGACCGCGCGCCAGTTGCTCGGCGCGCTCGCCGAGCCGAACGCGACGGGCGACCTGAACGTCGTGCTCGTGGGTGGCGAAACGGGCCTCTATGGCGTGGCCGTGGACCGCTTCGCGGGCGAGCGCACGCTCGCCGTGCAGCCGCTCGACGCGCGTCTGGGCAAGGTGCGCAATGTCATGGCCGCGGCGCTGCTCGAAGACGGCGCGGTGGCGCTCATCGTCGACGTGGAGGATATCGTGGCCTCGGTGGGCCGCCTCGTGCGTGACGGACAGCTCGCGGGCGTGGCGCGCGGCGGCCACGATGCGGTGCGCGCGCGCAAGCGGATTCTCGTTGTCGAGGACTCCTTGACGGTGCGGGAGCTGGAGCGCAAGCTGCTCGAAAAGCGCGGCTACGAGGTGACGGTGGCCGTGGACGGCATGGATGGCTGGAACACCTTGCGCAACGCGCGCTTCGACCTCGTGATCACCGACGTGGACATGCCGCGCATGGACGGCATCGAACTCGTCACGATGATCAAGGGCGACGCGCAGCATCGCAACGTGCCGGTGATGATCGTCTCGTACAAGGATCGCGAAGACGACCGGCGGCGCGGCCTCGACGCCGGCGCCGACTACTATTTGACCAAGGGCAGCTTCCACGACGAGGCGCTGCTCGACGCCGTGAACGATTTGATCGGGGAGGCGACGGGATGAAGATCGGTATCGCCAACGACATGCCGCTGGCCGTCGAGGCGCTGCGCCTCGCCATCGCCACGCGGCCGGGCCACCGCGTGCTGTGGGTCGCCGCGAATGGGGAAGAGGCCGTGCAGTTCTGCGCGGCGCAAGTGCCCGACGTGATCCTCATGGATCTCGTCATGCCGAAGGTGGACGGTGTGGAGGCCACGCGGCGGATCATGGCGCGCTCGCCGTGCCCGATCCTGATCGTCACGAGCAGCGTGGGCGCGAACGCCTGGCGCGTGTACGAGGCGATGGGCGCGGGCGCGCTCGACGCTGTCGACACGCCCACGCTCGCGGGCCCGGACGCGCGCCGCACGATGGATTTGCTGCTCGCGAAGATCGAGCAGATCGGGCGCGTGTCCGGCGCGCTCGACATGGCCGCGCGCGGGGCCGCAATCGCGGCGTCCGGCGCGCAGAGCGCGCCCCTCGTTGCGATCGGCGCCTCGGCGGGCGGGCCCAGCGCGCTCGCCGCCGTGCTCGGCGCGTTGCCCGCCGACTTCGGCGCGGGCATCGTGATCGTGCAGCACGTGGATCAGTCGTTCGCGGCGGGCATGGCGAGCTGGCTCGACGGCCAGACGGCGCTCACGGTGCGCATCGCGCTGGAGGGCGAGCGGCCCGCGCCCGGTTGCGCGCTGCTCGCCGCCACCAACGATCATCTGCGCATGACAGCGCATGGCAAGCTGGCTTACACTCGCGAGCCTGCCGACACGCCTTACCGCCCCTCCGTGGACACGTTCTTTCACAGCCTCGTCGAGCACTGGGCGGGCGAGGCGATCGGCGTGCTGCTCACGGGCATGGGACGCGACGGCGCGATCGGGCTGAAAGCGATGCGTGCCAAGGGCTGGCACACGATCGCCCAGGACGAGGCCACCAGCGCCGTGTACGGCATGCCGAAGGCCGCGGCCGCGCTGTTCGCCGCACGCGCGATCCTGCCGCTCGACGCGATTGCTCCCGAGCTTGCGGGCCGGGTCAAACCACTGAATTCATCTGCCGGCTAGCCGCCATTCATCACGAGACGCACCGACATCATGACTGAGAAGTCCACACTTCCTGCCAACGCCAGCCTCGACACCGGCGGACCCGACGACGCTTCGCTCGCGGTCGCGCTGGAAGCCGTGCGCAGCGCGCTCGAGCAAACCCTGCCCGCCGCCGACACGCCGATGATGGTGCTGCTCGTCGACGACCAGGCGATCGTGGCCGAGGCCGTGCGCCGGGCGCTGGCGAGCGAGCGTGAGATCGACTTCCACTACTGTGCGCATCCCGAGCAGGCGGTGCGCACGGCGGAGGAAGTGCGCCCGACGGTGATCTTGCAGGACCTCGTGATGCCGGGCACCGACGGCTTGACGCTCGTGCGCGCCTACCGCGCGAACGAGGCGACGCGTGACGTGCCGATCATCGTGCTTTCCACGAAGGACGAGCCCGCCATCAAGAGCGCGGCGTTCGCCTCGGGTGCGAACGACTATCTGGTGAAGCTGCCCGACAGCGTCGAACTCATCGCGCGAGTGAAATATCATTCGCGATCCTATGTCAACATGCTCCAGCGCGACGAGGCTTATCGCGCGTTGCGCCGCTCGCAGCAGGAGCTGCTCAAGGCGAATCTGGAGTTGCGTCGCCTCACGCATTCGGACGGGCTCACGGGACTCTCGAACCGCCGCTATCTGGACGAATTCCTGAGCGCCGAGTGGAAGCGCGCGCTGCGCGAGCATACCGAAGTCTCGCTGCTGATGATCGACGTGGACTATTTCAAGCCCTATAACGACACGTATGGCCACGTGGCAGGCGACAACGTGTTGCGCTCGGTGGCGACCACGATCCGCCGCGAGATACGCCAGCCGCGCGACCTCGTGGCGCGCTTTGGCGGCGAGGAATTCGCCGTGGTGCTGCCGGGCAGCGGCAGCGCGGGCGCGCGCCTGCTCGCCGAGAAAATGCGCCGCGACGTGGCTGCGCTGGCGTTGCCGCACGTCGGCTCCGCCGTGAGCGAGCACCTCACCATCAGCGTGGGCGTGGCGACGCTCACGCCCACGCCAGGACTCGCGGAAACGGCGCTCATCGAAGAAGCCGACGCCGCGCTCTACCGCGCCAAGCGCGACGGGCGCAATCGCGTGGCGTTTTCCACGCAGGTTTCGGGCCGTCATTGAAGGGCGTTGCTAGCTGACGGTACGTACGCGCAGGCGCCCGCTCTTCTGGGGTGCGTACGAACTGACCGGCGACGCCGCACGATGAGCTCAGGTGGCTAACTCCTACCCTGGCGTCCACTCGTACATGAGAATCTTGGCCCGGGCGTCGTCCTCAACGAGCACCACATAGTCGCCGTTGTCGCGCTGCGCGGCGCTGATGCCCATATAGATATCCACCCACCCGGTGGTGCTGCCCACGTTCGCTCCCGGTGTCATCGAGCCGACCATCTGGCCGCTGCGCGTGTCGTACACATCCACGCGCGGCGTGTAAAGCTCCGCGATGAACACATAGTTGCCCGCCACCGCTATCCCGACGGTCGTGACCTGCGGATTGCCGCTCGTGTTCCACGGCAGCGAAGCCTGCCACGTGAGCGTGGGCGAGCCGCTCGACCAGTTGTCGTAGCGCGCGAGCACCGGCCCGGCCTCTTTCCAGAGCGACGCGTTCCACGGTATGGCGGCGGTGAAGCCCGTGATGTACATCGTATCGGTTTCGGCCACATACACGATGCGCGCAATGCGGTTGAACGGCGCGGGCATCGCGAACATCTTCGACGATGCGTAGGTGTACTGGGGATTGCCGTTCGCGTCGAGCCCCTGAAGCGGCATCTCGCGAATGCCCGATGCGGGCGTGGCGAGCCACACGTTGCCGGGCGTATCGACCCACCAGTAGCCATTGCCGACTGTCGCGCCCGTCGAAGGGTTCGAGGTGATTTCGTCGGCGCTCACCTTGCCGTCGCCGTTCGCGTCGCGCCACATCCATTCGCCGTAGGTGGGCTGGCCCGCGGGCCAGTTCCCCGGCAGCGGATTTTGGGCGAGGAAGCCCGAGGGAATCGCGACTTCGCCATCGGTCGCGGGCGAAAAGCGGTAGACGTTCAGGTAGTGCGCGTACTGGTCGAGCGTGTAGAGGAACAACTGCCCGTTGAAGCGGCGCACCATGGGCGAGCCGCGCGCGCCGCGCGTGGAGTGCAGCGCGGGATCGTCCGGATAGGCGAAGCGGTTGAGCGTGAAGCCCGCGTAGGTCCATTGCTTGCCCGGCGGCTGGCTGTAGTCGAGCGCGAAGCGCTTCGAGCCGGTGTAGACGTTGGCCGCGTTGGCGGGGTCGAAGGCGGCCGCATCGACGAACGTGAGGCCATCGAGGCGCCAGCCCAGTGAGCGCGCGCCCATCGCGTAGCTTTCGAGCACGGCCCCCTGGCCCACGAGCGCGGTGCCGAACGGGCGCAACCCCTGGCCGTTCTGCGCGACGTACAGATTGCCCGCCTGGTCATAGCCGATGCCCGTGATGCCGTTGAAGCGCCAGTCGCCGGGCGTGCCCTCTACGACATGAAAAATACCCTGGCGCGTGCCGAGCGCGCCGGCCGCCGCCATCTGCCCATTCGACGCGCGGCTGTAGAGCAGGATTTGCTGCGAGGGTCCGTTGTCGGCAATCGAAAGCTGGCCCGAGGGCGCAAAGGCGAGGTCGGTGGGCACGGTGCCCGAGGGCAGCGCGGGCGCGTCGTTCAGCGCGGTGCCGTCCGCGCGATAGTGGCCGATGCTCGCGCCGCTCGCGTCCTGCATGCCCTGGACTACCCAGAGCGTGCCGTCGGCGCCAAGCGCGATGCGCCCGGGCGAGGGCACGGTGAACGAGCGCAGTTGGCGCATCGTCTGCGCGTCGTAGACCACGATGCGGTTGTCGGCGGTATCGGCCACATAGAGTTCGGTGTCGGTGGCGGCAAGGCCGCGCACGGCGCCGTCCGTGCTGCTCGAAGCCGCGAGCACGCGCAGGAAGCTGTTCTTCGTCGCGTTGGCGCTGTTGCCGATGCCGCTCGTGAACGGCGCGCCTTGCGCCACGTTCGAACGCAACCGGCGCGTCACGCCGAACCACGTCTGGTTAGCGGGCGGATAGTCCGCGCCCACGAGGCCGTTGTTCTGATTGCCGATCGACATCGCGGCGTACACATAGGTGCTGTTCACGGCGATGGCGTCGCCGCCCGCGTTGCCCCAGCCATGCGTGTTGGCGCCCACGGCGAGCTTGTCGCCGCCGCGATAGACGCCGATCTCGCTGCCGCTTTCATCCCAGGGCGCGTTGGCGTAGACGGTGCCGTCGGGCGCGACCGCGATCGCTTCGACGTCTTGCTGCATCCACTTGCCGTCGCCGAAACCGAAGCTGTTGCCGATCCAGGACGTGGTGTAGTTGAGCGTGCTCTGCGCGACGCATGGCTGAAATGCGAGACCTTGCAGCGCGAACGACAAGGCGGTCAGGCGTGTGGCGAATTTCACTTGTATCCCCGTAATTGCAAAGCTGCCGCAAGGCGCGCGGCAGCAGGGCGTGATGCTCGCACGTGGATGTAAGGAAATAATTCGAACAATATTCAGCGCGGATAACAGGCAATTTTTTTATGCGGATGCGATGAGCACGCAGCCGTTCACATCGCGTTGACGGGTTCGATGCATGCAAAACGAATTTGCCTGGCAATCCGAATTAATGACATGACTGTCATGTAGAACGGAGTGTCGCAGAGAGACCAACGCCGCCGCGGGCCGAGCGCTTTCCCGTTTCACTTGCCGCGAGTAATATGGCACTAATTTACTGCCGATTCCGCGTTCGACTCGTTATTTCGAATCACGGCGGGAATAATTGCCGCGGCGGCGTGTTAGTCCGGCATCTCCACCCAGCATTGCGCCACGATCATGAAGTTCCGCGGGCCGCTCGACGAGCCGCCGGTTTCCGAAGCCGATATTCAGGCCTATAGCGACGGCACGCTTGCCGGCGCGCGTGCGGCAAGCGTGCGGCGCTACCTCGCGGGCCGGCCCGGCGAGTGGCGGCGCATTCTGTTTTACCGGCGCCTGAACGCGCAGATCCGCGATGCGTACCCCGCGCAGGCGGCGCAGCCGCACGGCGCGCCCGCCCGGCCGAGGCGCGCATTGCGCTACGCTATGGCTCTCGCGGCGGCGCTCGCGCTGGCCGGTGCGGCGCTGGCGTGGGTCTCGGCGTCGGACCCGTCGCAGCAGATGCTGAACGACGCCGCAGTGATGGCGCTCATGGAGGCGGCGAACGCCGGCCCGGAGGCGGCCGTGGACGCCGCGGTGCAACCGCCGTTCAATTTTGGCCCGGCCGGCCTCACCTACGTGGGCGGCGGCGAGGTGAAGGTCGGCCCGTTCGCGCGGGCGCAGCGCTATGTGTACGAAAACAACGAAGGCGAGCGTGTGGTGCTGCTCGGCGCGCCCGCCTGGCTCGCGGGCGCGGCGCCGCAGTGGAGCGCTCATCGCGCGGGGCCGCTGCGGCTCCTGATGTGGCGCGAGCACGGCACGCGCTGGGTGCTCGCGGGCAACGCGCAAACGCACGGGCTCATGCGCGCGGCGGACCTCGCGACGATGCCGTCGCGCGACGGCGGCGCACCGTGAGCGCATTTGAGGATGCAAACCGGGATGCAACCCAGGATGAAACATGGACATCCGTGACGAGCTGATAGAACACGTGCCGCGCCTGCGACGCTACGCGCGCGCACTGATCAACAACCGCGAGCTGGCCGACGACCTCGTGCAGGACACGCTGGAGCGCGCCATCGCCCGCACGGAGCTGTTTCGCTCGGGCACCGACCTGCGCGCCTGGCTTTTCACGATCATGCACAACATCTTCGTGAACCAGGTGCGCAAGTCGGCGTCGCGCGGCGCGCACGTTTCGGTGGACGACGAGAGCGTGCCCGAGGCCGACTATGCCGTGCCCGCGAGCCAGATGGGCACGCTGGAGGTGCGCGATCTCGACTACGCGCTGCAACGCCTGCCCGTCGAGCAGCGCGAGGTGGTGCTTCTGGTGGGGCTGGAGGAAATGAGTTACGCCGACGTCGCATTGGCGCTCGACATACCGATCGGCACGGTCATGTCGCGTCTGTCGAGGGGACGTGAGCGCCTGCGCGCGCTCATGGCCGGTTCCGTCCCGCGTGCGAACCTGAAGGTGGTGCGATGAGCGAGCAACAAAACCCAGTCACGCAAGACGAGATTCACGCCTACGTGGACGGCACGCTTTCCGAGGCGCGCCGCGCCGATGTGGAGCGCGAGCTCGAACGCAACCCCGATCTCGCCGCGCGCGCGAGCGACTTCTTCGCGCTCAACAACCTGCTGCACGAGCGCTACGACCGCGTGCTCAACGAGCCGCTGCCCGCGCGCTTGCGCGTGGCCGCGCCGCAGCCCGAGCAAATCAAGGTGCGCCCGGCGGCCAACTGGTCGCGCTTCGCGGGCCTCGCGGCCACGCTCGTGCTGGGCGTGGGGATCGGCTGGGGCATGCACTACGGCATGGGCGGTGCAGGGGGCGTCGGCACGCCGGGCGGCGCGGGTGGCGGCGAGCTGCATGCGGTGAGCGCGGATGGCACGGAGCGCCTGGCTCAGCAAGCGGCGCTCGCGCACGTCGTCTACATGCCGACGGTGGCGCGCCCCGACACGATGGACGACAGCCAGGAGCAGGACTTCGTGAAGTGGCTCGCCGGCCGTCTCGGCACCAACGTGCGCGCGCCGATGCTCGCGAAGAGCGGCTTCGAACTTTCGGGCGGCCGCTTGCTGCCCGGCGACGATGGCGAAGTCGCACAGTTCATGTATCACAACGCCCAGGGCGAACGCGTGACGCTGTGCATCTCGCACCGCAAGGCGAGCGCCAACACCACCGCGTTCAAGCTCTACGAGGACGGCCCCGTGAACGTCTTCTACTGGGTGGACGGCGACTTCGGCTACGCGCTTTCAGGCGGTATCGACCGCAAGGTGCTGCTGCAACTCGCGCACGATGTCTACGCGCAACTCACGCCGCGCTGAGCGCGTGGCGTGAGTTGAGCTTGTCGCCGAGGCGCGTTACCTGAGCTTCACGGCAACGAAGCTGCGCGCATTGTTACGCTGGATCAGCAGCGACATGCTTTTGCTCGCCTTCGCTTCGAGGGCGGCCGCTTCCTCCTGCGACTCGACCAGGGTGCTGTCGAGCGAGAGCACGACGTCGCCCGGCCGCACGCCCGCGCTCGCGGCGGGGCCATTGGACGCTTCCACCATCAAGCCGAGCGGCAGCCCGGTCGAGCGCTTTTCGTCGGCGCTCAGGGCGTGCATGACGAGGCCGAGGCGGTCCGCCGCGTGCCGGGCGGCGGGCGCGGTCGCCACGGCGGCGGGGGTGGCTTGCGCGCTCGTGTCGGTCATCACCGTCTTGACGGCTCGCACGTTGCCTGAGGGCGGCGGGCTCATCGCATCCGTCGCGCCAGGTGCGGCGCGCGCGTCGGTGGCTTGCGCCGCCTGGGCCGCCGGGATCGCCGGGATTGCCTCGGTTGCAGCGGCGGCCTTCGGCTCGAATGCCGTATTCGAGAATCCCGCCTGGGTCGCGTGATGGTTGCGGATCACCTTGAGCGAAGCGGGCGTGGCGGGCGGCACGGCGGCGAGTTCCGCAGCGAGTGTCGAGGCGCGGTCCACCGGCTTGTTGCCCACCTGCACGATCACGTCGCCGGCCCTGATGCCCGCGTGGCCGATGGGCGAGGCGGGGTCGACGGCATCGACCAGCGCGCCGCCGGTGCCCGGCAAACCAAGCGCCGCGGCGAGGCCGGGACTCACGTCTTCGACCTGCATACCGAACGTGCGGATAGCGCCTGAACTGGCGGTGGCGTTGGCGGCGTTGGCGGTCGGAGAGGCGCCTGCGGGCGCGGCCTTGCTCGCCGCCTGCAACTGCGCGCGGAACTGGTTGGCCGCTTCGATCGGAATGGCGAAGGTCAGGCCTTCGTAGCGGCCGCCGTCCGCGTAGACCTGCACGTCGATGCCGATCACCTCGCCCGCGCGATTGAATAGCGGGCCGCCCGAGTTGTCGGGATTGACCGCCACATCGGTCTGGAGGAACGGGAACGCGCGGCCGTCGGGCAGCGTGCGCGAGGTCGCGCTCACAATGCCGGTGGTCACGGTGTTCTGGTAGCTGTCCGGCGAGCCGATCGACAGCACCGGTTCGCCCACGTGCACCTTCGAGGCGGCACCGAGCTTCACGAACGGCAAGTCGTGGGCGTCGATCTGGAGCACGGCCACGTCGCTTTGCGGATCGACGGCGACCACCTCCGCCTTGAACTCGCGCTTGTCGGTGAGACGCACGCTCACTTCCTCCGCGTTGTCGACGATATGCGCGGTGGTTAGCACGACGCCGTCAGGGCTGACGATGAAGCCCGAGCCCGCGCCCATCATCACGCGCGGGCCGCCGGCGTCGGCGCCGGAAGCGGGGCGCGGCGCGCGCTTGAAGAACGCGAAGAACGGATCGTCGGCGTCGATGGCTTCCTGCTCGGGCGGCGCGGTCTGGTCATCGGCGCCGCGCGCGATCACGTGCACGACGGCGGGCCCGTAGCGCTCGGCAAGAGAGAAAAAGTCGGGCGCCGCCCCGGCGGTGGCGGCCGTGACCGCTGTGTCCGCAGTATCCGCACTAGTCGCGGTATCCGCATTGTCCGCGTTGTCCGCCGTGGCGGGCGGGGTTGCCGGGGGCTTGCTGGCGGCGGCTTGTTCTGCGGCCGGTTTGGCGGGTGGCCTGGTGGCCGGTGAAGCAGGCGTTGCCGCGTTCGCCTGGAGGCTGAACGCGCCGGCAAGCACGGGGACTAGCACAGGTAAAAGCGCGGGTGAAAGCGCGGGTGAAAGCGGAAAGGCAACCGCAAGGGTAAGCGCCGCCGCGGGGCGCGAAGTGCGGGCGAAGATCAGGCGGAGCACAGCACACCTCCCAGTGGTCATCGTGCTGGCGGGCGGCACCCGGTTGCGCATGGCAATCGCGTGCCGACGCACATAGTGTAGTCACGCGGCGAGGCAATTGGGGGGGAGGGTTTGTCCTGTAACGCACGCAAAACGCCCCGCTCGTTTCGGGCGGGGCGTGACGTTTCGTCGAGCGCCTTCGGCTGCGCCGGACGCTTGCGGTTTCGGTGCGGGCGCGGCGACCGCGGCTCAACTTCCCGAATACAGATTGCAGAAGCTCACCGGCCCCACGCACTCCGTGTGCGGCGCGCCGGCGGCGCTCGTGCCTTGCATGGGAGCGCCCATGCCGCTGGGTTCCTGCTGTTGTTGCTGTTGCGCCTTCGCGCGCGCGACTTGCTGTGCGAATACGGGGCTCACGTCGGGATACGAGCTGTCGGTCACGAACTGCGAGCCGTTGGCCTGCGCTTCGATCAACTGCTCGCGCACCTGGGCGCGCGTGAGGCCCTGGGCCGATGCGGTGGAAAGCGCGCCGATGCAAGCGAACGTGACGAGCGAGGCGAGCGAGACGATAAGCGGGCGGCGGGTGTTCATTTCGAACTCCTTAAGAAATAGCGTGGTTCGGCAACCGGTGGAGATCCGGTCGATCCGACGGAGACTGCAATGGGTATACCCCGCCAGGTACCGTCCTATTCCCGTGGAGTTGTAACGGCCGCTTTCGCGCGTGGCGAAGAAGCGTTAGCTATCAATCATGCGGAAGGAGGCGGCGATGCGCTACGTGAGCTGCACCTGGAGCCAGTGCGGCAGTGCCGCGCCGGCGAGGCTCGCGCCCAGCAGCGCGAGCGCGCCGGCCAGCAGCAGAACGAGCGGGCTCACCCGCGTTCTGAGCAGCACGCAGAGCGAGACCACGGCAATCGCCTTCGCGGGAAGGCCGCCGTTGAGCGATTTGAGCAGCACCCAGCCCGCCGCGAGCATCATGCCTGCCGCGATCGGGCGCAAGCCGCGTTCGAGCGCCAGTTGCCACGCGGCGCCCTGATAGCGGCCCCATATATGCGTCACGCCGTAGATCAGCAAACCGGTGGGCAGCAAGAGCGCGGCGGTCGCGACGACCGCGCCCCAGAAGCCGGCCACCTGCCAGCCGATGAGCGTGACGAGCAGCGAGCCCGGCCCCGGCGCCATGCGCGAGATCGCGAAGTCGGCGGCGAACTGCGAGTGCGTCATCCACGCATGCACGTCGACGACCTGACGCTGGATCTCCGCGATGATCGCCTGGCCGCCGCCAATCGTGACGAGCGAAAGTGGCGCGAAAATGGCGGCAAGCTGACCGAGCACGCGCGCGTTCATCGCGCGCCCCGGCGAATCGCCACGTATTCGTAGAGCACGCTCAAGCCGCCGCCAGTCACGACCACCCAAACGAGCGGCAGGCGCAGCACGCCGATCGCAACAAATGTGGCGACCATCAACAACAGGGGCGGCACCTGGCGCCGCACGCGCCGCGCGGTCACGACGCCCATCGAGAGCGACAGGCCCGTGGCTGCTGCGGCGGCGCCCGCGATCAGGATCTGGGTCAAGGGGTGCAGGATCAGCGCGCCCACCACGGTGCCGAGCAGGATGATGACGAACGCGGGCGGCACGACAATGCCGGCCACGGCAACCGCGGCGCCGCGCCAGCCCAGCAGCCGGTGGCCGATCCAGATGGCCATGTTCTTGACGTTGATGCCGGGCAGCGCCTGCGAGATGGCGAGCCCGTTGAGGAAGTCTTCTTCGCTGATCCAGTCGCGATCCTGGACGAATTCGCGCAGCAGCCAGCCGCTCACGCCGCCGCCGAAACTCGTCAAGCCGATGCGGCTGAAGATCAGAAAAAGCCCGGGCAGCGTGGGGCGCGGCGAGACGTGTGGCGTGGGTGCAGTCACGGAGAGGGCGCAGGTGGGTGATGCGGCAAGGGGCGGCGAAATTATAGCGCCACCGCGCGGGCAACGTTGAGGCGTCAACGAACCCTGCCGACTATCATTGGCCCATGTGATAAATCAATTAGATGGCAATCCTCAGCGATTTTGCACGTGCTTGATGAGGTTCTCGCGCAGCGTGACGATCTGCTGCTGAAGCTTCACGAATTCGTCGGCCCCGAGCGCGGTGGCGTCGGTGAGGTCCATCTTGAAGCACTTTTCGCGCAGCCGCCGGCCGCTCCTGGTGAGGCTCACGCGCACCTGGCGCTCGTCCTCGGGGTCGCGCCGCCGTTCGAGATAGCCCATGGCTTCGAGCTTCTTCAGCATCGGCGTGAGCGTGTTGGATTCCAGGAACAGCTTTTCGCCAAGGCCGCTCACGGTCTGGTCGTCTTCTTCCCAGAGCGCCACGATCGCGATGTATTGCGGGTAGGTGAGACCGAGTTCCTCGAGCATCGGCTTATAGGCCTTGCCGAACGCCAGGTTCGTGGAATAGACCGCGAAGCACAGGAAGTCGGAGAGCGGCATCTCCGTGGGGCGTTCCGTCGATTTCATCGGGATCCTCGTTGGGCTAAGGGTGCGCCGGCAAGCGGCAATCTTATCGCATGCGATTGTATCGCAATGGATTCAATACCGCTTGCGGGTCACGGCTCCGCCCGGCCCGGCGCACGGGCTTAGTGGTGTGCGAACAGCGCATCGCGCTGCGCGATGGGGGTGCGGCTGCCGGCTTCGGCGCGGCCAACGACGCTGCCGCCATAAGCCGATTGCGCGGTGCTTTCGTCAGCGCCTTCGGCGGCCAGCGTCTGGAGGCTCTGGCCCCGTTGCGACGCCGGAGCGCCGACGGTGGGACGGTAGCCGGGCGCGGGGCCATAGCCGCTGGCGAATGCAGGTGCGGCGGTGGCGGAAAGGACGGCGAACAGGGCGACGATGAGTTGGGTCTTCATGATGGGATCTCGCTAGAAAAGTGACTGGCTGGATTGAGGGTGAGCGTTTGGCTTACGCCGTGACGACGTTCATGGCGACTTCGATGTTTCCGTGCACGGCCTTCGAGTACGGGCAGATCTGGTGGGCCGAGCGCGCGAGCGCCTCGGCGAGTTCCTGGGCCACGCCCGGTACGCGCACAGTGAAGTGGGCGCCAAGGAACCAGCCCGGGCCGGTCTGGCCGACGTCGACCTGAATATCGACGGAGGTGTCGGCGGGCAATTCGACTTTTCTCAGTGAAGCGGCGATGCCAAGTGCGCCGATATAACAGGCCGACCAGGCGCCCGCGAAGAACTGCTCGGCGCTCGGGTGGGGCGCGGCGCCGATGAATTCGTGGTTCTCGCCGCCGGGGGCCGACAGCTTGATGTCGACGGCGCCATGCTCGCCGTGCTGGACGGCCGGGTCGCGATTGACGGTCGTGTGGGTCTTGCCGGAGAAGATGACGGTTTCGATTCGGGTCATGATGGGTTCCTCTGACACTTGGATGCGTGGCTATTTAGATCGTATGCGATGTAATCGCATGCGTCTAATATTGGACGAAGCCTTCGCGTATGTCAAGCGCAAAAGATTAAATCGCATACGATGTATTGATAGGGCGACGGAAGGGCCATATCGAACGTGGGGCAGGGCCGAAGCATGGACGCGCAGAATTCAGCGGGCGGCAAGGGCCGCTAAGATGGCTGGGCTCGCAGCGTTTCGGTCGCTGTCTTTCCTCAGTCCTTTCCCTTGTCCGCCGCGCGTCGCTCGGGGCGTGACGTGAACCCCACGCCTTGCTGCCCTTTGCTCATGCCCAGGAAAAAGACCAGCGTCTGGTTCAGAGGCCTCGAACTGCTCACGCCCCCTATCGCACCGCGTGCCAGGAAAAAGGCCGCGAATGCCAAGCGAGCGGCTGGTCCGGCCGGCCGCTGGATTCGCTCGTATCATTCCGCGCCGCCACTGGCCGGGCACCTCGTCAACCACCTTGCGTATTCGCTGTATCTGCCTGCGGCGGTAAAAGAGGCGGCCAGCGCCGGGCTGCCACTCGTCGTCATGCTGCACGGCTGCAAGCAGACTGCCGAGTCGTTCGCGGCAGGCACGCGGGTTTGCCGCCTGGCGGAGCGCTCGGGCTTTGCCGTGCTGCTTCCCGAGCAGGCGAAAACGGCGCATGCGCAACGGTGCTGGCACTGGCATGGCGAGCCGGCGCAGTCCGAGGCGCCGGCCATCGCGTCGCTCGTCGATGCGATCGTGCGACAGCACGGGTTCGACCGCGAGCGGGTCTACCTGGCGGGCATCTCGGCGGGAGCGGGTCTCGCGGCCGTGCTCGCCCTGCGCCATGCGAGCCTGTTTGCCGCCGTGGGCCTGCATTCGGGACCGGTGTTCGGCGCGGCCACGTCCACGATGAGCGCCATGCACGTCATGCGCCGCGGCAGCCGCGACGACCCGGTGAGCCTGATCGACGCCGCCATCGGCGGCATCGCGCATCCCGGCATGCCGGCCATCATCGTGCACGGCGAACTCGACGCCGTCGTGGCGAAGCACAACGCCGAGCAACTCGGCCTTCAGTTCGCGCACGTGAACCGCCTGATCGACGCGCAGGGCGTCTTGCGTGCGGGCGAGATCCGCACCTATCGTCAGGACGACGTCGATTACACCGACTTTGTGAAGTCGGGGCGGCTCGTGGTGCGGGTCTGCATCGTTCGAGGTCTCGGGCACGCGTGGAGCGGCGGCGACCCGGACGTGGCGTTTCATTCGGCCAGAGGGCCAAATGCCATGTCGATGATGTGGCGGTTTTTCCAGCGCCAGCGCCGCAGCGTGGCGCACGGGGCGGCGCGATCGCCGGCTTGAGCGGCGTCGTGCGGGCCTTAGCGATCGCTTGCGTGGCGCACTCGCACGGGAAGCAGCATGGCCCCGGCGAAGCACAGCAAGTGCAGACCGGCGAGCGCGGCGAATGCCGGCAGAAAGCGTCGCGGCTCCCCGGCCGAAGAACTTTGCACTGCCAGGGAAACGGCCATGGAGACGAGCGTCGTTGCGACCGGGCCGCCAATTCTTTGCGCGATATTCAATGCGGTGTTCGCCACGGGCAGTCGCGCCTTCGGCATCGACGCATAAGCGGCCGCAATCGAAGGGATGCTGATGGTTCCCTGGCCCACGCCCGCGAGAAACAGGCTGACCAGCGCCACGCTCGTGGAGAATGAGTGGCCGGTCATCCACAGGAACGGGATCGTGGCGAGCAAGGCCAGCAGCGCGCCGCTGGCGGCGAGCACGCGGCAGCCCAGGCGCTCGGTCAGAAAGCCGATGCATGCAAACGAGGCCATCATGCCCACGCCCGTTGCGGCGAGCAGCGCGCCCGCGTGCGCGGTGGACAGCCCGCAACCGGCTATGAGGTACAGGGGAACGGCCAACTGCCGCCCGTACAGCATGCCGTTGGCGAAAAACTGCGTGACGGCCGGAACGGCGAAGCTGCGCTGCGCAAACATCGTCACATCGATCAACGCCGATTCTCCGTGCCGCTTCGAGTACCACACGAAACCCGCGAGCAAAGCCGCGCCGGCAACGAGCAGCGCCTGGCCCGACGTGTGGGCAGCACTCTGGAAGCCATAGACGAGCGCCACGAGACCCGGCGAGATCAGCGCGAAACCGGCGAAATCGAAGCGCCTGCGCTGCACAAGGCCCGCGTCGGGCGGAAGCAGAAGGATGGCCAACGCAATGCCGCTAGCGCCAACGGGCAAGTTGATGAGAAAGAGCCAGGGCCATGACGCCTTCGCGAGCACGGCGCCCGCAAGCACGGGGCCGAGTATCGGCCCGAGCAGAATGGGCAGGGTGGCGTAACCCATGATGCGTTCCATGTTCTTGCCCGCCACGCGCCCGATCATCATCTGCGCCATGGGGGCGAGCACACCGGCAACGAGGCCCTGGAAAACGCGCGCGCCGATCAGTTGCTGCATGGTCTGCGCCACGGCGCACAGCATCGAGGCGAGCGTGAAGGCGGCGAACGAGAACAGATACAGACGCTTCGCGCCCACGCGGTCCACGAGCCAGCCGTTGAGCGGCAGCATCAGCGCCATGGCCAGCAGGTAGCCGCTCACGATCCACTGCGCCGTGGCCACGGGCGAACCGAGCGCATGGCCGATCGTGGAAAGCGACACGTTGACGAGCGTCGAGTCCATCTGCGCCATGAACGAGCCGATGGAGACGACCGCCGCCACTTTCCAGACCAGCGGATCGATACGCCCGGCGGGGTTGGCGTTCATCGTTCCGCCAGTTTTCTGATGAGCGCGCCGGCCTTGAACAACGTGGCGCGTTCGCTTTCCTCCAGTTCCGCGATGGCTTGAGAGAGCCACATTTGCTTGGCGGCGCGCGTCTCCTTGCGGAGCTGCCGGCCCTTTGACGTCAGGTCGATGAGTATCCGGCGCCCGTCCGTGGCATGCGGCGTGCGGGCGACGAGGCCCAGTTCCTCCAGCGCCGCGATCGTGGCGCCCATCGACTGGGGCCGCATGGCCTCGGCGCGCGCGAGCGCGGCAATCGTGGCTGGCCCGTCGCTGGCGAGGCGCGACATGACGACGGATTCCGTCATCGAAAGGGCGTCGGCGTGGGACTCGTTGCGGGTGCGCCGCACGAGCATGCCGATTGCCTGCATGAAGTCGATGACGGCGGGTTCTATGGTTTTGACGGACATGATTAGCCACGCGGCTTCGGGGGGTGCATGTCTCGCATAATGGAGATAAACAGCTAAACTTGCAAGTTTACCTGTTGAAAAAAATCGATTGGATGTAGAAGACAAGAGGCAATGAGGAAGAAAAGGGACCGGAAAACCGGTCCCCCTTGGGTTCTCGCATCCTGGGTCTTGCGTCAGACCGCAATGACACTCAAACCGGCGGCGCCTCGCAGTTGTCGCAAACGGCAAGCGACTTCCCGATCACGCCGCGCAGTTTCTCGCTGTGCTGCGCGGGCGCGTCGATTAGGAGCAGATTGTCGTCGAGCGCGCTTTGCAGATCGACACGGCCTGCCAGCAACGCCTGAAGTGTGACGTTGGCCACGACCAGCACGACGCTGCGCTTTTCGACGTCTTCCGTGGCGAGGTCGGGCATCTCGGGCACGATGTCGGGATCGAAACCTTCCGCCGTGGCGTGGAAGAAACCCCAGGTCTCGCCTTCGATCAGCAGGACATAGAAGTCGGGCAGTGCCAGCAACTCATCGATCGCAACAGACGTTTCGAGGCGATCCTGAAACACCTTGAGTGTTTCGATGGCGGCCAGCCGTTGCCGCGCGGTGGCCAGCACGCCTTCGGTCTTGTCTTCGGTGAGGAGTCCGCTGTCGATCGCGCCGCGCGTGGCGGTCGCGACGCACAACGCCATCGGATGACCGATGCCGAATTCGATCTTGAAGTTGCAGATAGCGCACATGGTTCGTCAGGGCGTAACGATATTGAAGAACAGTTCGAAGCTGTCAAGCCAGGTCACGAATTCGCCGAGCTTCTGGCTGTCGCCGTCCACCTTCGCCTTGCCCGCGATCACGAGGCTGTGCATCGTGGTGTCGCCCAGCATGATGTTGTTCAGGTCGTGGCGGCTCATGGTCAACGACGCGTCGGCGGTGCTGGAGGTCCGGTCCTTCGAGTAGTGCAAGGCCGAATTCTCGACGCCGACGAGGTACTTGTCGTCCGTGTCCGTGAGCACGAGATTGAACGACAGCGACTTGCCGGCGGCCTTTTGCGCGTCGAGCCGGATGCCGAGGTAGTCGAGGAACATGTCGAGCGGCATGGCGCGGATCACGTCCGGGCTCTGCGGCGTGGCCGTGAGTTCCTTGTGAACGCCGTTGCGCAGCTCCATTGCGCCGGTCAGATAGATGTTGCGCCAGCTCGCCGCCTCGGATTGGTAACCCAATTGCTCGTAGGTGTCGGCCAGCAGGTGCTTTGCCGCAACGTTTTCCGGTTCCGCAAACACCACGTGGTTGACGACCTCGGCTACCCAGCGGTAATCGCCCTTGTCGAACGACGCCTGCGCCTTCTTCAGCACGGCGCTGGAGCCGCCCATGAATTCGACATAGCGCTTGCCGACCTCGACAGGCGGCAGACGGTGCAATTCGGCAGGCACGCCGTCGAAAAAGCCGAGACGCAGGTTGTACTGAGCGACGAGGTTGTGATACGTGGCGCCATAGTAGCCGCGGCAGTACCAGTGCTTCGAGAGGCTGTCCGGCAGATGCAGCATGTCGCCGATCTCGCGCGGCGTGTAGCCGCTGTTCGCGAGGCGCATGGTCTGGTCGTGCAGATAGCGGTACATGTCGCGCTGTGCGCTCACGAACGGCACGATGCGCTCGTTGCCCCACGTCGGCCAGTAGTGCGAGGCGAACAGGACTTCCATTTCGCCACCGAACATGTCGAGCGCCATTTGCAGATACTTCGACCAGAGCAGGGCGTCGCGCACCTTGGCGCCGCGCAGCGTGTACAGGTTGTGTTGCGTGTGCGTCGCATCCTCGGCCGCGCAGAACGCCTTGAACTTCGGCAGATAGAACATGAATTCCGTCGGCGCTTCGGATTCCGGCGCCATCAGCACGACGAGTTCGACGCCGTCGAGCACCAGTTTTTGTCCGGTTTTTTCCGCGTATTCGGCGGGGATCGCGAGCGTCATCGTGCCGGTGGAGCCGGTTTTGCCGAGGCCGGCGTCCACCACGCCGACCGCGCTGCGCGGCAGCAGATTGCCGTACATGTAAAGCGCGCGGCGGCCCATGGCATTGCCCGCGATGATGTTCTCGCTCACGGCGGCCTCGACAAAGCCCGCCGGGGCGACGACCTTGACCTTGCCCGACTTCAGGTCGTCGTCGCTCACGATGCCGCGGACGCCGCCGTAGTGATCCGCGTGGCTATGCGTGTAGATCACATGGGTGATGGGGTGATCGCCGAGATGCGGGACGACCAGGTTCTTCCACACGTACGACGAGACTTCGATCGTCACCAGCGGGTCGACGACGATAAAGCCCTTGTCGCCACGAATGATGCTCATGACCGAAAGGTCATAGCCGCGCACCTGCCAGATGCCTTCGGTGACCTTGAACAGGCCGTGATTCATGTTGAGCTTGGCGTTGCGCCAGAGGCTGGGGTTCACGGTGTTCGGCGAGTTGTTTTCCGGGCCGCCGGTGATGAACGCGAACTGCCCGAGGTTCCATGCATCCACGCCTTTGGGGCCCGGAATCTTCACCGGATCGGGCAGCTTGGCGACGAGTCCGCGGCTCGCGTCCTCGAAATCCTGCGTATCCGCGAAGGAGAGGAAATGCGCGTAGGCCGCGTTCGCGTCGAGCGTGGCGCGCGTGGGCGGCTTGGGCGCAATGCCCGTGGGGCTGGCCGGCGTTGCGGCGTCCGCGAAAGATTCACCCATCACCGTTCCGAGGCCTGTCGCCACGCCGGCTACGGCGACGTTCTTCAGGAACTTGCGGCGTGTGCCGGGATGCTCGCGCTCGTTTTTATCGGACATGAAAGATTCTCCAGGTTGTTGCTTTTGCCAGGTTGTCCTTCATTTTCACGAACGTCATCACGTAAAGGCTCTTGTGAGCCAGGATGCGCGGCGCGCGCCCGCATCAACGAAATGGAATTCCCTGAAAATGATTGGTAAGGGAGAGGAAGCTGAATGGTCAACACTGCTGATAAAGAATGAATCGTTTTGGCCTTCCTTCATGCGGTGTAATCAGGCGACGTCGGATCCCTATTTTTTCAATGAAGCGATAAATATTTTTCGGAAAAAATAAAAATACGAATATCGAAAACAAAAACCTTCCTCTGCCATTTGATCTGGCGGGCGTATGAAATCGAGACCGGGCGCGAGTCAAAGCGGAGTATTGGCTAGACCGTGTTCGATCATTCTATGCTAGATGGCTTGAGGCGCGCTGCGTCTATCCCTTAAGGAAGGTATGCGATCCGTCAAAGGAATTTAAAAAATTGACTGTCTGACTGTGGGTGCAGTGTGAGCGAAATGTTCGCGACCTAATAATGATTCGCTATCTCATATGTCGGCGCAATGTGAATCGCGTCACGAGAGATCGTTTTTTTTGTAAGTTGAAGTGATCTGACTCGTGAATAGGAAGAATCTTATTTTGATGCTCGTTTGTTTGACGTCCAATTATTAATTGATTGAAACGTGGGGCGTGAGTGATCCCGGTAAAGTGCGCAGCACATTCGATTGTCAAACAAGAGCGCGGGTGTGCAACAGCGGCAACAGGCAGAGACCGGCCACATTTCCGCAACCTCGAAGACGCCTATGAAAGATCAATACTGCGAACGACTTCATGAGTATCGCGAACGCAAGCGTCGTCGATCGATGCCCGCCAGCCGCAACACATCCCGCTTGCCGCTGTGCGGCCTCGTCGCACGAGCGCTCTCATGCCTTGCTGCTGCGGCGCTCGCCGGGTGCTCGGCGTCGCCCTCCATCAGCGTGATGGGCGCCTTCTTCCCCGACTGGATGTTCTGCGTGCTGGGCGCGCTGTTGTTCGTGCTGGCCATACGCGGCGTGCTCATCCACGTACAACGAGAGCGTCTCCTGGGGCCGCCGCTGCTCGCCTTTCCCGCGCTATGGCTACTCTTTTCCCTGCTGATCTGGCTACTCCTCTTCAATTCCTGATATTCCTGACTATGACGGAGCGGGTTCATGGCTAGCACGCCGAATCAAACTTCAAGCAAGATCGTCCCGGCTGTGCTGGCGGTAGTGGTGCTCCTTGTGCTGGCCTATGTGCTCTGGCGAGTCGATACGTCGCCACGTACCGACGACGCCTACGCGTACGCCGACTCGATCGACGTGGTATCCGAAGTCAACGGGCGCATCGTCAACATGGCCGTGCGCGACAACCAGGCGGTCAAGCGCGGCGACGTGCTGTTCGCGATCGACCCGCGCCCCTTCGACGACGAACTGGCCCGCGCCAACGCCGCGCTCGCGGCGCTCGACAGCCAGATCACGCTGATGGAGCGAACCGTGAAGGCGCAGCAATATGGCGCCGACTCCGCGCACGCGGCGGTCGAGCGCGCGCGCGCCGCCGCCGCACAGTCGATCCAGACGCTCAAGCGCACCGAGCCGCTGCTCGCCAAAGGCTATGTCTCGGCCGAGGATGTGGACCGCGCACGCACGGCGCAGCGTGCTGCCGAGTCGGAGCTGGAGGCCGCGCGCCTGCAAGCGCAGCAGGCCTCGGCGGCCGTGACCGGCGTGGATGCGCTGGTCGCACAGCGCGACGTGGCGCGCGCGGAAATCGCGCTCGCGCAGTACCGCCTGGACATGGCGACGGTGCGCGCGCCCTTCGACGGCCGGGTGGTGTCGCTCAAGACAACGACCGGTCAGTTCGCCTCGCCGTTCAAGCCCGTTTTCACGCTCATCGACACGCGGCACTGGTACGTCGTCGCCAATTTTCGCGAGACGGAACTGAAGAATATTCGCGCGGGCACGCCGGCGAAGGTCTATTTGATGTCGGACACCGGGCAGCAGTTTCAGGGCCGCGTGGACTCCATCGGCTACGGCGTGCTGCCGGACGATGGCGGGCTCGTGCTCGAAGGCCTGCCGCGCGTGCAGCGCAGCCTGAACTGGGTGCGCGTGGCGCAGCGCTTTCCCGTGAAGATTCTCGTCGATCGGCCGGATGCGGAGCTGTTCCGCGTGGGCGCTTCGGCCGTGGTCAAGCTCCAGCCTGGCGCGCGGGCGGCGCGCTGAGACGGGACGCTGCCCATGAACGACACCTTTGCGCAACGCCTCGCGCACACCTTGTGCTGGTTTGCCGCCGAACTCGCGCCGTTTCCGGGGCGCGGCCAGTTCGCGCTGCGCCTCACGCTCGCTTCCGCCATCGCGATCGTGATCGGGGAGACGTTCCAGATTCCGTACACGGTGCTGTCGCTGGTCGCCGTCTTCTTCACGGCACAGGCAAATGTCGTCCTCACGCGCGTGATCTTCATCGTGCTGTCGCTCGCCGACTTCATCGCGGTGTGCGTGTTCGTCTTCCTCCTGAAGCTGACCTACGACTACGCGTTGCTGCGCATCATCGCGTCGGGCGTGCTGTTCTTCTGCTTCATGTTTTGCGTGCGCGTGTCGAAGGCCGGCCTCGTACTGCTCGGGCCGGCGCTCGTCGTGCTCTACGCACAGTCGTTCGTCGACCAGACCGGCCAGGCCGACTACCTCGTGCGCCAGGTGTTGTGGTCCGTGGGGGCCATCACGTATGGCAGCGTGCTCGCGCTGATCGTCAATACGGTGTTCGCGTCGACCAATCCGGTGCGACAGTTCGAGGGCGAAGCGCATCGCCAGCTTGGCCGCGCAGCCGCCCGGCTGGGTGCGCTGGCAGCGGGCGAGACCGCTGCGCCGCCGTTGTCGGGCGGCGAACTGCAACGGCAGTCCGCGGCGCTCCAGGGCTTCGCGACGTTCGCCAACATGGCCGACGCGAAAGATCCCGCGCGCCAGCAGTACCGGCAATGCTGCGTGGCCGCCGTGCTGCATGCGCAACATCTGTGCAACACGCTGCCCGCCGTGCTGCCGCACGCGACACCCGTGCTGCGCCGCGCACTCCAGCGGCTCCAGGCGCAATTGCTCGCGTTCGACGCGGCCATCGCCGCGCACACTTCGTTCCGGCCGGAGTGGACGCCCGACGCGCCGGAGCGCGCAGCGCTCGCCACACTCGCGCAGGCCGACGATCTCTACCGCACCCTGCAAGCAGTGGCGCATTTCGACAGCGCCGCCGTGCCCGCGCAGAAGCCGCCCAGGCCACCGCTCGTGCCCCCCGACGTGTTCACCAATCCCGCCTATGTGCGCTTCGCGGTGAAGGTGCTGATCTGCGGCCTCACGGGCTATTTCGTCTTCAACGTCCTGCAATGGCCGGGCATCCATACCATCCTCATCACGAGCGGCATGGTGGCGCTGCCGGGGCTCGGCACCTCGGTGCGGCAGATGACGCTGCGCTTCTACGGCGCGTTGCTGGGCAGCGTGAGCGCGTTGCTGGTGTTCGTGCTCGTCATGCCGTACATCGACACGATTTTCGGACTTCTGCTCGCCATGCTGCCCGTGATCGCGGCGGGCGCGTGGCTGACCGCTGGTTCCGAGCGGCTCGCCTACGTCGGCACCCAGGGCGCGGCGACCTTCGCGCTCGCGTTGCTCGAACACTTCGGTCCCAGCACCGACCTCACCGAGATTCGCGACCGCATGGTTGGCATTCTGCTTGGGGTGAGCATCTGCTGGGTGGTCTACGTGTTCATCTGGCCGGAAAGCGAAAGCGGCGCCACGCGCGTGAAGCTCGCGGCGCTCGTGCGCGCGCTGGCGGAACTCGTGCGCTCGCCCGCCCGGCGCGACGACCCGCAGCAGCAGATCGCCTACGCGAAGCAGCACATGCAGTGCTGGGCGGCGCTCAACGCGTGCAGCATGGACCTCGAAAAAGTGCGCTACGAGCCGCGCTACAAGCGCGGCGCGCCCGCGCGGCTCGCGGCTCAGGCCGAGCGGCTGCTTGCCGTGAGCCGCGACCTGCTGGTGAGGCAGGACCACGTTCACGGCGAGACGCTCGCCGCGCTCGATCCCGCGCAAGCACGCGTGACGACTGCGCCCGCGCTCGCCACGGCCGCACGGTTGCGCGACGAAACCGCCAGTCTGCTCGACATCTACGCAAAGCGCGTGGTCGAGCAGGGCGAGCCGCCCACGCGGGAGCAGGAGCAACTGCGCGCCCACGCCATGCAGATTGCCGGCCCGGCCGATACACCGCTGCTCGCGCACGTTCAACGCCTCGCGCTGGCGGCGGCGGACCTGCCTGGCTGGGAAACGGCCAACTCCACGACAACTGCCGGCGCGAGCGCGATTGCCACCGCTTCGCGGTCCACCGGAAATCTGCCCTGACATGAACAAGAAACACGTCTTCGCCAAGGTCTGCCGCGTTGGTGTTCTGAGTGGCGTCCTTGGCGGCGTCCTGAGTCTGACGCCGGGTTGCGCGCTGATGCGCAACGACGCGCCCGTTCATGCGCAGATTCCGCCCGAGCGCATCCGGCTCGCGAGCGACATCCACCTGGCTCGCGACGGCTGGCCCGACGCGCAATGGTGGACGCGCTATGACGACCCGCAACTCGACGCGCTGATCGAGCGTGCGCTCAAGGGCTCACCGACCCTTGCCGCCGCACAGTTGCGCGTGGCGCAATCGGGCTCGCAGGTCGATCTGCTCAGGGCGGGCTCCAATCTGCAAGTCTCGGCGCTGGGCTTTCTCAACGAGCAGCATGTGTCGTCTAATGGCTTCCTTGGGCCCTATGCGCTGAACGCGCCGAAGCTGGGCTTCAGCGGCCCGTGGTACACGGAAGGGACCGTGGGCCTGTTCGCGGGACTCAATGTCGACATCTGGGGGCGGCAGCGCTCGCTTGTCGAGGCGGCCATCGGGGCGCGCAACGCGCGCGTTGCCGAGGAGGCGGCCGTCGAACTGGCCATTTCCACGGAGGTCGCGCAGCTTTACTTCAGCATGCAGGCCAGCTATCGGCTGCTCGACCTGTTGCGGCAAACGCGCGAGGTGCTCGCCTACGCCGTTCAGGCGCACGAGGGCAAGGCTGCGACCGGCCTCGAAGCGAGGGTGCCCATGCATGGCGCGCGCGGACAACTGCTGGGCGTGGACCGGCAGATCGCGGCGGCGCAGGGTCAGATCACGCAGACACGCGAGATGCTGCGTGCCGTGGTCGGCGGGGGCGCGGACAGCCTGCCGGAGATCCGGCCCGTCGCGCTGCCGCAGGCGGCGGCTGGTCTGCCTGCTGTGCTTTCGTACCAGTTGCTGGCGCGCCGTCCCGACCTTCAGGCCATGCGCTGGTATGTGCAATCGTCGCTGAGCGAAGTACAGGCCGCCAAGGCCGCGTTTTATCCGAGCATCGACATCAAGGCGTTTTTCGGGCTCGACACCATCCAGCTCAGCAAGCTCTTTCGCGCCGCGAGCACGCAATTCAACCTGATTCCGGGGCTCTATTTGCCGATTTTCGACGGCGGGCGCCTGAACGCGAACCTGGGCGGCGCGCGCGCCGCGAGCAATATCCTGATCGAGCAGTACAACCAGGCCGTGCTGGACGCCGTGCGCGACGTGGCCGTGAGCGGCAGCCGGCTGCAAACGCTCGACGAGGAGCGTGGCCTGCAAGCGGACAAGGTCGAAGCCGCGCGTTTCGCGCAGGAGGCGGCCGACGCGGCGTACCGGCGGGGCCTCGCCAGCCGCCTGAGCGCCGAGGAGGCGCGCCTGCCATTGCTGGCGGAGCAGACCGCGCTGCTCCTGCTGGACGGCGAGCGGCTGGGTCAGGACCTCATTCTGACACGGGCGCTGGGCGGCGGGTACGAGGCGCAGGACGTGGCCCAGCTAGACGATGGCGCTCGCGACGCGCCGAAAACCCCTTGAATCCCGCGAACCCGCGCGCGGCCGGCATTCGCAGGCGCTGGCCGATCCGGTCGCACAGCAAGCCATACATCTCCGCGCGAGTGTCTTAGCACACCCACATGGCCCGCGCGTGTCGCCGCCAGGATTCGCGCGCTTGCCTGCAAAAGCGCCCATGTGGCATGCTGTGCGCCGATCAACCGGCCACGACGACCATGGATTTCGCTTCGTCCGTTGCAACGTATGGCGCCGACCTGTCGGGCCTGGTTTGCGGCTTTCGCTTCACGCCCGGCCAGCCCGGCCAGCCTGTCACGTGCGACGACGTGCTCGACGCGCTGCGTCGCCCCCTCGCCGAAGGCGAGCCGCCTTCAGCGAGCGCCGACACGTTCTACTGGCTCCACTTCAATCTCGCGCACGCCGCGGCGCAACCGTGGATGCGCGCGCATCTCGACCTGCCCGACGCGTTCTTCGAGATGCTCGTGGAAGGCTCGCACTCCACGCGCATCGAGCATGTGGACGGTGCGTTGTTCGCCGTGGTCAACGACGTGATGTTCGATTTCGAGCTCTCTCCCTCGCAAATCGCCACGCTCTGGACGTACACGCACGAGCGCATTCTCGTGACGGCGCGCCTCAAGCCGCTGCGCTCCATCGACCGCCTGCGCGGCTATGTCCGCAACGGCGAGACGTTCCGCTCGCCCGCCGAACTGCTGATCCACCTGATGCGCGACCAGGCCGACCTGATGGTCGAGATCGTGCGCCGCACGAGCGTGGACGTCGATCGCGCCGAAGACCAGTTTCTCGCCTCCCGCCGTTTCGGCAGCCGCCACGATCTCGCGGCCATGCGGCGCATACTCGTGCGCCTGCAACGGATGCTCGCGCCCGAGCCCGGCTCGGTATTCCGGCTGCTGGCGCGCCCGCCGCGCTGGCTCCAGGCGCCCGACGTGCAGGACCTGCGCGAAGCGACCGAGGAGTTCTCGCTCGTTCTCGGCGACATGGCCGGGCTCGTCGAGCGCATCAAGCTGTTGCAGGAAGAAATAGGCGCACGGCTCGAAGAGCAGAACAACCGCACGCTGTTCACGCTGACGCTCGTTACCGTGCTCGCGCTGCCGATCAATATCGTGGCGGGTTTTTTCGGTATGAACGTGGGCGGCATTCCGCTCGCGGAAAACCGGCACGGCTTCTGGCTCATGGTGGTGGTGGTCGCCACCTTCACGGCGCTGCTCGGCTGGTGGGTGTTCCGCCGGCGCCGGGATTATTGAGGGGGCAGGGAAAGGCGCGGCAGCGCTGCCGATGCGACATGCATGAGCGATATACTCGGTTTTCGTTCCTCCTGTGCGAGCGCACGCCATGACCGTTCCATCGTCGACGCCCGAGGCCGTTCCGCCCTCCCGCGAGGCCGAGCCTGCCTGCGCCGGGGGACGGGAGGCGGGGCGCACGGGCGCGGCACCGTTGCGCATGCAGCGACCTGATCAGGCGCCTGACGCCGATCCTGGCGTCCACGCGGTTTCCGATCCTCAGCTCGAAGGCTTGCTGCGCCTCGTCGCGGCGCATTTCGGCGTGGCCGCGGCCTGCGTGGTGCCGGGCGGCGCGCCCGCCACGCGCGCGGGCGTGGACGACGCGCTTTGCGACGCCCTGCGCACGCTCGCGCATGAGGGGGCCGCGAGCGAGGCGCGCGAGCCGCTCGTGGTGCCCGATATCACCGAAGATCCCGCCTGGCGCAGCGCGCTCGCGCATGCGTATGAACTGCCGTTTCGCTTCGTTGCCGCGTGGCCCTTGCATGGCGCGCAGGGCGAGCACGTGGGCAGCCTTTGCCTGATCGATCCGCAGCCGCGCGAGCTGGATGCGGCCGGGCGCGCAAGTCTCGACGACTTTGCGCGCGTGGCGGCGGCGCTGGCGGCGCGCTCTTCGCCTCGCGCGAGTCGCGGCATTGAGGCCGCCACCGAAGCTGCCACTGAAGACGAAGACTCCGCTGAAAGCGTGGACGCATTGCGCGCGCAACTCGAAGCGCTGTGCGAACGCGAACGTCTCCTCACGCACGCCATCGCGGGCAGCGGCACGGGGGTCTGGGACCGCGACGTGGTGACGGGCGATATCCGCTATTCGCCGGGCTGGAAGGCCATTCTCGGCTACGCGGAGGACGAGCTGACGAGCCGCATCGAGGACAGCTATCAGCGTTTGCATCCCGACGACCTCGAATACGTGAAGGCCGCGATGCAGGCGCATTTCGAAGGGCGCACGCCGAGCTACGAGGTGGAGCACCGTATCCGTTGCAAGGACGGCCGCTACAAATGGATCTGTAGCCGCGGCAAGGTCATGAGCCGCGACGCACAGGGGCGAGCGCTGCGCATGATCGGCACGACCACGGACATCTCCTCGATGCGCGAGATGGCCGAGCGCCTGCGCGAGAGCGCGACGCTCGTCACGAACCTCACGAACGAGGTGCCAGGCCTCGTGTTCCAGCGCCGCCAGTTGCCCGATGGCCGCGCGTGGCTCTCCTACGCGAGCGCGGGCATTGCGGAGATCTACGAGCTCACGCCCGAGCAGGCTGCGCATGACGCGGCGTGCGTGGACGCGCTGATCCACCCCGACGACCTCGACGCGTGGCACGCCTCGTTCGAGACATCGGCGGCGAAGCTCACGCCGTGGCATCTGGAATTTCGCGTGCAACTGCCGCAACAGGGTTTGCGCTGGCGTCAGGGCGACGCGCGGCCGCAGCGCCTCGTTGACGGCGCAACGGTCTGGCACGGCGTTATCACCGACGTCACCGAGCGCAAGCGCGTCGAAGCCGAACTCCAGGAGTTCGCGAGCACCGACAGCCTCACGCGGCTGCCCAACCGCCGCCATTTCATGACGCGCATCGAGGCGCAGCTCGCCCAGGTGCGGCGCGGCGGCGTGGGGGCGGCGGTCATGATGTGCGATCTCGATCACTTCAAGTCGATCAACGACCGCTGGGGCCACGCGATCGGCGACGACGTGCTGCGCCATTTCGCCGAAATCCTGCGCACGCAGTTGCGCGCGGGCGATCTGGCGGGCCGCATCGGTGGCGAGGAATTCGCAGTCCTGCTCGGCGCCGCCGATCTCGACGGTGCGTTGAGCGTGGCGCGGCGCATTCAGGAGCGCTTCGCCGGCCAGCCGCTTGCCGCCGAAGGCGTGGCGATCGTGCTCACCGTGAGCATCGGCATCACCATCATGCACGCCGCCGACCCGAGCGCCGAAGCCGCGCTCACGCGCAGCGACTTTGCGCTGTACCGCGCGAAGAAGGGCGGCCGCAATCGTATCGAATGCGCATAACGGGCAGGCACGTTAGCTGACGTTGCCGCGCGCGTGGGGCACCGCGCGCGCCCGGCCTTCACGCCTTGGTGTATGTTGGCGTCATACCGTCGTAGCCATCCAGGGCGGCCGGACTGCTTCGCGCGTGCATGGCGCATCATGCGACGGCCCTCGCGCGACGCGCGGGCGCACAACACCGGCTTCCCGAACTCCCAGCGCCTCGGCGGATCTGGTGAGGAGGACGCCTTGCCCGAAGTGTCGCCGGATGTGGCGCAGGATATGACGTCGGATGTGCCGGCCAGCGTTCGCGCGGCCTGCGCGCGCGCCTCGCGGGTGCTTGCCTTGATCGTCGTCGCTGCGTTGCCGCTCCTGCTGTGCGTGGCGCTCGGGCGTTACGAGGCGCAGCGCATCGCACGGCGCGAGGCGAACCTCGCTTCGACGTTCATCGTCGGGCAAATCGTTTCGATCGTCGAGACTGCGCAAGGTGCGGCCTATGTGTTCACAACGCGCGCGGCGCAGCCGTGCGACGAGTTATCGGCCGATCTCACGCTCAAGGCCGCCACCGTGCCCTACGTGCGCACGCTCAACATCGCGTACAACGGCATGATCGAATGCTCGTCCGCGCTTGGGCAGCGGTCGGTTTCCGTCAACGCCTTGATCGACGGTCATCTGCCTTCGGTGCAGGGCGAATGGCTCATGCTCGTGAACAACACCTCGATGGTGCGTAACCGTCCCTCGCTGCTGGTCGGCGTGCCGGGCGAGCAGGGTCGCTTCGTGGTCGTGGCGGTCGACGTGCAATATCTGCTCGATCTCTTGCACGGCGCGGCACCGCTCTCGGTGTTTCGCCAGGCCGAGCTGAACGTGGGCGAAGGCGCGGTGCTGCGTGAAGCGCAGGCGCTCGTGCACGTGCGCGACGCACCATTGCTGGCCGACGTGAAAAAACAGATGTCGGGCGCGACGATCGAACTGCGCATTTACGGACTGCCCGAGCGCATTCGCGAAACGTGGGGCGGCCTGCTCGTGCGCTACATGCCTTGGGCAGTTGCGCTTTCCGCGCTGCTCGTATGGCTCGTGCGCCGGCTGCAAAAGAGCGGGCAATCGCGCCGCGACCAGTTGCTGCGCGCCATGCGCGCGAGGGAATTCCACGTGGAATATCAACCGCTTTACGGCGTGGCCGAGGGCCGCTGCGACGGCGTCGAGGCGTTGCTGCGCTGGGTGCGGCCGGGCATAGGCGAAGTGCGTCCCGACGAATTCATCCAGGCCGCCGAAGAGGAGCACGTGATCGTGCCGCTCACGCAGCATCTGCTCAAGCTCATTGTTCGCGATGTCGCCACATGGGACGTCGCGCCCGGCTTTCATCTCAGCGTGAATTTCGCGCCCGAGCACCTGTCGGGCGACGCGCTCGTGAGCGACGTGCGCGCGCTGTGCGCCGCCGTGAAGCCGCGCGGCGTGCGGATCGTGCTGGAAGTCACCGAGCGCACGCTGGTGCGCAACACCGAGCAGGCGCGCCACAATCTGGAGGCATTGCGCGGCGAAGGCGTGCAGATCGCCATCGACGACTTCGGTACGGGCTTTTGCTCGCTCTCCTATCTGGAGAAGTTTCCCTTCGATATCCTGAAGATCGACCGCGGCTTCGTGCTGACCATCGAACCGGAAGGGCACCGCTCGGTGGTGCTCGACTGTATCGTCGATCTCGCGCACAGCCTGGGCGCCAAGCTCGTGGCCGAAGGCGTGGAGACGCAGACGCATCTCGACTACCTGTGCGCGCGCGGCGTCACGTGGATACAGGGCTTCGTCTACGCGAAGCCGATGCCGTCCGAGGCGTTCGTGCGCTGGTATCGCGCGAACGGCGCGCGCATGTCGCCAGGCACATCGGGTACGCCGGTCACAGCCGGCACGCCATGACGCCATGACGCGAGGACGTGCGCCGCCGCTTTCCCGCCGGCGTGATTTGCTTAGCGCGAAACATCGGTTCTGCTAAAGCGGATGGCCCGGTAGCATCCTCGCTTCGATCGCCGCGCCCTCTGCGCGCGCCCCATGCCAGAACGGAACCGCTGAAGATGACTCGCCCCACGCCTCAATCCCGCCGCCATTTCCTCGCTACCCTGGGCGCGACGCTCGCCGGCGCGGCGTTGCCCGGCATGGCCTGGGCGAAATTCCAGCCGGACCAGTTCCGCATTGGCTACCAGAAAGCCGCGAGCACGCTCGTGCTGCTCAAGGCGAGCGGTTCGCTCGAAACGCGCCTCGCGCCGCTCGGCATCAAGGTGTCGTGGACCGAGTTTCCGGCCGGACCGCAGTTGCTCGAAGGCCTGAACGTGGGCGCGATCGACTTCGGCTATGTGGGCGAAGCGCCTCCGGTGTTCGCGCAGGCGGCCGGCGCGGACTTCGTCTATACGGCCTACGAATTGCCCACGCCGCACGCCGAAGGCGTGGTGGTCGCGAAAAATTCGCCGATACGCGACGTGGCGGGCCTCAAGGGCAAGAAGATCGGCTTGAATCGCGGCTCGGACGTGCACTGGTTCCTCGTCGCGCTGCTGCAAAAGCACGGGCTTTCGATCGGCGACGTCCAGCCTGTCTACCTCGCGCCCGCCGACGCACGCGCGGCGCTGCAAAGCGGCGCCATCGACGCCTGGGCGATCTGGGACCCGTTTCTCGCCGCCGTGGAATCGCAGGACGGCGCGCGCCTCATTGCCGACGCGAGCGGCGTGGCGAGCCATCATCAATTCTTCCTGAGCCAGCGCGAATTCGCGCAGAAGAGCAAGAACGCACTGGCGATCGCGCTCGACGAACTCGGCAAAACGGGGCAGTGGGTGCGTGCCAACACGGCGCAGGCGGCGGCGAAGCTCGCGCCGATCCAGGGGCTCGACGCGGCGACGATCCAGACCGGTCTCACGCATTACGCGCACGAGTACCGGCCCATCGACGCCGCCGTGATCGCGCAGCAGCAGAAGATCTGCGGACACGTTCTATGACCTGAAGATCATTCCGCGCCGCGTGGTGACGAAGGACGCCGTGCTCGCATAACCGTGCGAGCACGGGTGCTCCGTGCCCAGGCAAACCTGCTCCTTGGTGCTTAGTGCGGTGACGACCAGCCCTTGTAACTGCCGACGTTGTCGCGCGTGACGAGTTGGGGCGCCATCTCGATCATCGGGTTGGCGGGCTTCTTGCCGTTCATGATCTCGTAGCCCACCTGCACGGCCGTTTGCGCCATCTTCCACGGGTCCTGGCTCGCCGAGGCCTGCACCAGCGTATCGGTTTTGAGCGCCGTTTCGATATCGGGCGCGCCGTCCACCGACGTAATCACGATGTTGCTGCGATGCAGTTGCTTCGCGGCCAGGTCGCTGCCAATCGCTTGCGGATCGTTGATGGTGAACACGCCGGCAATCTTCGGGAAGCGGGTGAGGTAGCCCTGCATCACGTTCATGCCGCCTTCGCGCGAGCCCTTGCCGTCCTGGTCGTCGGAGAGGATCTTGATGCCGGGCGTCTTGGCGAGCACCTGCTTGCAGCCGTTCACACGGTCGATCACGGCGGAGACCTGCGGCCCGTTCTGGATGATCACGTTGCCGGTGTTGTTGATTTTCTTCGCGAGGTATTCGCACGAAATCGCACCGGCCTTCACGTTGTCGGTCTGCACGGTGGCGTTCGCGCCCGAGGCGGCGACGTCCACGGCCATGACCACGATACCGGCCGCCTGGGCCTTCTTCACCGCGGGTTCGATCGCCTTCGGATCGGTCGCGTTCAGGAGGATCATGTCCACGTGCGCCGAGATGAAGTTGTCGATCTGCGTGAACTGCTTGTTGAGGTCATAGTCGGCGGATACGGCCGTGACCTTGGCGTTCGGGTTGATCTGTTTCGCTTTGGCTTCCGCACCCTGCACGATCGTCACGAAGTACGGGTTGCCGAGCGAACCCACGGTAATGCCGATCGACTTGAGCTGCTTGTCGGCGGCGTGCGCGCCTTGCAGCGCGAATCCGAACGTGAGCGCGGCAGCGGCGAGAACGGCTTTCTTCTTGAACATGAGGTTGTCTCCTGAGGGGTCCTGTCTGGGTACTTTCCCGGCGAGCGCAGGAGGACCGCCTGCGCTCGCGCTGGTTGCCAAATATCCGTAACCGGCTTACGTACGCGCCGAGCCGCGCTGGCGGTAGCGGTCGAGCGCCACGGCGCCGACGATCACGAGGCCCTTGATGATGTACTGCCAGATGTCGGACACGCCGAGCAGCACGAGGCCATTGGTCAGGACTGCGATGATGAGCGCGCCGATCAGCGTGCCGACGATCGAGCCCACGCCGCCCACGAAGCTCGTGCCGCCCAGAATGACTGCGGCGATGGCATCGAGTTCATACGACTGGCCCAGTTGCAGGCCGTTGGCCGCGTAGAGACGGGCCGCCGACATCACCGCACCGAGACCCGCGAGCAGGCCCGACACGGCATAGACGAACATCTCGATGCCCCACACCTTGATGCCCGAGAGGCGTGCCGCTTCCGGGTTGCCGCCCACCGAGTAGATGCGCAGGCCGAGGACCGTGCGGCGCAGCACGAACCACGAGCCGGCCACCACCACGAGCGCGATGATCACGAGCCAGGGCACGCCGAGCACCGTGCCGTTGCCGATGAACGCGAAGGACAGTTGCGGGTTGAAGATGGTCGTGTCGTGGCCCATGAGGCGGGCGATGCCGCGCACCGCCGTGAGCGAGCCGAGCGTGACGATGAACGGCGGCAGGCGCAGGAGCGCGATGAGCGCGCCATTGATGAGACCGAAGCCGAGGCCCACCGCGAGCGCCATGGGCACGCCGAGCCAGCCCCAGCCCACGATATTCGAGCCGATCATCGCGGCCATGGCCGCGGCGGCCAGCACCGAGCCCACCGAGAGGTCGATGCCACCCGTGAGAATCACGAAAGTCATGCCGGCGGCGAGCACGATGTTGATCGACGCCTGCTGCGTGACGATCGACAGGTTCTCCAGCGTGAAGAAGCCGTCGTTGAGCAGGCCGAAGCCGATGCACAGCAGCACCAGCACCGGCAGCATGCCGGCCGTGCGCACGAGCGACTTCATGCGCTGGCGGTGGCCGTCAACCGCAACGCTGCGGGTCGCCTGCGCGGGCTGGGTGGACTGCGTGGGCGAGGCCGCGACACCGTGCCGGGGAAGGATGCTTTTCATGTCGTACTCCTGAGGGATGCTTTCAGCGTATGCGGTAAGGGTCAAGCGGCTTCGTCGAGCGGATGCTGCGAGCCGGTGGCGAGTTCGATGATCGCTTCCTGGGTAATGGGCTTGCCGGTATAGCCGCCAAGCTCGCCCGCGAACACGCCTTCGCGCATGACGAGCACGCGGTCGGCCACGCCGATGATTTCGGGCAGCTCGCTCGAAATCACGATGATGCCCACGCCGGTCCTGGCGAGGTCGTTGATGATGCGATAGATCTCCGACTTCGCACCGATATCGACACCGCGTGTGGGCTCGTCGAGAATCAGCACGCGCGGGTGCGTTTCCAGCAGGCGCGAGAGCAGCACCTTCTGCTGATTGCCGCCGGAAAGGGCGCCCACGTTCACACGCGAATTCGGCACCCGGATGGAGAGCGAGCGGATGGCTTCCTTCGCGCGCTCGCTGCCGCGAGCGAGGTCGAGCACGCCCATGCGCGCGTCGCGTCCGGCCACGGCCACGTTGATGTTGTCGCGCACGCTCATGTCGAGAAAGAGGCCCTGATGCTTGCGGTCCTCGGTCAGGTAGACGAGACCGGCATTGATCGCGTCGCGCGGCGTGTGCACATGGAGTGTCTTGCCGTCGATGGCGATCTCGCCGCGCACGCGCGGCTCCGCGCCGAAGATGAGGCGCGCAAGCTCGGTGCGCCCCGCGCCCACGAGGCCCGCAATGCCGAGCACTTCGCCCGAGTGCAGGTCGAGGCTGCAACCGCGCACGCGCTTGTCGTCGGCCACGTCGCGCACGGTGAGCACGGCCTTGCCCGGATCGTACGGGGCGTGCGCCTTTTTGTAGAAGCCCGAAATATCGCGGCCTACCATCATGCTCACGAGGCTTTCCGCATTGAGTGCGTCGCGCATGAGCGTGCCCACGTAGCTGCCGTCGCGCAGCACGGAAACGCGGTCGGACAGTTCATACACTTCGGCCATGCGGTGGCTGATGTAAATGATCGCCAGCCCGTCGTCGCGCAACTGGTTGATGAGCTTGAACAGGCGCTCCGTTTCACGCGAGGAAAGCGGCGTGGTGGGCTCGTCCATCACGATGATGCGTGCGTCGCTGTGCACGGCGCGCGCGATCTCCACGAGCTGGCGCTCCGCGATGGAGAGCGAGCCGACCAGCGTGGTGGGCCCGAACGTCGCACCAAGGCGCTTGAGCACGTCCTCGCTGCCGCGCTCCATGGCGCGGCGGTCGACCGTGCCGAAGCGGCGGCCGCCCTTGCGCAGCTCGCGGCCCGCGTGAATGTTCTCGGCTACCGAGAGATTCGGCGCGAGGCTCAGCTCCTGATAGATCACGGCCACGCCCAACTCGCGCGCCGCATGCGGTCCGTCGATCACGACCGGCTTGCCCTCGATGAGAATCTCGCCGCCGGGGTCGGCCTGATAGGCGCCCGAGAGGATCTTCATGAGCGTGGACTTGCCCGCGCCGTTCTCGCCCATGAGCGAGTGGACCTCGCCGGGAAACACGGTGAGGCGCACGTTGTCGAGCGCTCGCACGCCGGGGAAGGTCTTGGTGATGCCCCGCATTTCCAGCAGCGGGGGCGTGGACTCAGAGGGCGACATGGCTCTCCTCCTGCGCTTGTGCGTAAGTTTGTGCGCCGGCGCCCATGAGGATGCCCGCGCGCGGCGAAAAATTGAAGAACATGGGCAGCGTGGCCGCGCCAAGCGCGCCCGCATCGGGACCGAAGGTGCCGCGCACGAGCGCGGGCGTGCCGCGCGCCTCGGGCGCGGTGGCCGCCACGGCGACGCGCAGGCGCTGCATGAGCGTGTCGATGAGGCCCGCGTCCACGTCGGCGTCGAGCACCACGGCCGGCACGTCGAGCACGCAGAACGCGGAGCGCAGCGCGGGGGCGAGCGCGTCGATGCAGTCGTCCAGCCATTCCTGCACGCCGGGGTGGTCACGCGCGATGCACGCTTCGAGATCGGCGCGGCTGTCGATCGTCTCGCCGCAATACTGCAAGTGGCGGCGCAGCGCGATGAGCGAGGCGCGCGAGAGCAGGATGTCCCACTGGCCCGCCGGCTTGTGCGCGGAGGGCAGGCGGCTGGGCGGCACGGGCATCACTGCGAAGTCGCCCGCATTGCCGGTGAGGCCGCGCACGCAGTCGCCGTCGATGGCGATGCCGCCGCCAATGGCCGGGCCGAGAAAGAGGTAGAGGAAGTCGTCGCGCTGGCGTCCGCAGCCGTAGAAAATTTCGGCGATGGCGGCCGCGTTGCCGTCGTTTTCGCTGAACACGGGCAGCGCCGTGGCGCGCGCGAGTTCGCCCGCGAAATCGACATCGTTCCACACGCGGAAGGTGTCGGCGGGCAGGCCCAGTTCGCGCAGCCAGCTACCGAGGTTGTACGGCTGCGCAACGCCGATTCCGGCCAGGCGGCTGCGTTCCTCGCTCGTAAGGAAGCCTAACAGCTCGGCGATGTCGCGCTGCACGATTTCCTGCGCTTCGGACGGTTGCGGCAACAGCATGTCGCGCGAACGGCGCTCGATCATCTGGCCCGCGAAGTTCACGAGCACCGTTTCGATGTTGGTCCGGTCGAGCCGCACGCCGATGGCGAACGCGCCGCGCGGCGCGAGCCGCAGGAGCGAGGCGGGCTGACCGCGCTGGCCGTCGCGGCGGCCGCTCACCTCGATCAGGCCGTTGGCCGTGAGCGACGTGATGATGCTGCCCACCGCCGTGCTCGTGAGATTCGCGAGACGCGCGAGATCGGCCTTCGACGCCTCGCCCGCCCGACGCAGCGCCTGAAGCAGCAGGCGCTCGTTGAAGCGGCGGACGTTGGCGGAATTGCTGCCCTGACCGACATGCGGACTTCTCACTGTCTCCTCCAGAAAGAGGGGTCGGCGTTGGATGAACTGCGGTGCCGACTAAATAAATCAAGTTGATTTATTTAATGCCAGAAATCGGGGGCTGTCAGCCTGGGGAAATCCCGTTGAGGGTAGTAGGGCGCGATGAGGCGCACGCAAGCGTTGCGTGCCCCGATGCAAAAGCTTAGGAGACTTTTACGACTATGGGGAGCAAGCGCGAAAACAAGCAGGGAGCGAGCAGAGGGCGTGCCCGCCCGCGCATGTGTGAGCCATGCGCGGGCAGGTGAAAGGAGGGAGCGGGAGAGGTGTTACGAACGTGCTTCGGACGTCGCGCGGCAAGCGAACCACCGGCGCGGCGACTTGCCATCCGTCGCGCCTTCGCTTTGCGCAACCTCGCGCCACCAGCGCTCGCCGCGATGCGGCTCATCGAGATCGAGCCGCTCGCCCATACGGGGCGTGGAGAGCGTCACCCCGCGCGCAAGCGCAAGGCCGGTCACGCGCTCGAACGGGTCCTGCCAGCGGTGCATCGCGAGGTCGAACGTGCCGTTGTGAATCGGCACGAGCCAGTTGCCGCGCAAGTCCACGTGCGCCTGCACCGTTTCCTCGGGCTGCATGTGCACGTACGGCCACTGCGGGTCGTACGCACCGGTTTCGATGAAGGTCGCATCGAACGGACCGAGCTTTTCGCCGATCGTGCGAAAGCCGTCGAAGTAACCCGTGTCGCCGCTGAAAAACACGCGCAGGTCGCCATCGGCGATGACCCACGATGCCCACAGTGTGCTGTTACCGTCGAACAGGCTGCGCCCCGAGAAGTGCTGCGCGGGCGTGGCCGTGAATTCGACGCCTTCCACGTTCGTGCCTTGCCACCAGTCGAACTGGCGCACCTTCGCGCCTTCGATGCCCCATTCGATCAGCCGGTCGCCCACGCCGAGCGGCGTGAGAAATACGCCGGTTTGTGCGGCGAGCGCGAGCACGGTTTCCCGGTCGAGATGGTCGTAGTGATCGTGCGAGAGGATCACGCCGCGCAACGGCGGCAGGTCGGCAAGCGCAATGGGCGGCGCGTGGAAGCGCTTCGGTCCGAGGCTGCGAAACGGCGAGGCGCGCTCCGCGAACACGGGGTCGGTGATCCAGAACTCGCCGCGCAGCTTGAACAGCAACGTGGAGTGGCCGAGGCGGTAGACGCTGCGGTCGGGCGCGGCTTCGAGCTGCGCGCGCGTGAGCGGTTCTACGGGCAGCGCGCCAGCCGGCATCGTGCCGCTCGGCTTGTGGAAGATCATGTTCCACATGATCCTCAGCGTTTTGCCGAGGCCTTCGGCCGGACGCGGGCGCACATTGCGAAAGCGCTCGCCGTCGTGCTGCGGCGAAGTGTGCGAGAGCGCTCGCCCGCGTTGTGCGGTGCTCAGGCCCAAGGTACGGCTCAGCGATGCGAAAGGCGAGGTCATGGCAGCGGCGGCCTTTGGAAACATGAAGTAGACTGCACAGTGTAGTTTATTCTGGCGAAAAGTAAACTGCCTGGTGTAAAATTCTGGAATGGATTGCACCCCAGCCACCCCACAGCGCCTGACCGACCGCAAGCGCGCCGCCATCGTCGCGGCGGCCATCGACGAATTCCTGGCCTCGGGCTTCGACGCCACGAGCATGGACCGTATTGCCGCGCGCGCCAGCGTCTCGAAGCGCACCGTCTACAACCATTTCGCGAGCAAGGAGGCGCTGTTCGCGGCGATCCTGTGCCAGCTCTGGGACGCGAGCGCCGCAGGCGACGCGCCCGCCTACCGCGCGGACGCGCCGTTGCGCGACCAGCTCGTCGAGCTTCTCATGCGCAAGCTGCGGCTCCTGAACGACGAGTCGTTTTTCTCGCTCGCGCGGGTGGCCATCGCGGCCGGCATCCATTCTCCCGAGCGCGCGCGCGACATGGTGGCGCGCATCGGCGAGCGCGAGGAAGACCTCACGGTCTGGGTGCGCAGCGCCGCCGCCGACGCGCGCCTGAAAACGTCCGACCCCGCGTTCGCGGCGCAGCAGTTGCACGGCCTCGTGAAGGCCTTCGCGTTCTGGCCGCAGGTGACGATGGGGCAGCCGCCGCTCGACGCGGCGCAGCAACGCCAGGTCGCGGAGTCGTCGGCCGATCTCTTTCTCGCGCGCTACGCCTGAACGGGCCACACGCGGTTATCAAGGCGGCGATAAGCGGCCACGCGCGCGCTCAGGTTTTTCTGGACTAGACTCTTGCCTTTCAGGATCGCAGGCCAACTGGAAGGAGAGGTTCATGCCATACATGCTGCTCATCGCCGAGCCACGAGGTCAGCGCGACACGCGCGCACAAGCCGAAGGCGAGGCGCTCTATGCGCGTATGGTCGCGTTCGCCGAACAGCTCGCCGCCGAAGGTCGTCTGATCGACGCGCACGCCCTCACTTCGGACACGAACGGCGCGCGCGTGCAGGTGCGCGAAGGCCGTGCGAGCGTCGTTGACGGTCCGTTCGCCGAGGCGAAGGAGATGATCGGCGGCTTCTTCCTGCTCGATTGCGCGACGCGCGACGAGGCCCTCGCCATCGCGCGGCGCTGCCCAGCGGCCGAATGGGCGAGCGTGGAAGTGCGCGAAACCGGCCCGTGCTTTCGCTGAACGCACGCGCATTGCCTGGTGCTTTCCCTGGGTAGCGAGGAAAAAAGCAAAAAAACTTCCGGCCGTTGTCGAATTACTCGGGCCTCGCGCGTCGTATCCATGAGCGCGCCAATCGGCGCCGCTTGCTTCGAATGTCATATTCAGGAGAAGACAATGCGATTCATGATCATGGTGCGCGCGAACGCGCTGAGCGAATCGGGCGAGCCCCCCGACGACGTGGAGATATTCGCCCAGATGGCCAGGTATCACGAGGAACTGGCGAAGGCGGGCGTGTTGCTCGACGCCTCGGGCCTGCACCCCAGCTCGCGCGGTTTTCGCGTGCGCTACACGAACGGTAAGCCCGCGATCGTGGACGGCCCGTTTACCGAAACGAAAGAGCTGATTGCGGGCTACACGCTGATCCAGGTGCGCTCGCGTGACGAGGCGCTCGAATGGGCGCGCCGCTTCCCCTCGCCGTTCGGCACGCACGGCGACAGCGAGATCGAGGTGCGCCAGCTCTATGAGCTGGAAGACCTCCCGCAATGCGAAGGTGTCGAGGCATTTCGCCAGCTCTATGAGCTGGAAGACCTCCCGCAATGCGAAGGTGTCGAGGCATTTCGCCAGCTCGATGTGCAAAATAAGGCATCCTGACCATCGCCATCGGCGAATCCCATCAACGGAACTTTGCAGGAAAACGATCATGCACAAGCATATTTTCGTCAATCTGGGCGTGCGCGACCTCAAGCGCTCGATGGACTTCTTCGGCCAAATGGGCTTCAGCTTCGATCCGAAATTCACCAACGAGCAGGCCGCCTGCATGGTGCTGGGCGAGAACATGTACGCCATGCTGCTCACCACGGACTTCATGCGCGGCTTTACCGACAAGGCGCTCGTGGACGCCCGCGAAAGCACCGAAGTGCTCACCTGCCTCTCGTGCGTCTCGCGCGAGGAGGTGGACAGCCTGGTCGACAAGGCGCTCGCGGCGGGCGGCACCTCGAAGCGCCCGCCCATGGAGTGCGGCACCGAGATGTACGGCCGCAGCTTCGAAGACCCCGACGGCCACATCTGGGAGCTGATGTACATGTCGCCGGCGGCCGTGGAAAAGGGCGCGCACGGCTCGTGACGCGCGAGACGGATGCGTTTGCCGCGACGCGCCGCGCGGTCGAAGCCGTGTGGCGCATCGAGTCGGCGCGCGTGATCGCGCATGCGGCGCGCATCGTGCGCGACGTGGGCGTGGCCGAGGAGGTTGCGCAGGACGCATTCGTCGCCGCGCTGGAGAGTTGGCCCGCGAGCGGCATTCCCGAGAACCCCGGAGCGTGGCTCATGACCGCCGCGAAACATCGCGCGCTCGACCGTCTGCGGCGCGCGGCCTCGCATGCGCGCGCGCACGAAGCGATGGGCGCGGACCTCGAAGCGCTCGAAGCGCATTTCGCGCCCGATATCGTCGATGCGCTGGATGCCGCGCGCGAGGACGAGATCGGCGACGATCTGCTGCGGCTCGTGTTCGTGGCGTGTCATCCGGTGCTGCCGAAGGAGGGGCGCGTCGCGCTCACGCTGCGGCTCATCGGCGGGCTCGCCACGGCCGAGATCGCTCGCGCGTTCCTCGTGCCCGAGGCGACCGTGGCGCAACGCATCGTGCGCGCGAAGCGCACGCTCGCGGCGGCGAAGGTGCCGTTCGAAGTGCCGCGGCTCGCGGAACTCGCGCCCCGGCTTGCTTCGGTCTTCGAAGTCATTTACCTGATCTTCAACGAAGGCTACACGGCCACGGCGGGCGAGGACTGGACCCGCCCGGCGCTGTGCGAAGAAGCGTTGCGCCTTGGCCGCATGCTCGCCGAACTCGTGCCGCACGAGGGCGAGGCGCATGGCCTCGTCGCATTGATGGAGTTGCAGGCTTCGCGTTTGCGCGCCCGCGTGGATGCAGCGGGCCGCGCGGTGCTGCTCGCCGACCAGGACCGCAGCCGCTGGGATGCGCTGCTGATCCGCCGCGGCTTCGCCGCGCTCGCGCGAGGCGCGGCCTGCGGGGGCGCGCCGGGCCGCTATGCGTTGCAGGCCGCGCTCGCGGCATGCCATGCGCGCGCGCCGAGCACGGCGGCGACCGACTGGGCGCAAATCGTCTCGATCTACGACGCGCTGCTGGCGCTCGACGACTCGCCCGTCGTGCGCCTGAATCGCGCCGTGGCGGTGGGCATGGCGCATGGGCCACAGGCGGCGCTTGATCTCGTCGATGCGCTGTGCGAAGAACCCGCACTGCGCCACTACCCCTGGTTGCCCGCGACGCGCGGCGACCTGCTCGAAAAGCTCGCCCGGCCGGGCGAGGCGCGCGCGGCGTTCGAGCGCGCGGCGGCCCTCACGCAAAATGCGCGCGACCGCGAAGTGCTGCTGGCGCGCGCGCAGGCATGCATGCCGCACGGCTAGCGAGGATTTTCAACACGGCCTGCACCGCGAGAAGAGGGTGTTTCCGAAGCGCTTCTGAAATCACGGGGCACGAAGCTTGCTACCTGTGCGCGCGGACCCACTCTCATCGCGGAGTCATCCGCGCAGGCCATTCGATGATTTCAAAAGCTACGATTCTTGCGGTGTCGTGCTCGGCGTTGCTGGGCACGGCGTGTGTGCATCTCGGCCCAACGCGCTTGCGCGCCGATCAGGTGGACTACGCGAGGGCGCTGGGCGACGCGAAAAAGCGCGAGATTCTCGCGTCCGTCGTCGGCTTGCGTTACGGCGACGCGCCCGCGTTCCTCTCGGTCAGCTCGATCATCGCCGCCTACCAGTTCGATTCGACGGCGGGCGCAACCGGCAATATCGGCTCGGGCTCGCAACCGAATTACGCGCTCGCGACCGGCAGCGTTTCCTGGTCGAACCGCCCGACCTTCACGTTCTCGCCCACGACGGGCGAAGCGTTCGCCGCCGCCTACATCCGGCCGCTCGCGCCGGAACTCGTGCTGCCGCTCGCCGAAGGCGGCATGCCGGTCGATCTGCTGCTGCGGATCGGCGCGCAGTCGATCGGCGGCTTGCAAAACGGCAGTGCGCTCGGCGGCGAGAACAGCGCGGGATCGGCGGGCTTCTTCCAGCTCTTGCAGGCGCTCAGGCGCTTGCAGCTCGCCGGCGAATTGAGCGTGGAGTCGCGCAGCGAGAACGGCAAGAACAGCGTCTACCTCGCGCTGGGCGCGACGAACAGCGCGCAGTCGCCGCAAGTTTCGGCGGATCTCGCGCGCGTGCGTGAACTGCTGCATCTCGCGGCGGACACGCGCACTTACCAGATCGTCTATGGACCGTCGGCGCAAGGGGGCAGCCGTATTCCCATGGTCACGCGCTCGGTGCTCGGCATTCTGACCAATATCGGCGCGCAGGTGCAGGTGCCGCCCGACCAGGTGGCGAGCGGCGCGACCAAGCCCACGGTGGACCTGATCGGCGGTGAAACACGGCCGATCATCATCGTGCGCGCGGGACCGAAAGCGCCTGCCGACGCCTATGTCGCCATCGATTACGACGGCACGGTGTACTGGGTCGATCGCCGCGACTTCGACTCGAAATACGCGTTCACGGTCCTGCAAAATCTCATGGCGCTCGCGGAAGCCGACACGAGCGCCAAGGCGCCGGTCGTGACGATACCGGCCAACTAGGCGACAGGCTTGCCGAAAAGCCGCGCCCAGACCGCGCGCACGCGCCGCGCGCGATCTTCGAGCAAATACCACGCGGCGAGCGCGAAGAGGCCCGACATCACGCCCGTCAACAAGTGCTCAAGAACGGGAATGCGGTAATGGCTTTTGTGCGACCACGCGTCGCCGATCGTCGTCAGGCAGCCGACGATGAACGCGTTGCCGTAGCGGTGCGAATAGAGCCTCGACGCGGGCGTGAACGTGAGCAGCACTGCAAGGAGGCCGGTGAGAAGACCCGTTTGAAGCGCAATGCCCCAGTGTGTGAGGCTCAGGATGTTGCCCCAGCTTCCGGGCATGCACGTCATGCACGCGCTGGTCGGTTGCCAGAAACGCTGGATGAACAGCCGTGCGCGACGTGTCCAGCCGATCGACATGACGTTTCCCCTTTTTGCGCCGCCCCCTTGCCGCGAGCGCGCACGCTACGCAAAACGCTTGCGCGCGAACATCGCGAGATCGATGTGGCTCGTGCCTTGCGTAATGCGCTCGGCGAGCGCTTCGCCTATCGCGCTCGCGAACTTGAAGCCGTGGCCCGAAAAACCGGTGGCGACGTGAACGTTCGGGCAGGCGGGCACGCGGTCGATGATGAAATGCGTGTCGGGCGTCATGTCGTATTCGCACGCGCGGCCCACGCGCAGTTTGCCCGCGCCCGGCAGATAGCGTTGCAGGAAGCCTTGCAGGTCGGCGAGGTCGGTGGGCTCGGCTCCGAACGGCGCGAGTGCGGCGTCCACCGCCACGGGCTCGCCGCCGTCATGGCGGCCAAGCTTCAGACCGCTGCCGTCGAGATCGGGAAAGCCGTAGTAGCCGCCGTTCTCCGAGGCGACGAAAAAGCCGGGGAAGCGCTCGGGCGCAAAGAGGCCGGCGGCGGGCTCGAACCACGCGAAGGTCTTGCGCACGCGGGTGACGGGAACGTCGAGGCCCAGCGCTGCGAGCAGAGGCTGCGTCGATTTCCCGGCGCACACGATCAGGTCGCGCGCCGAGAACTGTTCGCCGGTGTCGGTCCAGACGCTCACGCTTTCCCGGCCATGGCACGCAAGGCGCGTGACGCGTGTGCCGGTGCGCAGCGTTGCGCCAAGCGCGCAGGCCAGCTCGCGATATGCACGAATGGCGCGCTCGCAGTAAAGCACACCCGCGTCGGGCTCGAAGCTGACGATCTGCCCGGCGGTGAGTTGCCATGCGGGCCAGCGCTGGCTGGCCTGGGCACCGTCGAGCGTTTCGAGCGCGAGCCCGTGGCGCTGCGCACTGCGCTGCACCTCGCGCAGGAAGGGATCGTCGGGCGAACCGATATTGACCACGCCGGTGCGTGCGAAGAGGGTTGCGCCGGTTTCCCGCTCCAGGTCTTCCCAAAGCTGCTGGGCGCGCAGCGCGAGCGGCACATACGCCGCGCCTTCGCCGTAGGCGTGGCGGATGAGGCGCGTGCCGCCGTGATGCGCGCCCTGGTCGTGAGGCGGATCGCCCGCGTCGACCAGCAGCACCTTGTTGCCAAGCCGGCTCAGGTAGTAGCCGGCGGCCATACCCATCGAGCCCGCGCCGACGATGAGCGTGTCAAAGGATCGATCGTTGAGATTGGGAGTTTGCATGGATAGCGGGAGCACGCCGACGAATTGCAAGCTCCCGCGCCGGCAACGGGCGGGAGTGGATGCGGGCTTTCATTGTCGGCACTCGCAGCGCTCCTGTCGAGCGCAACGGCGCGTGACTCACGCGGAAACGGACGATAAGCGGATCAGGCCCGCTCGGTCGGCGCGACGCTGAGGAGCGCCTCGCGCTCCAGATGGTCGAGCAGGCCGACGATGCGCCTGCGCTGCGTGGCCACCAGATCGTAGGTTTCGGCGACCGCGCGCAGGCGTTTGCGCCAGTAGGCGTAGTCGAAGCCGCTCACGGCGGCGCCTTCGTTGCGGGTGAAGTACTGGACCATGCGTTCGACGTGGTCGAGCTGGGTGTCGGCCAGCGCCGCCGGTAGTAGCCCCGTGGTCTTCGGGGGCGCTTCTTTATCCAGAGTGATCATTTTTTTCTCGGTTCTCTCAGGCTGCCTTGCAGGCCGCACGACTCGGATGATGGTGTTCCTGGCATACGGAATGCCGCGCGCTGCTTGCCACGTACCCCCCGGCAGACACCGCAGCGCGGAACGAAAATCCGGACCATCAACACGTCAGCCCTACCGGAGTGCCCCGGAAGATTTGACATAGCGCAAATTTAACGCGCTTTCGGGGCGAGACTTTACCGTACGTCTCAATTTCGTGGCTGTCATGTGGCTTTCACTCACTTTCATCCAACTATTGGAATGCGGTGATGGCTTTTTATCTTCTTGACGGATTGTATGACAAGAATATAATCGGCTTCACGCGAGAGCGACCCGGCAACGCAAGGCAACCGGAGCGCCACGATGCAACCCGGTCGAAGCCTGCTCAGGCGCCCGGACAACAGGAGACAGCGCATGCACCGCATGACCGGCAGCATCCCGGCCCCCGATCGAACCTCGGTCATGCGCGCACGCACGCCGCTTCGGCGCTGAACGTCTCCTCGCCCGCGCTTCGACACGGAAAAATTCAACGAAAGGACACCCGAGACATGTCATCGCCCATCGAGAACTACCGCATCTACGCAGTCAAGTACGCGCACTTCGAGCGCCGCTCGTTCCACAACTTCATCGGCGGTGACTCGCACGACGTGCCCATGCCGCTCGATTACTACGTGTGGGCGGTGGTGGGGCGCGAGCGCACGTATATCGTCGATACGGGTTTCGATCAGGCCATGGCGGACAAGCGCGGCCGCACGATCACGAATACGGTCGAAGCGGGGCTCGGCAAGATCGGCATCCGCGCGGCCGACGTGAAGGACGTGATCATCACGCACATGCACTACGATCACGCGGGCAATCACGCCCTGTTTCCGCATGCCCGCTACCATGTTCAGGACCGCGAAATGGCGTACTGCACCGGGCGCTGCATGTGTCACCACGCGCTCAGCCACCCGTTCGAGCCCGAAGACGTGAAGGCGATGGTGGGGCGTCTTTTCGATGGTCGCGTGCAGTTTCACGAAGGGGCGTCGGAGATCGCGCCGGGGCTGACCGTGCACTGGGTGGGCGGCCATACGAACGGCTTGCAGATCGTGCGTGTGCACACCGAGCACGGCTGGGTCGTGCTGGCCTCGGACGCCTCGCACTTCTACGCCAACATGCAGGAGCACCGGCCGTTTCCAGTCGTCTACAACGTGGGCGACATGCTCGAAGGCTATGAAGCGGCACACCGCCTCGCGAGTTCTCCGGCACAAGTGATACCGGGCCACGATCCGGCCGTGCTTACGCGCTTTCCCGCGCATGATCGCGAAACCGAGGGCTGGATCGTCCGGCTCGACGCGCCCATGCGGAGCGCGCAATGATGCGTGGCAAGGGAGCGCTCGTGACCGGCTCGTCGAACGGGCTCGGCCTCGCGATGGCGTCGGCGCTGGCCCAGGCGGGCTGCGATGTCGTGCTGCATGGGCTCGAAGCTCCTGGCGAGATGCTAAGCATAACTAATGACATCGCGAGCCGCCACGATGTGCGCGTGAGCTACGTGCAGGCCGATCTCGCAAGCGTGGCCGGTGTCGATGCCCTGATGGCGGCGGCGCACGAGCGGCTCGGCACACTCGACGTGCTCATCAACAACGCGGTCGTGCGGCATTTCGCGGGTATTGGCGCGTTTCCCGTGGAGCGCTGGCATGAGGCGCTCGCGGTCAATCTCACGGCCGCCTTCCGCGCCATTCAGCTTGCGCTGCCCGGCATGCGCGAGCGCGGCTGGGGCCGCATCTTCAACATGACATCCGTCTATGGCTCGCGCGCCGTCGCGAACCGCGTGGACTACGTGACGACGAAAACGGCGCTCATGGGCCTCACGCGCTCGGTGGCGCTGGAAACGCTCAAGCAGGGCATTACCTGCAACGCGATCTGTCCGGGCTCGGTGCTCACGCCCAATATCGACGGCCGCATCATCGAGCTGATGGAAGCGCGCTCGCTCGGGCGCACAGCCGCCGTGCGCGCGTTTCTGGAGGGCAAGCAGCCGACCGGCGAATTGATCGAAGCTGCACACGTGGGCGAACTCGTGGTGTTTCTGTGCGGCCCGGCGGCGGCGCAGATCACGGGCGCGATGATGCCGATCGAAGGAGGCTGGCTTGCAGGTTGATCGACAGGCTGATCCGCAGATGCGCGAATACGCGGGCGTGACGCGCACGTTAGCCGCATTCATTGCGCAGACGCAATGGGCCGACGTGCCCGAGGACGTGCGCCACGAGGCGAAGCGCGCGTTGGTGAACTACTTCGCTGTGGCGCTCGCGGGCGCGCATGATCCCACCATCGAGAAGGCCGTGGGCGTGTATGGGCGCTTCAGCGCGAACGAGCACGCTTCGCTCGTGGGCCGTCGCGAGTGCACCGACATGCTCAACGCAGCGGCGCTCAACGCCATGAGCGCGAACGTGTTCGACTTCGACGACACGCACGTTCCCACCATCATTCATCCGGGCGCGCCCGTTGCCGCCCCCTTGTTCGCCCTGGCGCAAACCGCGCCGTTGAGTGGCGAGCAGTTGTTGCTGGCATTCGTGCTGGGCGTGGAGGCGGCTTGCCGTATCGGCAACGCGGTTTCGCCCGAGCACTATCAGCGCGGCTGGCATATCACGTCCACGTGTGGCGTGTTCGGCGCGGCGGCGGCCGTTGCGCGCGCAATGGGTTTGGCTGCGCGCGAGAGCGCCTGGGCGCTCGGCAATGCATCGGCGCAAACGGGCGGCCTCGTGGAGACGCTCGGCACGATGTCGAAAAGCATCGGCGTGGGCAACGCGGCGCGCGGCGGCTTGCTGGCGGCGCTGCTCGCGCGCGAGGGCTTCGCAGGTCCCGACGCGCCACTCGAAGGCGAACGCGGTTTTCTGCGCTGCGCGGCGTCACGGCCCGATGTGAATGCGATCACCGAAGGTCTGGGGCGCGAATGGGCGCTGCGCGCGAACACCTATAAGCCGTACCCGTGCGGCGTCGTGCTCAACCCGGTGATCGACGCCTGTCTCGCGCTGCATCGTGAAACACGCTGCGCGCTCGACGCCATCGAGGCCGTCGAGCTTCGCGGGCATCCGCTGCTGCGCGAGCGCACCGATCGGCCGGATGTGCGTAGCGGCCGCGAGGCGCAGGTGAGCGCGCAGCATGCGGTTGCCATTGCGCTCGCACGAGGTCGCGCGGGACTCGCGGAATTTAGCGACGCTGCGGTGGCCGACCCTGAGATTCGCGCGCTCGGCAAGCGGTTGCGTTTCTCGGACGAAGCCAGTGGGTCCGTCGAGTCCGCCGAGGTGACGCTGGTGCTACGTACCGGGGAACGCGTGACGAAGCGCATCGAAGCGGCGCGCGGCAGTCTCGCCGCGCCGCTGGACGACGCGGCGCTAGAAGCGAAATTGCGCGAACTGGCGGCGTACGGCGGCGCTGGCGTGGCGGCCGAGCCGTTGCTCGCGCAACTATGGACGCTCGACGCAGCCACGGACGCAGCGGTCGTGATGCGTCTCGCACAGGCGCCGCAAGCGCAATGACATTGAATTAGCTGACATTTCACTGGAACGAGGATAGTCATGGCGAGTGGGCAAGCAACAAGGGAGCCGGGCGGCGCGCCGCTCGGCTTCATCGGAGTCGGGACGATGGGGCGGCCGATGGCGCGCCGTCTCATCGAGGCAGGGCATGCGCTGATCGTGTTCGATCGCGATGAAGCGGCAGTCGCGGAACTCACGGCCATTGGCGCGCTGGCGGCGCAATCGGTGCACGAAGTGGCCGACCGGGCACGCGTGGTGTTCACGAGCCTGCCGACGCCCGCGATCTTCCGCGAAGTGGCGCTCGGCGCGGGCGGCCTGCGCGACGGCGAGACGGTGAAGATCCTCGTCGATCTTTCCACGGTCGGTTCGCGTATCGAAAAGGAAGTGGCCGCGGGTTTGCGCGAGCGCGGCATCGAAACGGTCGATGCGCCCGTGAGCGGTGGCGCGGCCGGTGCGACGAAAGGCTCGCTCGCGATCATGGCGGCGGGCGTGGGCGCGGCGCTGGACGAAGTGCGGCCGCTGTTCGACGTGCTCGGCAAGGTATTCGTCGTGGGCGATCAGCCGGGGCAGGGGCAACTGCTCAAGCTCCTCAACAACATGCTTTCCTCCACGGCGTTTGCGATCACCTCCGAGGCGTTCGTGGCGGGCATGCGCGGCGGCCTCGACCCGGAGGTGATGATGGCCGTGATCAACGCGGGCAGCGGCAAGAACGGCGCGACGCTCGACAAATTTCCGAAGCATGTGCTGCCGCGCACGTTCGACTTCGGCTTTCCGGTGGGCAGCGTGTGCAAGGACATTGGCCTGGCCGTGGACGAATGCCAGGCGCTGGGCGTGCCCATGTGGGTGGGTAACATCGCGCGCCAGGTCTGGAATCACGCGGCCATGCAGGACGGCGCGGCGCGCGACATGACGGAGCTGGTGCGCTATGTCGAGCGCTGGTCGTCCACCGAGGGGCTTGACGCCTGATGTGACCGGCGATCGCCATGCAATAAGGAATGCTACAAAATTTACACGGAGAAACCGATGATTGTTGAACTGCGCATTTATCACTGCGCGCCGACGCGTCTGCCGGCGTTGCTCGACCGCTTCTCGACCACCACGCTGGCCTTCTTCGAGAAGTACGGCATTCGCCAGATCGGCTTCTGGACCACGCTCATCGGCGAGAGCAACCACACGCTGACCTATCTGGTGCAGTGGGAGAGCCTCGCGGAGCGCGAGCAAAAGTGGAATGCGTTCCAGGCCGACGCCGAATGGATCGCGAAGCGTGCCGCGAGCGAAGCCGAGCGGCCTATTGTCGAGCGCATCGAGAGCCATATTCTCACGCCGACCGCATTTTCAGCACTGCGCTAAGGAGACGCTGCGATGAACGAACCTAAGCGGGAACCCCGGAATATCGGTTTCATCGGCCTCGGCATGATGGGCGCACCCATGGTGCAGTGTCTCGTCAACGCCGGTTACACGCTTTATCTCGACGACGCCGACGCCGCGCGCGCCGATGCGCTTGCCGCGCAGACGGGCGCCCGCCGCCTGGGCGCGGACAACGCCGCCGGACTCGACGTGCTGATCACCATGCTGCCGAATTCGGCCATCGTGGAAAGCGTGCTGCTGGGCGACGGCACAGGCGGCTGGGCGAGCCGGCTCGCGCCGGGCGCGGTGGTGATCGACATGAGTTCGTCGGAACCCGAGCGCTCGCGCAAGCTGGGCGCCGTGCTCGAAGAGCGTGGGCTCGCGTATCTCGACGCACCCGTTTCGGGCGGCGTGAAGAAGGCGAAGGATGGCACGCTCGCCATCCTGATCGGCGGGCGCGAGGAGATCGCGGCGCGCTGCCATGCCCTGCTGGGGGCAATGGGCAAGAGCCTGCTCCATATCGGCGGCGCCGGCGCGGGCCACGCGGCGAAGGCGCTCAACAACTACGTGTCGGCGGCTGGGTTGGCGGCGACGGTGGAAGCGTTGCATGTGGCCGAGCGTTTCGGCATCGACCCGGGTGTGATGACCGACGTGCTCAATGCGTCGTCGGGGCGCAGCAATACCTCGGAAAACAAGGTCAAGCAGTTCATGCTGAGCGGCACGTTCGGCTCGGGCTTCGCGTTGCAGTTGATGAACAAGGACATCAAGATTGCGCGCGCGCTCGCGCAGTCGGTCGGTTATCCAATGGTGCTCGGCACGACCTGCGCCACGCTCTGGGACGAGGCCGCGCAACGCTCGACGCCCGCGACCGACCACACCGAGCTGTACCGCTTGCTGCCGGGCAAAGCGGACTGAACGAATCGATCTGGAGTGCTTATGTCAATCGAAGTCCAAACGGGCGCGTTTTATATAGACGGAACGTGGGTCGCGCCAGCGGACGCGCGCTGGTTCGACGTGATCGACCCCGCGACGGAGGAGCGCATCGAACGTCTCGCATTGGGCAATGCCGCCGATGTGGATCGCGCAGTGGCTGCCGCGCGCCGCGCCTTGCCCGCGTGGTCCGCCACGAGCGTGGGCGAACGCGTGGACCTGCTCAAGCGTGTGGTGCGCATTTACGAGCGCCGCTACGACGCGTTCGCGGAGTTGATGCGCCGCGAGATGGGCGCGCCCATCACGTTTGCGCGCAGCGGCCAGGCCGCGCGCGGCCCCGCGCATCTGAACACGCTGATCGAGGTGCTGGAGCATTTTGCATTCGAGGAGCAGCGCGGCAGCACGCGCGTCGTGCTGGAGCCGATCGGCGTGTGCGGTCTCATCACGCCGTGGAACTGGCCGGTGAACCAGATCGTCGTGAAGATCGCCCCGGCGCTCGCGGCGGGCTGCACGATGGTGCTCAAACCCAGCGAGTATTCGCCGCTGAGCGCGCTGCTGTTCGCTGAAGTGCTCCACGAAGCGGGCTTGCCGCGCGGCGTGTTCAACCTCGTGAACGGCGACGGCCCCGGCGTGGGCGAGGCGATCGCGAGTCACCCCGGCATCGACATGGTGTCGTTCACGGGCTCCACGCGCGCGGGCGTGCTGGTGGCGCAGTCGGCCGCGCCCACGGTCAAGCGCGTGGCGCAGGAGTTGGGCGGCAAGTCGCCGAACATCCTGCTCGACGACGTCGATCTCGAGGAAGCCGTCACGCGCGGCGTGGCGGCGTGCTTCACGAACTCGGGCCAGTCGTGCTCGATTCCCACGCGCATGCTCGTGCCGCGCCGTCTGCTTGCCGACGCCGAGGACATCGCCCGCCTCGCCGCGCAAGCCTACCGTCTCGGGCCCACCGACGACCCCGCCACGCAACTCGGGCCGCTCGTGAACCGCAACCAGTTCGAGCGCGTGCAAGCGCTGATCCAGAAGGGCATCGACGAAGGCGCGCGGCTCGTCACCGGCGGCGCGGGCAAGCCGGCGGGCCTCGAGCGCGGCTATTACGTGAAGCCCACGGTGTTTTCGCAGGTCACGCCGGAGATGACGATCGCAAGCGAAGAGATCTTCGGGCCGGTACTTTCGATGATGGCTTACGACAGCGAAGAGGAAGCCATCGCCATCGCAAACGGCACTGAGTACGGCCTTGCCGCGTACGTGCAGTCGGGCGATATCGAGCGTGCCCGCAAGGTGGGCCGCGCACTGCGCGCGGGCGGCGTGCATCTGAACTACCCGAGTGCCGACTTTGCCGCGCCGTTCGGCGGCTACAAGCGCTCGGGCAACGGCCGCGAGTGGGGCGAGGCGGGCTTGCGCGAGTACCTGGAAACCAAGGCGATGGTGGGCTACGGCACGCCGTGACCGTGCAGGTCGAAAATTTTTTTGCCTTGCCGTCTTGTCCGACAATCTTCCGGGAAGACACGGGCGGCAAATCGATTGAACGAATCAGGAAACAGTGAGGAATCCGAACATGGAAAACAACGAGCGTTTCGAAGCCGGCTTCGAAAACCGCAAGGAAGTGTTGGGCGCGGCGCACGTGGAGAAGTCGTGGGCCAATGCCGACGATTTCAACCGCCCGATGCAGCAATACGTGACCGAGTGCTGCTGGGGCGATATCTGGGGCGACACCACGTTGCCGTTCAAGACGCGCAGCATGCTCAACCTCGGCATGCTCACCGCGATGAGCCAGCATCACGAACTCGCCGTGCACGTGAAGGGTGCGCTGCGCAACGGCGTGACGAAGGAAGAAATTCGCGCGGTGCTCATGCAGGCCGCGATTTACTGCGGCGTGCCGCTCGCGCTGGCTGCGTTTCGCGTGGCGAGCGAGGCGATCAAGGCCTATGAGGCGGAAACCGCCACGGCCTGAGCGAAGCGCGCACCCATCGAATAAACATGCGCGCCGCACGGTGCGCCATATCAGTTGGAGACAAAGATGAAAACCCTGGCTGCAACCGACGTCATAGAGGCCGAGCGCGAGGAGTCGATCGAGGCGAAGCGGCGCAACGCCATCAAGGGCGCGTTCTTCTCCGAATACATCGACATGTTCGACATCTACCTGCCGGTGGTGGTGCTTTCGCCGGTGCTCGCGTTCTTCCAGCCGCCGCATCTCACGGCCGGCATGGAGACGATCCTCGCCTCGCTCGTGTTCATCACGACGCTGCTCGGCCGCCCGGTGGGCGCGCTGATTTTCGGCATGGTCGCGGACCGAGTGGGCCGCCGCAAGGCGTCGATCTGGTCGGTGTCGGGCTTTGGCGTGGTGACGCTGCTCATCGCGTTGCTGCCGGGCTATCAGAGCATTGGCGTCGCGTCGTACTGGCTGCTGGTGCTGCTGCGCTTCGTGGACGGCATCTTTCTCGGCGGCGGCTACACCGGGGCCATGCCGCTTGCCATCGAGTATTCGAAGAAGGCGCAGCGCGGCTTCGTGGGTGGCTTCATCATCGCGGGCTTTCCGGCGGCCTACGTGTCCATCAATCTCGTGGCCATGCTGATGTTCGCGCTCTTTCCGCTCAACGGCGTGAATTCGCCCTATGCGCAATGGGGCTGGCGCATTCCGTTCGTGCTGGGTTCGGTGCTGGCCGGCCTGCTCGCGCTCTACTACGTGCACAAGGTGGCCGAGTCGGAAATCTGGAAGAGCGAGACCGCCGATAAAGCGGCGGACAAGGCGGCCGAACCCGAAAAACTGCCGCTCACGGACCTGCTGCGCGGCAAGAGCGGGCGCAGCCTCTTGCAGGTGCTGGTGATGATGACGGGCTTCTGGCTCACGCAGAACATCATCACGATCTTCCTGCCAACGGGCCTGCTCTTCAAGACGCTGCATCTCACGGGCTTCGAGATCACGCTTACGCTGATGATCACGTATTTCGTGCTGTTCTTCAGCTATATCGCCTCGGGCATGATCGGCCAGCGCATCGGGCGGCGGCGTTTCTTCGTGATTCTCGGGCCCGTCATCGCCACGGTGGGCGCGGGGCTGCTCTATGTGCTCGCGAACGTCGAAGGGCTCACGCTGCCGGCCATCATCGCGCTCACGTGCGTACTGGCCGTGATCGTCACCTCGCCCTGGGGCGTGATCGTCACCTACATCAACGAACGATTCGTGACCGACGTGCGGGCTACGGGCTTTGGCGTGGGCTTCAGCCTCTCGGTGATCATCCCGTCGTTCTACGCGTTCTACATGGACGGCCTGAGCGCCTTCATGCCGCTGCGGCTCACGCCGGTCGCGCTGCTTTGCGTGGGCGGACTGATCGGCGCAATCGGCGCGCTGATGGGGCCGGAAACGAAAGATGTGGACTTCTAATGACGTTGTCTCTCTGAACAGGAAAGGAAAGCGATGAACAAGGAGCGCATAGGCTTCATTGGCCTGGGCAATATGGGCGGGCGCATGACGCGGCGTCTCGTGGATGCCGGCATCCAGGTGCTTGGCTACGACACCGTGCGCGAGCGCGTGCAGGCCACGGGTGCGCAGCCCGCCGCCACGGTGGCCGAGGCCGTGAAATTCGCCGACGTCGTGATGATGTCGCTGCCCGATAGCAAGGTGGTCGAGGCCGTGGTGGAAAGCGCGGACGGCGTGCTCGCGCACTGCCGCGCGGGCCAGATCGTGGTGGACCTGAGCACGGCTGCGGCAAGCTCGACGATCCGCCTTGCGCAGCGCTTTGCCGAACGCGGCGTGCAGTACGTGGACGCGGGCATTTCCGGCGGCGCGGCGGCGGCCGAAAAGGGGGCGCTCACGCTCATGGTGGGCGGCGAGACGCAGGCCGTGCAGGCGCTGCAATGGGCGTTCGCACCGATCAGCGCGAAGGTGGCGCATATGGGCGAGAGCGGCGCAGGCCACACGACCAAGCTGCTCAACAACTTCCTCAATGCGGTGAGCCTTGCGGCGAGCGCCGAGGTGATGGTGGCGGGCAAGAAAGCCGGGCTCGACCTGCACCTGCTGCTGGACGTGCTCAACAGCAGCAGCGGCGTGAACTTCGCCACGCTCAACCGCTTTCCGAAGATCGTCGACGGCGACTATCTGGAAGGCGGCCTCACGGGCAAGCTGATGACGAAGGATGTCGTGCTCTACGTCGATCGCGCGCGCGAACTGGGTGTGGTGTCGCTCAATGCCTCGGGTCCGCTCGCGAGCTTCGGTCTCGGCACGGCGCTTGGCTATGGCGATGTGATCAGCAACCGGGTGGTGGACGCCATCGGCGATGTGTCGGGCGGCGTGCGCCTCCATGAAGGACAACGAAACAAGGAGAAAGCAGCATGAAGGTATTTCACGGCAGGGCGGAAGGCGGCATGTCGGAGCAGCGCGGCGCGACGTTTTCGGGCACGGTCTGGGCCGACCCGGTCATGCCGCCCACCGACGGCGTGACCATCAACACCGTGTTTTTCGCGCCGCGCGGGCGCACCTACTGGCATACGCACGAGCACGGCCAGGTGCTCCAGGTCACGGCGGGCAAGGGCTGGATCTGCAAGGAAGGCGAGCAGCCGCAGGAAATCCGCCAGGGCGACATTGTCTTCATCGGGCCGAACGAACGTCACTGGCACGGCGCGAGCGATGCGAGCTACATGGTGCATGTCGCCACCTCGCTCGGCAAGGCGACCTGGCAGGAAGAAGTGACGGAAGGCGATTATCCGCAGGGGCAGAAAGCGCGTTGATACGCGCTTGATGGGTGCATGAGCGGGGCGCGCAGCGCGATGCGTCCCGCCATCGAATCGAAACTCTCGCGACCGGGAGACAGGGCGCAATGAAACCAGCAGAAGGATCCGCAGGACCCGCACAAGCGCGCGACCCGCAGCAGATCAAGGCGGACTTCGTGCGCGTGCACGGCATGTGGAGCGCGGCGTGGGAGAGCCTGTTGCGCCTCGACGCGGGCTTCGTCGACGCCTACGTGGCGTTTTCAGGCGTGCCGCAACGGCGCAATCATCTGGACGCGAAAGTGCGCGCATTCATCGCGCTCGCCGCCGACGCGTGCGCCACGCAACTCTACGCGCCCGGCGTGGCGCACCATATCGACGAGGCGCTGGCGTGCGGCGCGACGCGCGAGGAGTTGATGGAAGTGCTCGAACTCGTGAGCACGATCGGCATTCACACGAGCAACGTGGGCGTGCCCGTGCTGCTCGAAGTGCTCGAAGAGGAGGGCCTGCGCAATGGGCCGGCCGCGCTCGACGAACGGCAGCGCGCGCTGAAGGCGGCGTTCGAGACCAATCGCGGCTACTGGCATCCCACGTGGGAGGGGTTGCTCGAACTCGATCCCGATCTCTTCGAGGCTTATGTCGCGTTTTCCTCGGTGCCGTGGCGCACGGGTGTGCTGAGCCCGAAGGTCAAGGAGTTCATGTATTGCGCGTTCGATGCCTCCGCCACACACCTCTACGTGCCAGGGCTCAAGCTCCATATGCGCAACGCATTGCGCTATGGGGCGACGGCGCAGGAGTTGATGGAACTGCTGGAGATCGTGAGCACGACCGGCATTCATGGGGCGGAACTGGGCGCGCCGCTGCTCGAAGCGGCATGGGAGCGGCATCGCGAAGGGCGGGCGTGAAGCCGGCCTGAAAAAAAGCCCCGCAAGCGCGCCCCGCCTCGTGTTGCAGGGCGGCGACGGATATCGGAAATGGCCCGCGGTGCAGTATCATAGCGACTGGATTTTTGTCGGACGGGAAGACAATAATGTCGACTGATATCGGATTGGTGCGGCCTGAAACGCTGCGTCATCAGGTCGAAAACGTGCTGCGCCAGGCCATCATGAGCGGGCGCTTTGCGCCAGGGGCGCGCCTGATCGAACGGGAGCTGTGCGAAACGCTGGGCGTGAGCCGCACGTCGGTGCGCGAGGCGCTGCGCAAGCTCGAGGCGGAAAAGCTCGTGCGCAACGTGCCGCACAAGGGGCCCGTGGTGGCGGTCATGTCGCGCGAGGAGGCCGCCGAGCTTTACGCGCTGCGCGCGCTGCTCGAAGGCTATGCCGCCCACGAATTCGCCCGCCTCGCCAGCGACGCCATGATCGAACAATTCGGCGCGGCCGCGAAGGCGTTGCGCACCCAGGCCACGGCGCAAAGCCAGGAAGGGGTGCTCAAGGCCAAAACGGCGCTTTACGACGTGCTGCTCGACAACTGCGGCAACAGCCTCGTGAAGGAGATTCTGAACAGCCTCTATTCGCGCGTGAACCTGTTGCGCGCGACCTCGCTCATGCATCCGGACCGGCTGCCGAGCAGCCTGCGCGAAATCGACAAACTGCATAAGGCGCTCAAGGCGCGCAATGCGGACGAGGCGCAGGAACTCGCGCGCCAGCACGTTCTCAACGCCGAGAAGGCGGCCATGCGCATGCTCGATGCCGATGCGGAAGAGACCGCGCCCGAGGCGGGTGACACGGGCCAAACGGGCCAAACGGGCGAGGCCGACGGCAAAGCGCCGGTGTGAGTCTCCTCAGCCGCGCGCGCGCCGCCGGCGCGGCCCCGTGGACATGCGCGTGACGAGTTCGGGCGGCGGTCCGAGCACCATCGGCGGCTGCTTGTCCGGCTCGTCGATCAGACGGATCAGGCTGCGGATCGAAAGCTCGGCCACGGCTTCGGTCTGGATCGCGACCGTGGTAAGGGCGGGGCGCATCTGGTGGGCGAGTTGAATGTCGGTGATGCCGATCACGGACACATCGTCGGGCACGGCGCAGCCCATGCTCACCAGCGCCTGGATCGCGCCAATCGCGAGCAGGTCGTTTGTCGCGAAGATGGCGGTGACGCGCGGGTGCTGCGCGAACAATTGCTGGCAGGCCGCGTAGCCCGAGTCGATCGAGTCGCGCACCTGCAACTGCGCCAAAGTGGCGAGATCCACGCCTTCCTCTAGCAGCTTCGCGCGAAACCCGTCCGAACGCGCGTCCTGCAAACCCCCGCAACCGTCGCCTGTCAACATGGCGATATTTCGGTGTCCCAACTCAAGCAGATGCTGCGCGGCCAGCGCGCCCGCGCGTGCGAAGTCCACGGCAACGCACGGCAGCGCGGGCGGCTTCTCGGGGTGCTCCCACATCGCGAGCAGGATCGGGCCGTTCTGCATCGCGGAGATGCATAGCTCGTTCATGGCGATGTCGGTGTTCATCACGAGCACGCCGTCCGCGAAGGTGCCCGCGATCTGGTTCAGGTACGCGCGGCCGATTTGCGCATCGTCGTCGGTGTTGCAGACCATCAGGAAATGGCCCGCCTTGCGCGCCGCGCGCTCGGCGGCGAGCACGAACTCGGGGTAGAACGGGTTGGCGATGTTCGAAAGCATGAGCGCGAGCGTGGACGAGCGCCCCTGCGCCAGCGCACGCGCATTGAGATTGGGCCGGTAGCCGAGTTCGGCAATGGCCTGCAACACGCGTTCGGCCGTTTCAGGCCGGACCTTTTCGCGGTTGCGCAGCACGTTCGAAACAGTGGCCGCGGTAACGCGCGCGCGCCTCGCGACTTCAGACAAGGTGACCATGACGAGCCTTTCCCACATTCAGGGAAGCTAATTCAAATGTTGCAATGCTGCGGCAGGGTTGCTACTTTTCTCGCACAACATCAACGGAGACAACGAATGCGTGACTGTACCGGATTCGAATTTAAGCGGTTAAATGCCCGCCACGCAAGGGCCTCGGTTCATTTTCGGCGTGAAATTTAAGCGCTTAAATCGCGAGGCTACAGCATGGCGACAATTCAGCTTTCGGGCGTTAGCAAACGCTATGGCGACCACCCGCCGGTGGTCCGCGACGTCGATCTCGACATCGGGCATCACGAGTTCTGTGTGTTCCTCGGGCCTTCCGGCTGCGGCAAGTCCACGCTGCTGCGCATGATCGCGGGGCTGGAGGAGTTGAGCGAAGGCGAGCTGCGCATCGGTTCGCGCGTCGTGACCGATGTGCCCGCCGCGCAGCGCGGCGTGGCGATGGTGTTCCAGAGTTACGCGCTCTTTCCGCACATGACGGTGTTCGAGAACATCGCGTTCGGTCTGAAGATCGCGAAGCTGCCGAAGGCCGAAATCGAGCGGCGCGTGCGCGATGCCGCGAGCAGCCTGCAACTCGAAGCGCTGCTCGACCGCCACCCCAAGGCGCTCTCGGGCGGGCAGCGTCAGCGCGTCGCCATCGGCCGCGCGATCGTGCGCGAGCCGGGCGTGTTCCTGTTCGACGAGCCGCTTTCCAATCTCGACGCCGCCCTGCGCAGCCATACGCGCGTCGAAATCGCGCGGCTGCATCAGCGCTTCGCAGATGCGAGCGTGGTCTACGTGACGCATGACCAGGTCGAGGCGATGACGCTTGCCGACCGCATCGTGCTGCTGCACGCGGGCGCCGACATGGAGCGCCACGGCAGCGTCGCGCAAAGCGGCGCGCCGCTCGATCTCTATCATCACCCGAAGTCGCGCTTCGTGGCGGGCTTCATCGGCTCGCCGCGCATGAACTTCATGGATGCGACCGTGGACGCGGTGGACGAAGACGGCGTGCGCGTCACGCTCGCGCAAGGCGGCGAGTCGATTCTCGCTTGCGTGGAAGGCCGCGGCTTGCAGCGCGGCCAGCCCGTCACACTCGGCGTGCGGCCCGAGCATCTGCGCCTGGGTGGCGACGACCAGTCGATTGCGTGCGCAACGGTATTGGCCGAGCGTCTGGGCGAGCATAGCTATCTGCACGCGGACCATGCGGCGGGTACGCTCGTCGCGAAAGCGCCGGCCGACTCGCCCATCGGCGTGGGCGAGCGCCTGCGCGTGCACGTGCCGCCGCAGGCATGCCACCTGTTCGACGCCGAAGGCGTGGCGCGGCGGCGGCTCGCGCTTGCGCCGGTGCCGGCCTGATTTCGCTATACCCCGCCATCAGAGCGGGTCACCAAGCCTGGCGGCGGGAGCGCCGTCAGCCTACAAAGGCAAAGCAGGAGACAACAGATGTCCTCTAATCGCTCGACAGTTTTCGGTAGCTGGGCCCGCACAACGGCGGTGGTTGCGGCTATTGCGGTCGTTGCCGCGACGGCGTTCACGAGCACGGCCGCCGACGCCGGTACGCTCAACGTCAACGTTTCGGCGCGCGCCAACCAGCGCTCCACATGGCAGGACGCCTTCGACCAGTTCAAGAAGGCCAATCCCGACGTCGACCTCAAGGTCTCCTATATCACCGAGGAAGCCTACAAGGTGCAGATGGGCGGCTGGCTCGCCACCGACCCGCCCGACGTGGTGTCGTGGCATGACGGCGAGCGCATGGCGTACTACGCCGAGCGCGGCTTGCTCGAAGACCTTTCGGCCGACTGGGCGAAGAACGGCTGGAACGAGCAGTACGCGGCCGTCAAGAGCGCGTCCACGTGGAACGGCAAGCAGTACGCCGCGCCGCTGGGCTATGACGCTTATGGCTTCTTCTACCGCAAGGACCTGTTCGAGAAGGCGGGCATCAAGTCGGAGCCCAAGACCTGGGACGAACTGCTCGCCTCCTGCAAGAAGCTCAACGCCATCGGCGTGCAGCCCATTGCCGTCGCCGCGCGAGATAGCTGGACGCTGGCCGCGTGGTTCGACTATCTGGACCTGCGCATCAATGGCAACGAGTTTCATCAGCAGTTGATGGCCGGTCAGATTCCCTATACCGACCCGCGCGTGAAGAAGGTGTACACGACGTGGAAGGCGCTGATGGACAACCACTGCTTCATGGAGAACGCGCTGTCCTACGACGTCGATTCGATCGCGCCCGTGCTCGTTAACGGCAAGGCCGCGATGATGCTGATGGGCACGTTCTTTTCGGCCAGCTTCCCGGCGAACATGAAGCAGAACGTGGGCTTCTTCCGTTTCCCGATCATCGATCCGGCCGTGCCGACGGCCGAGGACGGCCCGGTGAACGTGCTGCTGATTCCCGCGAAGGCCAAAAACAAGGCCGACGCGCGCCGCCTGCTCGCCTTCATGGAAACGCCGAAGATCAACGCCGAACTCGCACAAGGCTGGGGGCAACTGCCTTCGAACAACAAGGCCGCCGAGCCTGACGATCCCATCTCCAAGGTTGGCTTCCAGACGCTCGCGAGCACGCGTGGGGGCATTGCGCAGTTCTATGACCGCGACATGCAAAAGGAAATGGCCGACGAAGGCATGAAGGCCATGCAGCAGTTCTACAGCGATCCGTCGCAGATCGACGCGCTGCTCGCGCGCCTCGAAACGACGCGTCAACGCATCTACCACAAGTAAAGCCGTGGCGCGGCGGGCGCATTGCGCCGCCCGTCGCGCCTCGTTCGAACACCGGCGAGGCTACTCCATGTCCGATACCCTGGCGCGCCCCATCGGGGCCGCGCGGCAGCGTCGCGCCTCCAGCGTGCGACGGCAGCAGAATCGCGCCGCGCTTTTCTTCCTGCTGCCGGGCTGCACGCTCTTTGCACTGTGCGTGGTCTACCCGATCTTCAGCAGCATTACGCTGAGCTTCTATAACTGGGACGGCATGACCGCGAAGACGTTCGTCGGTCTCGCCAACTATGTCGAGCTGTTTCACACCGACACGTTCTACACGGCGCTCAAGAACAACCTGCTGTGGCTCGTGCTGTTCCTGCTCGCGCCGCCGCTCGGGCTCGCGTTCGCGCTGTATCTGAACCAGCACGTGCGTGGCATCCGCATGGTGAAGTCGTTGTTCTTCGCACCGTTCGTGCTTTCGGGCGTGGTGGTTGGTCTCGTGTTTTCATGGTTCTATGATCCGACCTTCGGGCTCCTGAAGATGATTGTCGGCCACGGCATACCCGTGCTCGGGGACCCCAAGCTCGTGACCTACGGCATCATCTTCGCCGCGCTGTGGCCGCAAACGCCGTTCTGCATGGTGCTTTATCTCACGGGGCTCACGGCCATCAACCCCGAGATCGTGGAGGCCGCGCGCATGGAAGGCGCGAAGGGCTGGCGGCTGTTCTGGCACGTCGTGCTGCCGCAACTTCGCCCGGCCACGTTCATGGCCATCGTGCTCACGGTGATCGGCGCGCTGCGCAGCTTCGACCTGATCGCCGTGATGAGCGGCGGCGGCCCGTTCGACAGCTCAACCGTGCTTGCGTATTTCATGTACGACCAGGCGATCAAATACTACCGCGAAGGCTATTCCGCATCGATTGCCGTCGTGCTGTTCGCCATCATGCTCGTTTATATCGTGTTCCATCTGCGCCGCATGCTGCGCGAAGAACGCTGATCTTTTCGCCGATTTTCACGGAGTCGCCGCTCATGTATCCGCTTCCCGTCGATCGCTGGAAACCCGCGAATCGCGTGCTCTACAAGATTTCCCTGCCCCTCGCGCTCGTTATCTGGCTCTTGCCGATGCTCGCGGTGCTCGTCACCTCCATCCGTTCGACCGACGAATTGCAGCAGGGCGATTACTGGGGCTGGCCGAGGCACTTCGCGCTGCTGGAGAACTACGGCGCGGCGCTCACGCAAACGCCCATGCTCCATTACTTCGCGAACAGCGTGCTGATCACCGTGCCTTCGGTGATCGGCGCCATCGCGCTCGCTTCGATGGCGGGCTTCGCGCTCTCCACCTATCGCTTTCGCGGCAACACGGCCGTGTTGTTCGCGTTCGTCGCGGGCAATTTCGTGCCGATCCAGATTCTCATGATCCCGGTGCGCGACATGGCGCTGCGCTTTGGGCTCTACAACACGGTGTGGGCGCTCATCATCTTTCACGTGTCGTTCCAGACTGGCTTTTGCACGCTGTTCCTGCGCAACTTCATCAAGCAGTTGCCGTTCGAGTTGATCGAGGCGGCGCGCGTGGAGGGCGCGAGCGAGTGGGCCATCTACTGGCGCATCGTGCTGCCGCTCGTGCGGCCCGCGCTTGCCGCGCTCGGCATTCTCGTATTCACGTTCGTGTGGAACGACTACTTCTGGGCGCTGTGCCTCACGCAAGGCGACGACGCCGCGCCGATCACCGTGGGCGTGGCCGCGCTCAAAGGGCAGTGGACCACGGCGTGGAATCTCGTGGCGGCGGGCTCCGTGCTCGCGGCGCTGCCTTCGGTGCTGATGTTCTTCGCCATGCAGAAACATTTTGTCGCGGGGCTCACCTTCGGCGCCAGCAAGGGATGACCCGGCTGCGCGGCGCCGAAGGTTCTTTTTCCTCTCTTTCGTATTCCTGACGTTATTGCAAGGCGGATTGTCACTCATGCAAATCGGTGTCTGCTACTACCCCGAACAATGGCCGCGCACGATGTGGGCCGACGACGCGCGGCGCATGGCCGAACTCGGCATCACGCATGTGCGCATTGGCGAATTCGCCTGGAGCCGCATGGAGCCGCGCGCGGGCGTGTACACGTGGGACTGGCTTGACGACGCGATCGAAACGCTCGCGGCGCGCGGGCTCAAGGTCGTGCTCGGCACGCCGACGGCCGCGCCGCCGCGCTGGCTCGTGGACGCGATTCCCGACATGCTGGCCATGCGCGCGGACGGCACGCGCTGGAACTACGGTTCGCGCCGCCATTACGACATCGCGAGCGAAGCGTATCGCGCGCATTGCGTGCGCATTACCGAGGCGATGGCGCAGCGCTATGGCGCGCATCCCGCCGTGGTCGCATGGCAAACCGACAACGAACTGGGCTGCCACGACACCGTGCCGAGCTGGTCGCCCGCCGCGCAGCAGCGCTTCCAGGTCTGGCTCGCCGAGCGCTACGGCACGATCGAAGCGCTGAACGAGGCCTGGGGCAACGTGTTCTGGAGCATGGAATATCCCTCGTTCGAGGCGGTCGGGCTGCCGCTGCGCACGCCCACCGACGCGAACCCTGCGCATCACCTGGATTTTCGCCGCTACATGTCCGACGAAGTGGCGAGCTTTCATCGCGAGCAGGCGGACGTGCTGCGACGCCACGCGCCGAAAGCGGACATCCTGCACAACTTCATGGGCTTTTTCACGACCTTCGATCACTACCGGTTCGCAGCCGACAAGGCGATCGACGTGGCGACATGGGACAGTTATCCGATCGCCCGCACCGAAGTGATCGGCTTGCCGGAGGCGCAGAAGGCCCGCTATGCGCGCACGGCGCACCCCGATGTGTCGGCGTTCGATCACGACCGCTACCGGGCGATCGGCGGCGGACGCTTCTGGGTCATGGAGCAGCAGGCGGGGCCGGTGAACTGGGCGCCGTTCAATCCGGTGCCGGCGCCGGGCATGGTGCGCTTGTGGGCCTACGAGGCGTTTGCGCATGGGGCCGAGCTCGTGTCGTATTTCCGCTGGCGTCAGTGCCCCTATGCGCAGGAGCAGATGCATTCGGGCCTCAATCTGCCGAATAACGAGCTTTCGCCGGGCGGTCGCGAAGTGGAGCAGGCCGCGCGCGAGATCGCCGGGAGCGCCGCGCTACGCAACCTCGCGCCGGCGGGGCGCGCAAACGTGGCGCTCGTGTTCGACTACGAGACGCAGTGGATGTTCGAGATCCAGCGCCACGGCGCGAGCTTCGATTATCAGACGCTCGCATTCGACTACTACAGTGCGCTGCGCGAGCACGGGCTCGATGTCGATATCGTTTCGCGCCATGCGGATCTGTCCGCGTATCGGCTCGTGGTCGTGCCGTCGCTCGCCGTGATCGACGACGCCTTCGTCGCTCAAATCGAACGCAACGAAGGGCAATGGCTGTTCGGGCCGCGCAGCGGATCGAAAACGGAGCATTTCGCGATTCCCGGCGACTTGCCGCCCGGCGCGTTGCAACGCGTGCTGCCGTTGCAGGTGCTCGAAGCCGAGTCGTTGCGACCCACGCTCGCGCCGACGGTTGCGATCAACGGCGTGCAGGGCGCGGCGCAGCATTGGCGCGATCACGTGCGCGCCAATGGCGCCACGCGCGTGGAAGCCCAGTTCGATGACGGCTGGCCCGCTCTGCTGGCGCATGGCCGCGTGCGCTACGCCGCGGCATGGTTATCGCATGAACTGCATCTGGCCGTGTTCGGCGACGCGGCGCGTGCCGCGGGACTCGAAACGCAGCGCTTGCCCGAGGGCTTGCGCCTGAGCCGTCGCGGTGGACTGTGCTTTGCCTTCAACTTCGGCGAGCAACGCCTCCACGCGCCCGCGCCGGAAGGGGTGGATTTCGTGCTGGGCCAGCGCGAACTGGCCAGAGGCGAGGTTTGCGCGTGGCGCGAGAGCGCGTAGCGGCGCGTCTTCTCGCGGCGTAGTCACTTCGGAATTGGCTTCTTGATCGGGTCGTGCTCGCCGGCGATGGCGAACACGACGATCTGCGCAGGCTCCGTCGCGCTCGCGTTGCGCGCGAGGATGTGGTGCGCGCCGGGCGGCTCGTACCACGCCTCGCCTGGGCCGTAGGTGCGCGGCGGCGCGCCTTCGAGCTGCGATTCGATATGGCCGCGCGTGACGTAGGCGAAGATCGAGCCGGGATGCATGTGCGGGTCCGATGTCTGGCCGGGCGCGAACGTCACGGTTGCAATCAGCACGTTCTTGCCCACGGCCTCGGGCACCGCCTGTTTCAGCACGGGCTGGATCGTTTCACCGGAGGCATCGTGCGCGAGCACGGCTTGCGCCGCGAACAGCATGACGCCCGCGCCAATCCAGGCGCGAAGCGATGGCAGGCGGCGCGTGTGCTTCTGGCGCGGGATGTGGAGGTCGTGGCGCGGCGGCATGGTCGTTCCTTCTCTTGAGTGCGCCTTGATGGCGCGGCGGAACCCATGTTAGGCGCGCGAGCGCCGCGCCGAAATGACCAATCCCCCGGAATTTCAGGTAGCCACCGCGGCGCGGGCGCGTCAGAAGATGTGCCGCATGCCGAGGCTCACGCCCACAGTCGAACCCGCCACTTCATACAGGGCGTTGTTGATCGACAGGCCCGTATCCATGTGCCCGTGATTGTTGACGTAGCCGACCTGGCCGTAAAGCGTCGTGCGCTTGGAAAGAAAGAACTGCACGCCGCTCGACGCCATGATCGAGTGATTGTTGCTGTCGTTGCCGTCGCGCGTGTACCAGACGCCCGCGTCGACGTTGAGCCAGGGCATGACCATGTAGCTCAGGCCCCCGGAATACACGCTGTTGTCGAACGACTGCGAGACCTTGTAGAGCGCGTAGGAAGCCGAGATCGTGAGCGAATTCGCAAAGCGATAGCTCGCGCCGATGGTGCGCCCCACGAACTCCACCGTGCTCGGAATCGGCGTGGTCGCCGCGCTGCCGCCTGCGTTGCCGCTATAGAGCGCGCCGGTCAGCGTGAAGCCCGCGATGTGGTAGCGCAGGCTTGCCGAATACTGACGTCCCGCCTGGAAGTCGCCCGCCGCGCCGCCCATGGCGAACATGCCCGCCGCCTGGATGCCGGCGATCTCCGGCGACGTGTAGGTGAGCGCATTGCTGTTGAAGAGGCCGGTGACATAGACGTTGTCCACGTAGCTCACGAGACCGCTGCCGAAGTACGACATGCCGCGCGGGTCTGTCTGGTAGAGCGAGAGGAAAAACGGTGAGTACTGCAAACCGGCCTTGACCGTGCCGTAAGGGCTTTCCATGCCCACCCACGCCTGGCGGCCGAAGAAGTTGCCGTTGGAGTTGTTGAATTTGCCGTTGGCCATGCTGATGCCGCTTTCGAGCGCGAACATCGCGTGCAGGCCGCCACCCAGATCCTCGGTGCCGCGCATGCCGAAGTTCGATCCCGTCATGCCGCTGTCCGTGAAGGAAAACTGATGACCGGCGTTCTGGCCGGTCTGCATGTTCATCGTGTGGCTCGTATAGAGGAGGGAGCCGTCCACGATGCCGTACAGGGTGACGCTGCTCTGCGCGCTCGCGACACCCGCCGCGCCCATCAAGCCTGCCGCCGCGAGGCAGCGAGCCAGCCGTTTCATGCCCAGGTTGTCGCGTTGTAACATTTCGTCATCCTTAACGTTTTCTTTGGGTTGGGGTGGATAGTGAAAGTACGTTAGACGTGCGTGCTGCCGCTTCAGGCAATAAGAGGCCCGAGGCTCGCTCAGGAGCCGAGTATTTCAGGCACTGGAGGTATGGCGTTCAGGCGCGGCGTGCGCGCCGGGCGGGGCCCGCGCGGGGGCGCAGGAGCGTTGGCGAGCGCGGGGTCATCGTGGGCCTGCAAGGCATGAGCCGGATTGAATGCGCGTTCACCGATCGCTTCTCCACTGACGAGGGGTGTGCAACGTTGAAGGATTGCTACGTTCGATGGAGCGTATTTTGGTACGACCGTGCGGAATCTGTCATCCTGGGAGAAACGATCACATTCGCGCATCGATGCCATGCATGCGCTGCATGGACGCAAGCGCGCGGCATTCAGCCAGCCGGATTCTCTTCGTCCTGCGACGGCGCGCTGCCCGCGGGCGTGCCCAGAATGCTGATCTGGAAGGTCGGCGTGCCCGCGAGCGATTCGAGGCCCGGGTCTTCGGGGTAACTCAGGAGCAGCGGCAGAATGACCGAGCCGCCAATCACGGCGCGGCGGCTGTTGTCGGCCGGGCGCAGGCCCCACACGTCCTGGTAGACGAGCGGCACGGTCTTGCCGTCGCGCTCGGCGACGCCCAGGTAGAGCATGACGTGGCCGCCTATATAGATGAGCGTGCGCATGGGCGCGCCGTGCTGCACGAGCCAGTCGAGCCGCTCGGCCGGGGTGGACGCCGAGAGGTCGGTCATGACGCCCGCGCTCATCTGCGTGGACGAATGGCGCGGCAGCCACACGCCGAACGCCGCGAAAATGCTTTGCAGTTCGGCCGAGCAGTCGTTGTCGAAGTTCGTATTGCCCCAGCCGTAGGGGCGTCCGATCAGCGCTTTCATCAACTGCGCGAGATGGCGCGGCGTGGCGGTGAGCGGCGCGGGCACGATCGTGTCCGCATCGAGCGGCGCGGTGCGTATTGTGGCGCGGCCGTCCACGTCGCGCACCGGCACCACGACTTCGCGCGCACCGCGCAAAGGCAGCAGCGTGCCGGCCGGCGCGTCGAAGCGGAACACGCCGCCGCGGTCGCGCAGCGCGGCGGACGCCACGACCACGACGCCCAGCGACTGCTTCGCCGCCGCACGCCAGGCGGCGACGAATGCGTCGTCCACGCTCGCCACGCCGTCGCTGCGCACCCAGCCCTGCACATCAGGCGTTTGCACGTAGCGCCACGCGCCGTCCGCGCTCGTGCCGAGCACGTAAAGCGGCGTGCCGGGCCGCACCGCGCTCACCTGGAGGTTGTCGAAGGGGTAACCCTCGCCCGCAATACGATGCGAGTAGAACGACGGGTCGATGGTGGGCAATTCGCGCACGAGCAGCGGCGTCGTTGCAATCGCGCGGCGCGTGGCGTCGTAGGCGTTGGCCTGTTCGAACTGGTTGACGTTAGCGTTGCGCTCGATGGCGTCGATCCACGCCTTCGTGTGCGGCCGGAAATTCATGCCATAGCCGACGCGGCGTGGCGGCTTGCCGGTGTTGTCGAAGAGGGCGAGGCGGCGCGTTTGTAGCGCGGCGATGTCGCTGCCGCCGTCCCGATACACATGCTGCTCGATAAACGCGCGATTCCATGGCGAGGGATCATGCGGACCCGCACCGAAATAGCGTGCGAAGAGGGCGTCGAATTGCGCGCGCTGGACTTCAGGGGAAAGGAAGGGCGTGTCGTAGGCCGCGCCTGCCGGATCGATCCAGCGATCGACGTTCTGGTCGTAGTGCTCGATCGGGAACAGCGCGACCGTGTCGGGCGGCAGCGCGTTTGCCGCTTGCGTGTGCGAGGCCGGACCGGTTGCGCAACCCGGCAGCACGCACGCGGCGGCGATGGTCAACGCGGCCAGCGTGCGCATGCGGGCGCGCGGAGCCCGTGTGGAAACCGGAAGGCGAGCGAAAGAATCGAGGGCGGGGCGCATGAACGAGGGTGCGGAGCGACAACCCGTGGATCATACAGGAGCCACCGCCCGCGCCGGTTGCGCCAACGCCCGGTCGTGGCGCGAAGCTGCGCGCTTATTGCTCGATCTGCCGGTTCCAGCGCGAGTCCCATTGCGCGCGGTGCTCGTTGATCACGTCCCAGTCCACCACCGTCACCTTCTTCACGAGCTGGTCGAGGTTGCCGAGGCTCTTTTGCATGTCCAGCGGCATGGTCGCGTTCTGGTTGGTCGGGATCTGCTTGCCCGCTGCCGCCGCCTTGCTTTGCGCGGGCGCCGAGAGGAAGAATTGCGCGAGCTTTTGCGCGAGCTGCGGGTCGGGGTTGTTCTTCACGACGCACAGGTCGACGAGCAGCAGCACGGCGCCTTCCTTCGGGTTCGCATAGGCCACGGGCAGGCCCTTGTCCTTCAGGTCGCCAACGGCCGTGGGCGTGAGCGGGAAGAGACCGGCCTCGCCGGTCTGGATCATCTCCGAAAGCTTGGCCGAGTTCGGAATATATTCGACCACGTTCGGGCCCACCGTGCTGCCCCACTTCGTGAAGCCGGGCTCGACGTTGGTCTCGCTGCCGCCCATCAGGCGGTTGATGGCGAGAAAGCCGTGCAGGCCGAAGGTGCTGCTGGAGGCCGACTGGAACACCACCTTGCCCTTGTACTTGGGATTGGCGAAGTCGAGCCACGAGGTGGGCGGCGCCCAGCCTTTTTCGGCGAACACCTTGGTGTTGTAGCCAATGCCGGTCATGCCGAGCTGCACGCCCGCGCCCATGTCCCCCTTCATGCGGGCGAACGGGTAAAGCTCCTTGAGCACCGGCGAATCGTCGAGCTTCTCGCACACCCCCATGCTCACCGCGCGAGCCATTACGCCGTCGTCGAGGAAGGCCACGTGGATCTGCGGGCTGTTGCGGTTGGCGAGCAGCTTCGCGAGCACGTCGGAGGAGGTGCCGGGCACGACCACCACCTTCACGTTGTTGGCCTTTTCGAAGTCGGGCAGGACCTGGCTCGTATAGGCCTTCTCCATCGGGCCGCCGTTCATGCCGACGTAGATCGTTTTCGTTTGCGACCAGGCGGCAGTCGAGCAGCCGAAAGCGACGAGTGCAGCCAGCGAGGCGAGTGTGCGTGTGCTTTTGCGTGTGCTTGTGCGTGTGATTCTCATCGTGGGGACTCCTTATTTGATGGGGAGAGCGGCATGAACGGGAGACTGCGTGAAGCGGCCGATCGCGAACGCTTCGATAGGCGTGCTCGTCGCGCCTTCGGTGACGAGTTCGGCCAGCACTTCGCCCACGCCGGGCGCAAGCAGAAAGCCGCCGCCGGAGAAACCGAAGGCGTGCAGCAGGCGCGGCGTGGTCTGACTGAAGCCGATGATGGGGTTGCTGTCCGGCGTTTCGCCTTCCACGCCGCTCCATGTGCGAATGAGGAGCGCGTCGCGCAGGCCGGGCAGCAGCGCGCAGGCGTCGCGCATGACGGCGCGCGTGGTGGCGGTGGAGGGCTGCGCGTATTCGCCGTCGCCGTGTCCGCGCCCGCCGCCGATCACGCAGTTGCCGCGTTCCACCTGGCGCGCATAGACGCCGCCGCCATACACGCCCAGGTTGTGCTGGATGAAGCGCGGTAGCGGTTCGGTCACCCACATGTTCGGATAGATCGGCTTCATCGGCACGGTTTCGCCGAATGCGCCCGCCACCGTATTGGCCCATGCGCCCGACGAGTTGATGAGCCAGTCGGCGCTCACGCGCGCGTCGCCCGCGCGCATCTGGAAGCGGCGGCCGTCGAAGCTCAGTTCGCTGAGCGCGGTTTGTTCCTGCACGTGCGCACCCGCGCGCCGTGCCGCCGCAGCGAAGCCGGGCGAAACGAGGCGCGGATTCGCATGGCCGTCGCTCGCGCAGAGCGCCCCGCCAATGGCGGCACGCCCGAGCCATGGGTAGCGGCGGCGAAACGCTTCACCGCTCATGACCTGCGATTGCACGCCGTAGTCGCTCGCCATTGCGGACCACGCGTGCAGCGCCTCGATGTCGCTGTCGCGGCGCGCGAGGCGCAAGTGCCCTGAAACGACGAATTCACCGTCGATGCCGATCAGTTCGGGCAAGCGGTTCCACACGCGCCGCGCGCGCACCGCGAGCGGCAGTTGCTCGGCGCTGCGGCCGTGAGTGCGCACGCCGCCGTAGTTCACGCCGCTTGCCTGCGCGCCGCAAAAGCGCCGCTCGAACAAGCCGACGCTCACGCCCTGGCGTGCGAGCGCAAGCGCCGCCGACGCGCCCACCAGGCCGCCGCCCGCGATCACCACCTGAAAATGGCGCGTATCACTCATCGTGGGCTTCCTCTTCGACCACCTGCACGCCGTCTTCGAACAACATCGGCGAGATCGGAATGGGTTTGATGGGCGCCTGGCTGCGCAGACGTCCCACTTCGTGCAACGGCTTGCCGGTCTCCGCGCTCAGGAGCGCCACGGCCGATTCGCCGCACATGCGCCCCTGGCACCGCCCCATGCCGATGCGCGTGAGCGCCTTCAGGCGATTGAGCTCGGTGGCGAAACCGTTGCGTATGCAACTACGCAGCGTGCCCGCATCGACTTCCTCGCATCGGCAGACGATCATGTTGTCGGGCCAACTGGCGGCGCAGTTGGCGGGCGGTGCGAAGGCCTGCTCGATGCCTGCGCGAAAGCGCGCAATGCGCTCGAGCTGCTTTTCGAGGGCTGCGGCGTCGGGGGCATTGGTATCGCGCGGAGGCTCGATGCCAAGGTCTTCCAGCACCGCGAGCGCGGCGCGGCGGCCCGCGAGTTCGGCGGCGTCGGCGCCCGCGATGCCCGCGCCGTCGCCTGCCAGGTAGACGCCTTCAACCGAACTGCGGCCCGCCGCATCGCGCGCGGGCAGCCAGCAGCGATTGAGCGTGTCGAAGGCGAAGCGGCAGCCCGCGAGATCGGCGAGCTGGGTTTCCGGGCGCAAGCCGTAGCCAAGGCCCACGGCGTCGCACGCGATCGCGTGCCCCTTGCCGTCGGCCGAGCGCCAGCGGACGTATTCCACGGCCTGCTCGCCGTCGACGCCCGCGAGGGTGACGCCGTGCTCGATGCGTACGCCATGCGCCTTGAGCCACGCGACGTAATACATGCCCTTGGCCAAGGTGCCCGGCTGGTTGAGCAGCTTCGGCGCGGCGGCGGCCTGGCGCGCGAACGGGCTCGTGTCGAGCACGGCGGCCACTTGTGCGCCCGCTTTCGCGTACTGGTAAGCGACCAGATAGAGCAGCGGCCCGGTGCCCGCGAACACGGTGCGCGCGCCGATGGCGCAGCCCTGCGCCTTGAGCGCGACCTGCGCGCCGCCGGGCGTATACACGCCTGGCAGCGTCCAGCCAGGCAGCGGCACGATGCGGTCGGTCGCGCCGCTCGCGATAAGCAGATGCGACCAGGGCACGCTCGCTTCGCGGCCTTCGCACAAGGTGTCGAGCCGCCCCGGCTCGCACGACCATGCGAGCGTGTCGGGGCGGTAGTCGATTCTCGGCAGAAGATCGGCCATGGCGTTGTGCACGGCGTCGGCCTTCTTCGCTTCGAAGCCGTAAAGCGTGGCTTTCGATCGCGCGAAGCCCGCGCCCGCAGCGGGCTGGCGGTAGATCTGGCCGCCCCAGCGCGCGTTTTCGTCGATCACGGTGGGGCGCAGGCCCGCGGCCACGAGCGTTTGCGCGGCGCGGATGCCCGCCGGCCCCGCGCCCACGATGACGATGCGAGTCGGTGTCGCGTTCATTGCGCACCGCCTTCGGCATCCGTGCCGAAGCGCGTACGCACGCGCATGCCTTCGCGTAGCGGCGTCGAGCAGGCGCGCAGGCGCGTGCCGTCCTCGCTGCGCACCCAGCAGTCCTGGCACGCGCCGATCAGGCAGAAGCCCGCGCGCGGCGCGCCGCTGAATTCGCTGCGGCGCACGTGGCGCTGCTGCGTGAGGATGGCGGTGAGTAGCGTGTCGCCCGCGAGCGCCTCGACTTCAACGCCGTCGAGAACGAAGGTGACGCTCGCGCGCGCGGTCTCGGCAACGCGGACGAACTGGGCAAGGGGATGCGGCGTGATGGTGCTCATGAGAAGTCGGTTGCCTGGCAGCGTGATTCGAACTTTCGAAAGGGAGGCGGGGCGGCGTTCAGTGCTGCCCGATCAGGATGCGGTTCAGGCCGTACACGCGATCGAGCAGCAGCATCGCGCCCGCCGTGATGAAGATCACGAGCGCGGAGACGGAGGCCATCATCGGGTCGATCGATTCGGTCGCGTACATGTACATGCGCACGGGCAGCGTGACGGTTTGCGGCGAAGTCACGAAGATCGACATCGTCAGTTCATCGAAGCTGTTGATGAACGCGAGCAGCCAGCCGCCGGTGATGCCTGGCACGATCATCGGCAGCGTGACGCGGCGGAAGGTGGTCCACGCGTTCGCGCCGAGCGAAGCGGCCGCATGCTCGATGCTGCGGTCGAGGCCGCTGACCGAGGCGAGCACGAGCCGCATGACGAACGGCGTGATGATGATCATGTGCGCGAGAATCAGCCACGCGAACGAGCCGGTTGCGCCGATCAGCGCGAAGAAACGCAGCAAGGCGATGCCGAGCACGAGCCCCGGAATCACGAGCGGCGAGAGCAGCAGCGCGCTGAGAAAGCCGCGGCCCGGAAAGCGCGCGCGGCCGATCGCGAGTCCCGCGGGCAGCGCGACGACGAGCGAGAGCGTGGCGGAGGCGAACGCGAGCTTGAGGCTGTTGAAGAACGCGCTGATGAAGTCCGGGTAGTCGAGAATCGCGCGGAACCAGCGCAGCGAGAGGCCGTGCGTGGGCAGCGTCAAGGTTTCGTCGGGCGTGAAGGCCACGAGAATGACGATGACGAGCGGCGCCAGCACGAACAGGATGACGAAGCTGTGGAACGTGAGAGCGAGCGGTCCGTTTTTACGCATGATGTGTTTTCCTGGCGATGCCGCGCATTAGCCCATGCTGCGCGCGTAGCGGCGCTCGAGCACGCGATAGTAGGTGAGCATCACGATCAGATTGGCCACGAGCAGGAGTACGGCGATCGTCGCGCCGAGCGGCCAGTTCATCGAGCTCAGGAACTGGTCGTACACGGCCGTGGCCGCGACTTTCAGGCGGCGGCCGCCCAGCAGGCCCGGAATCGCGAAAGCGCTCGCGGAGAGGCCGAACACCATGAGGCTGCCCGAGAGAATGCCGGGCATGAGTTGCGGCAGCACGATGCGGCGCAGGGTGATGAAGGGCGAGGCCATCAGCGAGAGCGCCGCGTTCTCGGTTTGCGGGTCGAGGCGTTGCAGCGCGGTCCACACCGGAATCACCATGAACGGCAGCATGACGTGCACGAGCGCGATGACGATGGCGAAGGTCGTGTATTCGAGCTTGAAGGGGCCCGCGCCGAACAGGCCGAAGAACTGGTTGACGAGGCCGTTCATGTTGAGCAGCATGCTCCAGCCGAACGCGCGCACCACCACGGAAACGAGCAATGGCGCGAGGATCGCGAGCAGAAAGAGCGAGCGCCACGGGTCGCGCATGCGCGAAAGGATATAGGCCTCGGGCGTGCCGATCACGACGCACAGCAGCGTAGTGAGCGCGGCAATGCCGAAGGTGCGCGCAAAGATCGTATGAAAGTACGACGAGCCCAGCACTTCTATGTAGTTATGCAGATCGAATGCGGCAATCGGTCCGCTCGACGGATCGAAGCGGTAGAACGTGAGCGCGAACGTCATGCCGAGCGGCACGAGCACGAGCGCCGAGAACAGCAGCAGCGCGGGGGCGCTCATGAGCCACAGCGGCAGGTAAGCCTGCCAGCCTGCGCGCATCGCCGTGCGCGCGGCGCGCTGCGGGGCGGGTTGCGGCGAAGGTTTGGAAGCGGGCAGCGAGCTAGACACGGGCGCCCTCCTGCGGGATGAAGCGGATCGCGTCGCTATGCCAGTCGATGCCCACCTGGTCGCCTTCGGCAAGCGGCTCCCGGCCTTCGTTCTGGCAGCACACGAGCATTTCGCCCGCGCGGCTGTCGAGCCGGTAAAGCCACTGGCTGCCTAGGAAGAAGCGGCTCGTCACGCGGCCCGCAAGGCGCCCCGCGCCGTGCGCGCACAGCTTGAGCTTTTCGGGGCGGATGCACAGCGTGATCGCGTCGCCCACATCCACGGCGCGAGCGTGCCCGGACAGTTGCGCCGTCGAGCCCGTTTCCGCGAGATCGTTGCCGAGGTCCACGCGTATCGTGTCGCCCTCGCGCGCGACGATGCGGCCCGCGAGCATGTTGGCCTTGCCGATGAAGCGCGAGACGAAATCGTTTTCGGGCCGCTCGTACGCGCGATACGGCGTGTCGACCTGAGTGATGCGGCCGTTCTCCATCACGACCACGCGGTCGCTGATCGAAAGCGCTTCGGACTGGTCGTGCGTCACCATCAAGGTGGTCGTGCCGATCTTGCGCTGAATGGCGCGCAATTCGAACTGCATGTCTTCGCGCAGCTTGGCGTCGAGATTGGACATCGGCTCGTCGAGCAGCAGTACGGGCGGCGCGATCACGATGGCGCGCGCGATCGCCACACGCTGGCGCTGGCCGCCTGAAAGCTCGCGCGGAAAGCGGTGCGCGTAGGCGTCGAGGCGCACGAGCGCAAGCGCCTCGCGAATGCGCTCCTTGCGCTCGCTCTTGTCGACGCCGCGCATTTCGAGGCCGAAGCTCACGTTCTGCTCCACGCTCATGTGCGGGAACAGCGCATAGCTCTGGAACACGATGCCGAGGCCGCGCTTGTTCGGCGGCATGTGGGTGATGTCGCGGCCGTCGAGCGTGATGCGGCCGCGCGTGGTTTCCACGAAGCCCGCGATCATTTGCAGCGTCGTGGTCTTGCCGCAACCCGAGGGGCCGAGCAGCGAGACGAACTCGCCTTTTTCCACCGAGAGATTGACGCCGGTGACCGCTTGCAGGTCGCCGAACGATTTCGATACATCGGTCAGGGTGAGGAACGACATGGTCTGGTCTTCCAGTGCATTGAGTGCGCTTCGCATCCGTTGAATCGGTTGCATTGCCTGAAAGCGACTCTAGCTAGCCAAATTTTTGGTCGTCAATTTAAAATTCCATCGAGCGATAGAAATCTGGCATATATTCCGATTAATGGAATGCATAGCGGAATCCATGCTTGAACTATTTCATCAGGCGATCCTCGGGAAATCCCTGAATGCGTTCAGCGCCGTACGGTCGTTGTATGGGCGGCGCATGCCGGCGCCCGGCTTCGGCCCACGCGCCTGGCCGTATAAGCTTTCGGCGGGTATTCCGCTGAATGGAATAAATCGAGGGAAACATGGCGGCAATGGAAGAGAAAAGTGGAAGCCAGGGCGACGACGCGCGCGGCGCGGGCGTCTTGCAGCGCGCGTTCGCGTTGATCCGCGCGCTCGGTGAAAGCCAGGCGGAAGGCAGCCGAGTGACGGCGCTCGCCAAGGCCGTGGGTCTCACGCAGGCCACCGTGCATCGGCTCTTGCAGGGGTTGATCGCCGAAGGCGTGGTCGAGCAGGACGAAGGCACGAAACGCTATCGCCTGAGCGTGGACTTTTTCGCGCTCGCGGCGCAGGCGGGCAACCCGAGCGGCATGCGCACGTTGTGCCGTCCCGCGCTGCTGCGCCTGTGCGCAAGCCTTGGCGACACGATTTTCCTGCTCGTGAAAAGCAGCTTCGACGCCGTGTGTCTCGACATGTGCGAAGGGCCGTTTCCAATCCGCTCGTTCACGGGTGACATTGGCGGGCGCGTCGCGCTGGGCGTGGGGCAGGGGAGCCTGGCGATTCTGGCGTTCCAGCCCGAGGCGGAGCGCGAGGAGATCATTCGCTTCAACGTGCCGCGCCTGCGCAGCTACGGCGTGCTGGACGAGGTGTACCTGCGCACGGAGATCGAGCGCGTGCGCAAGCTCGGCTACGCCGGGCGCAATACCGGTGTGCTGGAGGGCATGGCGGGCGTGGCCGTGCCGATTCTCGACCGCACCGGCTGCGCGGTGGGCGCGCTGAGCGTGGGCACGCTGGCCGCGCGGCTGACCGAGGACCGGCTGCCCACCATCGTCGAATTGCTCAGGCGCCAGGCGGAACTCATCGGGCCGCAGACGAATCCGTTCGACGTGGCGGTGCGCCGTCCCATGCATGGCCTCACGCGCGCTATGACGACGCAACCGTTGGCGTGAGCCGCGCGCGATCGTGAGGGGCTCGTTAGAACGGATTCCTGACTAAATCGCGGAATCGATGTTGATTCGCGTTCGCAGGGCGCCTGGCGAGTTTCCCGGTTCGTCGCGGGCATGTTGCATTGCGCAATCCACGAGTATGTTCGGACGAAAATCGGCTGTGGGGTGTTGTCATCCGCATACGGCTTGGTTTTGGCGTAAACGGCCGGGACGCTGTTCGTAGACTGGAGTCGGTGTGCTGACGGCAGTTTGCCGAGGTGGACTTTTGCGGTCCATCACAGCGCGAGCGACGAACCCGAAACAAGCGTGGAAGCGCATGCAGCGCCGTGTGACTGCGCAAGCACCCGGCAATCGGGATAACAGGGAATAACACCGCCGCGTGAACTGTCGTATCGGGTACACACGCCGTTGCCATGTCGAAGAGAAGCCATTGAGGAGCGTGGGCGCTGGGGGAAAGTGGGAGCGCGTGCTGGATCCCGCGGCGCTTGCAGTGAGAAAAGACCGGTGACCGATGACGACCATAAACGACCGGACGTTGCCCGTTGTTGAGCGACCGGCAGGCACGTTTGCGCCGGCGCCCGCTCGCGCGGCGCATTCGATCTTCCATGAGCGATGGTGGCTCGATATCGCCACGCAAGGCGACTGGAAGCTTGCCGCGGTAAGGCAGAACGACGAGATCGTTGGCGAGATGCCGTACGCGATCTGGCGCACGCGCCTATGGCGTATTTCGCATCTGCCGCCGCTCACGCGCACGCTCGGTCCAGTGATCCAGCCGGTGACTGGCAGCGAGGCCCGCCAGCGGCATCACACGCTCGATGTCACCGCGCAGCTCATCGATCAGTTGCCCGAGTGTGACAGCTTTTTCCAGGTGCTCGACCCGAGCGTGGACGATGCGCTCGCCTTCGCGCTGCACGGCTTCACGGTGTCGGCGCGCTACACGTTCCGCATTGACGCGCGCACGACGGCCGACGAAGCGTGGTCTCGTTTGAACAGCAAGACACGCAATGTGATCCGCAGCGCTTCGCGTGAATTGACGATCCTGCCGGACCTCTCGCCCGACGAATTCCTGGCGTTCTATGACGCGAATCTCGCCGCGCGCTCGCGCACCAATGCCTATGGGGATGCCGTCATGCGCCAGCTCGTCAACGCATTCGTCGAGCGCAATGCGGGCACGCTGATGGGCGCGTACGGGACGGACGGGAAGCTCGTCGCCGCGGTCGGGCTCGTGTGGGACCATCGGGCGATGTATTACCTGCTGTCGTCAAGGGTGCGGGACGCGCACTGCGGCTCCATCAGTCTCTTGCTGTGGACCGCCATTATCCGCGCGCTGGAGCGCAGGCTCACGTTCGACTTCGACGGCTTTTCGAGCCCATCTACGTTCAGCTTTCTCAACGGCTTCGGCGCGACGCTCACGCAGCGCCTGGGCGTTGAGCGGCAGCGCACCGTGTATCTGTTGACGCGCACGCTCAAGCGCCGGCTCGCGCCGGCACGCGTATTCGCCCCCAATCTATAAGACCTTGAAAGCCTGGTGGATTACAGACTGCGAACTAAACGAGTTCGTGTTGCGCGGGGTCGCGCGCATTGCGCGTCGTGACCTCGGCCAGTTCCAGCGCGCTCGATGCGAACAGCACCGGCGTCCAGCGCCGGATGGCGGATTGCGCGCCCGCCGCGAAGCGCTCGCGCAGCGCCGGTTCGCCGCCCAGTTGGCCGATGCGCTGCGCGAGCGTCGAGACATCGCGCGGCTCCACGACGAAGCCGTTCACGCCGTCGATCACCACTTCGCCGGCCACGCCGCAGGTGCGCGTGACGATGGCGGGGCACCCGGCCGCGAATGCTTCGTTCACGCACAGACCCCATTGATCGAATTCGCTCGCCAGCACGATGAACTCGGCTAGCGCGTAGAGATTCGGCATCTCCTGGTTGGCGAGGGAGTTGAGTATCGTCACGTGCGCCGTGAGCCCGAGCGAGGCGATACGCTCGCGCAATTGCGCTTCGAGCGGCCCCTGGCCGACCAGCACGAGGCCGATATTCTGCTTGTACACGCCCGATTTGCGGTAAGCGTCGATCAGCACGTCGACGTTCTTGCGCGCGACGAAGCGGCTCACGCATAGCAGGTAGCGCTGCGGCAGGCCGAAGCGCGAGCGCACCGCCGCGGGATTGCTGCACGCGGTTTGCGCCAGGCGCGAGAAGTAGTCGACGTCGATCACGTCGAAGCCGATGCGCGAGCGCTCCTGCGGAATGCCGAGCGACTGCGCATAGCGGCGATGCTTCTCGCCCGCGACGAGCGCCCCGTCGAAGCGGCTCACGACGAAGCGTTTGAGACGCTCCTTGGCGCGCTGGCGCAGGCCGTCGTCCGCTTTGGAGTCCGACATGTAGATGAGCTTGAAACGCCGCGTGATGTGCCTGAGCACGCATAACACCGTCGAATAGCCGGTGTTGTAGCCTAGCGTGATGACCACGTCGGGCATGAAGCCGCGTACCTTCGCAATAAGGCGGGCCGTGCCGCGCGCGCCGAGGCCGTCGCTGTCGGCGCCGTCCTCCACCAGCGTTTCCGCGAGGTGCGGGCGGTTCGCGAAGAAGGCGGCGCGGCGCTCCTGCGGGAAGCCGTACACGCCGGAGCGCGCGAAGACTTCGAGCAGCGCCACTTCGTGGCCGCGACCGGAGGCCGCGCTGACGAGAGCCTCATAGCGAGGGACGTGATAGTCGCCCAGGTTGCCAATGACGAAGAGGATGCGCATGGACAATGACGGCTCACCGTGGAATGGGCCGCGCACCGCGCCGGTGCGTGACCGCGTTATTCGCGACAGTCGTCGTAACCTGCCGGGCAGCGTTCGCTGCGCCACGCCGCCCGCGCATTCGCGGCGGGGAACCGCAGTCTCGCCATTTGGAGCATGCTAACCCGAGCGTGCCGGGTTTTTACGCATTGTCGGGGATCAGCGAACACTTGTCCGATATGGCGGGAGCCGCCGGAAACCCGAAACTGCCCGGCCAGGGTTTCGTCGGAGGAATGAGAAATGCTTATCCCCGGGCATGGCGGTGTGTTGTGCCGGGTTGTGGGTTGGGTCGAATGCGGCAGTGCACGAAAAATTGTCACATCGACCGTTCAGACTTGAGGGTTCGGATGTTTCGATACGTGGGTAGCGTGGAAAACGCTTAAGCTTTTCATCAGTTTCCAGGCCTATCATCAATAAGATTTACCGGTGCAGCCTTTAGCCTTCAAATCGATAACAAACATGCGAACCAGAATGGCAATCGAATGGAATGCGTAATGGTTCGGAAGTGGGTTTGCAAGCAGATCTGGAAGCTTTGAATGCCGGCAAGGCGCACCACATGGCAACCCATGTTTCACCACACTGCGCGGACAATCGAGCAATATGAAAACGCTGTTTCTACAGGCCCCGTCGTATGACGGCTTCGACGGTGGCGCGGGCTCGCGCTACCAGGCAAAGCGCGAGATCCGCTCGTTCTGGTATCCCACCTGGCTTGCACAGCCCGCGGCCCTCGTGCCGGGCAGCCGCGTGCTCGACGCGCCGGCCGACGGCATTGGCGTGGAAGAGACGCTGAAGATCGCGAGCGAATACGACCTCGTCATCATCCACACGAGCACGCCGTCGTTCCCGACCGACGCGCTTTTCTGCGAAGACCTCAAGAAGCGAAAGCCGTCCGTCATGATCGGTCTGGTGGGCGCGAAGGTGCAGGTCGATCCGCACAATTCGCTCACTGCAAGCGAGGCCATCGACTTCGTCTGCCGCGAGGAATTCGACTTCACCTGCAAGGAAATTGCCGAGGGCATGCCGCTCGCCCAGGTCAAGGGCAT
>NZ_QEOB01000033.1:0-61099 GCF_003096875.1 Paraburkholderia unamae
TCACGCCACCTGCCTGCGTCTCGGCCTAACTCAACTGCGCTCCCAACCGGGCATCACCGGTGGGCCGTTCTGCGCGTTTTTACACGGCCTCGGCCGGTTAGCGCCCGCTCGTCGGCCAGTTCACCGTCATACTTCGGTTTGCTCTGCCATTTCAAGGGCATCGTCTACCTCAATGCCTAGGTAGCGAACGGTGCTCTCGAGCCTGGTATGGCCGAGCAGCAATTGCACCGCGCGGAGGTTCTTCGTTCGCCGGTGGATTAACGACGCCTTTGTACGACGCATGGTGTGTGCCGAAGGCCGTATCGTCGAGGCCGATGGATGAGATCCATCGGTGGACCATGCGGGCATATTGGCGCGTCGAAATATGCGGTGACGCACGCATTCGGCTCAGAAACAGGTAGTCGGCCGATTTCAATCTCCGGGCTTTTATCCGGGCCTCCAAGCTTGGACGGGTCTGCTCGGTGATTTCGAACTGAACAGGTCGTAACGTCTTCTGCTGCATGACCATTGCGCGCGATCCAACGTGGCTACCCTGGCAGACATCCTGCACGAGCAGCCGAGTGAGATCGCATGCCCGTAGTTTGCTATCAATCGCAAGATTGAACATCGCCAATTCGCGGATGTTCGAAGACATCTGCAACCTCGTACGAATCGCCCAGATTTCCGGAGGCTTCAACGGCGGCTTCTGCCCAGTGAGCTTGCCCTTGTTCCACGGCACTCGGTTCGACGCTTTGAAGGCACGAGCGTTCGTTGATTGCCATACTTCCGTATGAATGTCGTTACTGTCCGCTGGTTGTTCCCTTTACCTGTTCAAAGGCCGTAATCAGCGCTTCCGTGCATGGTGTTCAACTCAAATGGGGGTGGATATGGCTTCCGGAAAGTACAGCGGCGTTAACCGAACAAGCCAGGCGTATTCCTGCTTCTGTAACAAGGCGCTTGCCCAGTATGCGAATCGTCGTATCGACGCCGACCTCGCGCGACGCGGATTCCTCATCGGCATGGGGGCGACCATGCTAAGTGCCGTGCTCCCGGAACTCGTTCGGGCGCAGGGTGCGAGTCCCGCCGCCGCTGCGCCGCAGCCCGTCACGTTTACAAACTTCCGACTGTTCGACGGCAAGTCTGCCGGCCTGCGCGATGGGATGTTTCTCGTCGTCGAAGGAAGCCGCATCTCACAGCTGGGGCAAGGCCAGCCGCCCGCTGCCGGCACGAACCGCACTATCGATTGCGGCGGCAAGGTGATGATGCCAGGGTTGATCGAGATGCACTGGCATGCCATGCTCGCCTCACTCCCGATCCAGACGATCTTGCAGGCCGACCTGGGCCTGGTGTATCTGGCTGCGAGTGCGGAAGCCCAGCGTACGTTGCTGCGTGGCTTCACGACGATACGCGATGTGGGCGGCCCGGCATTCGCGCTGAAACAGGCTATCGACGCAGGGATGATTCCTGGCCCGCGCATTTATCCGTCCGGCGCGATGATCACGACGACAGGTGGTCATGGCGATTTTCGCCCGCTCACGGACATCCCGCGTACGACGGGCGAAGTCAGTGCGCAGGAAAGGACCGGCGCGAATGCGATCGCCGATTCTGCGGACGAGGTGCGCTTACGCGTACGCGAGCAGTTCCTGCAGGGCGCAACGCAGATCAAGATCGTGGGAGCCGGCGGCGTATCCACGCCGCGCAGTCCACTCGACATGCTGACCTTCACCGAGCAGCAACTGCGAGCAGCCGTCGAAACCGCGGGCGATTGGGGGACCTATGTGGCCGTTCATGCGTACACGTCGGAAGCCGTGAAGCGAGCGGTGGCAGCAGGCGCGCAATGTATCGAACATGGTCATCTGATGGACGATCATGCAGCCGAGATCATGGCGAAGAACGGGACATGGTTAAGCACTCAGCCATTCGTGAACGAAGACGACGTCGGGCCGCTAGCGGGACCGATCCTCGATAAGTTCCGGGAAGTCATCGTGGGGACCAACAACATGTACAAACTCGCACGCAAGCACGGACTCAAGGTGGCGTTCGGGACCGACCTGATCTTCTCGCCGGCGGTGGCGGCACGCCAGGGTTTGATGATCGGTAATATGGCGCGCTGGTACAACGGCTCCGAGATTTTGCGGATGGTGACAGGGGGCAACGGGGAGTTGCTTGAGCTATCAGGAAAGCGCAACCCCTATCCCGCCAAACTGGGGGTGCTTGAGCGGGGCGCATGGGCCGATTTGCTGGTCGTCGGTGGCAACCCGATCGACAATGTGGGACTGCTCGCCGATCCCGACAAGAACCTGAAGCTGATCATGAAGGATGGGCGCATCTATAAAGATGCCATGCAGACCTAGACCTGCCTCTTCAGGTTGTTGACCAACTGACGGCGCATCATGCCGGCGGCTGGCTGGAGCGGAGCAACGTGAAGTCCGATACACGCCGAGATTAAACAGGCGCTACTGGCAGCGGACGAACTGCAAAAAGTCCGCTGTCTGACTTGATCTGACGTTTGAATGTCAATCAAAACCTCCTGATGAGCGGCCGCAGCCAACTCCAGCCTTTTGCGTTTTGCTTGGGTTCGCCGTGCCTTGTCGCGCCGCGAACGGCAGAAAGCAATCGCATTTCTTGGGCGCCAGCGCGTTGCGACACATTCACTGTCGCAACGATGACTCCTGGACCAGTGCTCCAACCAGACTTGCGAAAAGCCGGATGCATACTCATGTGCGTCGACGAGATGGGGGGCTCAAACTGTTTAAGCGAAGCAGGGTAAAGTCAAACAGAGTAGCTTTTATCTCTTGATCCAGGCTTTTCAATGGATGGCGCAATTGATGCGGTCTACGGAGACTATGGTTTGGTGCTCGCCGTGGTCTGAAACAACACAGGCTGGGTTCGATAAAGCGCGGGAAACAAGCTCTTCAATGCGTCGACCTTCGGCAAATCGTTGATCGCGATGTACGGGTAGTCGGGATGAAGGGCGAGAAAATTCTGGTGGTAATTCTCGGCAGGATAGAAGCCCTTGTACGGCTCGACACGCGTCACAATCGGACTGGCGAACACGTGTGCGCCCTGTAACTGTGCGATGTAGGCCTGCGCCACATTGCGCTGTTGCGCATTCAACGGAAAGATCGCCGAGCGGTACTGGGTGCCGTGGTCGGGGCCCTGGTAGTCGAGTTCCGTCGGGTTGTGCGCGACCGAGAAGAAAATTTGCAGGAGCTTCCCGTAGCTGATCACGGTGGGATCGAAGGTGATCCGCACCGATTCTGCGTGCCCCGTATCGCCATCGCTCACGCGCTCGTATTCGGCCGTATCGGACGCGCCGCCCGTGTAGCCGGACGCCACCTGCGTAACGCCGCGTACGTGTTCGAACACGCCCTGGACGCCCCAGAAGCAGCCACCCGCGATCACGGCGGTTTCCGTATGCGCGTTGCCTGCGTGCTCGTCCTGAACCGGCGCAGGAATGGACACTGCACGCTCGTCGGAATGGGCGCTGCGCTGCCAGAACGCGACGGCGGCCATCACCATCACGAGGGCGCCAAAGTGGGCGATCTTGCTGGATTTCATGAAAAGCGGATTCACGATGTCATCCTTGCCAGACGAAGCAAGTCCGGCCGGTGGGGTTTAACCGAAAGTAAATGCGAAGGCCTGCACGCCCGCATCGAGAAACTGGATCGCGAAGGTGTGATCCGCGACGCCTCCAGGCTGGCGAACGAGTTGATAGAGGCGCTGCCCTGTCACCGTCCCAGCGCCATCCGGCGCGACATCGCTGCCGTGTGCGCCCGCCGGCGCCTTGCCGTCCACCGTCACGCGAAAGCGCACTGGCTTGCCGTCGGGGCCGGGGCCAAGAACCAGATGCAGGTCTCGTGCATGAAAGCGATAGATGATTTCTCCGCCGGGTTTGGCGAGCGTCGCGTGCTCGCCGCCGACGCTCCACTCGCCTGTCAGTCCCCAATGGTTGAGAGCGGGATTCGACGGCGCGCGATAGTCGTGCGCGCGGTCCTGTGCGACGCCACCGGGCGACGCGAAGCCTTCGGCGCGCTCGAATCCGATATAGGTTTCGGGCGAGCGCATGTCGGCATTGTCGGCCTGTAACTGGACGCCGCGCTCTTCGGCGCCGCCCAGGCCGATCGGTACGTTCGCCGCATCCGCGTGGCCCGCTTCCACGAGCAGTTGCTGAATGACGCGTTCGGACTGGTCATACTCGCCTTCACCAAAGTGCTCGTAGCGAATCTGCCCTTTGGCATCGGCAAAATAATGGGCGGGCCAGTACTGGTTGTCGAACGCACGCCAGATCGCGTAGTTGTTGTCGATCGCCACGGGGTAGTCGACGCCGAGATCGTGAACGGCCTTGCGCACGTTGTCGATGTTGCGTTCGAAGGCGAACTCGGGCGCATGCACGCCAATCACCACCAGCCCTTTGTCGCGGTACTTGCTGGCCCACGCCTTGACGTAGGGAAGCGAGCGCAGGCAGTTGATGCACGAATACGTCCAGAAGTCGACGATGACGACCTTGCCGCGCAGGGCCTCGTCGGTCAGCGGCGCCGAATTCAGCCATTGCACGGCGCCCCCTAACTGCGGCAACTGGCCGAGCACCGGTAGCGCTTGCGTGGTCGCGGGGCGCATGGCGTCGGAGGCGCGCATCATGGTGCCTCCGGTCGCCGACATCGTGTTCGCGGCACCGGTCATCGCCATCGCGCGTTGGTGCGACGGTGCGAACGCATCGACGAGACGCTGCTCGAGACCACCCGTCGCCACCGTCGAAATGCGCGTGAGCACGCCCGTGTCCAGACCGAGCGCGATGGCGGCAACACCGGCGAGCATCGCCGCGCCAATACCGCGCCGGATCCACTGGCCCGCCCCCAGTGAGCGCTTCATCGCCGCGAAGACACGGCCGCCCAGCAGCAGCGCGACGGCGAGGGAAGTCGCCGCTCCGGCCGCGTACGCCAGCAACAGCAGCGTCGTGCCGATGCTCGCGCCTTGCAGCGCAGCGCCGGTCAGGACAAGGCCGAGAATCGGGCCGGCGCAGGGCGCCCACAAGAGTCCCGTGGCGACGCCAAGCAGAAACGACGAACCGATGCCTGGCGCGCCGTCGTGCTGCGCGGCGTTGGAGAGCCGGTTGCCCGCGTTCACGAGCGGCTGCATGATGCGATCGGCGAGACCGGGCAGCAGGAGCGTGAGGCCAAATACCGCGAGCAGCACGATCGCGAGCCAGCGGCCATACTGGTTGGCCTGGGCGACCCAGCCGCCGCCGACGGCAGCGAGCGTTGCGACCGCTGCGAAGGTGGCGGCCATGCCGCCGAGCAGCGGCAGGCCGGAGCGCACGAAGGGCTGATCGGCGCGTGCAAAGACGAAGGGCAGCACGGGCAGGATGCACGGACTCAGGATGGTGAGCACGCCGCCGAGATACGCCAGGACGATGAGTAGCATGATGGTGTCGGGAAGGACGATGCGGGTTCGATCGGTTCAGGCCGCGCCAGGCTTGAAGGTCATGGCGATGCCGTTCATGCAGTAGCGCAGGCCGGTCGGCTTCGGGCCGTCGTCGAAGACATGGCCGAGGTGGCCACCACAGCGGTGGCAATGCACTTCGGTGCGGACCATGCCGAACGAGCGATCCCTGTGTTCGGCCACCGCATGCGGGAGCGGCGCATAAAAGCTCGGCCAGCCCGTGCCGCTCTCGAATTTCGTCGTCGAGGCGAACAGGTTCGTCGCGCAACCCGCGCACGCAAAAATGCCGGCTCGGTGTTCGTCGTTGAGCGGGCTCGTGAAGGGCGGTTCCGTCCCCGCATTTCGCAGCACTTCGTACTGGGCGGGCGTGAGGAGCTTGCGCCATTCGGCATCGCTATGCACAACGGCGAAATGTTCGGCGGGCCCGGACGCCGCGCCCGCCGCCGCCGCATCGCCGTCAGGCTGAGCCGCCTTCACGCGCCACTGGCCGAGCGCGGCCATGACGGCGAGCGCGCCGCCGCCCGATAGCAGCAGCCGTCTACGGATATCCATCGTGCTCTCCTTGTGCGGTGCACCGCCGCCCGAGGGGTAGGCGGCGCGCATCCTTTACACGAAGCATAGGCAGCGCCCGATATCGAAGTCCTCACGAAAAGTAAAATTAATTGTGATAACTCTGTGGCGGAATTTCTGCACAATGGTTTTTTCATCGCGCTTCAATCCGGGGCGCGCTGCGCCCTATCGAACGAGCTGAACGACACATGGATCGGACCAAACGCGTACTCATCGTCGAGGACGACGCGGATATCGCCAACGTGCTCATGCTGCATCTGCGCGACGAGCACTACGAGGTGGTCCACAGCGCCGATGGCGCCGAGGGGTTGCGGCTGCTGGAGCAGGGCGGCTGGGACGCCTTGATCCTTGACCTGATGCTGCCGGGAGTCGATGGCCTCGAAATCTGCCGGCGCGCGCGGGCCATGACACGCTATACGCCGATCATCATCACGAGCGCGCGTTCGAGCGAAGTGCACCGCATTCTCGGGCTCGAACTCGGCGCCGACGATTACCTCGCGAAGCCGTTTTCGGTGCTCGAACTCGTCGCGCGCGTCAAGGCCCTGCTGCGCCGGGTCGAGGCGATGGCGAAAGATCTGCGGCTCGAAGGCGGCACGCTGATGCTGGGCGGCTTTTCAATCGATCCAGTCACGCGCGAAGCCCAGGTCGATGGCAAACGCATCGAGCTGACGCCGCGCGAATTCGACCTGCTTTATCACTTTGCGCGCCATCCGGGCAAGGTGTTCTCGCGCATGGAACTGCTCAACGCCGTCTGGGGCTATCAGCACGAAGGCTACGAACACACGGTCAACACACACATCAACCGCCTGCGCACCAAGATCGAAGCCGACCCGGCGCAGCCGGTGCGCATCCTCACCGTGTGGGGACGCGGCTATAAATTCGACCCGCTGGCGCCCGCGGCTTCCGGCAACGCCGCGCTGCGCGACGACAGCCAGGGAGGGGTGCCATGAACCTGTCAGTGACGCAGCGGATATCCATCGTGTTTGCGGTGCTCCTGATCGCGTGCTGCGGGGCGTCGGCCTGGTTGCAGATACGGGATTCGGACCTGCACGATCAGGAGGTCATCCAGGCGCTCTCCCACGACCTGGCCTTCCACATCGCCCGCAACTCCACGCTCATGGGCGCGGACGGTCCCAAGCCCGCGGCGTTGCGCACGTTGTTCGGCCAACTGATGGTGGTGAATCCGAGCGTCGAAGTCTATCTGCTTGACGCGAACGGTCACATCACCGGCGACGATGCCCCGCCCGGACATATCCGCCGCATGCAGGTCGACCTGCAACCGGTGCGGCGTTTTCTGGCCAACGAACCGTTGCCGATTCTGGGCGACGATCCGCGCAGCGCAGACGCGCGCAAGGTGTTCAGCGCCGCCGTCGTTCCAGGCGCCGACGGCCACCCGGCTGGCTATATCTACGTCGTCCTGATTGGCGAAGCGCGCGATGCACTGGCTTCGCGGCTTGCACAAAGCACCGTGCTGCGTACCACGCTCGGACTGATGGCCGTGGTCGCCTCGCTCGGCCTCATTGCCGGGCTCATCGCATTCGGACTGATCACGCGGCCCTTGCGGCGTCTGACCGATACCGTAAGCCGCTTCGATGCATCGATTCGCACCGGCTCGGAACCGGCGCCGCTTGCGCTCAGTCGCACGGCGGCATCCACGGGAACGCGCGACGAGATTGCCATTCTCGAACGCACCTTCGCCCAGATGGCCGATCGCATCGGTTTGCAGTGGCGCGAACTCAAACGGCAGGACCAGGAGCGGCGCGAACTCTTCGCGAACATCTCGCACGATCTGCGCACGCCGTTGACTTCCCTGCACGGCTACCTCGAGACCTTGTCGTTGAAAGACGAGAGCCTGGAGGGCGGCGAACGCCGCCGCTATCTGGCGGTCGCGCTTGCGCAAAGCACGAAGGTAGGGCGGCTTGCGCAATCGCTGTTCGAACTGGCACGGCTGGAGCACGAGAACGTCCAGCTGACGCTCGAAACGTTTCCCCTCGCGGACGTCGTGCAGGACGTGTTCCAGAAGTTCGAGCTGGCCGCGCAATCCCGGAAGATCCGCCTGAAGGCTCAGATTCCGCCGCGTTTGCCGGCGGTTTGCGCCGATCTGGGCATGATCGAGCGCGTGCTGACCAACCTGCTCGACAACGCAATCCGGCATGCGCCTGACGGCGGCGAGGTCAGTGTCGAACTGGCCGGCGAGGGCGACAAGGTGAGCGTCGTGGTCAGTGATACAGGTCCCGGAATCGCGCCCGAACTTCGTGCGAATCTGTTCCGGCGAGCGTTCAGTTCAGGCGACGTACGCCGCCAGGGCGGTTTGGGATTGTTGATCGTGCAACGGATGCTGCAACTGCATGGCAGCGTCATCGAGCTGGTCGAGCGCAACGATCGCGGCGCGACGTTCAGTTTCAAGCTGAACGCCGCGCCAGTGCGGGCGGCGCTCAAGACGTGATCGGCTTGCGCGTGCGGGCTCGCGCCATAGGTCGATCACGATGCGCGAGGAACGGGCGCGCGAGCAACACAATGCGATTTGCTGGTTCGCTGCGCTTTTTTTCCGTGTCGCTTTGCACGGTATCGCGGTGATCGACCACGCCTTCTCATACTGGCGTCGGGCACGCGCCGCAAATACCCATCTCGCACGACAGCGGCACGTTGACGCCGTCTTCCAGCAGGACAGGTCATTCGTGAACTCATCGTAATATATAGCAGAATATAGCGATGGGTGCGCCGCGCTACCATGCCCGGAGCACAAACACGATGACGTTTTGATCCATCAGTTGAAAGTGGCGCGCGCGATGGCACACATGCGCCAGTGCGCCCGCGCACGTGGATCAAGCCGCCGTCCGAACCAGGAGACAAGCAATGTTTATCCGGCAACTCAACTATCTGGTTACGTTGGCCAGGGAGCAACATTTCGCGCGCGCAGCGGAGCTTTGCAACGTAACGCAACCGGCGCTATCGTCCGCCATACGCAGTCTGGAGAACGAACTGGGACTGGTGATCGTCAGGCGCGGCCGACGTTTTCTCGGACTCACCGAGGAAGGCGAGCGGGTGCTGGGTTGGGCCCGTCAGACCATCGCTGCGCTCGACCATATGAGGCAGGATGTCTCCGCTGCGAACCTGCTAACCGGTACGGTCAGGGTCGGCGTGATTCCCACGACAATGCCCGTCGTGAGCCTGCTCATCGCAACCTGTCGGGAAACGCATCCCATGCTGAGGTTCGCTGTGCGTTCACTGAGCTCGGACGCCATCCTGCGGCAACTCGACGAATATGAACTCGATATCGGCTTTACCTATCTCGACGAACACACGCAGGCCGGTTTCGAGGTGATGCAGCTTTATCGCGAACGCTATGTCCTGGTCTCGCCGTCCGGACCGGACGAAAGTGTGCGCGCCGGTGCCGTTCGCTGGGATGCATTGGGCGAATTGCAATTTTGTCTTCTGGATTCCTCAATGCAGAACCGGCAGGTGATCAATGCTGCTTTCCGTCGTGCTGGCATTGAGCCCAAAATCGTACTCGAGGCGGACTCGTTGCTCACGTTGATGTCGAGCGTTCAGCATAGCGGGCTTCACACGGTGTTGCCGCATAGCGTGCTCAGCGTAACGGGCAGCGCCGGGCGGGATGCGGTAACACCGATCGCGCCGGAACTCACTCGCGAGATCGGCCTGATTGCACGCGAACTTCCCTCCCGCCCGCCGCTCGTTGCGGCCTTATGGAAAGCCGCCGGGCGTCTCGATTTGCAGACGCGATTCGACGCATTCCTGGATCACCCGCACGCGATTGTCGACGCGACAACTGCCGTTTCATAAGCCAGACTTATCTGGTGATACGTCGAAACGATTGGATCGACATTAAGCTTCTCGTCGACACTCTGTCCGTCGATCGATCGCAGGTAGCGCGATCGGACAGCCGGCGGCACCAGGCGGCCGGTTCCTCGCCAATCAGAGTGGAGACAGACATCGTGGCAAAAATTGTTTGTGTGCTGTATGACGATCCGGTCAACGGAATGCCGAAGCAGTACGCTCGCGACAGCCTTCCTGAAATTACGCGCTATCCCGACGGCCAGACGACGCCGACACCCCGCGCGATCGACTTCACTCCGGGGCATTTGCTGGGTTGCGTCTCGGGCGAACTGGGTCTGCGAAAGTACCTGGAATCGAACGACCATCAACTCGTGGTGACCTCCAGCAAGGACGGAGCCGACAGCGTTCTCGACCGGGAATTGCACGATGCCGAAATCGTGATCTCGCAACCGTTCTGGCCAGCCTACATGACGGCCGAACGTATCGCGAAGGCGCCGAAGCTCAAGATGATCGTCACTGCCGGGATCGGATCGGATCATACGGATCTCCAGGCCGCCATGGATCGCGGTATCACCGTGGCAGAGGTCACGTATTGCAACAGCAACAGCGTGGCCGAGCACGTCGTGATGACAACGCTTGCGCTCGTACGCAACTATATTCCGTCGCATAACCGGGCCAACAACGGTGGCTGGAACATTGCCGATTGCGTCGAGCGCTCGTATGACGTCGAAGGCATGCATGTCGGTACGGTTGCCGCTGGGCGCATCGGTCTGCGTGTGCTGCGCTTGCTCAAGCCGTTCGACATGAAGCTGCATTATCTCGATCGTCACCGGCTCCCCGAATCGGTGGAGAAGGAGCTGAATCTCACTCATCACGCGAGCCTTGAAAGCCTGACCCGCGTATGTGACGTGGTCACGCTAAATTGCCCGCTGCATCCTGAAACCGAGCACATGATCAACGCGGCGACGCTGAAAAACTTCAAGCGTGGCGCTTACCTGATCAATACAGCGCGCGGCAAGCTGTGCGATCGCGACGCAATTGTCGATGCGCTCAAGAGTGGCCAGTTGGCGGGCTACGGCGGCGACGTCTGGTTCCCTCAGCCTGCACCGGCAGATCATCCGTGGCGAAGCATGCCGCATCAGGGAATGACGCCGCACATCTCAGGCACGAGCCTTTCCGCTCAGGCCCGTTACGCGGCGGGTACGCGCGAAATCCTCGAGTGCTACTTCGAAGGTCGTCCGATCCGCGATGAATACCTTATCGTGCAGGGCGGCAAGCTCGCGGGTGTTGGCGCGCACTCGTACAGTGCGGGCAACGCGACGAAGGGCTCGGAAGAAGCTGCGCGCTTCAAGGCAGCCTAACCGCCCATGACGCCCCCGGTCGCAGCCTCTGCTGGCGCCAACGGGGTCTCGACGCGGCGTGCTCAGGCGGTCGGCATTCTGCTTGCCGGCCTGGGCGCATTCGTCGCGTTGGCTCTCGTGGGCATGCTGGCACAAGAGACCTCGGAACCCTGGATTCTCGGTTCATTCGGGGCCACCTGTGTCCTGCTGTTCGGCTTTCCCTCCAGCCCTTTCTCACAACCGCGAAACATTATTGGAGGCCATGTCCTGACGTCGCTGGCAGGCTTGCTCTGTCTGCATCTGTTCGGCCCGGGATATGTGCCGATGGCCGTCGCTGCCGCGTGTGCGTTGATGTTGATGATGCTTACGCGGACGGTTCATCCACCGGCAGGCAGCAATCCGGTGATTATTTTCGCAGCGCAGCCTGGCTGGTCTTTCCTGCTACTCCCAACGATGATCGGAGCGATCTCGCTGGTATTGATCGGCTGGCTCTATTGGACAGTCGTCAAACGCGGCGTGTGGCCACATCGGGCACGGTGAGGCGTTTATTGTTGGGTTGGTGGCGATCATCTCGCCGCTGGTGCAGATGGGCACGCGGGTGTTCATCTGCACAGCCGCGCGAGCCCGCTGAAGCGGCTGCGCGGAGCGATTCAAGGATCGAGCACAAGATACGACGTCCGGACTCGAGAGCTTGCGCTACTGCAATCGTCGGTGACGAAGATTGCATCGTCGTTCGGAATGGATGCGATGGCGCTCAGCCTTGCATTGATCCTGATGCGATCCGCCGCGGTGCGGGATACACCGTGGCATCCTTGAGCGCTGATCACTGGCACGTCAGCGACGAAAGCAGAAACGAGGCGTGAAAGCAGTCCGGTCAACATAAAGCCGGCGAGCGCCATGAGTGGTGACGCCTGGCAACGGGCTGCTTTTGCCGAATTTACGACGCGCAGGATTCGTTTCCGTCTTCGAGACGCGCACGCAGCCACGCGGTAAAAGTGTCGAGTTCGGCGGGGAGCGACCGGCCCGCCGCAGGCAGCGCCATCAGTCCGAAGGGGAGTTCGGCAAAGCCCCACGGGGCGATCAGTTGCCCTTCACTGAGTTCCTTGCGTACCAGCCGTTTTTCGACGAGCGCCACGCCGAGTCCGGACAGCGCAGCCTCGATGCACAGATGCGTGTGTGGAAACGAGATTTCGCCACCGTCGCCAATGCGCTCCGCGTTCTGCCTGTCCCAATGCGCCCACGCGTTTGTCGTGAACTCGTGCGCGATGCGAATGCCATGTCGTGCCGAAGCCGCGTATGCGGGGAGACAGACGGGCCCAAAGGCGACATGAGCAAGGCGGATGGCGCGTTCGCGATCGCTCTCGGGATAGGACGTGAGATCCCACGCGATGACCAGGTCTGCGCCCTCGGTTCGGATTTCCCGCGCCGACGTCATGGAAAGCCGGATACGGATATCGGGCTGGGCGCGGTAGAAATCCGCCAGATTGGGGACGAGCCAGCGCATGGCGAACGTCGCGCTGCACGCTACATGCAGGCCGGACTGTCGTGCCTGGTCGCGCACTCTGGCATAGCCATGTTCAAGTTGCTCGAACACCGAACTCGCCAGCAGATATAGCGCATGTCCTGTCTGGTTGAGGCGGATTCCTGTCCCGTCACGCGAAAAGAGCGGTGCACCGATATGGCTCTGAAGGAGTTTCAACTGGCGGCTGACCGCGCCGTGCGTGCGGCATAACTCGTCGGCTGTTTTCGTTACCGACTGATTTCTGGCGGTTGATTCGAACGCACGGAGTGCGGAAAGCGGCGGAAGTGAACGCAACGGAGTGTCCTCGGTGAGAAAAACTGACGAAGATCGCAAAAAAGTCGATTTTCACATGCTATCGCGCGGAGCTATCGTTTGGGCTGTAGCTCGCGATGATTGATGAGATGGGACGAAGAGACGGCTAGTGCGCGTCAGCGAGGCGTACGTGCGAGTTCAGGTCGTGCCGGATTGCCTCACTTGTGCTCGGGAAGACATCCGTCAGTAAATCTGTCAAAGACGCAGTCGTTGGCGGGCCGCGAGCGGACATAGATAACACCCGGGAGGTGAAACCATGCTGAAGCAGTTGCTCCCCGCCTTCGTGCATCAATGCGCGCCTGTGGATCCTTATCTACGCGATATATTGCGCCATATGCTGGGCGCGTGGCCGGACGATAGCGAGCGAGTGCTCTGGGGACGCCGCAACTATTTCATGGCGGGGCCTGGCCGGGTCGACGATTGCCTGCGCAAACTTCTCGTCGACGGTCTGGTTCGTGTTGGGAGTTGCGCGGCAGGAGATATCCGTGTCTACCACGCGACACCCAGGGGTTGCCTCGCGATTGGGCTCGATGCGACTCAAACACGTCGAGCACTGGAAGCGGCACACCAGGTGGAGATTTCTTAGCCGTCGGGTCCGGAGGCTCAAGTATGGGCAAGGGCGAATGTTGTGTCTCGGCTTTGGCCGAAATCCGACGTAGAGCAGACTTTCATTGTGAACAAGGGGACGGAAGCTTCTGGCTGAACCCGGAAGTAGGGGAAGCCGTACCGAACCGCCGGGGAGTTGGCGTCTCGAACTTCCGTAGCCGACCCGCAACGGTCATTGCGGGCCCGAAGCCTTACGACCGTACTCATGCCACAGCGGTCATTCGCGTTGACGTACTCCTCCGCAGAAGTGACTGCAACAATGCGCGTCGGAGCCCGTGATATCTGGCCCTCGTAATACGGCGCCGCTCAGGCGCTGCCGGCAGGAGGGCGACAGAATAGAAATTAGAGGCTGGTCACATCATTAACTGCCCACCGGTTTTAGGTGGGCCGGCTTCAGCCGTTCCGCGCTACTTTTCCCCCGTCCCCGCGTTTGCAGTACGCCTCGAGTGGAAGCCATCTGCAATGGCGCTTTGCCGGGGCTCGTCGGTATCCATTCGTGAGCCGGCATTCGACAGGGGCCGTTCGTGGTCCCTGCCTTTTTCAGTGTGTGGTGGGCTGGCGCGCGCAAGCGACGAGGTCATGTCTCTCGCGCGGTCCGAAGTGTAGTATTCGAAAGGTTCAAGCCCATGCCGTGGTGGTCCATGGAAACTGATTCCAGCATATCGGAGAGTCCGGCCAATCCACCCGGTGGCGTGAGCATGGCTACCCTCAAGCCGCTTGTCAGCAGCAAGCTGGCCGTGCCGCGTAGCAACAAGCGCACGCTGGCTCGCGAGGCGCTGACCGCCCGCATGCTGGCAGAACGCCGGCGCCGCTGCTTCGTGCTGCAAAGTCCCGCGGGGTACGGCAAGACTACCGAGCTTGCCGCCTGGTGCCGGGCCCTCGCGCCGCTCGGCTACGACGTGGCGTGGCTCTCGCTCGACGAGGACGACAACGATCCCGGCGTCTGGCTCGAATATCTGCTGTCCAGCGTTGCGCGTGTCGACGCGGCCATTTCGCGCGAAGCCACGTTGCTCGAAGACTTCGGCATGGACCAGGACGGCGTCGAGCGCACGGTCATCGCACTCGTGCGGGGCATCGTGAGCCACCGGCGCGAACTCGTGATCGCGCTAGACGACCTCCACCACCTCACCGACCCGCGCATACTCGAAGCGCTGCAATGGCTGGTCGACTACGCGCCCGCGAACCTGCATCTGGCGTTCGCGTCGCGCGGGCCGATTCCGCTTTCGATGGACCGCCTGCGTGCCCACGACATGACGCTTGAACTCAACATGGGCGACCTGCGTCTTTCCGCCGACGAAGCGGAGGGTTTCCTGAAGGCGCAACTGGGCGACGTCGATGCGGCGAGCGCGCGGCGGCTCAACGAGCTGACGGATGGCTGGGTCTCGGGGCTGCAACTTTTCTCGCTGAGCTTGAGGAAGAAGCGCCGCGCAGCTACGTCAGGCGCCATCGACATGGCCATTCAGGAGCAGGTGCGCGACGCGCGCACGTTCGCGCTCTTCTTCGAACGCGAAGTGCTCTCGAAACTCGCCCCGGCCGAACTCGACCTGCTGACACGCGCGGCGGCGTGTGACCGCTTCTGTGCCTCGCTGTGCACGGCGCTGCTTGCGCGCGATGTGCCCGATCAGGCCGGCACGCTGTCACTGCTCGAGCGCCTCGAAAACGACAATCTCTTCATCACGCCGCTCAACCGGACCGGGCAGGAGACCTGGTATCGCCTGCATCCGCTGCTCCAGCAAACCTTGCTCGAACGCTTCGAGAGCTGGAGCGAAGGCGCGCAGCGCGCCGTGCATGCCTGCGCGTGGCAATGGTTCCTCGCGCAGGGGCATCTGGGCGAAGCGGTGCATCACGCGCTCAAGGCGGGCGAGGCCGCGCAGGCGGCCGCGCTGATCGAGCAGTTCGCACAGTCGCTGTTCTTGCACGGCCAGATGCGCACGCTCGCGGCGCTCGTGCGCCAGTTGCCGCCCGCGCAGGTGCAGTCGAGCCTGACGCTGCGCATCTGGATGGCGCGGCAGCAACTGTTTCACCTCGAATTGGCGGCTTGCGCCGCGAGTCTCGACGCACTCGAAGCCGATTTGCCCGCCAACGCCGCCGCCGACGCCTTTACCGTGCTGGTGCTGCGCGCAGCGCTGGCGATCCAGCGCGATCACGCCGTCACCGCCATTGCATTACTGCCGCGACTGCTCGATCCGCCGCCCACGGCCGACCGCGTGACGCTCGCGGGGCGCAACAACGTCGTTTCGTGGATCTACATGCAGCGTGGCGAATACGAGCAGGCACGCGACATACAGTTCGCCGCGCAGGCCGATGGCGCGAGCGGTGGCGCGCCGCTGCTCGGAACCGGCGCCGGCTCGCTCATGGGGCGTTGCTTCGTAGGCCTGAGCTATGCGCTGGAAGGCCAGATGAACCAGGCCGAGCGCATCTACCGCGCCGTGCTGCGCGAAGCCGAGCGGCATGGCCGCTCCTGCAATCAGGCCGCCTGCGTGGCGGCGGCCTTGCTGAGCGAAGTGCTCTACGAACAGAACCAGAACGAGGCGGCGCGCGATCTGCTGGAACGGCGCGTCGATGTGCTCGAACGCGTGGCGGTGTCGGACGTCGTGCTGCGTGGGCTTCTCGTGCTGTCGGGCGCGCGCTGGGCGGCGGGCCACCGGCTCGACGCCTTCGCATGGCTCGAACGGCTGGAGGAAATCGGCGTGGCTTCAGGCTTGCCGCGTGTGCTCGGCGTGAGTCTCGCAACGCAGGTGTTTCGTCGTCTTGCGCTCGGCGAGGTGAGCGCAGCGCAGGCGTGTCTCGAACGATTGCAGGCGCTCGACGAAGATGCCGAAACGGGCAAACGCGGCGGCGAGGGTGCTGCGCACGAGCCGGCCAGCGGCACGGCTCTTTTCGACGGCTTACACTTCGCGGCGCGCGCCGCAACCGTGCGCTTCCTGATCGCGACGGGGGACCTTGAGCAGGCCGCGCTGCGTCTCGACGCGCTCGCTGCCTGGTGCGAAGCGTGCGGGCGTTTCGGCCTCGTTGCGCCATTGCGGCTGCAGCGCGCTGTGGTGGACCGGCGCCTCGCGCGGCCCGCGCCGGCGCGAGCGAACGTGATGGAAGCACTGCGTCTCGGACATCGGCTCGGCTTGCTGCGCAGCCTGCTCGACGCCGACCCATCGGCGCTTGAGCTGATCGGCGAAGTGGCGCGCGAGGCGCCGCTCGATCCCGTGCTGGCTTTCTATGTCGAACGCCTGCACGCCGCCCGGCCGCCGTGCGCCGAGTCCGTGGAAACGGGCGGCAATGGCAAGGCGCGGCGGCGCGCTACCCCGGCCGGCATCAAGGCGCTGAGCGAGCGCGAAATGGACGTGGTCGGCCTGCTGGCCGAAGCGCTCAGCACGAAGAAGATCGCGCGCACGCTGGGCCTCTCGCCCGAAACCGTGAAATGGCACCTCACCAACATCTACGGCAAGCTCGGCGTGAGCGGGCGGGACGAGGCGGTCGAGCGCATGCGCGACCTCGATTGGGCCGGCCAGCAGGAAAGTGGGACACGCGGCGGTTCGCTCGATCCGGCGGCGTAAATGCCTGAGCGGCTGTCTCGCTGAAGACTCGGTCGCGCGTCACGCTCATTCGCGCTGCTGGCGATCCCAGTCGTAGCGGGCGGGCTTGCCTTCCAGAAATGCGGCGATGGCCTCTGCGTGATAAGGCACGCTCGACGCGAGGGCCTGTGCCGCGCATTCCAATTCGGCGAGCGGCGCATACGGCGTCTCGAAGCTCTGGTTGAGCAGCCGTTTGGCGAGCCCCATCGCTTCGCGCGGAGACGTCACGAAGCGCCGTGCGAAGCTGCGCGCTTCCAGCGCGAGCGTCTCGGGCGAGTGAATCGCGTGCACGATGCCGAGCGCCTTCGCTTCCTCGACACCGAGTTTGCGTGCCGTCAGCGCGAGTTCCTTGGCGGCAGCCATGCCCACGGCGCGCGGCAGGAGCCACGCCGCGCCCAGATCGGGCACGAGGCCGACTTTCACGAACGACATGCAGAAGAACGCACGCGATGAGGCCAGAACGAAGTCGGCGGCCAGTGCGAGCGAAAATCCGGCTCCGGCGGCAGGACCGTCCACCGCAGCGATCACCGGGACTTCGAGGTTGCGCAGGCGCTGCATCCAGCCATGTGCTTCGAGCACGCGACGGCGGATCGCTTCGGGTGACCCCGTTTCGGGACGCTCACGCGCCTCGACCATCGACTTCAGGTCGCCGCCCGCGCAGAAGCTGCCGCCGATACCGGTCAGGATCAGTGCGCGAATGTCGCGCTCGCGTTCCACGGTATCCACGAGGTCGGCATAGTCGGCGCGCAGTTCCAGCGAAAGGGCATTGCGCGCCGCGGGGCGCTGGTGCGTGAATTCGGCTACGCCGTCTTCAATGCTGAGCGTGGCGTGGCGGAACTGGATCAGGTTTGCGGGCATCGGGCTCTCCGGTAACGGTTGTGGCGCGGCATTCATTGCGTGGAAGCGGTGCCGCTTGACCCTGCCAGTTTTCCCGGCCGCTGCGTGTGCGTACCCACCGCCGATGGGGGGCGCTATCCAGTCGCCGTCGTCTGCGCTGGGCGCCATTCCGAGGCCGCCCCCCCATGGGCGGTGGCTTTCTGTACCCCCCACGCTGGTCTACTGAGGTCCATCGCGCGCCGCAGGCTTTTGCGCGCTCATTCCCGACCCGCCATGGCACACGCTTATATCGCTTCTCCGCTCCGCACGCCCGTCGGCAAGTTCGGCGGCTCGCTCACGCCGCTTTCTGCCGCCGACCTCGCCGCGCACGTCCTGCGCGCCGTTTTGCAGCGCTCGGGCGCAAGCGGCGATGCCGTCGACGAAGTCATCGTCGCCCAGTCGTACCAGTCCAGCGAGGCGCCGTGCATCGGCCGCTATGCGGCCTCGCTGGCGGGGCTGCCGGAACACGTCTCGGGCTACGCCGTGGACCGGCGCTGCGGCTCGGGCCTCCAGGCCGTGATCGACGCGGCCATGCAGATCCAGACTGGTGCCGCCGACTGCGTGCTGGTGGCCGGGGTGGAGAGCATGAGCAACATCGAGTACTACAGCACACGCATGCGCTGGGGCGCGCGGCTTGGCGACGCCGCGTTCCACGACCGCCTGGAGCGCGGCCGCGTGAACTCGCAGCCCGTGAGCCGCTACGGCGTGATGGCGGGCGGCGCGGCGGAAACGGCTGAAAATCTCGCGCGCGATTACCGCATCACGCGCGCTGAGAGCGACCTCTACGCGGCGCGTAGCCACCAGCGCGCGAGCGAGGCCTGGAAGAGCGGCCGCTTCGAAGCCGAAGTCGTGGCGGTGCCCGTGCCGCAACGCAAGGGCGAACCGCTCTGGTTCTCGCGCGACGAAGGCGTACGCGAAGACGCGAGCCCCGAAGTCATGGCGAAGCTGCCCGCGCTGCTGCGCGACGGCACTGTGACCGCCGGCAACGCGTGCCAGCAGAACGACGCAGCTTCGGGCTGCCTCGTGGTTTCGGAGGCGTGGCTCGCGAGACATGGCGTGCAGCCGATGGGCCGCTTCGTGGGCTGGGCGGCGACGGGCTGCGACCCGCTGCGCATGGGCATCGGCCCGGTGCCGGCCGTGGCGCGCCTGCTGCCGCGGATCGGCCTCTCTCTCGCCGATATGGACCTCATCGAGATCAACGAGGCGTTTGCCGTGCAGGTGCTGGCCGCGCTGCGCGAATGGCGCATTGAAGGCGACGAGCGCGTGAATGTCAACGGTTCGGGCATTTCGCTGGGGCACCCGATCGGCGCCACCGGCGTGCGCATCATGACCACGATGCTGCACGAGATGGCCCGGCGCGGCGCGCGTTACGGCCTCGAGACGATGTGCATCGGCGGCGGTCAGGGACTTGCCGCGGTGTTCGAGCGCGTGTGAGCGGCACACCCACACCGGTTAATCAATCAGGATGACATATGAATTCGAAGAACGATGGAGACATGCGCCGCACCTCCGAGGACCCCTGGCGCGTGTGCGATGACCGCGTCGTCCTGCAGGCATATCGCCATGCGGGCCGCGCGGAGCTGTATTTCCCGCCGCTGCCGCTCACCTCGCCGCAGCGCGAGCGCACGGAGCTGGTCGGCTTGCAGGGCACGCCTACGCTCTACAGCTACACCGTCATGTATCCGAGCCCGAAAACCGGCAAGCCGCCTGTGGCGCTCGGCTACGCGGATTACCCCGAAGGCGTGCGCATTTTCGGGCGGCTCGTGTATCCGGATGGCCGGCGCCCGGCCATTGGCGATGCACTTGCGCCGTGCCTGATCGACACCGAAGAGGGCACCGTGTATGCATTCGAACCGCAAGACAAGGAGCCGCGCGCATGAAGACGCCCATTTACGTTGCCGGCGTCGCCATGACGCCGTTCGGCCGCCACGAAGGCTCGATGCAGGATCTCGCGCAGCGCGCGGTGCAAGGCGCGCTCGTCGACGCCGGCATTGAAGCCGAGGCCGTCGAGGCGTATTACGCCGCGAACGTGTTCGGCGGCATGGTGCTCGGCCAGGTGCTGCTGCGCGACCTGGGCGTGACCGGCCCCGCGATCTACAACGTCGAGAACGCCTGCGCGAGCGGCGCGACGGGCGTGCATCTCGCGTGCCACGCGCTGGAAGCGGGCCGCTACGACACCGTGGTCGTGCTCGGCGCGGAACAGCTCACGACCCTGGGCGGCGGTGCGCTGCCGCTGCAACGCAACGACTACATGACCGAGATGTTCGCACGCGCGGGACTCACGCTGCCTTCGGTCTACGCGATGCGCGCCACGCGCTACCTGCACGAGTTCGGCGTCGACCCACAGGCGCTGGCCGAGGTCGCGGTGAAGAATCGCCGGCACGGCACGCTCAATCCGTACGCGCAAGCGCGTAGCGCAGTGAGCGTGGACGACGTGATGAACTCGCGCATGGTGTTCGACCCGCTCACGCTGCTCCAGTGCTGCCCGTCCGCCGTGGACGGCGCGGCCGCGCTCGTGCTGACCACGCGCCGCCCGGCACAGCGCGCGAAGCCGGTTCGCGTGTTGGCTTCGGTCGTGCAGTCGGGCAAGCAGGACGTGGGCACCGAAGACATCCTCGCTGCCGAGATCACGGCGCGTGCCGCGCAACTCGCGTATCGCGAGGCGGGCGTGACACCCGCCGATATCGACATGATCGAACTCCACGACGCCTTCACGATTGCCGAACTGATCTATTACAACGCGCTGGGCCTGTGCGAGCGCGGCGAAGCGCACGAACTGCTGCGCTCGGGCGCGACGGCGCTGGGCGGCCGCGTGCCGGTGAACCCAAGCGGCGGCCTGCTCGCGAAGGGCCATCCGCTGGGCGCGACGGGCGTCGCACAAATGGTCGAGGCGGTGTGGCAGCTCGAAGGTCGCGCGGGCGAGCGGCAGATCGCCCACGCCTCGATCGCGCTCACCCAATGCACGGGTGGCGGCATCGCAGGCGTCGATCATGCGGCTTCGGCCGTGCATATTCTCGGCCACTGAACTTATGGATTCCTCTCTAATGAACGGACAGTCTGAAACTCAGGTTGCCATTGTGACCGGCGGAGCGCAGGGCATTGGTCTCGGCATCGCGAAGGCCTTGCTCGACGTGGGCCACAAAGTCGCCGTATTCGATCTCAACGTCGCCGCACTCGACACGCTCGCCACGCATGCCGGCCCGCACGCGGATCGCCTGCTTGCCCTGCGTGTGGATGTGACCTCGGGCGAGCAGGTGAGCGACGCCGTCGCGCACATTGCCTCGCGCTGGAAGACGCCCGACATTCTCGTCAACAACGCGGGCGTGACGCGCGACAAGCGCTTCGCGAAGATGACCGAGGAAGACTGGGACTTCGTGATCCAGGTGAACCTCAAGTCGCAATTCCTCTGTGCGAAGGCCGTGGTGCCGGGCATGGTGGAACAGGGCCATGGGCGCATCGTCAACATCTCGTCGCGCGCCTGGCTGGGCGGCTTCGGGCAGTCCAACTACTCGGCGGCGAAGGGCGGCGTGGTGAGCCTCACGCGCTCGCTCGCCATCGAGCTTGCAAAGCACGGTGTCACGGTCAACGCGATCGCGCCAGGCATCGTCGAGACGCCGCTCATGGCGACCTACACCGACGAGCAACGCGACCGCCTCAAGGCCACCGTGCCAGTGGGCCGTATCGGCCAGCCAGAAGATATTGCGCACGCCGTGCTGATGTTTGCCGACCGCGCGGCGTCGTACATCACGGGGCAAACGCTCTACGTGTGCGGCGGCCGCTCGCTGTCGAGCCCGAGCGTTTGAGGAGGGCGGCATGACGATTCACTACCGGCTGGAAGGCCACGTGGCGGTGCTCACGCTCGACGCGCCCGAGTCCATGAACGCGCTGACCGTGGACGAGCTGCTCGCGCTGCGCGAGCGCCTCGCGGCGTGCCAGGACGACGACGCCGTGCGCGCCATCGTCATCACGGGTGGCGGCGAGCGCGCGTTCTGCACGGGCGCGAACCTCAAGGCCACGCTGCCGCCAGAACACGGCTTCGCGGCAGGCGCGTTCAAGCGCCGTCGCGCCGAGGCGGCGCAAGGCGGCTATACGCGCCTGCTCGACTTCAGCGACCTCGAAATCTGGAAGCCCATGATCGCCGCCGTGAACGGCTACTGCCTGGGCGGCGGCCTCGAACTGGCGCTGCAGTGCGACCTGCGCGTCGCGTCGGAGCAGGCCAGTTTCGGCCTGCCCGAAGTGAAAGTGGCGAGCGTGCCCGCGTGCGGCGGCGTGCAATACCTGCTGCGCGCGATTCCCGCCGCGCATGCCATGAAGCTGGCCATGACGGGCGATCGGATCGACGCGCCCGAGGCATTGCGCATGGGCCTCGTGAGCGACATCGTGAGCGCAGCCGGGCTGATCGATTTCGCGCTGCAGATCGCCAACCGTATCGCGGCCAATGGGCCGCTTGCCGTGCAGGCGGTCAAGCAGCTGGCCGTGCAGACCTCGCATCTGGAGCCGCGCGACTTCGTGGCGCAAGCCAACCGTCAGTGGGGGTTGCTGCGCGACAGCGCGGATCGCCTGGAAGGGCGCACGGCGTTCGCGCAAAAGCGTGCGCCCGTGTATCGGGGCGCTTGATTCGAAAGGAATCCTGACTGATGAATTTCTCACTGACTGAAGACCAGGCGTTGATGGTCGATGCCGCGAAGCGCATGGTCCAGACGAAGATCGACCCCGTGCTGCGGGCCCATCCCGCCGACAAGCCGCTGCCGAAGGCGGCGATGCTGGACATCTTCGCCGCGTTCGCGGAACTCGGCATCACCGCGCCGCGCGTGCCGGTCGAGGCGGGCGGCGGCGGCCTCAAGATGCTCGACTACGGGCTGATCCTTGAGCAGTTGCCGCCTGTCGTTGCGCTTTCTCTGGCCTCGCACGAAGGCACCATCCTGCGCATCCATCTGGGCTGCCCGGAGGCGATTCGCAAGCGCTATCTGCCCGACCTGATCGCCGGACGCAAGATTGCCTGCACGGCCAACACCGAAGCCAACGCGGGCTCCGACTCGGGCGCGATCCGCACGAAGCTCGAAATCGAAGGCGACGATGCGTATCTCACGGGCCGCAAGATGTGGATCACCAATGCGTCGATCTGCGACGTGGTCAACGTCTCGTGCTCCACGGGTCTCGACGAAAATGGGCGCCCTGTCACGCGCCGTGCGCTCGTCGACCGCAGCGAAGTCGAATTCGACGTTCGCGAGACGGGTATCACGGGGCTGCGCCAGGGTCATCTGAGCGAGCTGGTGTTCGAGCGCACGCGCGTGCCTGCCAGCCATATCGTGGGCGAGGCCGGCGACGCCGCGAAAACGCTGACCATGGCGTGGAACGGCAACCGCCCGCTGCTCGGGCTCATGTGCGTGCATCTCGCGCAGAAGGCGTTCGAACTCGCACGCGACTACGCGCAGCAGCGCCAGCAGTTCGGCAAGCCGCTCGCAAGCCATCAGCTCGTGCAGCGCGATCTGGCCGATATCGAAACGGCCATCGTGTCTTCGCGCCTCATGTGCTACTACGCGCTCGACGGCATCGACCGGGGCATGCGCGCGAACGGAACCTCGGCCATGGCCAAGCGTTACGCGACGCAGGCATGCGAACGGGCCATCCATCTCGCGATGCAGGTGCACGGGGCGATGGGTATCAGCGAGGAGCTTGGCCTCGAGCAGATGTGGCGCGATGCGCGCGTGTTCCAGGTGCCTGACGGCATGAACGGCATTCTCGCCTTGATCCAGGGACGAGAAATCACCGGTATGGCGGCATTTCGCTGAGGCATCGGCGACGATGCGCAGCGAAACCCCTCAAGACTGCTAACGAAGATGGAGACAGGAAGATGAGCGAACAGATGATGGAAGGCAAGGTCGTGGTCGTGACGGGCGCCGGGCGCGGCATTGGCCGCGAGATTGCGCTGATGATGGCGAAGCACGGCGCGAAGGTGGTCGTGAACGACGTGGGCGTGACCGTCAACGGCGGCGAGAGCACCGAAGACCCGGGCCAGGACGTGGTGGACCTGATTCGCGCGGGCGGCGGTGAGGCCATCGTGAGCCGCGAGAGCGTGGCGGATGCGCAAAGCGCCAACCGTATCGTCGAAGCCGCCGTGGAAACGTTCGGTCACATCGACAGCGTGGTCAACAACGCGGGCATTCTGCGCGACCGCATCTTCCACCAGATGACGCCCGAAGAATTCGACGCCGTGCTGCGCGTGCACCTGTACGGCAGCTTCAACGTGAGCCGCGCGGCGGCCCCGCATTTCAAGGCGCAAAAGGGCGGCAGCTTCGTGCACATGACCTCGACCTCCGGCCTGATCGGCAACGTCGGTCAGGCGAATTATGCAGCGGCCAAGCTCGGCATCGTCGGATTGTCGAAGTCGCTCGCGCTCGACATGGCGCGCTCGAATGTGCGCTCGAACTGCATCTCGCCGTTCGCGTTCAGCCGCATGGTGGGCTCGATTCCCGAGACGCCGGACCAGGCCGAACGTCTCGCGAAGGTGCGCTCGATGACGCCCGCCGACATCGCACCGCTCGCGGTGTTCCTCGCCAGCGACGCCGCAGCCGCCGTCAACGGTCAGGTCTTCACCGTGCGCCGCAACGAAATCTTCCTGATGAGCCAGCCGCGCCCGATCCGCTCGATGCAGCGCAGCGACGGCTGGACGCCGCAAGCCCTGGCTTCGCACCTTGCCCCGGCAATGGCGGCTTCTTTCGTGCCCGTGGAAGTGTCGGCCGAGGTGTTCAACTGGGACCCGGTGTAACGCCGGGTTCCGCGCAGCGCCGCCGGCGCTGCGCTTTCAGTGAACGTCGCGCGTGTTTCGCATCAAAGCGCGAGCAGGGCGGGCGCTCCGCCGCAACGAAGGGTGCAATGGAAACGAGTTTTGACTATATCGTGGTGGGCGCAGGTTCGGCGGGCTGCGCCGTGGCGGGGCGCCTCGCACAGGCGGGCGGCCACAGCGTGGCCGTTCTCGAAGCGGGGCCGCACGATCACAGCGCCGCCGTTACGACGCCGCTCGGCCTCGTGCTGACCACGGGCAAGGCGGGGCCGCGCAACTACGGCTACCGCACGCAACGTCAGCCGCTGCTCAACGAGCGGCGCGGCAGGCAGCCGCGCGGGCGCGGACTGGGCGGAAGCTCGTCGATCAACGGCATGGTCTATATCCGCGGCGTGCCGCGCGACTATGACCGTTGGGCCGAGGCGGGCTGCGAAGGCTGGTCGTGGGAGGACGTGCTGCCGTATTTCAGGCGCTCGCAGTGCAACGAGCGCAACGGCGGCCGCGACGACGCGCTGCATGGCGGCGCGGGCCCGCTCAACGTGGCGGATCAACGCTCGCCCAGCCCGTTCTCGCGCTATTTCCTGGAGGCGGCGCAATCGGCCGGCTATCGCTACAACCCGGACTTCAACGGCGCGGCGCAGGAAGGCGTGGGCTATTACCAGCTCACGCAGCGTAACGGCGAGCGCTGGAACGCGGCACGCGCGTATCTGCACGGCGGCGAAGCGGGGCGCCTCAGCCGCTTGCCGAACCTGCACGTGCTGACCGATACGCAGGCCGTGCGCATCGTTTTCGAGGGCATACGTGCTACGGGTGTGGAAGTGCGCCGCGGCGATGAGGTGCAAACGCTCACAGCGCGCCGCGAAGTGATCGTGAGCAGCGGCGCGTTCGGCTCGCCGCAACTGCTGATGGCATCGGGCATCGGCCCGGCCGACCATCTGCGCGAACTGGGCGTATCCGTGGTGGTCAATTCGCCCGACGTGGGTCGCAATCTGCAGGAGCACGTTGACGTACTGCTCTACCAGCTCAAGGTGGGCAGCACCGACCTGCTGGGGCCATCGGTTGGAATGGCATGGCGCATGTTCAACGAATGGCGGCGCTACGGGCGCGAGCGCACGGGCATGCTCACCGGCAACGTTGCCGAGGCGGGCGGCTTCTTCAAGAGCGATGCCGGTCTCGACGATCCCGATCTGCAGGCGCATTTCATGACCGCCGCCGTGACGCATCCCATGCGCTGGGGGCAGGGCTACTCGTGCCATATGTGCGTGCTGCGTCCGCATAGCCGCGGCCTGTTGCGGCTTGCCTCGCCCGATACGCGCGAAGCGCCGGTGATCGACCTGAACATGCTGACCGACCCGCGCGACATGGAGGCGCTCATCAAGGGCGTGCACATCCTCAAGCGCATTTTCGATCAGCCGGCGCTCAAGCGCTTTGGCGGCGTGTTCGGCGACCCGCACCTGCGCGCCGACGGCAGCGACGATGACGCGATACGTGAAATCATCGCGCAGCGCGCCGATACCGCGTTCCATCCGGTGGGTACCTGCCGCATGGGCAGCGACGAGCATGCGGTCGTCGACCCGCAGTTGCGTGTGCGCGGCGTGGAAGGCCTGCGCGTGGTCGATGCGTCGATCATGCCGACCATCGTGGGCGGCAACACCAACGCACCTGCGATCATGATCGGCGAGAAGGCGGCGGATCTGATTCTCGGGCGACGGACGGCGGTGCTGGAGGCGACGACCGAAACAGCCTGAATCGGCCTGAACCGATAGCCGCAGAAACAACAAGCGCGCATCTAACCGATGCGCGCTTCGCCATTTCTGAAGCACAGTGTTTTGCCTTGCCTTGCCTTGCCTTGCCTTGCACGCAGCTAATACGAGAGTCGCGCGACTTCCATTCCCTTTCCGCAAAAGACAGACAAACGAAAACGAGCCCTGTAGGGCTCGTTTCACTTCAACGCGCGACGACGAAACTTCAGCTTGCCGTCACGGTTCGACGACATTGAACATCGGATTGAAATCGTCGAGCATGTCGAGGAGTCTCAGCACGGCGGAGAGCTTGCCTTCCACGGCAATCGCGCCTTTCTCCACCAGCTCCGCGAACGTCTCGGCGAGCGTGCCGGCGCCCATCTGCAGGCCCGCGAGCCCCGCACGTGTGAATGCCACGCGCGCGTCGGGCGTGCCGCGCGCGGCACCGGGCAGCCACGTCATGGCGCAGTTCTCGAGACGCATGGCCCAGCACTCGCCGGCCTGCGGGTTCGACCATTCGATTTCCATCTCTTCGCCTTGTGCCTTCTCGCCGTCCAGGCGCACGGCGAGGTAGTCGAGCAGCAGTTCGACAGGCAGCACGGAAACCAGATCACGGCTCACGCTGCGGCGGCGCAGCTTCGGCGCGCCTTTGCGCAGTTCCTGGGCGCCGAGCAGATAGGCGTTGCGCCACGTCGACGACTCGGCGGCGAAGCCAAGCTGTTCCAGCGCGTCCGCGCAGAGCTTGCGGGCCGCCTGATTCGCGGGATCGGCGAACACGAGGTGATTCGTGACTTCGGCCACCCAGCGGTATTCGCCGCGCGAGAAGTCGGCCTGCGCCTTCTCCAGAACGGCTTGCGCGCCGCCCATGTAGGCGATGTAGCGCGGACCGGCAAGCTCCGGCGGCAGCAGGTTCAGGTGGGACGGATTGCCGTCGTACCAGCCCAGATACTTCTGCACGATCGCGCGCACATTGTGAGAGATCGTGCCGTAGAAGCCGCGGTTCGCCCAGGTCTTCGCGAGCGATTCGGGCAGCGCGAGCACTTCGGCGATCTCGACGCCCGTGAGGCCATGATTCATCAGTCGCACGGTCTGGTCGTGCAGATACTTGTAGAGGTCGCGCTGCTGCCGCAGATAGGTGCGAATGCGCTCGTTGCCCCAGGTCGGCCAGTTGTGCTGCGCGAACACCACGTCGGCCGTGGGCGCGTAGCGGTCGAGCGCTTCGTTCAGATAGCGCGACCATTGGCGCGGATCGCGCACTTCGGCGCCGCGCAGCGGGCAGAGATTGTGCATGGTTTGCACGCCGATCTCGGCCGTGTTCAGCGCGCGCAACTCCGGAAAATGCATGAACATTTCGGAGGGCGCTTCGCTTTCGAGCGCGAGATGGAAAATGATCTTCACGCCGTCGATCACGTGCGTTTCGACTTCGTTCTCGATCGTCATGGTGGGCGCAATCAAGGTGCCCGTGCCCATGGGAATCGCCTTGCCGATACCGCAATCCACCTGACCGCACACGTGCTTCGGCAGGCTCAGGCCCGACTGAAACATGCCCCGGCGCATCATGGCGTTGCCGGCGATCACGTTCTCTGAAACCGTGTGCCACATGAAGCCGCGTGGGGCGATGATCGGGACGTTGCGCGCGTGGGCGTCTGCTTCGTCGAGCGCGCCGCGCGCGCCGCCGTAGTGGTCGGCGTGGCTGTGCGTGTAGATGAGCGCTGTGACGGGACGATCGCCGCGATGCTTGCGGTAGAGCGCAATGGCCGCGGCGGCGGTTTCGGCCACGGTGAGCGGATCGATCACGATCACGCCCGTGTGGCCCTCGATGAAGCTCACGTTCGCCACGTCGAAGCCGCGCACCTGGTAGATGCGCTCGGTTACCTTGAACAGGCCGTGATGCATGTTCAGGCGCGCCTGGCGCCACAGGTTCGGGTGCACGGTGGGCGCGGGCTCGATGTCGTCGAGGAACGCATAGTCCTTCAGGCTCCAGACAGGGCGGCCCTTGCTGTCGAGGATTTCGGCGTCGGGTATCGTGCCGATGAATCCGCGCTGCGCGTTTTCGAATTCGATATCGTCCAGGTCCGGCTGGACGGTCTCCAGTGTGTTCATAGGGATTCCTCGGTGGTAAGGGGCGGCGCCAGGCGCCGCACGCGGGAGTGGGGGCGTCTCGCGCGCCCACCCCCGCTGCCATGACACGGTATGCGTCTGCCCTCAACCGGATCCCACCGCCAGTGGGGGGGAGGCCGCCCCCGCCTGTCCCCTCTATGCACGCCGCTTCACGCGCGTTTTAACGCGTCACCGGGTTATCCCACCCCCACCATTCCGGTAGGTCGCGCGAGCGCGTTCCCCCCCAGACTCGACGCATGAACAGCCGGCCGGGCACGATCGAAAGGCAGGCTCCCGCTTTCTGGCCACTCGCACCTTCGAGGTGCGAAATACACAAAGAGAGGAGACGTGCATGCGTTTAGTTAGTCGAGGCATTTGCGGGGCAGCCATGCTCTGCGCAGCGGGTGGGGCCGCGGCGCAGTCCAGTGTCACGCTGTATGGGGTCGTGGACGTGTTTGGGCAATACCTGAACAACGGCGGTCAAAGCTCGTTCTCCGAGCGCAGCGGCGGCAATTCGGGCTCGCTGTTCGGTCTCAAGGGCAGCGAAGACCTGGGCGGTGGCCTGAAGGCGGTGTTCACTGTCGAAAACGGCTTCAACGTGAATAACGGCGCGTTTTTCGCGGATACGACGGCCATGTTCTACCGGCAGGCCTGGGTGGGCATGACGGACGAAAAATACGGATCCCTGACCTTCGGGCGCCAGTACCAGCCCACGTTCTGGGCGGCGTATCCGGGCGATCCGTTTCGTGCCGACGAGGCACTCTCGCCGAGCGCGTCGGCCGTGCTTGCCGTGGACCGCAACACGCTGGCCGTTCCCAACATCACGGGCCGCACGAGCAACTCGGTCATGTATCAGTCGCCGCTCCTGTACGGCCTGAAGTTCTACGCGATGTACGGCTTCGCCGCCACGGTCACGCAACCGATACCGCAGACATCGGGCAATATGCTCGACCTCTCCCTGACCTATACCGGCTATGGCCTGTATGCGGGCTTTGGCTACCAGTATCAGCATCCGGGCACGGAGAACTTCCCGGGCATTCCGGCCGCCGTGAACCTGGCCGCCACCGAGCACTTCTCGGGCGCGCTCGCTTACCGCTTCGGCATTGTGAACTTGCAGGCGCAGTACTTCTACAACCGTCCCAAGGACGTGCCCGCGGGTTCGGTGGCGGCGCTCCTGAATGCCGCGCACTCCTATAGCGTTGCGGTAGTGGGCGCGACGATCCAGGCCACGCCCGCCGACGCCATCCTGATCGCGGGCTTCGAGCGCAACGTGCGCGGCATCGACGACCGCACGCCCGGCATCCAGATCGGGTACGACCACAACCTGTCCAAGCGCACGGCCATCTATGCGCGTGTGGGCTACATGAAGAACCACGGCACCGCCATGATGAGCTGGTCGGGCGTGACGGTGACGGGCCACGACACCTCGCAGACGCTTGCCGTTATCGGCATGACGCATCGTTTCTAAAAGCGTCGTCGCTTTCTACTGGAGAGAACAACATGAAACCCACCCACACCGGCGCGCTCGCAATCGGCGTGCTCCTTGCCATGATGTCGCTGAGCGCGCTCGCGCAATCGACGGATGCGCCGGCTTCGGCGCCCGCTGGCGCCTCCATGACCGCGAAGCAGGCCAGGGCCGCCAATCGCGCGCTGCAACGCAGGGTCGTACAGGCGCTGGCGAAGACGAGAGGCGTCAACGCCACGGCCATCGCCGTGCGTGCCGATAACGGTGCGGTGACGCTCTCCGGCACCGTGCCCGAGCAAGGTCAGATGGACGTCGCAACCAGCGCCGCGAAAGCCGTGCCGGGCGTGACCTCTGTGAGGAACGCGTTGACCTTGTCGACGTTCTGATTGTCGTAACGCGAGGAGGGCGGCCTGCCACTTTCCATTGGCACGCCGCCCTTGGCTTTTGCTCCGCACGCGTAAAAGAAGGCGGGAGGCCGATGTCGTGAACATCTGCCTCCCGCCTTTTTCAATGCCGTTACGGTGACGCTGAAAGCCTCAGAACTGCGTCTCGCCATCGAGCAGCTTGCGTGCGATGGTGCGCCGCTGGATTTCGGAGGTGCCGTCCGGGATGCGGACCGTGCGCGCATAGCGGTAGGCCTTTTCGAGGCGCAGTTCGTTGGTGAGGCCCATCGCGCCGTGCACCTGGATGCAGCGGTCGAGCACGCGGCCCACCATCTCCGTTGCCGACGCCTTCACGATCGACACTTCCCGGGTGGCGGGACGGCCTTCGTCGATGAGCCACGCGCAGTGGCGCAGCATCGACTTGGTCGCGTAGATGTCCATCGCGCAGTCGGCCAGCATGAACTGCACGGCCTGATGGTCGGCAATCGGGCGGCCGAAGGTCTTGCGCACTTTCGCATACTCCACGGCCCGATTGAGGCCCCATTGCGCGAGGCCGAGGCACGACGCCGCCATGCTCAGGCGACCTGCGTTGACGCCGTCGAGCGCGACCGAGAGGCCGCGGTCCACCGGCCCGAGGCGATGGCTGTCGGGCACGCGCACGTTTTCGAGCGCAACGATGCCGGTTTCCGAGCCGTGATGGCCCATCACCGGAATCACGCTCGGCACCGAGAAGCCCGGTGTGCTCGTGGGCAGGAAGAAGCCCGTCACGCCGCCGCGATGTGCGCGTGCCTCTTCTTCGTTGGTGATCGCGAAGATCATCGCGTAGTCGGCATAGGGTGCATTGGTGATCCACTGCTTGGTGCCGTTGATGACCCAGTGATCGCCGTCGCGCACGGCGCGCGTGCGCATGCCGAAGACATCCGAGCCCGCGTCCGGCTCGGAGAGGCCGAAGCACATCGTCTTGTCTCCGCTCGCGAGCGCTTCGTGACAGGTGGCGAGCACGGCGGGATCGAGATGGCGCAGCACCGGCGAAAGCCCGTTGGTGAACGGCGAGGGCAGCACGACCGTGTGGACGAGATGGCGCGACGGCCCGCAGTGCGCGTTGAGCCGCTCCTGGATATACACGGCGGCCTGCGAGCCGAGGCCGCCGCCGCCGAGCGACTCTTCTGCGAGCGCGGTGTAGAAGCCCAGTTCCGCCGAACGCATGCGCACCTGGCGGCGCAGCGCGAGCACTTCGGGACGATAGCGGCCGTCTTCGCTGTATGCGCGGTGCTCGCTGTCGAGCAGCGCACGGTGCTCGTGTTCGAGCGGCGTGACTTCGCGGTCGATGAAGCGAATGAGCGCGTCGCCGAAATCGACCCATTCGCTGGGGATATCGAAATTCATTACGGGGTTCCTGTCTGGAGTGGACTGTGCAGCATGGCTTCAGCGCGTCACCGATTTGTATTCGAGGTATTCGCCGAAGCCTTCCTCGCCGTACTCGCGGCCGTTGCCGGACGTCTTGTAGCCGCCGAAAGGCAGCGCGAAGTCGGGCGCCGCGCCATTGATGCGGACCATGCCAGCGCGCAGGCGGTCGGCCACACGGCGGGCGCGGTCGGTATCGCTGGAATAGACGTAGGCGGCGAGGCCGTAGGGCGTGTCGTTGGCGATGGCGATGGCGTCTTCCTCGTCGTCGTAAGCGAGCATGGCGAGCACCGGGCCGAAGATCTCTTCGCGTGCGATGGTCATGTCGTTGGTGACGTTTGCGAAAACGGTGGGCTTCACATAGAAGCCGCGCTCGCAGCCTGCGGGCTTGCCCGGGCCGCCAGCCACCACGAGCGCGCCTTCCTCGATGCCGGTCTCGATGAGCCGTTGCACTTTCTCGAACTGGCCGCGATTCGACACCGGGCCCATGCGCGTGGCGGGGTCGGCGGGGTCGCCGACGTTCACGCGCCGGGTTGCCGCCGCCGCGACGGCGAGCGCTTCGTCGTAGCGTGCGCGTGGCACGAGCACGCGCGTGGGCGCCACACAGGTTTGGCCCGAGTTGGTCATGCACTGCATGATGGCGCCCGTCACGGCGGCAGGCAGGTCGGCGTCGTCGAGGATCAGCAGCGGCGACTTGCCGCCCAGCTCCTGCGTCACGCGCTTGACGGTGGGCGCGGCGCTCATCGCCACTTCCACGCCAGCGCGCGTGGAGCCGGTGATCGACACCATGTCGACCTCGGGATGCGCGCTGAGCGCGGCGCCGGCCACGCGGCCTTCGCCGAAGATCATGTTGAACACGCCGGGCGGCACCCCGGCTTCGTGCATGACCTCGGCGAAGAGCATGGCGTCGAGCGGCGCGATCTCCGAAGGCTTGAGCACCACGGTGCAGCCCGCCGCGAGCGCGGGCGCGACTTTCGCGGCGATCTGGTTGAGCGGCCAGTTCCAGGGCGTGATGAGCGCGGCCACGCCGATGGGTTCGCGCCGTACATAGTGCGGGCCATGCTGCCGCTCGAACACGAAGTCGCGCAGCGTGGCGAGCGCGGCTTCGATCTGCGTGAGGCCCACTGGCGCATGCATGTTCTTGCAGAGCGCGATGGGCGCGCCGATCTCCAGACGCACGGCTTCGGCGATCTCGTCCATGCGGGCGCGATAGCAGGCGATCATGCGCTCGAGCAGCGCGATGCGCGTTTCGCGCGACGTTTGCGACCAGGCGGGAAACGCGGCGCGGGCGGCGGCCACAGCGCGATCGACGTCCTCGCCGGTACCCATCGCGAGCGTGCCGATGAGCGATTCATCGGCGGGATTGACGATTTCGGTGAACGTCGCGCCGCTGCTGGGCGCAACCCATCCTCCGTGGATGTAGAAGCGGTTCAGCGTCTTCATGGGGAGTCCTGTTGATTGTTGCTGCTGTGTACGGTGAAGCGAATGTTGTGAGCGCCCACCGTTTGCTCAGGCGGCACTCGACTGCGCGTGCGCGGCGGCCGTGCCCAGTTCGCGGCGCGAACGCTCGGGGTGCAGCCAGCGCAGTGCAAGCAGAGCGGCGGCGAAGGCCAGCACTGAGCAGGTCGCGAAGCCGGTCTCGCAAGCCCCGGCGAATTGCGCGCCGCGCGCCTGCACGATCGCGCCCATGAGTACGGGCGAGAACGCGGCGCCCAGGCTGGCGACAGCGGTATGAATGGCCAGCACCGCGCCGCGCTGGTACTCGGGCACGACTTCGGCGAGCAGAGCGGGCCCAATCGCGAAGCAGACGGTGGGCAGGGCGGCGCCCACGGCGAGCAGCAGCACCTTCTGGCTCGGCGATAGACCGAGCAGCAGTGGCAGCACGTAGACCAGGCCGCTCACGATGAGCGCGGCGCTCACGAGCTTCACGCGTGCCACGCGCGTGCTGGCGCCGCGTTCGAGCATGACCTGCGAAAGCCAGCTCAATCCGATGTTCACTGGCGTGGCGGTGACGACCACCGCCGCGAACCAGCGTCCGGCCACGATGCCGGGATAGCCGAGACCTTTCTCCAGGTACGTGGGCAGCCAGGTGAGCACCTGGCTCAGCGACCAGTAGGCGGCGAAGCCGATCAGGAACACGCAGAGCACGGAGGGGTCGGTCAGCGTCTTGCGCAGCGGCCGGTGTGGCACGGCTGCGCCGTCGCCATGCGTCGCATCGGCGTGGGCCTGCGCGCCGACGAGGTTGCCCTCGCGCCCGAACACGAGCCACAGCACGCTCCAGAGCGCGCCCACGCCGCCGAGCAGCACGAAGTTCATGCGCCAGCCCCACACGCGTGTGATGTGCGGAATGACGAGGCCCGCCAGCAACAGGCCAACGCCCGCGCCCTGGCTGACGATCGCAACCGGCAGATTGCGCTTGCGGTCCGGGAACCACTTATAGAGCGCATGGACCGTCACGGGCAGGAACGGCCCTTCGGCCGCGCCGAGCAGCACACGGCACGCAAGCAGCGAAAGCGCGCCCGTCGTCATCGCCTGGGGCACCTGGACGATGGCCCACGCCACGCCCATGGCGAGCAGCAGCCAGCGCGTCTGGAAGCGACTGGAGAGCAGGCCCACGGCGATCGTCGAGACCGAGAACAGCCAGAAGAAGCCGCCCGCGATCAGGCCGAACTCGGCGGGATTCAGATGCAACTCGGCGGTCATGGGCACGGCGATCATGCCGATCACGACCTTGTCCAGGAAGTTGATGAGCGCAAGCCCCGTGAGCAGGACCGTCATGGTCCACGCGGGCCGGGGCTGGAAGTCGGACGAAGCAGTCATGGCGTGGGCTTGTTCAAGCGGCCCGCCGCCCGGAGCACGGTTGTGCTTGCGGTGCTGGCGGCCATTACGTGAGGCCTGGTTATGTCAGGTTGTGGTGTGCGCCTTACTGCGGCGAGCCCGACACGGCAACGACCTGGCCCGTGATGTAGTTCGACTCGGGCGAGCAGAACAGGTACACGGCGCCCGCGGCTTCCTCGGGCGTGCCGCCGCGACCCAGCGGGCAGCGCTGCGCGTGCGTCTTGATGAGCTCGGGGTTGATGCCCACGCGAATGTCGCGGCCTTCGATCTGCACGGTCGCGCCCGCCGACGCGTCCGCGTCCGTCATGCGCGTGTGGATCAGGCCGAACGCCACGGCGTTGACATTGACCTTCATGCGGCCCCACTCGCGCGAGAGGGCGCGCGTCATGCCGATCACGCCCGCCTTCGCCGACGAGTAGTTCGTCTGCCCCGCGTTGCCGTTGAGCGCCGAGACCGAGGAGATGTTCACGACCTTGCGGAACACTTCGCGTCCTTCGGCGGCTTCGGCCTGATACTGCGCCTTGATGTGCGGGTAGGCCGCGCGCAGGATGCGAAAGGGTGCGGTGAGGTGGCAGTCGAGAATCGCATACCACTGCTCGTCGGTCATGCGCTGGATTACGTCGTCCCACGTATAGCCCGCGTTGTTGACGATGATATCGATGCCGCCGAACGCCTTCACCGCCGTGCCCACGTAGCGCTCCGCGAAGTCGGGCGCGCTCACGCTGCCCACGCACGCCACGGCTTCGGCGCCGCTCTTGCGCAGCAGATCGACCGTCTCGTGCGCGGGATCCGCGTCGAGATCGTTGACGACGATGCGCGCGCCTTCACCGGCGAGCTTCAGCGCGATCGCCTGACCGATGCCGCGTCCCGAGCCCGAGACGAGGGCTACTTTTCCGTCGAGTTTTCCCATTTCGATTCCTTGAATTTCGCTTGATGCATCAGCTTGATGCCTCGTTATGCGCGGCAAGCCACGACCGCTTCGCCCAGCACTGTGGGCTCGCCGTACTGGTTGGCCGTTTGCAGTTCGATGCGCACGCGCGGTTCGCCGGCGCTTTCGAACTTCTCGACCACCTTGCCCGTGCAGGTGATCTGATGGCCGAGATGCGTGATACCGACGAAGCGCACGCCGAACTCGCGCAACTGGCGCGGGTCGGCCCACTGCGTGAGCAGGCGGCCGAGCCACGCCATGGAGAGCATGCCGTGCGCGAACACGTCGGGCATGCCGGCCTTGCGCGCGTAGTCGAGGTCGATGTGGATGGCGTTGTGGTCGTTCGACGCGCCCGCGAACAGCGCGAGCGTCGTGCGGTTGACCGGTGCGAGCGTGAGTGGCGACAGGGCGTCGCCCACGTTGACTGCGTTGAAGTCTGGTTGGCTCATGGTGTATTCCTTCCGATCAGCCGTTACGGTGGACGAGCACGCTGCGCAGGTCGGCCACGTGTTCGCCGCGTGCGTTGGTGACGCGCGTTTCGCGCACGAGGAAGCTGAGCGCACCGCCTTTCTTCTCGTAGATGTCCGCAATACGGCTTTCGAACAGCAGCTTCTCGCCCGCATAGGCGATGCGGTGGTACACGAACGACTCTTCGCCGTGGAGGATGCGCGAGGCGATGATGCCGGCTTCCTCGCGCCACTCCGCTGACGACTGCGTGAGTTCGAGCGAGAACAGGAAGGTGGGCGGCAGCGGCAGTCCGGCATGGCCCGCGTCGCGGGCGGCGGCTTCGTCGAGATAGACCGGGTTCGTTTCGCCGGTCGCCTTGGCGAAGAGCGCGAGTTGCCCCGCCTCGGCGGTTGCGTAGAACGACGGCAACGCCTTGCCGATAATGGTTTTGTTGAGCATGTCGATGAGTGACGGAGGTTGAACGAACGCGCCTGCGGGGTTCTCAGGCCGCCTTCTTGTAGGCCGTGATCACGCACGCGCCGCCCAGGCCCAGGTTGTGCTGGAGCGCCACCTTCGCATGGGCCACCTGGCGATCGCCCGCCGTGCCACGCAGTTGATGCACGAGCTCGAAGCACTGCGCGAGACCCGTCGCGCCGAGCGGATGGCCCTTCGAGAGCAGGCCGCCCGACGGATTCACGACCCAGCGCCCGCCGTAGGTGTTGTCGCCCGCTTCGACGAGCTTTTCGCCTTCGCCTTTGCCGCAGAGCCCGAGGCCTTCATAGGTGATCAGTTCGTTCTGCGCGAAGCAGTCGTGCAACTCGATTACGTCGATGTCTTCGGGGCCGATGCCGGCCTGCTCGTACACCGAGCGCGCCGCCGACTGCGTCATGCCTACGCCCACGAGGTCGATCATGTCCGGGTTCTGGAACAGCTCCGGGCCGTCGGTGGTGAGCGCCTGGCCCGCGATCAGCACGTCGGTGCGCAGGCCATGGCGGCGCGCGAAATCCTCGGAGCACACGATCGCGGCCGCGGCACCGCAGGTGGGCGGGCAGGCCATCAGACGCGTGAGCACGCCTTCCCACACCATGGGTGAGGCGAGCACATCTTCAGGCGTCACGACCTTGCGGAAGATGGCGAGCGGATTGCGCGCGGCGTGTTGGCTCGCCTTCGCGCGGATCTTCGCGAACGTCTCGAGCTTCGTGCCGTACTTTTCCATGTGGGTCTTGCCCGCACCAGCGAACATACGGATCGCGCCGGGTTCGGGCGACTCGGGCAGCAGCCTGTCGGAGACTTCGATGAACTTCGACATGGCGCGCGGTCGGTCGTCCCAGTGGCTCTTCAGCGCGCCCGCTTGCATTTCCTCGAAGCCGAAGGCGAGCGCGCATTCCACCATGCCGCTCTTCACCGCCTGATGCGCGAGGAAGAGGGCGGACGAACCCGTAGCACAGTTGTTGTTGACGTTGACGACAGGAATGCCCGTCATGCCCACGTGGTAGAGCGCCGTCTGGCCGCAGGTCGAATCGCCGTACACATAGCCTGCGTAGGCCTGCTGCACAAGTTCAAAGGGCACGCCCGAGTCGGCGAGCGCCTGGCTGATCGCCTTGGCGCCCATTTCGTCGTAGTGGGCGCTGGCGCCCGGCTTGGCAAACGGAATCATGCCGACGCCGGCCACATAAACGTTGCGTGTCATGCCAAATCTCCTCCAGGTTTCGAATCAGTCAAGAGCGGTGTTCAGAGCGCACGCGAGATGAGTTCGCGCATCACTTCGCTGGTGCCGCCATAGATGCGGTTCACGCGCGAATCCACGAACGCGCGCGCCACGGGGTACTCGAGCATGTAGCCGTAGCCGCCGTGCAGCTGCACCATGTCGTCGAGCGCCTTGCCCAGCGTTTCGGTCACGAAGAGCTTCGCCACGGCTGACTCTTCGAGCGTGAGGCGGCGGCGCATGTGCTCGCCGAGATAGTGGTCGACCATCAGGCGCACGGCCGTGGTCTGGGCCTGGATGTCGGCGAGCTTGAAGCGCGTGTTCTGGAAGTCCCAGACCGTTTGCCCGAAAGCCTTGCGCTCCTTCACGTAGTCGATCGTTTGCGCGAGCGTCGTTTCGAGCCGTGCGGCGGCGGCCACGGCGATCGAGAAGCGCTCCTGAGGCAGCTCCGCCATCAGGTAGCGGAAGCCCTGGCCTTCCTCGCCGAGAAGGTTGCCCACCGGCACGCGCACGTTGTCGAAGAAGAGTTCCGCGGTGTCCTGAACATGCAGGCCCACCTTGTCGAGCTTGCGTCCGCGCCGGAAGCCTTCGCGGTTCGCCTCCACGACGATCAGGCTGATCCCTTTGGCGCCGGCCGCCGGATCGGTCTTGCAGACCACGACGAAGAGGTCGCCGCAAATGCCGTTGCTGATGAAGGTCTTGCTGCCATTGATGACGTATTCGTCGCCGTCGCGCACGGCCGTGGTACGCACGGCTTTCAGGTCGCTGCCGGTGCCAGGCTCGGTCATGGCGATGCCGAGCACGATTTCGCCCGAGCACGCGCCGGGTAGCCACTTCTCTTTCTGCTCCGCGTTGCCGATGCGCGCGATATAGGGCGCGATGATGTCCGAGTGCATGTTGAAGGTGACGCCGGAGAGCCCGCAGCGCGCGACTTCCTCGGCCATCACGGCGCTGTGGCCGTAGTCGCCGCCACCGCCGCCGTATTCGGTCGGCAGCGTGACGCACAGGAGGCCTTCGCGGCCCGCCTTGCGCCAGACTTCGCGCTCGACCATGCCGGCCTCGTTCCAGGCGGCCTGGCGCGGCAGACATTCGCGCTCGAAGAAGCGGCGCACAGTGGTTCGGAACATCTCGTGGTCTTCGCGGAAGACCTGGCGTTGTATCTGCATCTCGGATTCCTCGTTCTGCGCTGCGGTCCCGGCGGCAGTCCGCACGCCGGGTTGAGGCGTGCCGGGCGGCTGGGCCTCTTGTGAAGGTGATGGTCGTGCGGGGCGCATTGCGCAAGCCCACCGTCGATGGGGGGGATGGCCGCACGGCGCCCGGGTCGCCGTGCGGGTGCGCCCGCGCGGGCGCCGGTACGAACCCGGGCGGGGTGGCCCCCCCACCGGCGGTGGGCTTTGCCACGGCAGGCGCGCCTACGCTTGGTGCCCATGGCGTTCGCAGGCGCCGCGCATGGAGCGCGCGTCGGGCGGAATTCATGGCACCCATGCCCGTCGTCAGAGGAGGAGACACCGATGGACCTGCGCTTTACCGCAGAAGAAGTGGCGTTCCGGCAGCAAGTCCGGGCGTTCACGCGAGAGCACCTGCCGCGCGACATACGCGAGAAGGTGGAAAACCAGCAGCGCCTCGGCAAGGACGACTTCGTGCGCTGGCACCGCATCCTGCACTCTCGTGGCTGGGGCGCGCCCGCGTGGCCGAAGGCGTTCGGCGGCACCGGCTGGGACCCGATGCAGCGGCTCATCTTCGAGATCGAGACGATCGGCGCCGGCGCGCCAAGGCTCATTCCGTTCGGACTCTCGATGATCGCGCCCGTGCTGATGAAGTACGCGAGCCCCGGGATGCAGGCGCGCTTCCTGCCGCGCATTCCCTCGATGGAGGACTTCTGGTGCCAGGGCTATTCCGAGCCCGGCGCGGGCTCCGATCTGGCAGCGCTGAAGACGCGCGCCGTGCGCCGTGGCGACCGCTATGTGGTGAACGGCCAGAAAACATGGACCTCGTACGCCCAGTACGCCGACTGGATCTTCTGCCTCGTGCGCACCGACAGCGAGGCAAAGCCTCAGGACGGCATCTCGATGCTGCTCATCGACATGCAGAGTCCAGGCGTGAGCGTGCGCCCGATCCGCACGCTCGACGGCGGCGAGGACGTCAACGAGACGTGGTTCGAAGACGTGGAAGTGCCGGTGGAAAACCTCGTGGGCGAGGAGAATCGTGGCTGGACCTACGCGAAGTATCTGCTCGGTCACGAGCGCACCGGCATTGCCGGCATCGGCCAGTGCCATCGCGAGATCGCGCGCCTCAAGCGCATCGCCGCGGCCGCACCGGACGGCCGCGGCGGCGCCATGATCGACGACGTGCGCATGCGCGAGCGCATCGCGCGTGTGGAAATGGATCTCATGGCGCTGGAAATGCTGTTGCTGCGCGTGGCCACCCAGGCGGCCGGACAACCGGGCCCGGAAGCGTCGGTCGTGAAGATTCGCGGCTCCGAGATCCAGCAGGAGATCGCCATGCTGCAACTGGAAGTGGCGGGGCCGCACGCGTGGCCGTTTGCGCCCGATTGGCTGGAGCCCGATGCGCAGCTGCCCACCGGCGGCCCCGCATGGGCCAGCGCCGCGAGCGCGAGTTACTTCGACATGCGAAAGACCTCGATCTATGGGGGCACGAACGAAGTGCAGCGGGGCATTATCGCCCGCATGATCCTGAACACCTGAGCAGAGCGACACGCAGATGGATTTCAACTACAGCGAAGAGCAGCAGATGCTGGCCGACAGCCTGCGCCGCTTCATCGGCGCGGAGTATCCGTTCGCCGTGCGCCGCACGATCGCGCGCTCGCGTGCGGGCTTCGACCGCGGAGTCTGGGCCACGCTCGCCGAAATGGGCGTGCTCGGGCTCACGATTCCCGCGGCGTTCGGTGGCTTTGGCGAGAGCGCGGCGAGCCAGCTCGTCGTGCAGCGCGAACTGGGGCGCGGCATTGTGCTGGAGCCCGTGATTCCGTGCGCCGTGATCGCGGCGGCGGTACTAGCCGGGTTCGGCAGCGCGCCGCAGAAGGACGAATGGTTGCCCGCCATTGCCACGGGCCAGCGCGTGCTCACCGCCGCGTGGCTCGAACCGGCTTCGCGCTATCGTGCTGACCTGGCCCAATGCACGGCCACGCGCGAAGGCGCCGGCTGGGTGCTCGACGGCGTGAAGTGCCTCGTCTGGCACGGCCAGGGTGCAGATGCGTGGATCGTGAGCGCGCGCCTGAACGGCGCCGTGGCGCTCTTTCTCGTGCCGCGCGATGCGGCGGGTGTGACGCTCACGGCGTATCCCGCCATGGACGGGCAGCAGGGCGCGGATCTGCGCCTCGACGGCGTGCGCGTTGCCGCAGACGCATTGATTGGCGGCGAAGCGCAAGGGCTGGAGGCGCTCGAACACGGGCTCGACCACGGCATCGCGGCGCAGTGCGCGGCGGCGTCGGGCGCGATGGAGCGGCTCATCGAAATGACGCGCGATTACCTGCTCACGCGCCGCCAGTTCGGACAGCCACTCGCGGCGTTCCAGGCGCTCCAGCACCGGCTCGCCGACATGCTCGTGCAGAAAGAGTGCGCGCTTTCGATGGCCTATGTCGCGGCCAGGGCACTCGACGAACCGGACCTCGCCACGCGCCGGCGCATGGTTTCGGGCGCCAAAGTGATCGTGGCGCGCGCCGCGCGCTTCGTCGGCCAGCAGGCGGTCCAACTGCACGGCGGCATGGGCATGACCGACGAGCTCGAAGTGAGCGATTATTTCCGGTATCTGACGATGACGGACGTGCTGCTAGGCGACACCGACTCGCACATGGAACGCTACAGCGCAGCCATGGCGGCATGAACCGGCGGCGCATTCGCGCGACTCGCGAACGACGCCGGCAAACGAACTATCAGGAGACGAAGTTGCACCTCACGAACAGCCTCCATCGCTGCCTTCAGCAAACCCCGGAGAAGATCGCCACGATCTTTCGCGGCCGCGTGCGCCGTTACGACGATTTCTGCGCCCGCGTGGCACGCCTCGCGGGCGCGCTCCAGACCACAGGCATGGCAGCCAACGACCGGGTGGGCGTGCTCGCGCTCAATTCGGACCGCTTTCTCGAAACCTGCATGGCCGTCTGGTGGGGCGGCGGCGTGCTCAACCCGGTGAATATCCGCTGGAGCGTGCCCGAAATTGTCTACTCGCTCGACGACTGCGATACCGGCATCCTGTTCATCGACGATCATTTTCTGCCGATGGCGGCAGGCATCGCGAAGACGGCGAAGCGGCCCCCGCGGTTCGTCTACATGGGGGAGGGCGAGACGCCGGATGGTATGCAATCCTATGAATTAGCGATTGCCGGGTGCGCTCCTGTCGAGGACACCTGGCGCGGCTACGAGGATCTTGCCATCATCATGTACACGGGCGGCACCACGGGCTTCCCGAAGGGCGTGATGCAGAGCCATCGCAACATCTGGAGCGGGTGCATTCAGCGCGTGGCGGAGGCGCGGCCCATCCGGGATGGACGCAGCTTGCATGCCGCGCCGCTCTTTCATATGGCGGCGCTCTCTCGCGCGCTCAACCAGTTCATCGCAGGCGAGACACACGTCATCATTCCGGCGTTCAACGCGCTGGAGGTGCTGGAGACGATAGAACGCGAACGCGTGACGGAAGTCGGCCTCGTGCCGACCATGATCCAGGCGCTCATCGACCATCCCGAATTTGGCAAGCGCGATATCCGCAGCGTGAAGCGGCTTGTGTACGGCGCGTCGCCCATCGTGCCCGCTGTGCTCGAACGCACGATGGCGCTGCTGCCGGGCGTGGAGTTCTCGCAGTCGTACGGGCTTACCGAAGCGATGGTCGTCACGACGAACCCGCCCGGGAACCACGACGAAGCAGGGCGTGCGAGCGGGCTGTCGCTTTCGGTGGGGCGCGCGGCGTGGGGCACGTCGGTCAGGATCGTCGACGAGGCTGGCAACGAGGTGCCGCGCGGCACCGTGGGCGAGATCGCCATTCGCGGGCCGAGTGTGACGCGTGGCTACTGGAACAAGCCACAGGAGACCGCCCAGGCGCTGTGCGACGGCTGGCTGCACACCGGCGACGGCGCTTACATGGACGAAGCCGGGTACATCTTCATCGTGGACCGTATGAAGGACATGATCGTGAGCGGCGGCGAGAACGTCTATTCCGCGGAGGTGGAAAGCGCTGTTGGCCGCCATCCAGCGGTGGCGATGTGCGCGGTGATCGGCATCCCGAGCGAGGCGTGGGGCGAGACAGTACACGCGATCGTTGTGCTGAGGGCCGGACAGACGGCGACGGAAGGCGAGATTCGCGAATATTGCCGCTCGCTGATCGCCAACTACAAGTGTCCGAAGAGCGTTGAGTTCCGCACGGAAATGCCGATTTCCGGTGCGGGCAAGATTCTCAAGCGCGACCTTCGCGCGCCCTACTGGGAAGGGAAATCGAAAAGGGTGAATTGACCGCTGTGCCAGTGCCGCCTCATGACCGTGCATCTGGTCGGAGGCCCTTCGGTGGCTTTGTCACCTTGCCGATCACCGGACGAATCGTGTGCAGGCGAGACAGTCGCTCAGAAAACAGCAGACGGATTTCGGGTGAGACCGATCAAAAACGAACTTTACTAGACTCCGACTGGCCCTGTTTGCAGGGGGCAGGTCAGCAGAGCCTTGGAATTGCGGCATAAATCAGTCCAGGAATTTGGCCGCACCCCCGTCGGGTTCATTAGACCACTATAACCTGATTTACTGACACAGCAAGATTAGGGTTGCAGTGGAACGGTTTCCGCGAAACGTACACGGAAAGATCCTGACGTGCCAGTGCGAATGGCGACAGCAGTAATGCACGATTTCTCTGGTTTGTGAGTCACGAACTGCCAATTGCTCAAAAGATCGTCTACGTCAGGGCCGAACACCGCACTGGCTATCCCGCAGGATATCGAGAACGCGACCTGATCGGGCTCGATAGAAAGTCCAATGCCGGTCGCCTTTAACCACGCTTCCTTGAGTGTCCATAGTTCAAAGAACCGCGACGACCTTTGTTCGGCTGGGACGGCGCGCAAGGCGCGCCGCTCTTCTGGTGCGAGACAGCGGTTTGCCAGGCTTGCGATATCGATAGACCTGTCAACCCGTTCAATGTCGACGCCAACGTCGGCACTGCGCGTCACTGCGCAGACTACGAACGTTGAGGTATTCGAGAGGTTGAATCGAAGCGGTGGGTGCCCGTCGGAGCCAGGTTCGAGTTCTGGCTTTCCGTGAGTACCGGCAACGAAACGCAGTGATCCCGGGTTCTTGCCGAGATAACGTGAGAGGACGCATCGAGAGAGCGCGCGCGTCACGAGATATTCCAGCTTCAGGTGATCGAACGCGAAGCGACTGAATCGTTCGTGCTCGAGTGGACTGAGCAGACTTGCATACCTGGCACGCAATTCTGGCGTATCGCACGCTGACGTCCGGGCGTACCAGACATGTACCTCACTGTCAGGGAGCGAGAGCGAAGCGGGCGATGGAGCCACGTAACTGGTAGAACCCGGAAAATCCATTGCATGGTAATTCGAGTGGCGGGTTTCAGGGGAAAGCGAAATATCGCTGGGGAGAATGGTCGTGACTGCACCCGTAGTGCAGTTCCCCCGTTTTTCGCTTTTCAGAGGCATCGGATTATGCAGTCGCTCCTTGTCTGCGTAGCGGCAAGCCAATCTTGCATGAACCGGGTAACATGAAGCTGGGCCATCTCAGGGGAAACTCACGTCCCATCACTTGACTCACGATCTCCACGAACATGGCCAACCTGACTTTAGCGAGTGGGTGATAGCGGGAATTTTCAAGCTAGTTGTCGCCTCAACGAATAAATTTCAGCCAGCCTTTCGCTCCTGATTAAGGCGTTGTTGAGGGATGCCCCGATCATCGATGCGGTCAGGGTTGAGATGCGCAGCATCGACCCGCTGCCAGTTGCGCGTGGGGCCTTTCCATCGCAGCGGGTTGCGTTGCCGTGCAGTCTCATAAAGCGCCACTCGTCGATCCAGAATGTCCTGGTCGAGGTTGGCATGGCGCTGCGCCGGCGTCACGAACTGGATCGCGCTGTGACGATGCTCGTGGTTGTACCAGCACACCAGCGCGCCCACCCAGGTGCGCGCGGCGAGCAGGGCGTCGAAGGCTTTGAGCGGGTAAGCGCGCCGGTACTTCAGGGTCTTGAACAGCGACTCAGAATAAGGATTGTCGTTGCTCACGCCCGGGCGACTCAACGACGGCATGACACCCAGCGCCTGGAGGGTGGCGAGCTTCGTCGCGCCTTTCATCGGGCCGCCATTATCCGAATACAGAATCACTTGGTTCGCCTGTATCGCTTCGCGCGCGCAGAGGTCCTTGAGGACTTCGCTGGCCAGTACGCTGCTTTCCTCCGCATAGACCTGCCAGCCGACTATCTTGCGGCTGAACACGTCCAGAAACAGGTACAGATAGAAATACTGCCCGCGAACTGTCGTTGGCAGGTACGTGATGTCCCAACTGTACAACTGGTTCGGTGCGTCGGTGCAAACCGAACGGGGTTTGCTGCGAGAGTGGGCTGGCCGTTCGCTGCGCCGGTGGGCGAGTTGCTTCTCGGCCTTCGGTACCCGGTAGAACGTCGATTCCGAGGCAATATAGCGTTGCCTGTCTGCCAGTCGCGGCACGATCTGGCTTGGCGGCAGATGACCGAATTCGGCCGAGTTCGCGACCGCCAGAAGCTCGGCGCGCTCCTCGGCAGAGAGCTTGTGGCGCGGCTCGTGGTGCCGTAACGTGCGCCCGTCCACCGCGTCAGGTTCGCCCCGATACCAGCGTTGAACTGTCCGCGCGCTGAGCCCCAGAATCTTGCACGCGTGTGCCTGGCGAGCCCCGGCCAGGGTCGCCTCGTTGATGAGGCCGATCAATGCCTTGCGCTCTTCAGGGGCTGTCATTCGGCCTCGTCCCCGAGGAGCGCGCGGTATTTTTTTGCAGCACCAGTAGCGCCACAGCTTCGGCCAGCGCCTGCTTCTTGCGCTTGAGTTCACGCTGCAGTTGCACATTGGCCTGCTTCAGATCCCGTACTTCCTGAGCGCTCTCACGTCGGCTAGCGGCTGCGCCGCCGGCGCAAAAATCCGCACGCCACTGCACGAGATGATGCGCAAACAGGCCGCGCTCCCGGCACCAGCCGTTCAATGCTTCGTCCACCAAGCCGTGGCTCTCCTGCAAGGCCATCAGGCGTTCTTCCAGCGACCAGCCTTCCGGACGTCTTGCATGTTCAGAACTCGAGCTCCGGCTCGAGGCGGCGGTGCCTCTCATCCAATTCCTTAATGTCAGTACGTTCACGTTCAATTCGTTAGCCACGGCTCCAACCGTTCGGCTCCCGCGCTGCAGGACCTTCGACAGCGCCTGCTCCTTGAACTCAACAGAATACGTTTGTTTCGTCTTCAACCTGTACCTCTGACTCTTCTTGATAAGAAAGTTCAGAGGCGACAACTACTATGACGCCGGGGGGATAGCATAGCAGTATCTGATCGTCAGAATAAGGCATAATTTCCGGCTTCATCCAATCAAATTTGGCCACAACGATTGCGCCCGACTATCTGGCAAGAGCATGTATTCCTGATCTTTCCGGACTGTTATATCTGAACCAGGAATTGACGAGTGACACGAATAGTATTCTCAGGAATTTGCATTACGCTAGTTGCCATATTGCTCTATTCTGGACTATGCGCTTTCCTTTACTTTCGGCAACGGAAGTTGATCTACTTGTCACCGTCCTCCGTACTGGATGCCCCACCTGACGATTCCATCTTCCGTTCCGTGCAAATCGACGTCCCAAGCGGTGATCGATTGATCGTGTGGGTCGCGGCGCCGGCGAGTCGCGATGTACCGACGGTTGTCTTCTTTCACGGCAACGGCGCGGACCGTCGAGACTTTGCCGAAATGGGGGAGGCGCTTCACCAGCGCGGTTGGGGTGCCGTGCTTGCCTCATATCGCGGCTACTCAGGCAATCCTGGGGAGCCAACCGAAGAAGGATTGATGGCCGATGCGCGGGCGACGCTTGTGGCCGCGGGATCGTTCTGTGGTCCTCTCATCCTGTGGGGGCATAGTCTAGGCAGCGGCGTTGCCGCCCGCATGGCAAGCGAAGGCCTTGCAACTGCACTGGTTCTGGAAGCCCCTTACACTTCTTTGACGGACCTAGCGGCACTGCGTTTTCCCATGTTACCTGCACGCTGGATCCTCATCGACACCTTTGATACTGCCGCTCTCGTACCCCGCATCGGGGTGCCCGTTTTGATTATTCATGGCATGGACGATCCGGAAATTCCAGTGTCAATGGGGCTTAAGCTTGCAAACCTCTGGGGAGCGCGAGCGTGCTTCATGCCGCTTGAGGGATGTGTAGGACATTCCCCCCACCACATACTCGACCTTCCAGCCGTCGTGGTGCGCTGGATGAATGGTGAGTTGTCTTCATCTGCTGTGGAGCCGGTCAAGTCAGTGGCATGATGCAAGTTGTTGATATGTTCATCCGATATCAATACTGTCAAACATGCTATCGATTCTCGGATTGAGAAATGTGTGTGAGGCTTCTGTCTCAGCGGCAGATGGAATTGAGCCTGACGGTGGAAACCGTTACACGCTGTTCTCCCGTCATTCCTGTCCACATTGACCCACGGCGGGTTAACACACGGGAATACCGAAAGTGCGTCGCATGCGCTCCCGGTCGCCCCCAACGGCGGAATGACGGCGACAGGTCCGGGAGTAATTTCTTGCATCACATGCGTCAATGGATTTGACATGGCGCGGTTCATCGTCTGCAACATGCGCGGACCTCGTGCGTTCCTCCGGTGTCTGCAGCCACCCTGGCGGCGGCAGACACCTCCATATGCACGCGATTTAACTCAGGTGCAGATCGAATCAAGATGGAAGGCACGCGAGATAGCGGTTCAGGATCTCACGATAGTCAGTGCTCCAGCGCGATACCTCTTTCTGCGATAGAAAAGCGCGGTCGAACGTGAAATGAACCTGAAGCTTCTGCTGATCGCGGTCCAGGCTTACATGGCAATTCAGCGGATACTCGAAGCGATCGTTCCATCCAGCATCGAGCAATTCCATGCCGGAAATCCTGCGTGCTTCAGCGAGCGAAAACGCGTTATGAAAATTCGTGAAATTAAATGTCGCAAAGAATAAGTCATCGACTCCATGCAGATCACAGATCCGGTTGAGAGGAAAAAGCGTATGCGATTCAGTTTCGATCAGCGCTTGATGGACCATCCGGATGTGTTCCTCAGCCGTTGCTGTCCCCAAAACCGGAGATGAGACGGGCACGAGATTCCAGAATAGACCGAGGGCCGTCAAGGGTTCGGAAAGGCGGTCCGTTCTACCATTGGCGATTACGCCAATCGTGGCCTTTCCCGCTTGAACCTTGTTCTCAATCAGCGCGATATAGGCGGCAAGCGCGATTGCCTTGACCGACACATGTAGCGATGAAGCAACCTCGTACAGACATGCGGTTGTGTCAGCATGAAACGCCACACTGCACTCACCGCGGCCCGACGCATCTGCTCTCAACCGGCGGTATCGCTTGAGCGGCGCGCTACCGTCACAGGCTAACGTCCGCCCGCGCCAGAATGACGCCGTTGATGTATCCATTTCGCACTCGCGGGTTAGTGCAACATATTCCCTGAAGACATTTTGTGCCCGGGGAGGTGGTTCGACTGCCCGTCCAGATTGGCTAACACGCGAAGTGCGTATGCGCTCGTAGAGACTCCAGATTGACCGAAGGAAATGTTGATTACCCCAGCCGTCGTCGATGGCATGGTGGATGGAAATTAACAGGACGAAGATATCGTCGTCGAGACTCAGCCAGTTGAAGCGGAGCCCCGCGAAGCTGTCGTGCTCGCTGAAAAGCGGCAAGTGGCGATCCTGCGCGAGCAGTTGCTCGAATGCCAATGCCTGCTGTGCTTCAGATTGTCCTCGCAGATCGTGAACGTGTAGCTCGACTTCGAGCTCGCGGGCAACGCCTTGCCAGGCAGCTCCGCCGCCGGCTCTCAAAAGGCGGGTACGCAATACCGGCTGGCTGTCCACGACGAGTTGAATCGCCTCGCGCATCGACTCGGCACACGGTCTCTCCTGGCGGATACGGGACCACATCTGCACGTGGTAGATGCCGTCGCCGACCTGCACGCTTTGATCATAGGCGTCTACCATCCTTTGCTGCATCGCCGTGAGCGGATAGGCGTCTTCAATCAAGTCGCAGTACTGAGCCGACAAGGACGGATCGAAGTCCACCAGGTTGGGCAACCTGAGCGTCGAAGAGGTTGGCGTTTCGCCCTGTGCTGCAAGCCTTTCGCCGACGCCGGGGCCGCGTTGAATCGCATTTGCATCGGCAATCTGGCTCAGCTCGGCTGCCGTGTGATGCTGGTACATGTCGCGTACAGTCAGTGAAAGTCCCTGTTGGCGTGCGGCATGAACGATCGTCACCGCGAGCATCGAGTCGCCACCGAGGGAGAAGAAGTCGTCGTGAATGCCGACGCGTGCCACGCCGAGTGTGCTCTTCCAGATCTCGCAAAGCACCTCCTCGGTCGGTGTGCGAGATCCGACAAAGGGAGTCGAATTCACGAGGTGTCTGTCACGCACCTGCGCAAGCGCCTTGATGTCCACCTTGCCGTTCGCTGTCGTGGGGAAGGCATCGAGCACACCGAAGGCCGACGGCACCATGTAGTCGGGTAATTGCGCGCAGAGTTCATCGCGCAGGGTCGCGGTGTCGGGCGCGTGTCCTTCGCGCGGGACGATGTAGGCGACCAGACGCTGGTCGCCTGGGATTCCCTGTGCGATTACGAGTGCCTGTGCAACCCCTTCGGCCTGGGACAATGTGGCCTGCACTTCGCCAAGCTCGATACGAAACCCCCTGATCTTGACTTGCTGATCCTTTCGTCCAACGTATTCGAGCGTGCCGTCGGCTCGATATCGCACAAGATCCCCGGTCCGGTACATCTTCGCCCCGTCGTCTGAAAACGGATTGCGCACAAACCGTTCTGCCGTGAGCGCGGGCTTGTTGAGGTAGCCGCGCGCAACGCCGCCTCCCGCAACGAACAGTTCGCCCACGACCTGGTGCGGAACGAGGTCACCTTCCTCATCGAGCACGTAAAGGCTCAAGTCGGAAATCGGTACACCGATCACACTCGCCGTGCGCTGGCTATCCGTCGCAGTGAGTGCGTGCCAGGTGACATGCACGGTTGTTTCTGTAATGCCGTACATATTCACGAGCCGTGGACGCCGATCGCCGAAGCGGTCGAACCACGGGGCGAGACTCGAGAAGTCGAGTGCTTCTCCGCCGAAAATGACGTAACGCAGGGCCAGATCCACGTCAAGCGATCCGGCTTCAAATGAAAGCGCGCGAAACGCAGTGGGGGTTTGATTGAGTACCGTGACGCGCTCTTTTTCCAGCAGTGCGAGGAATTCCCGCGGCGAGCGTGTGACCAGATAGGGGACGATGACCGCCCGGCCGCCATACGCGAGTGCCCCCCAGATTTCCCAGACGGAAAAGTCGAAGGCGTACGAGTGGAAAATTGTCCAGACGTCGTCCTGGCCGAAGCCGAACCAGCGCTCGGTCGACTTCAATAGACGGCTCACCTGACGGTGCTCGATGAGCACGCCCTTGGGTTCCCCCGTTGAGCCCGACGTGTAGATGACATAGGCCAGGTGATCGGGCCGCAAGCCGAAGCTGCGCGACGGCACACGCGTGGCGGGCAGGCGATTCAGCTTTTCGCTGAGCTGTGCATCGTCCAGGTGGACGATCTGCCCTACCTCAAGGACATCGGGCGGCAACCGGTGCGCGAGACTGTGCTGTGTGAGGACGATGCGAATCGCACTGTCCTCCACCATGTACTTGAGTCGTGCGGCTGGATAGTCGGGATCCAGTGGTACGTATGCACCTCCTGCCTTCAGGATGGCGAGCATCCCGACGATCATTTCCGTCGATCGTTCGACACACAGGCCAATCAGGGTGTCCGGCCGTACTCCGCATTCGATCAGGTATCGGGCCAGACGATTCGAACGCTCATCCAGTTCCCGATAGGTCAGTCTTGCGCTTGTGCAATTGACCGCAATGGCGTCGGGACGCTGTGAGACATGCTTTTCGAAGAGTTCATGCAGACAAAAGGCATCGAACGTTTGCGGCGCTGAGCCTGCGATGCTCGGCCCGGATCCGGCGCGCAGCAGTTCTGCCCGTTGCGTGTCGTCGAGCAGGGGGATCTGTGCGAGCGGCATGTCCGGGTTGCGTACGGCGTGGGCGACCAGACGGGAGAAGTGACCGGCCAGTTGCTCGACATACGTCTTGTCAAAGAGAGACGTGTTGTATTCCCACGTGATATCCAGCCCGGTATCTTCGCGCTTACGGACGTACAGGGTGAGGTCGAACTTGGCTGTGCCGGTATTCACGATGGTCGAACGCGCGTCGATTCCGGGAAGCGCAAACTTCGTTTGCTGTTCGTTCTCGAGAACGAGCATGATCTGGACCAAAGGCGCATGACTGAGGGCGCGCGGCACGTCGAGCGCTTCGACGAGCTGGTCGAAGGGGACATGCTCGTGCGTGAACGCTTCCAGGATGCATTCCTTGCTCTGACGCACAAGCGCAGAGAAGTTCGGCCGATTCGACAGATCGCTACGCAGGACGAGCGTATTGACGAACATGCCAATGAGGGGCATGAGTTCAGCTTGCCCGCGATTGAGAGCAGGCGTGCCGATTATCACATCGTCCTGATTGCCGTATCGGCCGAGCAATGCGGCGAACGCGGAATGAAGCGCCATAAAGAGCGTGGCACCGTGCTGCGAGGCGACGGCCTTCAAGGAAGCCGTAAGCGGCCCGTCTATGGTCGTGTTCACCACGGCGCCGCCCATGCGGAGTACTGCGGGGCGTGTATGTGAAAGAGGCAGGGTATGGACAGCTGGCGCATTGGCGAGCTGTTTCTTCCAGTAGGCGATATCCGCGGTGTTCACTCCCGCGATCCTGACTTTTTCGTCGCGGCCGCGCCGCATCTGCGACCAGGCAATGTCCGCAAACTGAATGATCAGTGGCGCAAGCGGATTGCCTTGCCCTGCCGAGAATGCACGATAAAGGGCTTCTGTCTCGCTGAGCAGGATTCCAGTCGACCATCCGTCGGCCGCGATATGGTGGACGTTCAGCAGGAGCGCATGACGTGCGTCCGCGAGCAGGAACAATGTCGCGCGGAACATTTCACCACTGGAAAAATCGAAGGGATGGCAAGCGGACTCACGAACACGGTGCGCCAGCGCCGCGTCCGGTTCTCGAGCACCGCGCAGATCTTCCACCGTCATCGTCCAGGCCGCCGCATCGAGAACCTGCTGGAAAGGCTGGCCTTCGTGCGTCACGATGCGGGTGCGTAGAGCGCCATGGCGCTCTACGACCGTGTGCAGCGCGCGTGCCAACGCCGACGTATCGAGCTGACCGTCGAGCTCGAGAAGGACCGGTACGTGATAGGCCGCGCTACCCGGGTTGAGTTCTTCAACAAACCATAGCCGTTTCTGTGCGGGAAGAAGTGGAGCCCGCGCCCCGAGTGGCGCAGTTGCGAAGTCCGGCGATGCACTGGTAGCTGATCCGCCCATCGAGGAAGCGAGCTTCTCAATCGTCGGGGCCTCGAAAAGCGTCCGCAATGGCACGGCAATACCGGTCGCCTGCCGGATGCGCGCGAGCACCTGGGCCGCCAGTAGCGAGTGCCCACCGAGGTCGAAGAAATTGTCGTGTATGCCGACGCGCTCGACTTTGAGAACATCTTGCCAGATGCGCACCAGTTCCTGCTCCTCCCGGGTGCCCGGCGCGACATATTCGCTGCCAGAAGATTCATGACCTGGCATTGGAAGCGAGCGGCGGTCAATCTTGCCACTCGGTGTCAGGGGCAACGCTTCAAGCTCGACGAACGCAGCCGGAATCATGAATTCCGGCACGCGCTGTTTGAGTTCGCGACGCAGGGAATCCCGGTCCAGGCGCATCCCAGGCCTCGCCACGAAGTAGCCGACCAGTTGCTTGAGGCCCGGGCGGTCTTCACGAGCGACCGCCGCCGCCGAGGCGACTGCCTCGACGGTCAACAAGGCCTGTTCGACCTCTGCAAGTTCGATCCGGAAGCCGCGGATTTTTACCTGGTGGTCGGAGCGTCCAAGATATTCGATGTTCCCGTCCGGCTGGTAGCGCGCGACATCACCCGTTCGATACATGCGGGCACCAGGAGCACTTGCAAATGGATTCGGTACGAAGCGGTCTGCGGTGAGACCGCCGCGCCGCCAGTAGGATTGCGCGATATGGATGCCGGCAATGTAAAGGTCCCCGCGCACGCCTGGGGGAACCGGTTGCATGTACGCGTCGAGAATGTAGATTTGCGAGTTGGCCAGGGGTTTGCCGATGGGGGGCAGATCTGGCCATGTCTGCGGATCACCGGTCAGACGGAAACCAGTCACGAAGTGGCTTTCGGTCGGACCATACTGATTGTGCAGAAGGCCGCCAGGTATCTTCCTGAACAGGTCAACCACCTCGCCAGTCACCTGAAGCTGTTCTCCGCCGCAGACAATCTCGCTCAGCCTGCCCACGGTTCCGAGCGCGCGAGCCGCATCCGCGATACCTTGCAGCGCAACGAACGGGATGAACATCCGTGCCACGTCATCCTGGATCACGAGTTCGAGCAATTGCTGAGGGTCTTTGCGGACCTCGTCACTGACCATGACGACGGTGCCCCCTGCTGCCCACGTCGAAAAGAATTCGTCGAAGCTGACGTCGAAGCTCAACGGAGAAAACTGCAGGGTCCGTGCACCGGATGGCAGCGTCGACTCGGTCAACTGCCACTGCACGAGGTTAGTCAGCATCTCGTGTGTGAGGGCGGCGCCCTTGGGAAGGCCCGTCGAACCCGAGGTATAAAGTACGTAGCATAGCGCCCGTAGATCGAGGGCGATGCCGGGATCGGTCGCGGATTCGGTCCAGGCTGCTGCGCAGTCGTCTATCGTGACAAGCTGGGCGTCGTTTTCGTCGACACAATGGAGCAGGTGGGTCTGTGTGACGATAACGGGTGCTCCCGCATCTTTCGCCATGAAGCGCAGGCGCTCCTCGGGATAGCTCGGGTCCATGGGCACGCAGGCGGCGCCGGCCTTCAGAACGGCGAGAATCGCGATTGCCACATCGAGAGAGCGTTCGAGGCAAATCCCTACCAGCGAATGAGGCATAACGCCCACACGCTGCAAATGGCGCGCGAACTGGTTCGCGCGAGCGTTGAGAGCCGCGTAGCTGTATTCACTGCCGTTGAAGCGAGCCGCGGCACTGTCAGGCATGCGCCGGGCGACTTCCTCGAACAAGTGATGAACAGGCAACTGACGTATCGGTCTCGCAGTTGCGTTCAGCGTGCCGGTAAGGTAGTCGCGCTCCGCGTCCCTCATGATTGGCAACATGCCCGCCTTCAGATCGGGACTTGCGCAAGCGCTTTCAACGAGCGTCTGAAAGTGACCCGCCATGCGCTCGATGGTCGTACGCTCATACAGGTCCGTATTGAACTCCCAGCGGCAGGTATAGTCACCGGTCGTCGTCCGGGACATCTCGAGCGAGATATCGAACTTTGCGGATTGACATTCGATGTCCAGCGATCGTGCCTGCAGGCCCGGCAGTTCGAGACGTTGCGCCGGAGTGTTGTCGAGACTGAAGAGAACCTGAAAAACCGGGTGGCGACTTGTGTCGCGAGGTACATTGAGCGTTTCGACGACTTTTTCGAACGGTATGTCCTGATGCGTGTAGGCCGATATTGTGGTGGCCTTGACCTGGGCGACGATTTCGCGAAACGTCGGCTCGCCGCTCAGTCTGGTTCGCAACGCGAGCGTGTTCGCAAAGAAGCCAATCAAGGGATTGGTCTCTGCGTGGGTGCGGTTCGCAATAGGCGTTCCGATGACGAGATCGTCCTGATTCGCGTACCGGTTCAACAGGACATTGAATGCCGCGAAGAGCGTCATGAAGGGTGTCGCGCCGAGTGCGAGGCTCAGACGATCAACCCGTTGCGACAGCCCTGCGCTGAACGCGAGACGCAGCGCGTCGCCAGCCGACGTCTGCATTGACGGACGCGGCCTGTCTGTCGGCAACTCCACCGTGGCAGGCGCACCTCCCAGCAGCGACTTCCAGTAGTCGGTCTGGCCGGCAAGACGAGTCTCGGTGAGCCGTGTTCGTTGCCACTGTGCGTAGTCGCCATATTGAATCGATAGCGGTGCGAGCGTCGAAGTCGCGTCACCGCTGCCCGAGAACAGGGTATAGCAGGCAATGAGTTCCTGCATCAAAACGCCGACCGACCAGGCATCGGTGACGATGTGGTGCATCGCGGTCACAAAGACATAACGCGATTCGTCTGTCCGTACAAGGTGAGTACGGAGGAGCGGACCATTGCGCAGATCGAAAGGCGCAAGGGTTACGTACTCGATTTCGGCGGCCACACGCTGCTGCACATCCATGCCACGTGCATCGACATATACCATCGCATCCAACGGCTGCGCATGAACGACCGCAACTGTCCGGCCGTCGTCGTCCTCGTCGAATGTCGTGCGCAACACCTCATGTCGGCCGACGATCCTGGACACACTGCGCGAGAGCGCCTGCACATCGAGCGTACCCGTCAACTCAAGTGCTACCGGAACAACGTATGCCCTGTCGTCGGGCTTGAGGCGGTCCAGAAAATAGAGGCGCTCCTGGGCGAACGATGCCGGCCGCCTCGTCCGGGCTTCGCTACTTGCAGTGATGGGCGGTGCAACGGTGTCTGGTGCGGCTTCATTGAGAATGTCGCTTTGCGCGGCGGCGAATTGACGAATGGTCGGCGCTTCGAATAGCCACTTGATCGGAGCTTCGATCCTGAGTGTCTGGCGTACCCGCGCGATGACCTGGGTGGCGAGCAGGGAGTGCCCACCGAGTTCGAAGAAGTTGTCGTCGATACCGATACGTTCGACACCGAGCAGCTCGGCCCAGAGCGTAGCGAGCATGGTTTCGGTTGGCGTGCGCGGTGCGACGTAGGGTGTGCCATTGACGCTGGCCTCGCGCGACGCGCCGTCGGGCTCAGGCAGGCGTTTGCGCTCAAGCTTGCCGTTGACATTGAGCGGCAGCGCATCCAGACACATCCAGATGCCGGGCACCATGTAGTCGGGCAGGCACTGCAGCAGATGCGCGCGCAGGGCGGCGTTGTCCAGGCTGCGGCCCGCACGCATGACCACATAACCCACAAGCTGCGCTTCATACAGTTCGCCCTGGGTGCCCCCCTTGACCGCCACCGCCGCGGCGAGCACGTCGGGGTGCGCCTGCAATGCGTTTTCGATTTCGCCAGGCTCGATGCGCAGGCCACGCAGCTTGACCTGATCATCGCTGCGGCCGAGGAACTCCAGCACGCCGTCGCGGCGATAGCGTGCGCGATCGCCTGTCCGGTACAACCGGCTGCCCACGACACCGTAAGGGTTTGGAATGAACTTCTCCGCAGTCAGCCCGGGGCGCTTCAGGTAGCCTCGTGCCAGCTGCACGCCACCGATAAACAGGTCGCCTTCCACGCCTGGCGGAACGGGGCGCAGTTCCCCATCGAGCACGTACATCCGGGTGTTGGCCACGGGCCGGCCGATCGGGACCGAAGCGGCCGTCGGATCGCCGCCCGGCTCGCAATGCCAGAACGTCACATCGACGGCCGCCTCCGTGGGGCCGTAGAGGTTATGCAGTTTCACCGGGTTGAAGTGGCGGTGGAACTGCTGTTGCAGCGCACAGGGCAACGCCTCTCCGCTGCAGAAGACCTGGCGCAGGGCGTGTTGTGTCAGATGCATGCCGGCGTTGAGAAATGCCTGCAGCATCGAGGGCACAAAGTGCAGGGTCGTGACCCGGTGGCGCTGGATTGCATCGGCCAGATAGGCAGGGTCCTTGTGTCCCTCGGGCTTCGCGATGACGAGCCGCGCACCGTTCAGCAGCGGCCAGAAAAACTCCCAGACCGAGACGTCGAACGTAAAGGGCGTCTTCTGGAGCACGGTATCGTTCGGGCCCAGGCCATATTCGTGCTGCATCCACAGCAACCGGTTCACGATGGCGCCGTGCGTGTTGAGCGCGCCTTTGGGGTTGCCGGTGGAGCCGGAGGTGTAGATGCAGTAGGCCAGGTGCGAGGAGGTGCAGACACCGGCCGGGTTGTGGTCGGGGGCGTACGCGAAGGCGGTCTCGTATCCATCCAGGTAGACGGTCTGCGCATGTTGCAGATGCGGGGCGCAGGGCAGATGCGATTGCGTGATCAGCACGGCTGCTGCGGTGTCGCCGAGCAGGTAGGCCAGGCGCTCCGCGGGGTAGGCCGGATCGAGCGGGACATAGGCGCCGCCTGCCTTGAGCACGCCGAGCAGGGCGACGATCATGTCGACGCTGCGCTCCATGCAGACGGCGACAAGCCGGTCGGGGCCCACGCCGTGTTCGCGCAGGTGGTGGGCCAGGCGGTTGGCCCGCGCATTCAACGCGCCGTAGGTGAGCGGCTCGTGATTAGGCTCGCGGTCGAAGCTCACGGCGATCGCGTCGGGGGTGAGCCGAACCTGGGCCTCGAAAGCTTCGGCCAGCGTGGGCGCCGGCGCAGGCCATTCGATGTGCGTGTCGTTCCAGTCCATGAGCACGACGCGTTGCTCTGCGCCGCCCATGAGTGGCAGATCGCCGATCCTGCGTTGCGGTTCGGCCGCGACGGCTTCGAGGATGACGCGGTAGTGGCGTGCCAGTTGCTCGACGGCCTCCCGGTCGAAAAGATCGGTGTCGTACTCGAAAACGCCGGTGACACCCTGGCTTGACGAACGCAAATCAACAGTCAGGTCGAACTTTGCCGTCGGGGTTCGAAGGGGGATACCTGTCACCTGCAACCTGCTGAGACGCAGATTCTCGAATGGGTCCCCTTCGTAATATGCCAGCATGACCTGGAACAATGGAGAATAGCTCAGGCTGCGTTCAGGGCCGAGTGCCTCAACGATCTTCTCGAAGGGAAGATCATGATGCTCGGTGGACTCCAGGAGCGAAGTTCTCACCTGCTGGACGAGCGCCTCAAAGCTGTCTGCGCTGTTCACGTTCGTGCGCAGCACGTGCGTATTCACAAAGAAGCCGACCAGTCCCTGTATCTCCGGCTGGCCGCGGTTTGCAACTGGATAACCGATACATATGTCACCTCGGCAGCTGTAGCGCGACAGCAGCACATTCAGTGCTGACGCGAGCGTGGTGTAAAGGCTGGTTTGATTGCGCTGGCTCAGCTGTCGAAGTTTCGTCACCAGCGCAGTATCGAGCGAAAAATCCACGGTGTCGCCCCGATGCCGCGCAACGCTCGGCCTGTGCCGGCCAGGCGGCAGTTCAAGCAATGGAGCGGCACCTTCGAGTCTGTTCTTCCAGTAATCCAGTTGCGTTTCGAGCTCCCCGCTTTGCAGCCATTCGTGCTGCCATACCGAGTAGTCCGCGTATTGAATGTCAAGCGCATTGAGGGGCAGTGCCGATCCCTCGACACGTGCGTTGTAAAGCGAAGTCAGCTCCCGAAGCAATACGTCGATGGACCAGCCATCCGCGATGATGTGATGGATCACCAGAACCAGCAGATGCTCATCATCGGCCAGTTTGACGACGGTAACGCGCATGAGTGGACCTTGCGCGAGGTCGAATGGCTGCCGCGCTTCCCGCTCTGCAATATCAAAGGCAACCGTTTCCGCGTCATCGCGCACGCAGAGGTCCTCAAACCGGAGGTGCGCGTGCGCGTGCGCAGCGATCACCTGGACAGGTGTGCCGCCTTCGACCGCAAACGTGGTTCGAAAGGCTTCATGCCGTTGAACGATCTCGTCGAGACTCCCTTTCAGCGCGTCATGATCGAGTGTGCCCAGCAATCGACATGCGGCGGGAATATTGTAGAGGCATGACCCTGGATCGTACTGGTCAAGAAACCAGAGCCGTTGCTGCGCGAAAGAGGTAACAAACGTGTTCATTTCTATTGACGAAATTTAGTTTTCTTTTCTTGTGTATCAGAGAGGATGGACCGAACTCAGACCAATGAACCCTGATTCGCACGCCTCAAGCTTGCTGGAGTCATATCGACCCATACCGTGTCGATGTATTTCAGGCACTCTGCCAGGGGACCTTGCATGCCCTCGAGCGACCACCCGGGAGGAACAGGGCAATCGTTGCGCCAGATTGAATATTGCTCTTCTGCGTTTACGACCACGACGAACTGGATTTCCATGATGGATTGATTCCTTTTAATTGGTTTTACTGAATCGATTGAGTTTCGCCAATACGCTTTTGTCGCTGGATTGCGGGCATTCTTCTAATGCGGTTTCCCTCAGTCGAGGGCTCCGCATCGAGCACCCTGGCAATGGCTGCGATCGTCGGAGAATCAAAAAGCGTTCGCATCGTCAATGCGCGGGGAAAGCAATCTGTCAACCGCGCGATGACCTGGGTGGCGAGCAGGGAGTGCCCACCGAGCTCGAAGAAGTTGTCGTCGATACCGACACGTTCGACACCGAGCAGCTCGGCCCAGAGCGTAGCGAGCATGGTTTCGGTTGGCGTGCGCGGTGCGACGTAGGGTGTGCCATTGACGCTGGCCTCGCGCGACGCGCCGTCGGGCTCAGGCAGGCGTTTGCGCTCGAGCTTGCCGTTGGCATTGAGCGGCAGCGCATCCAGACACATCCAGATGCCGGGCACCATGTAGTCGGGCAGGCACTGCAGCAGATGCGCGCGCAGGGCGGCGTTGTCCAGGCTGCGGCCCGCACGCATGACCACATAACCCACAAGCTGCGCTTCATACAGTTCGCCCTGGGTGCCCCCCTTGACCGCCACCGCCGCGGCGAGCACGTCGGGGTGCGCCTGCAATGCGTTTTCGATTTCGCCAGGCTCGATGCGCAGGCCACGCAGCTTGACCTGATCATCGCTGCGGCCGAGGAACTCCAGCACGCCGTCGCGGCGATAGCGTGCGCGATCGCCTGTCCGGTACAACCGGCTGCCCACGACACCGTAAGGGTTTGGAATGAACTTCTCCGCAGTCAGCCCGGGGCGCTTCAGGTAGCCTCGTGCCAGCTGCACGCCACCGATAAACAGGTCGCCTTCCACGCCTGGCGGAACGGGGCGCAGTTCCCCATCGAGCACGTACATCCGGGTGTTGGCCACGGGCCGGCCGATCGGGACCGAAGCGGCCGTCGGATCGCCGCCCGGCTCGCAATGCCAGAACGTCACATCGACGGCCGCCTCCGTGGGGCCGTAGAGGTTATGCAGTTTCACCGGGTTGAAGTGGCGGTGGAACTGCTGTTGCAGCGCACAGGGCAACGCCTCTCCGCTGCAGAAGACCTGGCGCAGGGCGTGTTGTGTCAGATGCATGCCGGCGTTGAGAAATGCCTGCAGCATCGAGGGCACAAAGTGCAGGGTCGTGACCCGGTGGCGCTGGATTGCATCGGCCAGATAGGCAGGGTCCTTGTGTCCCTCGGGCTTCGCGATGACGAGCCGCGCACCGTTCAGCAGCGGCCAGAAAAACTCCCAGACCGAGACGTCGAACGTAAAGGGCGTCTTCTGGAGCACGGTATCGTTCGGGCCCAGGCCATATTCGTGCTGCATCCACAGCAACCGGTTCACGATGGCGCCGTGCGTGTTGAGCGCGCCTTTGGGGTTGCCGGTGGAGCCGGAGGTGTAGATGCAGTAGGCCAGGTGCGAGGAGGTGCAGACACCGGCCGGGTTGTGGTCGGGGGCGTACGCGAAGGCGGTCTCGTATCCATCCAGGTAGACGGTCTGCGCATGTTGCAGATGCGGGGCGCAGGGCAGATGCGATTGCGTGATCAGCACGGCTGCTGCGGTGTCGCCGAGCAGGTAGGCCAGGCGCTCCGCAGGGTAGGCCGGATCGAGCGGGACATAGGCGCCGCCTGCCTTGAGCACGCCGAGCAGGGCGACGATCATGTCGACGCTGCGCTCCATGCAGACGGCGACAAGCCGGTCGGGGCCCACGCCGTGTTCGCGCAGGTGGTGGGCCAGGCGGTTGGCCCGCGCATTCAACGCGCCGTAGGTGAGCGGCTCGTGATTAGGCTCGCGGTCGAAGCTCACGGCGATCGCGTCGGGGGTGAGCCGAACCTGGGCCTCGAAAGCTTCGGCCAGCGTGGGCGCCGGCGCAGGCCATTCGATGTGCGTGTCGTTCCAGTCCATGAGCACGGCGCGTTGCTCTGCGCCACCCATGAGTGGCAGATCGCCGATCCTGCGTTGCGGTTCGGCCGCGACGGCTTCGAGGATGACGCGGTAGTGGCGTGCCAGTTGCTCGACGGCCTCCCGGTCGAAAAG